>NZ_JASMRU010000059.1 GCF_030462585.1 Pseudomonas sp. CAN1 | reverse complement strand
CGCTGCAGAAGAACGAGCTGCCATCCTTGCGCAGGTGCCAGCGATCGGTTTCCACCCGGCCCATCTGCCGCGCCACGCGCAGCTCTTCGCGCAGCACGCCGGCGCGCTGGTCTTCCTCGTTGTGCAGGATGTCGAGGCTCTGCCCCAGCACGTCGGCCTCGCGGTAGCCGTAGGCGCGCTCGGCACCCTTGTTCCAGCCGGTGATGCTGCCGTTGCGGTCGAGGGTGATGATGATGAAGTCCTGGGTGCTCTCCACTGCCAGGCGCAGGCGCTCCTCGCTCTCCCGCGCCTTGTCCTCGGCGAGGCGGCGCTCGGTCATGTCGATGAAGGTCAGCACCGCGCCGTCGATGATGTTGTCGGTGGTGCGGTACGGCAGCATGCGCACCAGGTAGCGCTTGCCGTCCTGGCTGGAGACCTCGCGCTCGATGGTGCGCAGGGATTCGAAGCTGCTGGAGGCGTCGCGGGCCAGGTCCGGATAATCCAGGCGATGGGTGATGTCCAGCAGCGAGCGCCCGGTATCCGAGGCGATAATGCTGAAGATCGCCGTGGCGCGCGGCGTATAGGACTTGATGCGCATGTCGCGGCCGACGAAGACGGTGGCGATGTCGGTGGAGGCGATCAGGTTCTGCAGGTCGTCGTTGATCTTGCCGGTTTCCTCGACCTTGGTCTTCAGCTCCTGGTTGACCGTTATCAGCTCCTCGTTGATCGACTGCAGCTCTTCCTTGCTGGTCTCCAGCTCCTCGGTGGTCGAGCGCAGCTCCTCGTTGATCGCCTGTAGTTCCTCGTTGGAAGCCTTGAGCTCCTCGGTGGAAGTCTCGGCCTGCTCGATGGTCGCCTGCAGCTGCTCCTTGTTGCGCTGCAGCTCGCTTTCAAGTTGGGAAAGCACGCTGTCCTTGACGTTCTGCTGGTGACCGTTGGCATCGCTGCTCATGGTCTCCTCGACTTCGTCGAAGATCACCAGGGCGAAGTCGGCGTCCTGGTCGCGGAACGGCCGGATGACCATGTTGATGTACGAGGTGCTGCCTTCGCGCTCATGCTTGACTCGCCGCGCCTCGACGCTCTTGCCGGTCTGGAAGGCCTGGAACAGCGCGGTGCGCAGCTCCAGGCGCAGCGATGGGTGGACCAGCGACAGCAGGTTGTGCGACGGCTCGCCGCCGACGTAGCGCAGGTAGCGCCCGGCCTGGTCGGACATGTGCACGATGCTGGAATCGTGGTTGACCACCACGCTGGGCGGCGCGTACTGCTCCAGTACGCGCTGGTGCAGGTCGGCGAAGGAAATGCGCCGGCGCTCGGCCGGGCGTTCGCTGCTGGCCTGCGGCGTGTCGGCATTGGGCATGATCGGCAGCGGCGACGCCGGCCGACCCAGCACCGCGCCGGCCTTGGCGCGGTAGATGCGGTTCTTCTTGTCCACCGGGGTGAACAGCTCCAGGCATACGTCGGCCGACTCGGAACTGCCCAGGAACAGGTAGCCGCCCGGCGCCAGGGCGAAGTGGAACATCTGCAGGATGTCCGCCTGCACCTCGCGGTCGAGGTAGATCAGCAGGTTGCGGCAGCTGATCAGCTGCAGCTTGGAGAACGGCGGATCGCGCAGCAGGTTGTGCATGGCGAACAGCACGCGCTCGCGGATTTCCTTCTTCACCCGGTAGCGGGTCTGCTCCTTGGTCACGTACTGGCGCAGGCGCTGCGGCGTGATATCGGGGAGGATCGCCTCGGGATAGACGCCGCTGCGGCCAATGGCAATGGCGTGCTCGTCAATGTCGGTGGCGAACACCTGGAACTGCCGGTCGCTCTCGCGGTACTCGACGAACTCGGCCAGCAGCATGGCCAGGGAATAGGCTTCCTCGCCGGAGGAACAGCCGGCGCTCCACACGCGCACCGGGGCATCCCCTGCCACCGGCATCTCGAACAGCTGCGGGATGATCTCCCGCTCCAGCGCCTCGAAGGCCTCGCGGTCGCGGAAGAAGTTGGTGACGCCGATCAGCATGTCCGCCAGCAGGTCCTTGGTTTCTTCCGGCGCGCCCTGGAGGAAGGCGCGGTACGCCGGCAGGTCGCCGAGGCGGTTGACCTGCATGCGCCGCTCGATGCGGCGCAGCACCGTGGCGCGCTTGTAATGCTTGAAGTCGTGGCCGGTGCGGGTGCGCAACAGGCCGAGGATTTCCTTCAGCGCAGTTTCGGCGGCGCGCGACTGCTCCGGGTCCTCGATGGAGCGGAACGGCGTGGCCACGTCGGCATCGGCGGGCAGCTGCATGTTGCGCATGGTCTGCCAGAGGTCGATGAGCTTCTGCGGTATGTCGCCCACCGGCAGGACGAAATCCACCTGGCCGGTGGCGATGGCGCTGCGCGGCATCTCGTCGTACTCGGCGTCATCCGGCGCCTGGGCGATGGTCACCCCGCCCTGCTCCTTGACCCGCGACAGCCCGGCCGAACCGTCGCTGCCGTTGCCGCTGAGAACGACGCTCACCGCGTGCTCGGCATGGGCATCGGCCAGGGTGCGCATGAAGATGTCGATGGCGATGTGGCGCGGCTGGGCAGGGTTGAGCTCGGTCACGCGCAGGTAGCCATCGTTCATGGTCAGCTGCATGGCCGGCGAGATCAGGTATACGCAGTTGCGCTCGATCGGCGTCGGCTCGGTGACCTGGCGCACCTTCATCTTGGTGACTTTCTGCAGGATGTGGTGCGCGCTGCTCTCGTGATTGGGCGAGAGGTGCATCACCACCACGAAGGCCATGCCGTTGTCGTTGGGCATGTTCTCGAACAGCCGCAACAAGGCGCCAAGACCGCCGGCCGAGGCCCCGATGCCGATCACCGGGAAGTTGAGGTGGCTGGGCTGCACCTTCAGCTTGAGGCCTTCTGCGGCGGGGATTTCTTCACTCATGACGCGGGCTTCCTTGGAGTCACTCGGCCTGTTCGACGGCAGGCCGAAGAGTAGCAGCCTTGACGGCGTTAGCCGATCTCCCGTTGCGCGGGCGGGAGAGAAAAACCAGGCGGTCCCTCGCCTGCCGGTGGCTTACGGGCTGGCTTTTTCCAGGGCCCGTTGACGAACCACCAGCACGCTGAACATCGGCGTGCCGACGTTGCCCTCGTAGCTGGCGATCCAGCGCCGCGAGCGCTCCACATCCAGCTGCAGGCCGCCACGCTGCATCTCCTCGGTCGCCGCCAGGGAAATCCGATAGGCACCGCAGAGCGGGCAAGTCAGATGGGTGCAATGGGTATCCCCGAGCCCCTTCGATTCGCTTCCACAGATAAAGCAGTTCACCTGGGTGTCTCCTTACCCGGATCAGGCCGGTGTGGTCATTTCCGGATTGACCGGGCGGTGCGACGAAGAGTTCGAAAAACCGCTCCGGGCGTGGCCCTGCGGGAGTCCATGGGCGCCCTGGCGGCCCGTCGCTACTGCCGGGAAATCGCGGCAGATGTCCACCTTTTGCCCGCCGCACGCCGCATTTTGTTTGAACGTTCGCCGCACGGGCCGACTCACAGTTCGTATCGCGCCACGCCCGCCCACGTGCGCGCAGGACTTGCACCCTGGGGGAATGGATGACGAAGACGACACACGGGCTGAGCTTCATTGCACTGACCATTGCACTGACGTTGGGCCTCGCCGGCTGTGGCCGCGAGAAGCCCGCCGAGCACCTGCCGCGCGTATTGGTGCGCGAGGTCGCCACCACCGACTATGCCGCCCGCCCCAGCGTGGTCGGCGATATCCAGGCGCGGGTGGAAGCGCAGCAGGCCTTCCGGGTCGGCGGCAAGATCATCGAGCGCAGCGCCGATGTAGGCGATGCGGTGAAGGCCGGCCAGGTGCTCGCCCGCCTCGACCCGAAGGACCTGCAGACCCAGGTGGAGAACGCCCGCGCCGCGGTGGTCGCCGAGGAAGCCCGGCTGCGTCTGGCCCAGGTCGGTTTCCAGCGCCAGGGCCAGCTGCTGCCCAAGGGCTACACCAGCCGCAGCGAATATGACCGCGCCCAGGCCGAGCTGCGTTCCGCGCAAAGCTCCCTGGAAGCCGCCCGCGCACAGCTGGCCTCGGCCCGCGACCAGCTCTCCTATACCGAACTCAAGGCCTCCGCCGACGGCGTGATCACCCAGCGCAGCGGCGAAGTCGGCCAGGTGGTGCAGGCGACCAAACCGATCTTCACCCTGGCCCGCGATGGCGAGCGCGATGCCGTGTTCAACGTCTACGAATCACTGTTCCAGGGCGCGCAGAGCGACCAGCCGGTCACCGTTCACCTGCTCTCCGACCCGAAGGTGCAGGTGCAGGGCCGGGTTCGCGAAGTGACGCCGACGGTGGATACCCGCAGCGGCACGCTGAAGGTCAAGGTCGGCCTCGACCAGGTGCCCGCGGCGATGGGGCTCGGCGCCGTCGTCGGTGCGGAGCTGGCACAGGCGGCCGAGCCGCGCGCCTTGCTGCCGTGGTCGGCGCTGTTCAAACAGGGCAAGTCCCCGGCCGTGTGGGTGCTGGATGATCAGGACCGCGCCCAGCTCAAGCCGGTCGGCCAGGTCAGTTTCGCCCGCGAGCGGGTGATGATCGGCGAAGGGCTGCAAGCCGGCGAGCGGGTCATAGTCGCCGGCGGCCAGTTGCTGCACCCCAACCAGAAAGTCGAGGTCGCGCGCCCTGAACAGGTCGCTGAGCCGGTGGATAGCAGTGCCCAGGCCGAGCCGCGCACCCAGACCCACTCCACCAGCCCGCAGGCCACGGAGGCGCAGCCATGAACCCGCAGCTGCCGCGCCTCGCCTTCCTCGCCCTGGTCACTCTCGTCGGCTGCTCCCGGGAGCCGGAAGCGCCGCCACCGCGCCCGGTACTGTTCGTCACCGTCAAGGCCGACGAGGTTCGCCAGGTCGGCCGCTTTGCCGGCAGCATCCAGGCGCGCTACGAAACCACCCTGGGTTTCCGCACCAATGGCCGCATTGCCGCGCGCAACCTGGATGTCGGCGACAGCGTGGAAAAGAACACCCTGCTCGCCACCCTCGACCCCACCGACCAGCAGAACGCCCTGCTCAGCGCCAAGGGCGACGCCTCCCGCGCGGAGGCCGAGTGGATCGACGCGCAGGCTGACGAGCGCCGGCAGAGCGAGCTGCTGGCCCGCGGCGTCGGCGCCCAGGCCAACCTCGACCAGGCCCGCACCCGCCTGAAGACTAGCCGCGCCACGCTCGACCAGGCGCGCTCGGCCACCAGCCGCGCCCAGGACCAGCTGGGCTACACCGAACTGCGCAGCGACTTCGCCGGGGTCATCACCCAATGGCACGCCGAAGCCGGCCAGGTGGTACAGGCCGGGCAGGAAGTGGTCACCCTGGTGCGCCCGGAGGTGAAAGAAGCCGTGGTCGACCTGCCGGACGACCTCGTCCAGCGCCTGCCCGCCGATGCCCGCTTCGAGGTCAGCGCCCAGCTCGCCCCGGAAGATCGCACCACCGGCACCGTGCGCGAACTGGCGCCCCAGGCCGACGCCACCACCCGCACCCGGCGCATCCGCCTGACCCTGGCCGATGCCCCGCCGAGCTTCCACCTGGGCACCACGGTCAGTGTGCTGCTCACCAGCCCGGTAGCGCCGCGCAGCAGCCTGCCGGCCACGGCGCTGATCGGCGACAGCACGGCCACGGGCAGCGCCAAGGTCTGGGTGATCGACCCGCAGAAGCGCCAGGTGCATCAGCGCGAAGTGGAGGTCCTGCGCAACCGCGACGGCAAGCTCGTGGTCGGCAAGGGCCTGGCCGATGGCGAACGGGTGGTCAGCGCCGGGGTGAACAGTCTGCAGGAGGGCCAGGTGGTCAGGATCGACGAGGGGACGCAGCCATGAGCGAACAGGGCAAGGAAAAGACCGGCTTCAACCTCTCCGAATGGGCGCTCCGGCATCAGTCCTTCGTCTGGTACCTGATGGCCATCTCCCTGGTCATGGGGGTGTTCTCCTACTTCAACCTCGGCCGCGAGGAAGACCCCTCCTTCACCATCAAGACCATGGTGATCCAGGCCCGCTGGCCCGGCGCGACGGTGGACGACACCCTGCTGCAGGTCACCGACCGCATCGAGAAGAAGCTGGAGGAACTGGACAGCCTGGACTACGTGAAGAGCTACACGCGCCCCGGCGAGGCCACCGTCTACGTCTATCTGAAGGACACCACCAGCGGCAAGGCGATCCCGGACATCTGGTACCAGGTGCGCAAGAAGATCACCGACATCAAGGGCGACTTCCCCCAGGGCCTGCAGGGGCCGGCGTTCAACGACGAATTCGGCGACGTGTTCGGCAGCGTCTACGCCTTCACCGCCGACGGCCTGAGCTTCCGCCAGCTGCGCGACTACGTGGAAAAGGCGCGGCTGGACATCCGCAGCGTGGAGAACCTGGGCAAGGTCGAGCTGATCGGCGCCCAGGACGAAGTCATCTACCTCAACTTCTCCACCCGCAAGCTGGCCGCGCTGGGCATCGACCAGCGTCAGGTGCTCGACAGCCTGCAGCAGCAGAACGCGGTGACCCCCTCGGGGGTGATCGAGGCCGGCCCTGAGCGCATCTCGGTGCGCACCAGCAGCGAGTTCCGCTCCGAGGCCGACCTGGCCGCGGTCAACCTGCGGGTCAACGACCGCTTCTACCGGCTCTCCGACCTGGCCGATATCCAGCGCACCTACGTCGACCCGCCCAGCACCCAGTTCCGCTACGACGGCAAGCCGGCCATCGGCCTCGCCGTGGCCATGCGCAAGGGCGGCAACATCCAGGAGTTCGGCGAGGCGCTGCGCCAGCGCATGGACCAGATCACCAGCGAGCTGCCGGTGGGTGTTGGCGTACACACGGTGTCGAACCAGGCCGAGGTGGTGGAGAAAGCCGTGGGCGGCTTCACCAGCGCGCTGTTCGAGGCGATCATCATTGTCCTGCTGGTGAGCTTCGTCAGCCTCGGCGTGCGCGCCGGGCTGGTGGTGGCCTGCTCGATCCCGCTGGTGCTGGCGATGGTCTTCGTGTTCATGGAGTACACCGACATCACCATGCAGCGCATCTCCCTCGGCGCGCTGATCATCGCCCTCGGCCTGCTGGTGGACGACGCCATGATCACCGTGGAGATGATGGTCACCCGTCTGGAGCTGGGCGACTCGCAGCACCAGGCGGCGACCTTCGCCTATACCTCCACCGCCTTCCCGATGCTCACCGGCACCCTGGTGACCATCGCCGGCTTCGTGCCCATCGGCCTCAACGCCAGCTCCGCCGGCGAATACACCTTCACCCTGTTCGCGGTGATCGCCGTCGCGCTGATCCTCTCCTGGATAGTCGCGGTGCTGTTCGCCCCGGTGATCGCCGTGCACGTACTGCCGAAGACCCTGAAGAAACACGAGGAGAAAAAGAGCCGGCTGTTCGGCTTCTTCGACACCTGGCTGCAGCGCGCCATGCGCCGCAATGTGCTGACCCTCGTCTTCACCGTCGCCCTGCTGGGCGTGTCGCTGTACCTGATGCAGTTCGTCCAGCAGCAGTTCTTCCCCTCCTCCGACCGCCCCGAACTGCTGGTGGACCTGAACCTGCCGCAGAACAGCAGCATCGCCGAGACCCGCCGGGTGATGGACAAGGTCGAGACGCTGCTCAAGGACGACGAGGACGTCTCGCGCTGGAGTTCCTACATCGGCCAGGGCGCCATCCGCTTCTACCTGCCGCTGGACCAGCAACTGCAGAACCCCTTCTACGGCCAGCTGGTGATAGTCGCCAAGGACCTGGAGGCCCGCGAACGCCTGGCCGGGCGCCTGCGCGAGAACCTGCGCCGCGACTTCGTCGGCATCAGCACCTACGTGCAACCGCTGGAAATGGGCCCGCCGGTGGGCCGGCCGATCCAGTACCGCATCAGCGGCCCGGACGTCGACAAGGTGCGCGACTACGCCATGCAACTGGCCGGCCTGCTGGACGGCAACTCGCACATCGGCGAGATCATCTACGACTGGAACGAACCGGGTAAGGTGCTGCGCATCGAGATCGCCCAGGACAAGCTGCGCCAGCTCGGTCTGGGCTCCGAGGACGTGGCGCAGATGCTCAACAGCGTGGTCAGCGGCACCAGCGTGACCCAGGTGCGCGACAACATCTTCCTGATCAACGTGGTCGGCCGCTCGGAGAACAGCGAACGCAGCTCGCCGGAAACCATCGAGAACCTGCAGATGGTCAACTCCAGCGGCACCTCGATCCCGCTCAAGGCCTTCGCCCGCGTCGGCTACGAGCTGGAGCAGCCGCTGGTGTGGCGGCGCGACCGCAAGCCGACCATCACCCTCAAGGCCAGCATCACCGACGACATCCAGCCGCCGGACCTGGTCAAGGTGCTGAAACCCGAGATCGAGAAGTTCGCCGCCAAGCTGCCGCCCAACTACAAGCTGGCCACCGGCGGCACCGTCGAGGAAAGTGGCAAGGCCCAGGGGCCGATCGGCCAGGTGGTGCCGCTGATGCTGTTCCTCATGGCGACCTTCCTGATGATCCAGCTGCAGAGCGTGCAGAAGACCCTGCTGGTGGCCAGCGTGGCGYCGCTGGGGCTGATCGGCGTGGTCGCTGCCCTGCTGCCCACCGGCACGCCCATGGGCTTCGTGGCGATCCTTGGCATCCTCGCGCTGATCGGCATCATCATCCGCAACTCGGTGATCCTGGTGACCCAGATCGAAGCCTTCGAGGCCGAAGGTCGCTCGCCCTGGAAAGCGGTGATCGAGGCCACCCACCACCGCACCCGGCCGATCCTGCTCACCGCGGCGGCGGCCAGCCTGGGCATGATCCCCATCGCGCGGGAAGTGTTCTGGGGGCCGATGGCCTTCGCCATGATCGGCGGGATCATCGCCGCGACGCTGCTGACGCTGTTCTTCCTGCCGGCGCTGTACGTCACCTGGTACCGCATCCGCGAGGACTGATCCCCGGACCTTCAGGTCGCCGGGCTACTGTTCGGTGATCCCGCTCAGGGTGATGCCGTAGCGGCGCAGCAGCTCGGTGGTCGGCTGGTCGCCGTGGTCGTCCTGCGCGGCACCGTAGTCGCCGGCCGGCAGGTTCTCGCGCACCCATTTGAGCAGGAAGCGCGTCGCCTCCTCCACGCTGGGCTGGGTGGCCTGGGGCATGTCCACGGTGCTGGTGTTGTTGTCCTTGTGGTAACTAATTACCCAGATGCGCATGGCAACCTCCTCGGGTGTCGGCGAGCAAAGTTCAGGTCATGGCCTCGGCTGGCGCTGCAGGGTCGATCTTTCGCAGCCTTACACCCGCTCTGAAAAATTGCCCGTGGCGATGTTCAACTTGTTTGCTCGTGGTCGATGAACGGAGCGGCTGCCGACCCACGAGAAACCGCGAGAAACCCGCGAAATAGCCGCTTCGCTTATCAATTGGCCAGTAGCAGAATGCACGGCCCCTGCCCTCGCCGCGTGCAAATTCCAACTACCGCCAACCGCAGATCAACGACTTACGGCGCTTTTGCGCTGGCCCGGTGGTTGCTCCCTTATTGCTACCGACAAGGAGGAACCTGCCCATGCCATGCACCGTCGACCGCACTTTCCAGAGCACCCGCGAACTGATCTGCCAGGCACTGCCCGAGTACGCCATCCACTTCTCCAATCGCCCGGACCAGGCGCTGCTCTGCTCCTTCCACAACCACTGCGGCGCGCACCTGTTCGACCGCGTCATCACCCGCCAGGACCTGCAGCACCAGCAGCAGTTGGACGACCTGATCGGGCGCATCCAGCGTGACCTGATCCTCGAGAGCGGTCCGCTGCCGGATGAGCAGGTCGACGTGTTCACCAAGCGCATCCCGCTGCCCACCTTCAAGCCCGGCCAGGGCAAACACCGCCAGCGCAAGATCGTCGTGGCCGGCGGCCGCCTGCGCGACCTGGCCGGCATCCGCCAGCCACTGCGCGCCTGAGCGCCACATGCGTTGTTGCCGGGCGAGCTGCGCGGCAGCGCCATTCCTGGCGAGCTACCTGCCCGCCACATACCTGCGCAACACATACCAGCACAAGGAGAAACACCATGGCCGAACATCGAGGCGGAAAAGGCAACTTTGCGGAAGACCCCAAACGCGCCGCCGAAGCGGGACGCAAGGGCGGCTCCAACAGCGGCGGCAACTTCCGGAACGACCCGCAGCGGGCCTCCGAAGCCGGGCGCAAGGGTGGGCAGCGCACGCGCAGCGCCGATCCGGACTGAGCACGGCGCCCAAGCAAGCGAAGCCGGGCAGCCCTGGCTTCGCTTTTTGGTAAGGCACCGTGTGAAGCGCAGCGGGGCAACAGACTCCCTGGCCGGCCAGGTGCTGGGCGGTTCGCGAGCAAGCTCGCTCCTACAGGGGGTGGGGTGCTTCGGCGCCCCGTAGGGCGTATGACGCGTCAGTGTTATCCGCCACGGGCATGTCGGCGGACAAGCTGTTCCCTGTAGGAAAAGGGTGCGGAGCGTTATCCGACTTCTCTCACGTCACCACGAATCGGCCTACAGACGCGAACACCCCGACCTGTCACCCTCCTCCGCCTTTCCTGAACCTGACTCCTACGCCGCGATCCTTCCGTGCGGCCCGGCACAGGTTTCCGGGAAACGCCCGACGCGCAATTGGTATTGCGGTCCTACAAGGCTCCTGCTTAGCGTTCCTCCCGCCACGGAACAGCCGTGGCCAGGTGTGGAAACCTGTTTGATAGAGCCTTGCTGTAGCAGGGACGACCCAGCCTTTCACGAGGCGGAGTCGTCCCTGGCTGTCTATGGCGGACCGTGTGAGGCGGGCTTCGGCCCGACCGGTCTATGGCTCTATCAACCGGTTTCCACCCTTGCACGGTCCGCCTCCCCTTTGGGTGGCGGTTTGATTGCTGTACTTCCTGCCCTGAGCAAGGAGAACGCCATGACCCCAAGGATCGAATTCCCGGCCAGCCCCGACCTGAGCTTCCAGACCTTCCAGCGCTTCGACCGCACCCTGCGCGGCCTGATGATCGACCGCCAGGCCTGGTTCGTCGCCCGCGACCTGGCGCGGCTGACCAACAGCCACTTCAGCGCCCGCGTGCCACGCAAGCTCGACCCCGACCAGTACCGCTGGGAGCTGCTGGCTGGTGGCCGCGAGGAGGAACTGCTGGTCAGCGAAAGCGGGCTCTACACCCTGCTGCTGGTCTACTTCTTCCACCCGGAAAACCGCAACCTGCGCCAGTGGCTGAGCAACGAGGTGGTGCCGGTGCTGCGCGATTCGCGCCTGCAGCAAGGCAGTGGCCCGCGGCACTTCCTGCGCAACGTGCAGGACCATTCGCTGGCGATGCTGGAATGGCAAGGCGGCGTGTGGATGCGCGTGGGTGATGCGGCGAGGCTGCTGGAAGCGGAAGCCCGCCTGCCACGCTGAGCCCCGAGCAAACCTGTGACAATTTTCAGCCCGCCTGCGTGCGGGCTTCTTCAGGCTGGATCGGCCGTCAATTTGAAGCTGACGTCGTGCACGTTGTGGCGCTCCACACTGTTACGGATGGAGTGATAGGCCTTCTGGAAGCCCTGCAGATCGCTGATCGGAATCCGCAGATGGCGGGCGACATGGCACCAGGCGCGGGCCTCGCTCATCGCCGGGTCGGCGACCTGGAATTCGTAAGCGCTGCCGTCCCGGACGAAGCGTACGCGGTATTGCGGTGCCGACAAATCATGCTGCATGGCTACCTCTGGCGTCTGCCTGTTGTGCTGCAGAAGACTGAGTGCGGTGCGCGCCGGTTCCGCCTTTTTTCCGCCCGGCGAGGGTGCCCGCAGGCGGCCATGGCGGTCAGTAACGGCTCGTGGCCTGGGGTTGGCTTTCAGTCCTTCGCGCCGCGCTCGTCCTGCTGCTCTTCGCGGTCGGCGACGTTCTGTGGCGAGCCTTCGGCAGCGTTGTTGTCCTCGCCCATGTCCTCGTAGGTCTTGCGCAGCTTCTGCAGCTCTTCACTGCCCATGTCGTCCAGCCCCATGAGCACGCGGTGGGCGTGGTGGGTGGTGCGCAGGAGCTCGTCGATCTTGATGTGCAGCGAGTCGGTGTCGCGGTTCTGGGTGCTCTGGATGAGGAACACCATGAGGAAGGTGATGATGGTGGTCGAGGTGTTGATCACCAGTTGCCAGGTATCGTTGAAGTGGAAGAACGGCCCGCTGAGCGCCCAGCCCACCAGCAGCACGCAGGCCAGGGCGAAGGTCAGCGGGCGCCCGGCCCATTGCGACAGGGCCTGGGCGAAGCGCGAGAAGCCGGCGCTTTTGGCCGTGGCCTTGGTCTGCTGCGGGCCGGGTTTATTCGGCGCGGTCATGGGGCGCTCTCCACGATAAAGGGGCCTGTCGGGTAGAGGCGCCGGCCTTAGCCGGAGTTCAGAAAACCATTGCCGCCAGACCAGCCGGTGACGTCGCGCACAGCCTGCCGCGCGGGCTTTTGTAGGAGCGGATTCATCCGCGATATGCATCGCCCAGCGGAAGACCGTGCCGGCGGGAAGCAATCGCGGACAGAGTCCGCTCCTACGGCACAGGTGGGCATTCGTGCGGCTTTTGTAGGAGCGGACCTTGTCCGCGAGGCCCATCCGCCCGCACGGTGTTGCCGGGAGGATTTCGCGGACAAGGTCCGCTCCTACAGGGTGGCTCCGACGTCATGGGTCGCGTAGGAGCGGATTCATCCGCGATAGGCGTCGCCCAGCGAGAGGACCGTGCCGGCGGGAAGCAATCGCGGACGGAGTCCGCTCCTACGCAAGCGCCCCGGATCAATAGGCATCCGGCGTGGTGCCCTTCTTGTGGGTGTTGTCGTGGTTCTTTTCCTGCTGCTTCTGCTGGCTGTCCTGGGGCTGCACCTGGCTGTTGTCGTCAGTGCGGCCTTCATTCTTCTGCTTCTGCTGCGAAGCCGGCGGCGTAGGTGCCTGGCCGGGGCTCTGGCCGTGGGGCTTCTCGTTGGTCGGTACCTGCTTGGTTGCGTCGGCGGCGTAGGCCGGTACCAGGCCGATGGATAGCCAGGCCAGCAGGACAATGGCGAACGGGCCAGCGGCTTTGCTGCGGTTGAGCTTGATCATGGGTGACTCCTTGGTGGGTTCTCGTCAGGGTTATTGGCGTGCCAGCAATTGCCTGCAGCGTGCCCTGGTGCAACACCCCAGCAGCGCGGGGCGGCAGGCACTGCGCCCCTGTTTCGACCGACCGGCCCAGGCGAGGCGGGTTCAGAACAATTCGCCAACGGGCAGGTGTTGCGCGGGGCGTCTCCCGCTTCCCTACGAACAGCACGCAGAGGGTTTGAACCCGCGCGCGGCAAAGCCAGTCCGGATGAATAAGCCCCTCACCATCGGACATCGCCATGACCCAGGACGGCCTGAATGCACTGTGCGACCTGCTCCAGGATTTCCAACTGCCGCTGGACGCCGACCAGCAGCAAGCCACGCTCGGCCACGCCCTGCGCAACCTGAGCGACAGCGGCCTGGACCTGCTGCCCAGCCCCGGCAGCGGTGCCACGCTGCGCCGCTGGCAGGCCCTGGCGGCGGTGGCCGGCAGTGACCTGTCGCTGCTCAAGTTGTACGAGGGGCACACCGATGCGCTGGCCATCCTCGCCGAGCTGGAGGGTGAGACCCGCCCCGGCACCTGGGCGGTCTGGGCGGCGGAACCGCCAGGCGCCAGCGTGAAGATCATCGCCCGCGAGCCCGGCTTCGTGCGCATCAGCGGCAGCAAGCCGTGGTGCTCCGGCGCAGCCTTGGTGGAGCACGCACTGGTGACGGCCAAGGATGAGCAGGATCGCCCGCAACTGATCGCCGTGACCCTGGACCAGCCGGCCGTGAGCATTGGCGAGGGCGGCTGGAATGCCGTCGGCATGGCCGCCACCCGCAGCGCCACAGTGGACTTCGACGGAGCACTGGCGCGCTGCGTGGGCGCTCCGCAGGCCTATCTGCAACGGCCCGGCTTCTGGCAGGGCGGCGCCGGCATCGCCGCGTGCTGGTATGGCGCTGCCAGCCGCCTGGCCAGTTACCTGCGCAACGGCCGCAGCGAAGACCCGCACGCCATGGCCCACCTGGGCGCCGTGGATGCTGCGCTGGCCGGCGCCGCCGGAGCGCTGCGCGAATGCGCCAGCTGGATCGACGACAACCCCACTGCCGATTCCGAATTGCACGCGCGCCGTGTGCGGGCCCAGGTCGAAGGCGCGGTGGAGGCCGTGCAATGGCATGTCGGCCATGCCCTGGGCGCCACGCCTTTCTGCCGCGACCGGCGCTTTGCGCAGATCGCCGCCGACCTGCCGGTGTTCCTCCGCCAGAGCCATGGCGAGCGCGACCTGGCGCACCTCGGCCTGCACCTGGCGAACCGGCAGCAGGAACGGTGGGCGCTATGAGCGAGGCAGCCAACCTGATTGCCGGTTCCACCGGCACGCCCGCCTCGGCCTGGCGCGGTTGCGTGCAGCTGGAGCGGCTGCCGCGCATCCGCCGTAGCGAGCTGCTGCCACCGGGTCGAAGGCTGGTGGTGGTCGCCCCGCATCCCGACGATGAGGTGCTGGCCTGCGGCGGCCTGCTGGCCAGCCTCGATCAGGGCCTCGAACAGGACCGCGAGGGCCTGCTGATCTCGGTCACCGACGGTGAAGGCAGCCATCCCGACTCGCCGCGCTGGACGCCGGAAAGCCTGCGCCGCGCACGCCAGGAAGAAAGCCGTACGGCACTGGCCGAACTAGGGCTGGACGTGCCGCAGTGGCAATGGCAACGCCTGCATCTGCCCGATAGCGGCGTGCAAGCCGCCACCCTGGCCCAGGCCCTGGGCGACTGGATACGCCCCGGCGACCGG
>NZ_JASMRU010000058.1 GCF_030462585.1 Pseudomonas sp. CAN1 | reverse complement strand
CGGTCTGATCCTGCAGGGGGCCACCGGCTACGCCTCGGGGGCACTGGTCAGTCCGGCTCCAGTAACGCCGCGCCTGGGTGTTGCCGTCGGCCAGCTGCAGGCTCAGCGGTTGCAGGAGGGTGCGACCGGGGACGCTGAAACTGACATTTTCCAGTTCGAACATGGGGTCATCCGTAGGGGCGGCGTGGCCGGAAAAAGCGGGAGCCCGACTCTAATCCAATCGCTAATGGTTATCAATTTTCCAGGGTATCGAGGAACCGCCGGATTGATTGCCTGTCATTGTCCGAAAGCGCTTATGATTCAACGCTGTAACTGATCTGGTAGGACCCATGGAGTCTGCTGTCGAACGCTACAAGCGGCTGGTTGCCGAAGCCCTTGCGCGTTATTTCCCCCGCACCACCGAATACCTGCGCGCCGAGCGCGAAGCGGCGCAGCCCAAGACGAGCGCGCGTGGCAAGGCAAAGGGCAAGGCGAAGGGCGCGAGCAAGGCGCCGGCCAAACGCAGCCCCAAGGCAAAGAAAGACGGAGACGCGCCCGCGCCCAAGCGCCCGCGAGCAGCGGCTGCTGCCGGCATATACGGCACTGCAACGGCGCCGGATGAACAGCACGCCGTCGACATGCGCCAGCGCGTGGCCCAGGCCGCCGCCCACGGGATAGTCAGCCTGCCATCGGACGAGCAGTGGGCGATGATCCTCGCGCCCGAGCCGCTGACGCGCATCTTCGCCGGCGCCGGTTCCGGCAAATCCACCACCCTGGTGCTGCGGGTGGTCTACATGCTTTGCCACCTGGGGATCGACGCCGAGAAGGTGACGGTGATTTCCTTCACCAACGCCTCCTGCGCGCAGCTGCGCGAGCAACTGGTAAAGGTGCTCGGCTACTGGGGCCATCCGTTTGATGCAGCGCAGGCGCGGCAGTGCGTGCGGACCTTCCATTCGGCCATGGGCACCCTGGCCAAGGTGGCGCTGAAGAACCCGCGCTGGTTCGAGCAGCTGGACGACCGCGACCCCGCCAGCGAGCTGGACAACCCCTTGCTCGCCGGCCGCCTGCGCCCAGCGCAGCAGCGCCTGCTCAAGCAGGTCTACCAGCAGTGCTATGCCGACCAGCCGGCATTCCGCACGCTGGTGCATCAGTTGCTGGAGCTGCCGGCACCGCCCGAAGCCGGCGAAGACGGCAAGCCGCCACGCATCGGCAAGGCACCGCTGGATACCTTCAAGCTGCCGGGCGAGTTCGTCGCGCTGCCGCTGTTCGAAGCCTTCTACGCGCAATCCGGCTTCATCGAAAGCATCGGCCTGCGCATCGCCCAACTRCAGCCGCAGAAACTCGCCTGCCCGCCGCGCGAGCGCCAGTTCATCGAGGCGTTGCAGCTGTTCTGGGCGGCCTTCGACGCAGCCTTGCAGGAGCAGGGCCTGCTGACCTTCAACCTGGCCTTCCAGCGCCTCACCGACCAGCTCGGCGACGGCAAGTTGCCGGCCGCGGCCCTGGCGCCGTTCCAGCACCTGTTGATCGACGAGTTCCAGGACGTCTCGCCGCAGATCGTGCAATGGCTGCAGGCGCTGCATCGCGACCTCGCCAAGCGCGGCGAGTCGGTCAGCCTGATGGCCATCGGTGACGACTGGCAATCCATCTACGCCTGGCGCGGCAGCTCGCCGGAGCTGTTCATGGACTTCGACCGGCATTTCCCCAGCAAGGGCCGGCGCAAGAGCCGCGTGCTGCTGCTGGAAACCAACTACCGCAGCATCGACCCGGTGATCCGCGATGGCGAACGGGTGCTGGTGGGGGTGGCCAACAAGCAGGCCAAGACCTGCCGCGCGTTCAAGTCGGCGGAGGCGGGTGACCACGGGGTGAAGCTGGTGCAGCGCTTCGATGCGCGCAACAGCCTGCCGCTGCTGCTGGAGGAAATCCGCAAGCAGTGCGAGCACGTCGCCGCGCGTGGCTCGCGGGAGAAGACTGCCGTGCTGCTGCTCAGCCGGCGCAATGAAACCTTGCAGACCATCCTTGGCGAACTGGACCGCAAGCTGCCGGTGAAGGGCATGACCATCCACCGCGCCAAGGGCCTGCAAGCGGAAGTGGCGATCATCGTCGACGACTGTGCGCCGCCGGAAAAACACCCGCTGCGTAGCGCGCTGTACGCGGCTTCGGGTTTCTTTGCCAGCAGCTACGACCAGGCCCAGCAGGACGAACAGCTGCGCCTGGCCTACGTAGCGATTACCCGTGGCGTGAGCCGGGTGTTCTGGTTCACCCGCAAGGCCCAGGGGCCGACGGCGATCCTGGCCCTGCGGCGCAACGTGGAAACTGTACCGGCCTGAGCCCGAAGAGAGCGATCAGTCGTCGCGGGTGAGCACTTCCAGCAGCTCGATCTCGAACAGCAGGTTGGAGTTGGGCTGGATATGCGCGCCCACCTGGCGTTCGCCGTAGGCCAGGTGCGCGGGCACGAACAGCTTGCGCTTGCCGCCGACCTGCATGCCCATCAGGCCGATATCCCAGCCCTTGATCACCCGGCYGGTGCCGATCACGCACTGGAACGGGCGGCCCTTGTCGTAGGACGAGTCGAAGACGGTGCCGTCCTCCAGGGTGCCTTTGTACTGGGTGGTGATCAGGGCGCCCTTGACCACGGCCTTGCCGTCGCCGACGACGATATCTTCGATCTGCAGTTCGCTGCTCATGGTGCTTTCTCTAGGTGCGGGATGCGGCGCCAATGCCGCGAGGGCGAGCGTTTTCGCAGGAAAGCCCGCTTAAGGCAAGCTTCAGTCGGGCTGCGCCGCATACAGCGAAGCCTGCTCACCGCTGCGGGCGCGGCCCCAGATCTGCTCGTCGCTCAGGCGGGTCTGGATCAGCTCCACCGGGATGCCGCCATCGATGATCACCGCCACGCGGTAGTCGTCGATGGGCTCGTAGGGGCCGAGGATGACCTGCTTGCCCGCGATGGCGCGCTCCAGGTCGGAGACCTTGAAGGCCGGGTGCGGAACCGTGCGCATCAGTTCGTGCAGCGTGCTGCCCGCCTCGAAACGGTGGTACTGCACGTGCAGCAGCTGGGTTTGCGCGTCGCTGGTGTACATGCGGTAAAGCGCGCTGTAGCGCTCGCCCTCGCGCGGTTCATCGGTGGGGATGCCCATGTGGTGGAACTCGTAGGTGACGCCGTCGCGCTCGAACATGCAGGGGACCCCGGCAGGTGGACCAAGGGGCAAGTCTGCTCCCGCAGCGAGCAACCGTCGAGCCTGACCGCCTGTCGAAAAGCCCGCACCGCAGGCCCTGCCGGCGGGCATTCGGGAAAATCTGGGCAATGCTCAGCAAGCGAGCCGGGACACGGGAGACCGCCATGCCACGACATTTTCTGCAGCTTGTCTGCCTCACCGGCCTGTGTCTGGCCTTCGGTTGCAGCAGCCAGGCCGGGCCGCCGGAGGTCAATATCGGCGAACACCACGGCAACCTGCGGGCCGCGCAGGAACATATCGTGCAGGCATGGCGGTTGATCGGCGAAGCACAGTACGACAACAACTCACGGCTCGGCGGCCATGCCGGGCGCGCCCGCCAGTTGCTTGCCGAGGCCGACGCCGAGCTGCGCGCCGCCGCTGACGTGGCCAACGAACACGAGCGCTGAACCTTCCAGGGAGAACAGCATGAAACGCATCCAGCACGGATTCCTCATTGGCTTCATCGTCTTCAGCCTGAGCGCCTGCGCGGGGATGGATGGCGGTGGTGGCGGCTACGGCGCGTCGAACAACGTGCCGGGGGAAATGGAAATCCGCACCGGCGTGGTCGAGCAGGTCACCGACACCCAGGTGCAGAGCAACCATGACACCGGTGTCGGCGCCATTCTCGGCGGCCTGGGCGGCGTCGCGCTGGGTAGCCTGATCGGTCGCGGCACCGGCCGCGATGTAGCGATGATTGCCGGCGCGCTGGCCGGCGGCGTGGGCGGCAACTATGCCGAACAGCGTCGCTACGACCAGCCGCGGCAGGCCCAGCAGATCATCGTGCGGATGAACAGCGGGGTACTGGTGTCGGTGACCCAGCCGGTCAATGCCGACCTCAAGCCTGGCACCAAGGTCTATGTCGAAGGGCAGGGCGCTGGTGCGCGGGTAGTACCGCGCAGCGACTGAGTCAGCTGGCCAGCTCCTGCAGAATCCAGTCACGGAAGGCCCTGACGCGTGGGTCGTCCGCGCTGGCCTGCGGGTAGACCAGGTTGTAGGCGTAGTCCTCGGCGACCCGCACGCCCAGCTCGAACGGTTGCACGAGTAGCCCTTGCTCCAGTTCGCGGGCGACCATGGCGTGGTCAGCCAGCCCGACCGCGCCGCCTTCGAGCACCGCCTGCACCACGTGGCTGGTGTCCTCAAACGTGACGCAGTTGCTGGCGTCGAAATCCTCCACGCCGGCCGCCGCCATCCAGCGTGACCAGTCCGGCCAGGCCGCGCCTTCGGTTTCGCACACTACGTGGCACAGCGTGTGGGCCTGCAGGTCACTGGGTTCGCACAGTGGCGGGCCGTCTTCCAGCAGGCTGGGGCAGCACACCGGGACTATCTGGGTGTCGAACAGGCGCTCGGCCAGCAGGCCGGGATAGCGTCCGCTGCCAAAGCGGATGGCCAGGTCGATGTCGTCGACGGCGAAATCGCGCAGCTCGTCGCTGACGTCGAAGCTCAGCCTCAGCCCCGGATGCAGCGCGCGGAACTGCGGCAGGCGCGGCAGCAGCCAGTGGGTGGCAAAGCGCGCGGTAAGCGAAACCCGCAATTGCTCCGAGGTCCGCGCCAGCCGCCGCGCGCGCACGGTGGCGCGGTGCAGCAGGCCGAGGGACTCCGCCGCCGCCTCCAGCAGCAAGGCGCCTGCCGGGGTCAGCTGGATGCTGCGGCTGGTACGCACGAACAGGCCGAGGCCGAGCTGGTCTTCCAGCTCCTTGATCTGGTGGCTGACCGCTGCCGGGGTGAGGCCGACTTCTTCGGCTGCGCGGGTGAAATTCAGGTGGCGGCCGGCGGCCTCGAAGGTGCGCAGCGAGCGAATTCCGGGAAAGGGACGGCTCATCGATCTTCAAATCCTTCTTGATGATCCGTCGAGAAATACTCGTTTCTCCTGGCTTCGTCAAAGGTCGATAGTTGGCTTGCCTTGAAGATCAACTTGAAGCAGAGGAAGCCCAAGCCATGTCCGCCGCCATCCATCCCTACATCACCCAACGCAATGCTCAGCCGGCCAGCGCCGATGACCTTGCGCCGTTGGCCTTTGCTGGTTACGCCCACTTCACCGCCATGCAGGTGCGCGGCGGCGGCATCCGTGGGCTGGACCTGCACCTGGAGCGCCTGCGCAATGCCTCGCAGCGGCTGTTCGGCGAGAGCCATGCCGACGAGGAAATCCGCGCTGCCTTGCGCGCCGCGCTGGAGCAGGCGCCGGCGGACACTTCGCTGATGGCCACGGTGTACTCGCCGGCCGGGGAGTTCACCGTCGCCGGCCCCGAGCAGCGCCCCGAGCTGCTGGTGCGCACCGCGCCGCCGTCGGATGGGCCGCAGGGCCCGCTGTCGCTGGCCATTGCCGGGCATGAGCGGGTGCTGCCGGAGATCAAACACGTCGGCGAGATCGCCAAGACCTGGTACCTGCGCGAAGCGGTGACCGCCGGTTTCGACGATGCGGTATTCACCGATCACCGTGGCCGCTTCAGCGAGGCGACGATCTGGAACCTGGCGTTCTGGGACGGTGAAAGCGTGATCTGGCCGAGGGCAAAGATGCTCGCCGGAACCACCATGGGCATCCTTCAGCGCCAACTGGCCAGGCTCGGCGCGCGCCAGTCGTCGCTGAGCATCGACCGCCAGGATTTGCCGCGCCTGACCGGCGCCGTGCTGATGAACTCCTGGACGCCGGCGGTACCGATAAGCCGCATCGGCGAGGTGGAGATTCCACCGGCGCCGGAGTTTGTCGAACTGCTGCGCAGTGCCTTCGAGGCCGAGCCGCGCGTTAAGCCCTGAGGAAAGTCTGCAGTTGGGCGGTTCGCGAGCAAGGACTAGGCGTCCCCCTCGGTCCTACGAAAAGCAGTGCTGCCTGTTCCTGTAGGAGCGAGCTTGCTCGCGAACAGAGGTTTACTCCAGACGCGCCGCGAACCCATTTGCTTGCGGTTCGTCTCCTCGCGCAGGATCAGCGCGGGTATTTCGTAGTCGCCGCCTTTCTGCCGTGACTCAGACCGGCAGAAGACTGCCGCGCTGGCGATGCTGCGCCGGCGCCGGCCGCTCACAGCGCAGGAAGCGGCCGCGTCCTGGCTCCAGTCGTGGCCGGCCATCGAACACCACTTCGCCGCGCGACAGGGTGAGCGCCGGCCAGGCTTGCAGGTGCATGCCCTCGTAAGGCGTGTAGTCGACGTTGTGGTGCAGCATCCGGTTGTCCAGGCACAGGTCCAGGCCGTCGTTCCAGATCACCAGGTCGGCGTCGGCGCCCACGGCGATGGTGCCCTTGCGCGGTGCCAGGCCGTAGAGTCGCGCAGCATTGCTGGAGGTCAGCGCAACAAACTGCTGGGCACTGATGCGCCCCCTGAGTACCCCTTCGGACCAGAGCAGCGGCATGCGGGTTTCCACGCCGGGAATGCCGTTGGCGATGCGCTCGAACGAGGCGTCTTCACCGTGGGCGCGCTTGCCCTCCGGCCCGTCGTAGCAGAACGGCGCGTGGTCGGAGGAGAACACCTCGAAGCTGCCGTTGACCAGGCCGTTCCAGATCACCGACTGGTTGGCCGCATCCCGCGGAGGAGGGCTGCAGATGCATTTCGCCCCTTCGAAGCTTTCATCGCAGCCCAGCGCGTCGGCGGTCAGGAACAGGTATTGCGGGCAGGTCTCGGCATACACCTTGAGCCCCTGGCCCTGGGCCCAGCGAATCTGCTCGATGGCTTCGCGGCCGGAGACGTGGACGATCAGGATCGGCACATCCACCAGCTCCGCCAGGGCGATGGCGCGGTGGGTGGCTTCGCGCTCCACCAGCATCGGCCGCGAGCTGGCGTGGTAGCGCGGCGCGCTGTGCCCGGCGGCGAGCAGGCGTTCGGTCAGCCAGCCGATGCAGTCACTGTTTTCCGCGTGGAGCATGACCATGGCGCCGTGCTCGCGCGCGACGCTGAGGGTTTCCAGAATCTGCCGGTCATCGAGCTTGAGCGCGTCGTAGGTCATGTAGATCTTGAACGAGCTGTAGCCCTCGTCGATCAGCGCGGGGAGTTCCTCCCGCAGGACCTGTTCGGTGGGGTCGGTGACGATCAGGTGGAAGGCATAGTCGATCAGTGCCTTGCCTTCGGCGCGCCGGTGGTAGTCCTCGACGGCGGCGCGCAGTGACTGGCCCTTCTGCTGGCAGGCAAAGGGAATCACGCAGGTGGTGCCACCGCAGGCCGCCGAGCGGGTGCCGCTGTGAAAATCGTCGGCCATTCGCGAGCCGTCGCCGGTGGGCTGGTCGAAATGCACATGGCTGTCGATGCCGCCGGGTGTCACGTAGCGCCCGGCGGCATCGATCTCGCGCCTTGCCGCCGGCAGGTCGCGGCCGAGGGCGACAATGGTGCCGCCCTGCACCGCGATATCGCAGTGGAACTCGTCAGCGGCGGTCACCGCCCTTGCATTGCGGATGACCAGGTCGAAGAGTGCGCTGTCGCCGGCGCCAGGATCCGCTGTCTCAGAAGCCGCCACCTCAGGAGCGGCCACCTCAGGAGCGGCCACCTCAGGAGCGCTCCAGCCAGGCGCGGGCGATCTGTTCGCGGGTGGCGAACCAGACGTCGCTGTGCTGCTGGGCGTACTCGATGAAGCGCTTGATCGCCATCACCCGGCCGGGGCGGCCGACCATCCGCGGGTGCAGGCCGATGGAGAGCATGCGCAGGCCCTGCGCCGATTCCTCGTAGAGCACATCGAAGCTTTCCTTCATGTACTCGAGGAAGTCCGAAGCCTGGTTCAGACCCGGGGTGTTCCAGTAGCGGAAGTCGTTGACGTCGGAAGTGTAGGGCACCACCAGATGGCGCTTGCCTTCGACTTCGACGAAGTAGGGCACGTCGTCGTTGTAGGAGTCGGAGTCATAGAGGAATCCGCCTTCTTCGGCGACCAGCCGGCGGGTATGCACACTGGCGCCATAGCGGCAGTACCAGCCCACCGGGCGCTTGCCGCAGGTACGCTCGAAGGACTCGATGGCCAGGCGGATGTGCTCGCGCTCCTCGGCCTCGCTGAGGCGGAAGACCTCTTCCCAGCGATAGCCGTGGCTGCAGATTTCGTGGCCGAGTTCGACGGCGGCGCGGGCGACGTCCGGGTTCTGTTCGAAGGCCACCGCACAGGCGTGGAAGGTGGCGGGTACTTCGGCGGCCTGGAGGATATCCAGGATGCGCCAGATGCCGACGCGCGAGCCGTATTCGTACATCGACTCCATGGCCAGGTTGCGTACGCCGGGCGGGCACTGGTAGCTGCCCCACTCGGTCATCGATTCCTGGTCCGGGTCGCCCATGGCCAGCGAACGCTCGGAGCCTTCTTCGTAGTTGATCACCAGGCTGATGGCCAGGCGCGAGCCATTCGGCCAGCGGCCGGTGGGGCGATGACGGCCGTAGCCGACGAGGTTGCGAACAGGTTCTTTCATGCAGAGGGACTCCTGGCAGCGGCCCTGGGGGCCGCACCAAACAAGAGGATCGTGGGTGGATCAGCAGTCGATGTCTTCGAGCACCTGATGATCGAAACTGCCGTCCGCAGCCTGGCGGTCGCGGAAGGCCAGGCCCATGGCCAGGGTCTGCGCCACGCAGAACGACGCCGTCAGCGAACGGAAACCGAGCAATTCAGCGTCGCTGACCTCGATCAGCACTGACGCGCGCTGGGCAATCGGGCTGAGCAGGCTGTCGGTAATCGCCAGCACCTTGGCGCCGGCGGCCAGTGCCTGCTGGCAGGCCTCGACGGTGTCGCCGGCATAGGGCGGAAAGCTCACGGCCACCAGCACGTCATCGGCGCGCACCGCACCAACCTGCTCGCGCAGGGTGCCGCCGAAACCACCGATGTGCACCGACGGCCGACCGCCGCGACTGAGCGCGTAGCTCAGGTAGCTGGCGACCGGGAAGGAGCGACGCATGCCGATCACGAAGGCGGTGCGCGAGCCTTGCAGCAACGCGATGGCCTCTTCGATGGCGGCCTGCTGGGTGCCTTCCGCCAGGTGCTCCAGGGAGACGATGTTGGCCCGGCTGAACTCGCGCAGGATGCCGCCGACATCGGTGGGATCTTCCAGCAGCTGCTCGCCCTTGTGGTGGCGGATGCGCTCGCTGAAGCTGCCATGGCCGGCCTGCTGCAAAGGCTCCTTGAACAGCTTCTGCAGCTCGCTGAAGCCGTTGAAGCCCAGCGCCTTGGCCAGGCGGATGAAGGCCGTTGACGCGATGCCCGATTGCTCGCTGAGCGCCGCGACGGTGTTCAGCGCGACATCATGCGGGTGGTCCGTCAGGTAGCGCGCGGCATCGCGCATGCGCTGGGTCAGGTCGGCCTGCTGGGCGACGATGGCGGCACGCAGTTCCGTGAGATTCTTCGGGGCAGACATAAGAGGCTCGGTCAGGTTGGGGAGCGTCGATCAGCGCAGGCGATCGAGCGTGCCATCGAGGTGTTCGACCAGGCGGTCGATCTCCTCCAGTGTGTTGTAGTGGGCGATGGAAACCCGCACTACGCCGCCATGCTTCGCCAGCCCGAGATGCTCGATCAGGCGCCTGGCGTAAAAGTCACCGAAGCGGATGCCGATACGCTGCTCGTCCATGGCCCGCACCACGCTCTCCGACTGCAGGCCGTCGGCGATGAAGCTGATGGTCGGCACGCGCACGCGATCCTTCACTTGCGCCTGGCCAATGATACGCACACCGGGCTTGTCGCGGAGGAACTGCAGCAACCGCTCGGCCACCTGGTCTTCCTGCAGCTCGAAGGCATCGAAGGCGGCCTGCATGACTTGCCGCGGGTTGCCCTGGGCGCCGAGGCGGGTGCCGATGTCCAGCAGGTAGTCGTTGATGCCGGCGCAGCCATGGGACAGCTCGTAGTTGAGGTTGCCGGGCTGCAGCTTGTAGGGCAGCACTTCGCGGCCGATGAAGAAGTGGTTCAGGCTCGGCAGCTCCAGCAGCGCCTGGCGCTGGCCCCAGAGCACGGCGAAATGCGGGCCGAACACCTTGTAGAAGCTGAACACGTAGTAGTCGGCGGCGCTGGCCTGGACATCCACCAGACGGTGCGGCGCATAGGCGACGGCATCGACGCACAGCTTGCCGCCGACCGCATGGACGCGCCGGGCGACTTCGGCCACCGGGTTGACGCTGCCGAGGATGTTGGAGGCGTGGGTCATGCTGACGTAGCGGGTGCGCGGGCTGAGCAACTGGTCCAGGTCGGCCAGCTCCAGCTCGCGGCTGTCGCGGTCGACTTCCCAGAACTTCAGCGTGGCGCCGCGCTCTTCGGCCAGGCGTACCCAGGGGCCGATGTTGGCTTCGTGGTCGCTGTTGGTGACGATGATTTCATCGCCGGGCCCGATGCTCGGCGCCAGCGCGCGGCAGAGCGTCTGCAGCAGGTGGGTGGTGGAACCGCCCATGATCACTTCTTCGTGATGACGGGCATTGATCAGCTGGGCGATGGCCTGGCGCGCCTGCAGCACCAGCGCGCCGGCGTCCACCGAGCCGCTGTAGGAGGCGCCCAGCTGCACGCTGTGGTGGAGCAGGTAGTCGCGCACCCGGTCGGCCACGCGGCCGAGCACGGCCGAGCCACCGGCGTTGTCGAGGTAGGCGAAGCCGTCGGCGAGCATGGGGAACTGGGCCCGCACGTAGTCCATGTCGAGTGTGCCGGGGCAGGAAGCAAGGGGCAGATTCAAGGCAGTGCTCCTATTCGGTGAGCAGTATTCAGTGATGCAGGATGGCCTGCAGGAAGGCTTGGGTGCGGGCTTCACGGGGCTGGGTGAAGAACGCTTCGGGCTGGTTCTCTTCGACGATGCGCCCGCTTTCCATGAAGATCACCCGATCGGCCACGCGCCGGGCGAAGCCCATTTCATGGGTGACCACGATCATGGTCACGCCGGTGCGGGCCAGGGCCTGCATGACGTCGAGCACTTCGCCGACCATCTCCGGGTCGAGGGCAGAGGTGGGTTCGTCGAAGAGGATGACCTTGGGTTCCATCGCCATGGTGCGGGCAATCGCCACGCGCTGCTGCTGGCCGCCGGAGAGCTGGCCGGGCAGCTTGTGCGCGTGGCTGGCCATGCCGACCTTTTCCAGCAGCACCTGTGCACGGGCCTGGGCGTCGCGGCGCGACATCTTCCTCACGCGGATCGGCGCCAGGGCAACGTTGTCCAACACACTCAGGTGCGGATAGAGGTTGAAGCCCTGGAACACCATGCCCACTTCGCTGCGGATGTGCGCCAGGCGCGGGCCGTTCTCGACGCGCTCGCCGGCCACCAGGATGTCGCCCTGCTGGTAGTTCTCCAGCAGGTTGATGCAGCGGATCAGGGTGGACTTGCCTGAGCCGGAGGGGCCGAGAATGACCACTACCTCGCCCTCGACGACATCGAGATCGATGCCGTGCAGCGCCTGGAAATCGCCGTAGTGCTTGGACATGCGCTTGACCTGGATGATCGGCTTCATGCGGCTTTGCTCCGGCTGTGATTGCGTTGCTCGATCCAGCTCACCAGTTGCACCAGTGGCAGCAACAGCAGCAGGTACATGACGGCTGCGCCGACCAGGGGCGTAGGGTTCGCTGCCAGTGCCTGCGCCTGGGTCGCCTGCTTGAGCAGGTCGGGCATCGCCACGACCGAGGCCAGGGCGGTGTCCTTCATCACGTTGATGCAGTTGCTGGTCATCGGCGGCATGACGATGCGCATGGCCTGGGGCAGGATCACGTCGCGCATGGTGTGGAGGAAGCCCATGCCCTGCGATGCGGCGGCCTCGAACTGGCCCCGCGGGATGGCTTCGATGCCGGAACGGAAGATTTCCGCGGCATAGGCGCAGGAGACCATCGACAGCGCCGTCGTCGCCGCGGCGAAGGATGACAGGCGAATGCCCATGAACGGCAGCGCGTAGTAGATCAGCACCAGCAGCACCAGCAGCGGGATCGAGCGCAGCACGTCGATGTAGACACGCGCCAGGGTGCGCAGGGGAGCCAGGGCATACAGGCGGATCATCGCCAGTGCCAGCCCGCCGACCAGGCCCAGCACGATGCTGACGACGCCGAGCATGATGGTCACGCCGAGCCCGCGCAGCATCACCGGCAGGGCGTCGACGAAGACGTTCCAGTTGAAGAAGGTATGTAGCAGTTCCATCAGGACTTCCTAAACGAAGCGGCCTAAACGAAGCAGCCTGAGCGAAGCGGCGCCACCAGGGGCGCCGCATGGCAGGGATGGTGTCAGCGCGGCGCGTCGACCACTTCCAGGGTGCTGGAGCCGGCGGTTGCGTCGGCGCCGAACCACTTCTTGTGCAGGCCGGCGATGTAGCCGTCCTGCTTCATGGCGCTGATGATGTCGTTCAGCTGCGCCGAGGCCGGCCAGTTCTTCGCGTGCATGATCGCGTAGCGCTCCCCGGTGGGGATGTGCGCGACCACGGCGTACTGTGGCTTGTCCTTGATGTAATAGAGCACCGCGGGAATGTCGCTGATGTAGCCGTCGATGCGCCCGGAGGCGAGGTCGAGCATGGCCGGGGACAACCCTTCGTAGCGCGACACGTCGCCGATCTTGTACTGCGCGCTGTGCTGGCCGACCCACATGTCGCCGGTGGAGCCGGTATCGACACCGACCACCTTGCCGGAGAGGTCGTCCAGGTTCTTGATCGAGGACGACTTGAGCACCGACAGGGACTGGTCGCTGTCGTAGTACGGCTGGGCGAAGCCAACCGACTCCAGGCGCTTGGGCGTGATGGTGATGGAGGAAATGGCCAGGTCCGCGCGCTGCGACTGTACCGCGCTGAACAGCCCATTGAAGGGAATGTTGACGAACTCGACGGTCTTGCCGGCGCGCTTGGCGGCCTCGCGGACCACGTCCACTTCGAAGCCGACGATGTCGCCCTTGGCGTCCTGGAACTCCCACGGTACGTTGCCGACGTTGGCGCCGACCGTCCAGTCAGCGGACCAGGCGCTGCTGGCGCCGGCGGCGAATGCTGCTGCCAGGGCGAATCCTGCTACAACCTTTGCTTTCATTGCTGCTCCCCTCGTTCTTGTTGTTAAAGAGGCCGCTTTTGAAGGGCCTGTTCAGAAGAAGCTGGCGATCCCGTCTGGGGAATCTGTCGTCGAGGGTAAGCCTGTAAATCAAATAGTTCAATAACTAATTTTAATGAATCAAATAGTTCTCTGGTGGTGCGCTGCGCACCCTTTCGGGGCGCTCCGGGCAGGGCTCAGGGGGCAGGAAATGCGCGCCCCAGAGCCTTTCATCGAGTGCCGCCTGCACCGGTTTACAGCGCTGAGCGGGGCGCGTGCAGGTCAGTTCAGGTGTGCCTTGAAGCCGCTCGCCTGCGGTTCGATCTCCTCGCGCAGGGTCAGTGCGGGGATGTCGTAGTCGCCGCCGTTCTGCCGGCGGAAGGGGATGGGCGTGGTGGTCTGCAGGGTGTCCAGGCGCTCGCCCAGTTCCTGTTCGATCTTTGCGTAGCGCTGCGCATCGACGCGGCTGGTGCGGTAGACCAGGTAGGGCGGCAGCACGTCGAAGCCGGGGTAGTGCAGCACGCCGTGGTGGATCGGGAACAGCAGGTCGTCGATCGGGCCGTTGATGCCGCGGGCGCTGTAGTGCGATTCCCAGCCGCCGGTGGTGACCACCAGCATGGCGCGCTTGCCGGCCAGGTTGCCTTCGCCGTAGCGGTCACCCCAGCGGGCATCGGAGTGCTCTCCGACGCCATAGGCGAAGCCGTAGGCATAGACCCGTTCGAACCAGCCTTTGAGGATTGCTGGCATGGTGAACCACCACAGCGGGAACTGCAGGATCACCGTGTCGGCCCAGCGCAGTTTGTCCTGCTCGGCGGCGATGTCGCTGCTCTGCCGGCCGGCGGCGTAGGCGCGCTTGGAGTCCTGGGACGGATCGAAGCGCGCTTCCGGGTCGCGGTCGAGGCTGTCGGCGGAGTCTAGGGTGGCTTTCCAGTTCATCGCGTAGAGGTCGGAGACCTGCACTTCATGCCCGGCGGCCTGCAGGCGGCGCACGGCGAAATCCTTCAGCGAACCGTTGAGCGAGCGCGGTTCCGGGTGGGCGTAGACGATCAGTACTTTCATGACGGCGGCTTCCGTTGGGAGGGGATGTGCGCAGGATGCGATTGCCGCCGGTATAGTGGAAATGAATATCCGTTATCCCAGGTATATGAATGAATAATCTGCGCAGGCTCGACCTCAACCTGCTGGTGACCCTGGATGTGCTGCTTGCCGAGCACAACGTGACGCGCGCGGCGGAGCGACTGAACTTCTCGCAGCCGTCGGTGAGCGTGCACCTGGCGAAGCTGCGCGACATCTTCGACGACCCGCTGCTGCTGCCCGGCCCGCGCGGCATGCGCCCGACGGCGCGGGCGGAGTCGCTGCGGGAACCGTTGCGCATCGCGCTGGAGGCGCTGGAACAGGCGGTCGCGCCGTCTGCGCCCTTCGACCCGGCCCAGGCGGACAACACCTGGCGCATCGCTGCCACTGACTACGGCGAATCCACCATCCTGCTGCCGGCGCTGAGCGCCATTCGTGGCAGCGCACCGGGCACGCGTCTGGCGCTGCTGGAACTGTCGCCGCCACGGATCRCCCGGCAGGCGGAACAGGGCGAGATCGATCTGGCCTTTCACACCAGCGAAGGCAGCCCGCCGGGCATGCGCCGCCGCACATTGTTCAGCGAGCGCTACGTGCTGGCCGGCCGCGCCGGGCACCCGAGGCTCAAGCGCAAGCCGAGCCTGGCGCAGTTCTGCCAGCTGGAACATGTGATGGTGTCGCCTGATGGCGGCGGCTTCAGCGGGGTGACCGACGAGGCGCTGGCAGCGGTTGGCCTGAGCCGGCGTGTAGCGCTGTCGGTGCCGCATTTCCTCTTCGTCATTTCGGCGCTGGCCAGCAGCGACCTGGTGGCCATGGTGCCCGCGCGGCTGGTGCGGGATAACCCGGCGTTGCGGGTGGTGGAAGCGCCGGTGGCGGTGCCGGGGTACGAGATGTCGATGCTCTGGGACGAGCGCTCGCACCGTGATCCGGCGCATCGGTGGTTGCGGGAGCAGATTGCGGCATCGGTCTGACGGGGCTCTTCGTAGGAACGAGGGGGACGCCTGGTTCTTGCTCACGAACGGGCTTGCCGGCGGCTTCACTGCTGTGCGGGTTCGCGAGCAAGCTCGCTCCTACAGGGGAGAAACTGGCGCTGGGCAAGCCCTCACCCTAACCCTCTCCGAGAGGGAGAGGGGACCGTTCGGAACAGGATGAAGCCGCCGCGTCAGCTGGCACGAACTGCTCCCTCTCCCTCTGGGAGAGGGCTGGGGTGAGGGGATTCGGCCAGCGGTGGAGTATCCAGTCAGGTACGTAGGATGGGTGGAGCGCAGCGATACCCATGCTGCCTCGTCGCCGGGAATGATGGGTATCGCTTCGCTCCACACCATCCTACAAGTGCGTCCTGGCGTCTCAGTCCACGAAGCGCAGCCGCAACAGGTACTGCAGCGAAGCCTCCAGCGTCTGCCCGTGGCTCATGCCGTCGAAGGCATGGAACTGCGCCTGCATGCCGGGAACCTTGGCCACGTCTTCCACCAGTTGCTGGGCGGCGCGGGGAGCGCTGGGGGTGATGCCTTCGCGCGGGCGGAAGGGTTCTTCGCCGCCGCGCATCAGCAGCAGTTGCGCGGAATGCCCGGCCAGGCGCTGGGCGAAGCCGACCTGCTCCTTGAGAATGGCGCCATCGCCCCACCACAGCGAAGGGCTCGCCGGAGCGTAGAAGCTGAACTGCTGCGGGCGGGTCAGCAGCGCGTGGAGGGTCAGCAGACCGCCGTAGGAGTGGCCCCAGAGCGTCTGCTGCGCGAGGTCGATGGGCGCTTGCGCGGCCACGGCCGGCAGCATCCGGTCACGCATCAGGTCGAGGAAGGCGTCGGCGCCGCCGCTGGGGTCGCCGGTGAGCGGGTCCTTCTGTTCGGCCAG
>NZ_JASMRU010000057.1 GCF_030462585.1 Pseudomonas sp. CAN1 | reverse complement strand
CCAGCTCCAGCTGGCGCAGCAGGCTCTGGCCGTCGCCGATCTCGGCGCGCACCGCATGGTCGCCGATGGCCTGGCGAATACGGCTGACCCAGCGCAGCATCAGCGGGTTGCACAGGCTCACCTCGCCACCGATGTGCAGCACGTTGTGGATGCCTTCGGGCAGCGGCAGGTCGCGCTGGGCGGCCTCCCAGGTCTGCAGGATCTGGTTGGCGTAGGTGACGAAGGCCTCGCCGTCCGGAGTGAGGCGGGCGCCGGCGCGGTTACGTACGAACAGCGTGCAGTTGAGGTGCGCTTCCAGCTTCTGCACCCGCGCGGTGACGGCGGTCTGGGTGACGTGCATGCGTTCGGCGGCGGCCACGAAGCTGCCGTGGCGGACGATTTCCAGGAAGGTGCGGGTGAGGTCGATGTCCATGCGGGGGCTTCTGCGCGAATCAGGCGGCCAGTGTAACGGAAAGGGCGCTCAGCCCAGGTGGAAAGGGCAGCCTGCCCAGGTAGAAAGGGCTGCAAGCCCAGGTGAACCGAAAGGGCGCTCAGCCCAGGTGACTGAGCAGATCGCGCTCCAGCGCGGCGATCAGGTCGGTCTGGGTAATCACCCCCACCAGCTCGCCACGTTCCAGCACCGGCAAACAGTGCAGGCCGTGGTCGGAGAGCAGCGGGATCAGCTCCACCGCATGGGTGTCGGCATCCACGTGCAGCACCGGGCGGGTCATCACTTCGCCCAGCAGCCGATCGCGACGCAGGCCGAGAGCGCCGAGCAGGCGCTTCCACCAGACGCCCCTGGGCACCAGCAGATCGATCAGGCTGACGATGCCCACCAGCCGGCGCTCCTCGTCGAGGATCGGCAACGCCTTCAGGTGGTGCTTCACCAGCAGGCGCAGGGCGTGGCTGAGCGGGGTTTCCGGCGAGGCGCAGATCAGGTCGCGGGACATCACCTCCCGCGCACGGGTATCGCCCATGCTGCGGCGCAGGGCATGGCGCTCGGTGCTGCGCACCAGGCGTTCGAGGTCGTCACGGGTGATGTCGACAAAGCCCTCAAGCTCGTCCAGCGCCTGGTCGAGGTCGGCGGCCTGGATGCCGACCCGCGCACCGGGGGCCGGGTCCTGGGTTTGGTGGTTGTCCGCCGCGAGGCTGCGGCGGCGCGGGTAGGGCATGCGCGTCAGGTTGTTGAACAGCAGGGCCAGCAGAACCAGCCCAAGGCCGCCGCTGATCGCCGGCAGCGGCGCCATCCACGCCGGCTCGCCGGGCAGTGGCGAGGCGAACACCATGCAGAAGGCCAGCGCGCCGCCCGGCGGATGCAGGCAGCGCAGCGGGTACATCAGCAGCAGGCTCAGGCCCAGGGCGAGGGCCGCGCTGGCGATGCCGGCGGGCAGCCAGAGGCCGATCAGCAGCGCCACCAGTGATGCGCACAGGTAGCTGCCGATCACCGACCACGGCTGGGCCAGGGCGCCGGAAGAGACGGCGAACAGTAGCACCGCCGACGCGGCCCAGGGCCCGGCGAAGTGCAGGGCCACCGAGGAGCCGAACAGCAGGCCGCAGGTGGCGGCGCTGAGCAGAAAGCCCAGGCTGGCACCGAGAGAAGCGCGCAGCCATTCGCGCGGGCGGGTGTGGGGAATGTCGGGCAGGTACGCGGCGGCGCGGTGCCGCCAGCCGGTGAGGGCGGGCATCGGGAAATCCGGGGAGCGAAGTCTGAAAAAAACGGGCTCTCGCGGGGAAGAGCCCTGCAAGGTGCCAACATCGGCACTCGGGGAGGCTCCGTCCATGGAGCAGGAAATCGAAAGAGCAGGAAATCGACTGCGCGAGAATCAGGCGCGCATTCGGTAAGGCGGCGGCGGTTCCGGCAGCGGCTGGACGATCCTTTCGCAGTGCCGGCCGGTGGCCGCGCTCATGCGCCGCGCGGCGTCCGGGTCGTCGGCGAAGGGCAGCAGTGCCGCCTGTTCGTCGTCATGGCGGCAGGTTCGCCAGCAGGCGGCGCCACAGGCAATCAGGCCGATCAGGCTCAGCAGCATCGTCGAGTCCTCAGGCCAGAGCCGCTTCGAGGTTCGACACCGGCTTGCCGGAACGCACCGTGGCCCAGGTGTTCCAAGCCATCAGCAGCATGCCGCTGGCGAAGGTGGAACCGCCGATCAGCCGCACGATGTAGCCCGGATGGCTGGCCGCCAGCGCCTCGACGAAGGAGTAGGTCAGCGTGCCGTCCTCGTTCACCGCGCGCCACATCAGGCCCTGGGTGATGCCGTTGACCCACATCGAGGCGATGTACAGCACGGTGCCGATGGTGGCGAGCCAGAAGTGCGCGTTGATCAGCCCGACGCTGTGCATCTGCTCGCGGCCGTACAGCTTGGGGATCATGTGGTAGAGCGCGCCGATGGAAATCATCGCCACCCAGCCCAGGGCGCCGGCATGCACGTGGCCGATGGTCCAGTCGGTGTAGTGCGACAGCGAGTTCACCGTCTTGATCGCCATCATCGGCCCCTCGAAGGTGGACATGCCGTAGAAGGCCAGGGACACCACGAGGAAGCGCAGGATCGGGTCGGTGCGCAACTTATGCCAGGCACCGGAGAGGGTCATCATGCCGTTGATCATGCCGCCCCAGCTGGGCGCCAGCAGGATCAGCGACATCACCATGCCCAGGCTCTGCGCCCAGTCGGGCAGGGCGGTGTAGTGCAGGTGGTGCGGGCCGGCCCAGATGTACAGGGTGATGATCGCCCAGAAGTGCACGATGGACAGGCGATAGGAGTAGATCGGCCGCTCGGCCTGCTTGGGCACGTAGTAGTACATCATGCCGAGGAAGCCCACCGAGAGGATGAAGCCCACCACGCTGTGGCCGTACCACCACTGAATCATCGCGTCGGTGGCGCCCGAATAAAGTGGGTAGGACTTGAGCAGCGTCACCGGGATCGCCAGGTGATTGACCACTTGGACCATCCCGGTGACGACGATGAAGGCGCCGTAGAACCAGTTGCCCACGTAGATGTGGCGCACCTTGCGCCGGGCGATGGTGCCGAAGAACAGGTAGGCGTAGACCAGCCAGAGGAAGGTCACCCAGACTGCGATGGGCCATTCCATCTCCGCGTATTCCTTGGAGGTGGTGATGCCCAGCGGGTAGCTGATCACCATCGCCAGCAGGCTCGCCTGCCAGCCCCAGAACAGCAGGTTGGCCAGGGAGTCGGAGATGACCCGCACCCGGCAGGTGCGCTGCACCACGTAGAAGGAGGTGGCGAACAGCGCGCTGCCGCCGAAGGCGAAGATCACCAGGTTGGTGTGGATCGGCCGCAGGCGTCCGAAGCTGGTCCAGGGCATGTCCAGGCTCAGCTGCGGCCACACCAGCTGGGCGGCGATGAACACGCCCATGAGCATCCCGAGAATGCCCCAGCCCAGGGTGGTGAGAGTGAAGCGGCGAACGATGTCGTAGTTGTATTCGGCGTCGCGGGGGGTGTGCTGGTCGAGGGGTATCGCGCTGTCCATCTTGATTCCGTCGTACTCCGGTTGACTGACGGCTCCCTGGCCACCCGAGGGTGCTAAGCATTGCTTAATCGGCGAAGAGGCAAGGTAGGAGGCAATTCGCCGCAGGGAGCCCAATCAGTCTGAACAGCCGTGATGGATGCAACAAACGAATAATAATGCTGCATAAGTGCAGTTATTTTGATTTCAAGATGAAGTGCTGGCACGCGGCCGCTCTGCCATGCCTTGTCCGGGGTCAAGGCCGACGAGCGGCGCAGCGGAAATGAAGAGGTACGGTTCGGGCTGGATGTATTCGGAAAACTGCAGCGTCAGTGCAATTCAATTCATTTAAAACCGCTTGGCGAGACGGTCTAGGATGGGCCCTCGCGATGACCTGGGGGCTTCATGTCCGACGATCTGATTGACTGGTTGCAGACCCTGATGCGTGCCGAGCGTGCCGGTGCGCGAGTGATGCTCGACAGCCTGCGCCAGGCCGACGAGGCGGTGGCACGCAACCGCCTGGAGCGCCTGCACCAGGGCGAAGCGGAAAGCTGCCGGCGCCTGCGTCGCTGCCTGGAACGCCTGGGCGCCACGCCGGATACCGGTGTTGGTGACTTCCATGCCAGCGCCATGGCCATCGACGACCTGGAACTGCGCTTCGACTTCATCGGCCGCGGCCAGCGCTGGGTCGCCCGGCAGATCACCCAGCGCCTGCCAGAGATCGACGAGCCCTGGCTGCGCGAGGAGCTGGAGGCGGTGCTGCGCTTGCACCAGTAATCGCCACCCACGTTTGCCGATCTGAACGCAGGAGCGGAATCCGTCCGCGATCGACTTACCGCTACTCCGGGCGAACCGGGAGCTGGGCGAAATCATCGCGGACGGAGTCCGCTCCTACGTTTCTTGGGGTATCGGCGCAAGCTTTCCAGCGACGCATCACCAGCAGGGAGGCGGCCTCATCCGACGATCGCGGGAATGAGCCGCTCCTCCAGGCTTGAAGGGGCGTAGGAGCGGACTCCGTCCGCGATCGACTCACCGCCACTCCGGTCCAACCGAGAGCTGGGCGAAATCATCGCGGACGGAGTCCGCTCCTACGTTGCACGGGATTCGGCGCATGACGTGAGAGGTCATGCGCCGTCCGGCTTACCGGCGCGAAGCCTTCCATCGACGGATCACCAGCTTCTCCAGTTCCACCGCGAAGAACACCGCGATACCTATCCCTAACGAGATCAGCCAGCCGCTGAAGGGCAGGGCGACGGTGTGGAAGGCGGTCTGCATGAAGGGCACGTAGATCACGAAGCACTGCAGCAGGATCAGCGCCAGGGTCACGGTGAGCAGMGCGCCGTTGCGCAGCAGCGCCGTGTTCAGCGAGAACTCTTCCTGCAGGCGGCAGTTGAACAGGTAGGCCCACTGCGCGGTGACCAGGGTGTGCAGGATCATGGTGCGGATGTGGTCGGTGTCCTGGCCGTTGCTGACCATCCAGGCTTCCAGCAGGAAGGCCGCGGCGGTGAGCAGGCCGCCCACGTAGAGTACCCGCCAGACCGCGAAGCCATTGAGGATCGACTCCTTCGCGTTGCGCGGCGGACGGCGCATCATCCCTGGCTCGCCAGGCTCGAAGGCCAGGGCGAAGGACAAGGTGGTGGAGGTCGCCATGTTCATCCAGAGGATCTGCAGCGGCGCCAGTGGGATCACCGCACCGGCGAGGATCGCCATGACGATCAGCAGGCCCTGGGCCATGTTGGTCGGCAGGATGAACAGCACGGTCTTCTTCAGGTTGTCGTAGACCCGGCGGCCTTCGCGCACGGCGCCGGCAATGGTGGAGAAGTTGTCGTCGGTGAGCACCATGTCGGCGGCTTCCTTGGTCACCTCGGTGCCCTTGATGCCCATGGCGATGCCGACGTCGGCCTGTTTCAGCGCCGGGGCGTCGTTGACCCCGTCGCCGGTCATGCCGACCACTTCCTCGTTGGCCTGCAGCGCGCGCACCAGGCGCAGCTTGTGCTCGGGGCTGGTGCGGGCGAACACCGAGTACTGCATGGCGAGGGCTTTGAGCTGGGTGTCATTGGCCTGCTCCAGCTCCTGGCCGGTCATGGCACGCAGGTCGTTGCCCATGCCGAGCATGCCGGCGATGGCCACGGCGGTGTCCGGGTGGTCGCCGGTGATCATCTTCACCTGGATGCCGGCGCGCTTGCACAGTGCGATGGCCTCGATGGCCTCCGGGCGCGGCGGGTCGAGCAGGCCGGCAACGCCGAGGAAGATCATGCCGTCCTGCACGTCCTCGTGGTCGATCACGCCGTCATCGGGCTGCACCGGCTTATAGGCGGCGGCGAGCATGCGCAGGCCTTGCCCGGCGATGAAGCTCATCTCGCGCTCCCAGTACTCGCGGTCCAGCGGCTCCACGCCATTGGCGCCGAGTTGCTGCTGGCACATGCGCAGCAGCACGTCGGGCGCGCCCTTGAGGTAGACCAGGCTCTGCCCGGCGACGTCGCAGCGCCGCGCCATGTACTTGTAGGCGGAGTCGAAGGGAATCTTGCCGAACTTCTGGAACTCGATCTCCGGCAGGTTGGCCTTGCGTGCCAGGACCTTGAGCGCGCCCTCGGTGGGCCCGCCGACTACGCCCCAGCGACCTTCGTCACCCAGTTGCAGGCTGCTGTCGTTGCAGATGTCCACCGCGCGGATGAAGTCGGCCAGCGCAGCGTGCTGCGACCAGTCCAGCTCATCGCTGGTGCTGCCGAAGGTGATGCGGCCCTTGGGCTCGTAGCTCTGGCCCTCGACCGCGTAGAGGCCGTTGGCGAGCAGTACGCTCTTCACGGTCATCTCGTTCATGGTCAGGGTGCCGGTCTTGTCCGAGCAGATCACGCTCATGGCGCCCAGGGTTTCCACGGTGGGCAGCTTGCGGATGATCGCCTTGTTCTGCGCCATGCGCTGCACGCCCAGCGACAGGATGATCGAGACGATGGCCGGCAGGCCCTCGGGCACCGAGGCCACCGCCAGGCTGATCAGCGACAGCAGCAGCTCGCCGAAGGGGTAGTCGTGCCAGAAGAAGCCGATGATGAACAGCACCACCATCATGCCGATGATCAGCTGGAAGATGCGCTTGCCCAGCTCGGCAATCTGCCGCAGCAGCGGCGTCTCGCTCTCGTCGACGTTGGCGATCAGCTTGTTGATACGGCCAAGCTCGGTGGCCGGGCCGGTGCCGATCACCACGCCGCGCGCGTTGCCGGCGCTGACGTTGGTGCCGGAGAAGCCGAGGTTGGTGCGGTCGGCCAGTAGCGCTTCCTTGTCCAGCGCGTCGGCGTGCTTGCCCACGGTGAGGGATTCACCGGTGAGCATGGATTCCTCGACCTGCAGGTGGTGCACGTCGAACAGGCGCACGTCGGCGGGAATCTTGTCGCCGGGGCGCAGGATGACGATGTCGCCGGGCACCAGCTGGGCGGCGTCCATCTCGATCTTCTTGCCGTTGCGCACCACGTGGGCAGTGCTGCTGAGCATGCCGCGCAGGGCGGCAAGGGATTTCTCCGCCTTGTTCTCCTGGAAGAAGCCGATGCCGGCGTTGATCACCGCCACCAGCAGGATGACGATGGTGTCGGTCCAGTGGCCCATCAGAGCGGTGGCCACGGCGGCGGCCAGGAGGATGTAGATCAGCACGTCGTTGAAGTGCTTGCCGAAGCGCAGCCAGAGCGGTTCTGCTTCCTTGGCCGGCAAGGCGTTGGGGCCGACGCGCAGCAGCCGTGCCTCGGCTTCGTCGGGGGAGAGGCCTTCTGCGCTGGTCTGCAGGTCGGCCAGGGTCTGGTCGACGCTCTTGCGGTACCAGTCGGTGGCTTGTGATTTGGGGCTGTGCGGTTGGGTGCCTTGTGGTTTGTCGTCGGTGGTTTGCGGTGCAGTCATGTTCTGACTCCCGGCTCCTGCCTGTTGGGAAATGGGACAGCTCCCAGACTAGACGGTGGGGATGACGTCGGAACTGTCATACCTCAAGGTTCTTCCGGTACTGGCTGAACGGTTCCTGAATGGCGTAGGAATCAGGTGGGCAGGGCGTTAGGCTCTTGTAGGAGCGGAGCTTCTCCGCGATGTTCTTGCTTGCTTGCTTGCTTGCTTGCTTGCTTGGGGGCGGGTGTTCTGCGCCGCTGCGGCGTTTGCTGATGTATTGGGTTTCGCCCCCTCGGGCGACCTACTTTGGCAAACGCCCCAAAGTAGGCAAAGGTCTTGCCCCGGACATCCGGTTTTTCGCTTAGGCGAAAAATTCCCTCGTTGAAGTGAAGTTTCAGGGGCACGCCGCGAAGGGCCATCCCTGGCCCATCGCGGCTCTCGCGACATCCATGTCGCTCAACCCCTGAAACTCCAATTCAACGAGGCCTCCTGAACGGGGCGGTCAGGAGTGCGCGGACGTTTTTCTGGAAGACTTTCAAGCCAGAGCCAGAGCCAGAGCCAGAGCCAGAGCCAGAGCCGATGCGGGGCGGGGCGGGGTGGGGATTCGGCTCTTCGTAGGAGCGAGCTTGCTCGCGAACCCGCCCAACTCGGTGCCACCCCGTAGGAGCGGACCTTGTCCGCGAATCCCCCGCGGCGTACTCCGGGACCATGGATTGCAACAACGGTCCAACGCCTACGTAGGGCGAATAACCCGGAACGGGTTATCCGCCGATCATGAACGGCGGATAACGCCTGGGGCGTTATGCGCCCTACGTAGGTGACGCCCGATCCGTACCTACGAACTCCTGCGCACCACCCACCCGACTGGCCTGTCGCCAACGATTAGGTGTGCAACCTACCAGCTTGCGGAAGCTGCGGCAGAAATGCGACTGGTCGGCAAAGCCGCATTCCTGGCTGACCTGGGAGATCGGCGCGTCGCCGCTGGCCAGCAGCTCGCGGGCGCGGTCGATGCGCAGGCGCAGCGCCCATTCCCGTGGCGCGAGCCCGGTGGCCTGCTTGAAGGCGCGGGAGAAGTGGCTGCGCGACAGGCCGCACTGTTCAGCGACGTCGGCGATGTACAGGCGGCTGAGCAGGCTGCCGGCGAGGATGTCCTTGGCCTTGCGCTCCTGCCAGGGGGCGAGCGCGAGGCGCTCGCAGGCTTGCGCGCCATCGTTGCAGGGCTCGGGCATCCGGTAGTGTTCCAGCAGGTGCTGGCACAGGCGCTGGCTGGCCTGGTGCAGGCCGTCGCCGGGGTTTTCCAGCTCCTCCATGAGCTGCAGCAGCAGGTGGTGGGTCTGCGGGGCGAGCATGGTCGCTACCTGGTGGGCAGGTGCGGGCATGGCGTCTCTCTTCTCGTGGAGTGATATCGGCGGCGAAATGGCCGCTCCGGAATTGGAAAAATTCAAGGTAAATCAAGGTGATCCGCCGCTCAATCGAATTCCGATGACGCACCGTGTTCGAGCACATCCGTCCAAGAAAATCCTTGTGCTGCATGGTTGACTGGCGCGGCCCTCGTCTTGTGCCAAGATGCCCATTCCCACCGCCCCGAGCGACCAGCCATGAACCGAAACGACCTGCGCCGCCTGGACATGAACCTGCTGGTGATCTTCGAATCCCTGATGCTGGAGCGGAACCTCACCCGCGTCGGCGAGAAGCTGTTCATCACCCAGTCCACCGTCAGCGCCGCCCTGGCGCGCCTGCGCGACCTGTTCGACGACCCGCTGCTGGTGCGCGCCGGCCGCGCCATGGAGCCCACCAGCCGGGCGCTGCACATCTTCGAGGAGCTGCGCCCGGCGATGGATGTGATCTCCGCCGCGGTCAGCCGCGCCAAGAGCTTCGAGCCCGAAAGCAGCTGCAACATCTTCCGCCTGGGGCTTTCCGATGACGCCGAGTTCGGCCTGTTCCCGGCGCTGCTGGCGCGCCTGCAGCAGGAGGCGCCGAACATCACCGTGGTGGTGCGCCGCGCCAACTTCCTGCTGATGCCGGCGCTGCTGTCGTCCGGCGAGATCACCGTCGGCGTCAGCTACACCACCGACCTGCCGGCCAACGCCAAGCGCCGCAAGCTGCGCGATATCGGCGTAAAGGTGCTGCGCGGAGATGACCGCCCCGGCCCGCTGACCCTCGACGAATACTGCTCGCGGCCGCACGTGATGGTGTCCTTCTCCGGCGACCTGAACGGCGCTATCGACCTGGACCTGGAACGCATCGAACGCCGCCGTCGCGTGGTCCTCGCCGTGCCGCAGTTCGGCAGCCTGCGCGCGCTGCTGCGCAACACCGAGATGATCGCCACCGTGCCCGACTACGCCGCCTGCGCCCTGGTGGAAGACAGCTGCCTGCGCGCCGAAGACCCGCCGCTGGAGATCAAGCCGGCGGAACTCTCGCTGGTCTGGAGCGCCGCCCACGACAACGACCCGGCCGAGCGCTGGCTGCGCGAGCGGATGGTCGAGTACATGAGTGCGCCGGTGCCCTGAGCCCCGCACAAGGCTTTTGTAGGATGGGTGGAGCGCAGCGATACCCATGCTGCGGGTGCGTGGGGTTGATGGGTATCGCTGCGCTCCACGCCATCCTACGACGGGTTCTTCCTCTAACGATTCAGCTGTCACGTAGGGCGCATAACCTGGAACAGGTTATCCGCCGGCTCGGTAACGGCGGATAACGCTGGCGCGTTATGCGCCCTACGGGTAGGCAACCTGACGGTTTCAACGCCGGGCGGGTTCGCGAGCAAGCTCGCTCCTACAAGGGGCTTCGGAGTGCTCTTCGTAGGAGCGAGCTTGCTCGCGAACAGAGCTGAATGCCGGCGCTTCCCAAGCAATCAGAACACGCCCTTGAGCGGGTACTCGACGATCACGTAGATGCGGTCGATATCCGCGCCACCCTGGGCGTCGTTGGCGCGGTGCGAGACCTGGGCGAAGCTCAGCGCCAGGTCCTTGGCCGGGCCGGATTGCACTACGTAGCGCACGTCGAGGTCGCGCTCCCAGTGGCGACCGCCGTCGCCGTAGGCGGGCTGGCAGGTGCCGCCGTCCATGGGGTTGTAGGCGCCACCACACGGTGCGTGGGTGCCGTCGATACCGCTGCCGCGTACGTAGCGTGCGGAGAACGTCAGGCCGGCCAGTCCCGAACTGGCGCCGTCCCACTGGTAGCGCGCCTGCCAGGAGTGTTCGCCGGGGCCGTTGAAGTCGGCGTACTTGATCGAGTTGGCAAGGTAGATGGAGTCGCCGCCGACGAAGTCGAAGGGCGTGTCGCCGTCGATCTTCTGGTAGGCGAGGCTCAGCGCATGACTGCCCAGGGCGACCTTGCCGAGCAGGCTCCAGGCCAGGGTGTCGATATCGCCGGCGCGGGCGCTGCCGGTGTCGCCGGTCTTGTACAGGTTGGCGTCCACCGACCAGCGACCGAAGTGGCCGTTGAGGTTGGCATAGGCCTGGTGCCAGACATCGTCCAGCTGGCTGGCATAGAGTGCGCCGCCCCAGTTCGAGCTGGGCGCGCTCCAGGTAGCGCCGGCCAGGCTCAGGCCGCCGAAGCGGGTGCTGCCGCCGTAGCCTTCGAACTCGCCGCGGCTGGAGCTGGAGTCCTGGTTCTTGAAGGCGGTGAAGCGCCCGGCCTGCAGGCGTAGCCCCGGCAGGCTGCGGTCGTCGAGCAACCAGCCGGTGGCGTATTCGGGTTGCAGGCGCTTGTCGCCGGTGTCGAACACCGGGGTTTCCACTTCCATTTCGCCCCAGGCGAGGCGGGTCTTTTCATGCACCAGGCGCAGCGCGGCGCCGGCGTCGGAGTACTGGCTCTCGCTGCGGCCGTCGCTGTCCAGCGGCAGCAGGCCGGTGCCGGCATGGCCGCGCCCGCCGTCGAGCTTGAGGCCGAGGAAGGCGTGGGCATCGACGCCCAGGCCGATGCTGCCGGGCGTGACGTCGCTGCTGAACCTGCCGATGAAGCCCTGCGCCCATTCGCGGCGCAGGCTCTGGCCGTTGGGGCCGGGGCTGCGGTAGTCGTTGTCGAGGAAGTAATTGCGCGACAGAAGCGACCAATCGGCAGCCTGGGCCTGGCAGCAGGCGAGCAGCAGGGTGCAGGGAATCCATGCACCGAAGGTAAGCGCCTTGTTCATCGCTGCGGCTCCGCCGTGGCTGCCGCAAAACGGGGCAGGGCGATGCGGTAGCGCCCCGGTCCGGCAATGGCCAGCCCGCCGAACAGCACCAGCATCCACCAGGCGAACTGGCCTTCCTCCAGCGACCATTGCGGGTGCACGAACAGCAGTGCCACCAGCAGCACGGCGATCACCGGCAGGCAGGCGAGGCGGGCGAACACACCGAGAATCAGCAGGAGCGGGCAGAGCACTTCGGCGAATACGGCCAGCGCCAGGGTCGGCGTGGCGCCGAGGCCGAACGGGTCTTCGATGTGCTGCAGCTCGCTGTGCCAGTGCAGCAATTTGGGCAGCCCGTGCACTTGGAGCAGCAGCAGGGCGGCGGCAACGCGCATGAACAGCAGCGCCAGGGCGCCGCAGCGGTCTTGGTTCGGCATGGTGTCTATCCCGGAAATGAAAAGGGGCGGCACTGCCGCCCCTTGCTGCTGCTCAGGCTCAGTGGCCTTCGCTGGCGTTGAACATGGTCTTGGCGTAGATCAGGCCCAGACCATAGGCGCCGCCGTGCTCGATGGAGGTCTTCACGGTCGCATCGTAGGTTTCGCCACGGGCCCAGTCGCGCTGCAATTCCAGCAGGTACTGCAGGGAAGTCATCGGGCGTGCGCCCAGCTGGATCATTCGTTGCAGGGCCATCTCGTGGGCCTCGGTGGACACGTCGCCACAGGCGTCGGCGATCACGTAGACCTCGAAGCCCTGGTCGATGGCCGACAGGGCCGGGCCGACGATGCACACGGAAGTCCAGAGACCGGCGAGGACGATCTTCTGCTTGCCGAGCTTGTTCACTTCCACGGCGATGCGCGGGTCTTCCCAGGTGTTCATGCTGGTGCGGTCGATGACGTTGTGCTCGGGGAAGACCGACTTGATCTCGTCGAAGATCGGCCCGGAGAAGCTCTTCTCGGCAACAGTGGTGAGGATGGTGGAAACGTCGAACTCCCTGGCTGCCTTGGCCACCAGGGCGGCGTTGTTGCGCAGGGTCACCGCGTCGATGGACTTGGTCGCGAAGGACATCTGCGACTGGTGGTCGATCATGATCAGGGTGTGGTCGGTGGGGTTGAGCAGGGTCTTGCCGGGAACGGCTTTGGCGATGGCGGTCATGGTCGGTTTCCTGGTGGCGGGCGTTGGGCGGAAAGTAGGCTTTTCGGGTCTGCGGGGTTGGCTGCCAGAGCTGGTTGCCAGAGCCGGCTGCGAACCGTGGAAACATGATTGCCGATCGCCCAAAGGCGCGGAACAGACAGGCCTGCAGGGCCACTTTGCAGTTCTGCAAGACCACCGGCGGCACGCCGTGGTGCGATGCGACGGCGTGACTATGGTTTCGCCGGCCGGGCATTTATTGGACCCGTGTGCTCGGCCCTTCCGGCGGAGAATGATGCAAACGTGCGATTCAGCGTTGCGCTGAATCGGTACAGTGGCGGTTTCCCATACCGGGGCACGCGGACATCGCCGAGCCCCGTTTGCGTGCGAGCAGAAGAATGAAGACAGTGGCCATGGTGCTGTATGACGACGTACTGGCGCTGGATGTGTCGGGGCCGATGGAGGTGTTCTCCATGGCCAACCGCTACTTGCCGCCGGAGCGCCATTACCGCCTGCTGACGGTGGCGGCAAAGCCGGAAGGAGTGCGTGCCTCCAGCGGCCTGAAGATGAGCGCCGACCTGCCCCTGGAAGCCCTTCTGGCGGGCGTGGACCTGCTGCTGGTGCCCGGCGGACCCGGCGCCTACAACGGCAGCAATGAAGCGCTCAACGCCTGGCTGCCGGTGGCCGCGCGCACCGCAAAACGCTATGGCGCGGTGTGCACAGGCGCCTTCCTGCTGGGCGCCGCCGGGCTGCTCGACGGCTACCACTGCACCACCCACTGGAACTACCTGGAGCGCCTGGCCCAGGCTTGCCCGCAGACCCAGGTGCAGGCCGAGCGCATCTACGTCATCGACCGCAACCTGATCACTTCCGGCGGCGTCACCGCCGGCATCGACATGGCCCTGGCGGTGGTCGCCGAGGACCATGGCAAGGACGTCGCCCTGGAAGTTGCCAAGGTGCTGTTGGTGGTACTCAAGCGCCAGGGTGGACAGGCCGCCTTCGGCCCGCTGCTGGCGGCGGTGGTGCGCGACGGCTCGGCCATCGCCCGCGCCCAGGCCTATGTGGTCGACCACATCGAGGAGCCGCTGACGGTGAATCGCCTTGCCGAGCTGGTGGCCATGAGCCCACGCAATTTCGCCCGCGCCTTCCAGCGTGAAACGAGCCTGACGCCCATGCAGTACGTGCAGAGCGCCCGTGTCGACCACGCGCGCAAACTGCTGGAAAGCAGCGACCTGCCGCTCAAGCAGGTGGCCTGCCGCAGCGGCTTCGGCAGCCCCCGGCACATGCGCACGGTTTTCGGCGAGCGGATCGGCATGACGCCGAGCCAGTACCGCGAGCAGTTCGGCTGCGCCTGATGGCAGTGCGCCGCATTTCCTGCTGGTTGACCGTCCCGCGCACCCAAGTTGGCCGAATCCTTCCCTTCGAGGGAATTGCGCTGTCACACGGGGGCGGGAAAATACCCTGACCAATCATCAGGGGCGCGTCACCTCGGTTCTCACCAGATCGCCTGGAGGCCCCGTAGTAGAGCGATCCGCCAGAACCACGGCGTGAGCAGGACATGAGCGTAATGACCGAGTACGGCACCGAGACCATCCTGCAGTTCGGGCGCTTCCAGTTCCACCCCTACAAGCGCCAGCTGCTGCAGGGCGACCGCCCGGTGCGCATCGGCAGCCGCGCGCTGGACATCCTCCAGGTGCTGATCCGCCAGCCCGGCGAGATCATCGGCAAGGACACCATCATCGCCCAGGTGTGGGGCGACACCGTGGTCGAGGAAATCAACCTGCGCGTGCACATCGCCGCCCTGCGCCGGGCGCTTGGTGAAGGACGCACCGGCGAGCGCTACATCGCCAACGTGCCGTTGCGCGGCTACGGCTTCGTCGGCGTGGTGGAGACACTGGTCGCACCGGCCACACCCGCAGAACCGCCGTGCCGGATCGCGGTGAGCAACCTGCCGGTGCTGCTGATGGGGCTGGTCGGCCGCCAGGCGCTGCTCGAACGAGTGGTCACGCAGCTGCCGCAGACGCGCCTGATGACCCTGGTCGGGCCCGGCGGCATGGGCAAGACCTCCCTGGCGATCCACGCCGCCGAGCAGCTTGGCAAACATTTCCGCCAGGTGCGCTTCCTCGACCTGTCGCCGGATCCGGACGGCATCTCGCTGAGCCAGAGCCTCGCCATCCTCCTGCGCGAGCCGGCGGCCGAACCGACCCTGCTGGTGCTGGACAACTGCGAGCATCTCGCTGCCCGTTGCGCCGAGGCGGTGGAGCACCTGCTGCGTCTGCATCCGGCACTGCGCATCCTGGCCACCAGCCGCGAACCCCTGCGAGCGGAAGGTGAACATGTGCTGCGCCTGCCGCCGCTGGAAGTGCCCGAACGCGACGATGTTTCCCTGGTGCAGGCCATGTGCTGCTCGGCGGTGCAACTGTTCGTGATGCGGGCACGGGAAGTCTGCGACCGCTTCGAGCTCAAACCGCAGCAGGTGCGCGCCATCGTCGACATCTGCCGGCGCCTGGACGGCATGCCGCTGGCCATCGAGATGGCCGCGCGGCAGGTGGGTATCCTCGGCCTGAGCGGGTTGCCGGCGCTGCTGGATTCGCCGCTGCAGCTGCTGATGCCCGGCCGCCGCACCGCGCCCGCGCGCCAGCAGAACCTGCGGGCGACCTACGACTGGAGCTACGGCCTGCTCGACGCCGCCGAGCAGCGTTGCCTGCGCTTGCTGGCGCAGTTGGGAGAAGACTTCACCCTGGACTCCGCCGTGGCGTCGCTGGATGGCAACCCGCTGTGCCGTGAGTGTGCCTTCGCTGCGGTGCGGCAGTTGGCGGACAAGTCGTTGCTGTGGGTGGAGCAGGGGGATTGCGGAGTGCGTTATCGCGTGCCGCATACGGCGCGGGCTTACATACGGCAGGTGGTGGTACCTGAGGTGGCTGTGACGGCTGCTTGATTGGGTCGGTGGCGCATGAGTCCTGTAGGAGTGAGTTTACGCTCGCGATCCGCCGTCAGGGCCGGTTCCTGTATTGGCACCGGCTTCACCGGCCTGCTGCGTTGGCATCTGTGTTCCAGCGCCGCTATGACACACGCGCGGACTTCTCGTTTCGCCCCCTCGGGCGACCTACTTTGGCAAACGCCCCAAAGTAGGCAAAGGTCTTGCCCCGGACATCCGGTTTTTCGCTTAGGCGAAAAATTCCCTCGTTGAAGCGAAGTTTCAGGGGCACGCGCTGACGGGTGTAGCGCCGCGCGCTTTTTGGCGCGGATTTGCGCCGGTTTTGACGCGCCGAGCTGATGCGGAGCGCGCCAAAACAAGGGCAGAACTGACCGGCTACAGGGTATAGGTCCGCGCTTCCAGGGAGCCCCATGTTGGGGCGCTCGCCACTGTCAGCGCATCCGTCCAACTGGCGTTGTCGTCGGAATACTGAATCTTGAAGGTCTTGGGGCCTTGCCCGGTGAAGGAACGGGCCTGCAGCCTCACCGAGTCTACAGACTTGGGCGTCCCGAAGTCGTAG
>NZ_JASMRU010000056.1 GCF_030462585.1 Pseudomonas sp. CAN1 | reverse complement strand
GGCCGGACGTGGACTGGCCGAAGGTGGAGCGCCTCTGTCTGGCGCTGTTCCGCGAACACGGCATGGAGCTGCAGTCGGTGACGGCCTTCGCCCTGGCTCGCGCGCATCTGTATGGATTGCAGGGGCTGGATGAGGGGCTGAGCCTTACTTGCACCCTGCTCGCCGGTGACTGGGAACGCCTGTGGCCGCCGTCCGCGGCGGTGCGCCTGGAGATGCTTGGCTGGCTGTTCACCCAGCTGCGTGCGTGGCTGCGCGGGGTGCCGCTGACGGAAGCGGACGTGCCGGACCTGCTGCAGTTGAACGAGCCTTTCGAGGAGCTGGCACAGCTGCTGCAACGCCGCGAACAGGCCACCCTGGCGTCGCTGGACGCGGTGCGTAGCCAGGTGCAGGGGCTGGTCAGGCGGTTGTCGCCGGAAGAGGATGCGGCCACCAGCTGGGTGGTGCGCATCGCTCCGGCGGAGCCCAAGGTCGACCCGGCAGAGCCGCCGCTGGCAGACCAGCCGGCAGCCCAAGCGACAGCAAGACGCCGCCCGGTGCGCGTGCGCAGAGCGGATGCGCCCGCGGTGGTGGTGCTCAAGGTGGACAGCCGGGAAGCGCCGCCGCGTCACCAGCCGCGAGCACTCTGGCCTTGGCTGCTGGCGGTGGCAGTGGTGATCGCACTGACCGGCTGGTTTGTCTGGGTTCATGGACTCCGCGGAACGGTAGTGCCCGCCGCTGATGGGCAGGTAGCCCCCTCGCAGGCCAGCGTTCCTGTGCGCCTGGACGGCCAGTTGCTGTTCCCGCCGGGCAAGGCCGTGCTGCGGCCGGAGTCCACCAAGGTGCTGATCAACAGCCTCATCGATATCAAGGCGCAGCCGGGCTGGCTGATCGTGATTACCGGCCACAGCGACTCCACCGGCGATGCCCGGCGCAACCTGGAGCTGTCCCGAGATCGAGCGGCGGCGGTGCGCGACTGGATGCAGAGCATGGGCGACATTCCCGACGATTGTTTCCAGGTACGCGGCGCCGGTGACAGTCAGCCGGTGGCCAGCGACGAAACGCAGGAGGGGCGCAATGCCAATCGACGGGTCGAGATCATCCTGACTCCCGAGGGCGGTGCTTGCAGGAAGGTGGGAGAGGCGCCACCTGCATGAGGCTCGCGCCGCACCGAAAGCCAGCCGGGGCTGGCTTCGGTGAGACGCGAGGCGACCGTCAGCAGACCGCGATATGCGAATCCGCGCGTGGCTCGGTGCCGCCGCAGAGCACGCCGGTCTGCGGGTCGCGGACGATGATCTGGCCACGGCCGTAGTCGGTCAGGTCGCAGGCGATCTCCACCTCGTGGCCGCGCCGCGCGAGGCCAAAGGCCAGGTCGCGGTTGGCGTGCTGCTCGATGCCGACCTTCATGCCGCCCAGCCATTGCCAGCGCGGGGCGTCCAGTGCGGCCTGGGGATTGAGGCCGAAGTCCACCAGGTTCATCACCATCTGCACGTGGCCCTGGGGCTGCATGTAGCCACCCATCACGCCAAACGGGCCGACCGCCACGCCATCCTTGCTGAGGAAGCCGGGGATGATGGTGTGGAAGGTCTTCTTGCCTGGCGCCAGGGCGTTGGAATGCGCCGGGTCGAGGCTGAACTCCGAGCCCCGGTTCTGCAGGCCGATGCCGCTGTCGGGCAGCACCACGCCGGAGCCGAAGCCGTGGTAGGCGCTCTGGATGAACGAGACCATGTTGCCTTCGCCGTCGGCGGTGGCGATGTACACGGTGCCGCTGGAGTGCGGGTCGCCATGTTTGGGCTCGGCAGCCAGCTCACCGATCTCGGCGCGGCGGCGCGCGGCGTAGTCGTCGGACAGCAGCGCAGCAGTGCTGACGCGCATGTGCTCGGCGTCGGTGATGTAGTGCAGGCCGTCGGCGTAGGCCTTCTTCATCGCTTCGAGCTGGCGGTGCCAGGTGAGCTGGCTGTCGCGCTGGTCGAAATCGTAGCCCTGGAGGATGTTCAGGGTCATCAGGGCGATCAGGCCCTGGCCGGCCGGCGGGATTTCCCAGACGTCATAGCCGCGGTAATTGGTCTTGATCGGCTCGACCCACTTGGGCTTGTAGCCGGCCAGGTCAGCAGCGCTCAGCTCGCCGCCGGTGGCCGCGGAGTGGGCGGCCAGGCGCTCGGCGATGGCACCACGGTAGAAGCTTTCACACTTCGTCTCGGCCAGTTCGGCGAGGGTTTTTGCCTGGGCCGGGTTGCGGAACAGGTGGCCGGCGCGTGGGGCTTCGCCGCCAATGGTGAAGGTGTCGAACCAGGTCTCCAGCGTCGGCTCGGCGGCGCGGCTTTGCTGGTATTCGCGGCGGGCGATTTCCCACTGGTGGGCGACCACCGGCGACACCGGGAAGCCGTCGCGGGCCAGCGCGATGGCGGGCTGCAGCAGGTCGGCGAACGGCAGCTTGCCAAAGCGTGCGGACAGCTCGGCCCAGGCCGAGGGAATGCCCGGCACGGTGACCGGCAGCCAGCCGTGTACCGGCATCTTGTCGTGGCCGGCCGCCTTGACCTTGTCGATGGAAATGGAGGCGGGCGCGTGGCCGCTGGCGTCCAGGCCGTGCAGCTGGTCCTTGATCCAGACCAGGGCGAAGGCGTCGCCGCCGATGGCGCAGCCGGTGGGTTCGACCACGGTCAGCGCGGCCGCAGTGGCGATGGCAGCGTCGATAGCGTTGCCGCCGGCACGCAGCATGGCGATGCCGGCCTCGGCAGCCAGGGGCTGCGAGGCGGCGACCATGCCGTTGCGGGCGAACACGCTCTGGCGCTGGGAGGCGTAGGGGTACTCGTGAGCGGAAAACTTAAGCATGGCAGGGCTCTTCGAAGGTCATTGGCCAGTCTTGATTCGGGTCCATTCGCGGGTGATCACGCGCTGGATTTTCGGCGGCAGGTCGGCGGAGACGTAGAGCTTCTCGATCACCGCGTCGCTGGGGTAGATGCCGGGGTTGTCACGCACTTTCGGGTCGAGCAGTGCGGTGGCGCCGGTGTTGGGGTTGGCGTAGCCGACGTAGTCGCTGACCGGGGCGATCACTTCCGGGCGCAGCAGGTAGTTGACCAGCTCGTGGGCGCCCTTGGGGTTCTTCGAGTCGCGCGGGATGGCGAGCATGTCGAACCACAGGTTGGCGCCTTCCTTGGGGATCACGTAGCGCACGTCGATCTTCTTGCCGGCTTCCTGGGCGCGGGTCTGCGCCTGCATCACGTCGCCCGAGTAGCCGACCGCCACGCAGATGTCGCCGTTGGCGAGGTCGGTGGTGTACTTGGAGGAGTTGAAGTAGGTGATCGACGGGGCCAGCTTCTGCAGCAGGGCGGAGGCCTTGGTGTAGTCGTCCGGGTTGGTGCTGTTCGGGTCCAGGCCGAGGTAGTGCAGCGCCTGCGGGATGATCTTCACCGGCGCATCGAGGAAGGCGACACCGCAGCCGTGCAGCTTGGCCAGGTTCTCCGGCTTGAAGATCAGGTCCCAGGAGTCCAGCGGGGCGTTGTCGCCCAGGGCGGCCTTGACCTTGTCGTAGTTGTAGCCGATGCCGACGGTGCCCCACATGTAGGGCACGGCGTACTGGTTGCCCGGGTCGGCGGCTTCCAGGCGCTTCATCAGGCGCGGGTCGAGGTTCTTCCAGTTGGGCAGCTGCGCGCGGTCGAGCTTCTGGTAGACGCCGGCGTTGATCTGCTTGGTGAGGAACTGGCTGGACGGCACCACCAGGTCGTAGCCCGAGTGGCCGGAGAGCAGCTTGGCTTCGAGCATCTCGTTGGTGTCGAAGACGTCGTACTGGACCTTGACGCCGGTGTCCTTCTCGAAGTTCTTCAGGGTGTCGGGGCCCATGTAGTCGGACCAGTTGTAGAAGCGCACCAGCTTGTCGTCGGCCTGCGCGGCGGTGGCGCAGGCGAGGAGGGTCAGAGTGCTGGCGAAGAGAACGCGTTTACGCATGACTATTCCTTGTGACTGATTTCGGATGCTTGGCTAGAGAACGCGACTGAGGAATTCCCGCGTACGCGGGTGGTGCGGATTACCGAAGACCTGCGCAGGCGGGCCTTCCTCGATGAGTTCACCCTGGTGCAGCACCACCACGCGGTCGGCCACTTCGCGGGCGAAGCCCATTTCGTGGGTGACGACCACCATGGTCATGCCTTCGTCGGCCAGCTCCTTCATCACCTGCAGAACCTCGCCGACGGTTTCCGGGTCGAGGGCACTGGTGGGTTCGTCGAAGAGCATGGCCTGGGGCTTCATCGCCAGGGCGCGGGCGATGGCCACGCGCTGCTGCTGGCCGCCGGAGAGCTGGCCGGGGTAGTGCTCGGCCTTGTCCGACAGGCGTACGCGGGCGAGCAAGCGGCGGGCCTGGTCCAGCGCTTCGCCTTTGGGCACGCCGAGCACCTGGGTCGGCGCCTCGATGATGTTCTCCAGCACGGTCATGTGCGGGAACAGGTTGAAGCGCTGGAACACCATGCCGATGTCGCGGCGACGGCGGGCGATGTTGCTCTCCGAGTCGCGCACCAGCTTGCCGTCGGGGCGCTCGCGGTAGCCCATCAGCTCGCCGTTGACGCGGATGCTGCCGCCCTGGATGTCTTCCAGGTGGTTCATGCAGCGGATGAAGGTGGTCTTGCCCGAGCCGGAGGCGCCGATCAGCACCACCACTTCGCCACGGCGCACTTCCAGGGAAACACCCTTGAGGATTTCCAGCTCGCCGAAGGCCTTGTGCACGTCGCGGGCCTGGATCACCACATCTTTCATGTCCGGGATCATCTCAACGCCCCCTCAGCAGTTTCATCGCCTGCCGGCCGAACATGCGGTTCGGTGCGGCGGGCTGGCCGTCGGATTTGCCGAAGCGCACTTCCAGCCAGCGCTGGAAGAAGCCCCACAGGGTGGTCAGGGCGAGGAAGTAGATCGCCACGACGAGGTACAGCTCGAACACGCGGAAGGTCGCCGAGGTGACCATCTGGGTGCTCAGCAGCAGTTCCTGCACGCCGATCACGCTGACCAGCGTGGTGTTCTTCAGCATCACGTTGAACTCGTTGCCCAGCGGCGGAACGATCACGCGGAACGCCTGGGGCAGGACGATGCGGCGCATCAGCTTGGGGAAGGTCATCCCCAGGGATTTGCCGGCCTCGTACTGGCCCTTGTCCACCGCGCCGATGCCGGCGCGGATGATCTCGGCCATGTACGCGCCTTCGTTGAGGCCCAGGGCGATGATCGCCGCCTGGATGTTGCCGGGCAGGATGAACAGCCCCAGGTCCAGGTCCTCGAAGCGGAACAGGCCGCCGGCGGCCAGGGCGGTGTAGAGGAAGACGATCTGCACCAGCAGCGGCGTGCCGCGCATCAGCCACACGTAGAAGCGCACCGGGTATTGCAGCAGCGGGTTGCTCGACAGGCGCATCAGCGCCGCCAGCAGCCCGAGCACGCAGCCCAGCAGCATGGCGCTGACGGCGATCACGCAGGTCAGCCAGAGGCCGTAGAGGTAGATGTCGCTCGGCCGCAGCAGGTACTGCCAGAAAACGTCCCAACTGAAGTTCATGGCTCGTTACCTCAGTCCAGTTTGTCGCCTTCGATGTGCCACTTGGCCAGCAGCGCGGCGTAGCTGCCGTCGGCCTGCATGTCCTTGATGATCTGCGTGACGGCTTCGCTCAGCTGCTTGTCGTCCTTGCGGATGCCCAGGCCGGTGAGGATGCGGGCGAAAGCGGGTACGCCGATCTCGAACAGGTCCGGCGCCATGCTCTGGTAGTAGCCGGCGGTTTCCACGGTGGTGCCGTAGGCGTCGGTCTGGCGGATGCGCAGGGACTGGAAGGCGTCGGTGTCGGTGTTGTAGACCACCACCTTCATCGGCGGCTTGCCGGCCTTGGCCAGCTTCTCGTTGTGGGCGTCGAGCAGGGTGCGGATGGTCGAGCCGTTGAGCACCGCGACCTTCTTGCCGGAGAGATCGTCCAGGGTGCGGATGCCCTCGGGGTTGCCCTTGGCGACCACCACGGCCTGGCTGGAGTACATGTAGTTGACCATGTCGATCACTTCACGCCGCTCGGGCTTGTCGAACAGCTGGTCCACCAGCATGTCGCACTGGCCGGCCAGTAGCGCCGGGATCAACCCGGAGAAGGGCGTGATGCGCCAGTCGATCTTCTTGTCGCCCAGGCGCTTGGCGATGGCCTCGCCGAGGTCGATGGTGACCCCGGTGAGCTTCTGGTTGGCGTCATAGAAGCCCATGGGCGGGGAGTCCATGCCGCCGCAGAAGGTCACCTTGCTGGCGTTCTGCAAGCGGTCGGGAATCTTCACCTCGGCGTGCGCCAGCGGGGCGGCCAGGCAAAGGGCGAGAAGGCACTGCGGGATCCTGCGTTCGAACATGTTGAGCTCCGGGGTGGGGTTGCCAGGGCAGTTCAGGGACACAGAAGTACGGGTCTAGGCGCCCGTTGCTTCAATTCGCTGCTTCGTGGATTGCGCTTCTTGGGTGGATTGCATTGGGGTGGATGGCGCGTGGGTGGCACGCGCTTTCAGGAGGCCTGTGCCTCCAGAAACTTGGCCAGCGAGGGGATCGTCCCCTCGATGTGGTCGCAGATGACCCGCTCGGCTTCGCGGGCATCGCCCGAGCGCAGGGCATCGAGGATCACCGTATGTTCCTCGCGGGCGCTCATGGGCTTGTCGACGTGCTGCAGCCACAGGCGCATGTGCGGCTCGATCACCGAATACAGCGCGGTGATCTGGCGCAGCAGGCGCGGGCGCCCGGCGAGGCTGCAGAGGTATTCATGGAAGGCGCGGTGGCGGCTGACCCACTCGGCGCTGTCGTCGCGGTAGTCGTCCATCTCGTCGAGCATGCGCTCCAGGCGGGACAGGTCGCGGTCGGTCAGTTGCGGCACGGCGATGCGGATGGCCAGGCCTTCCAGGGCGCTGCGCATCTCGAAGACTTCGCGCATCTCCTCGATGTTCAGGCCGCTGACGATGGCCCCGCGGTTGGGCCGCAGGGTCACCAGGCCTTCGGCGTCCAGGCGCTTGAAGGCGCCGCGCACGGGCATGCGGCTCATGCCGATGTCGCTGGCGATGTCCTCGGCCACCAGGCGGTCACCGGTCTTGTAGCGGCCGGTGCAGATGGCCTGGAGGAGGTAGTCGTAGGCCTCGTCTTCGGCGCTCATCGGTGGGCGGGCAGCGGGTACCAGGCGCATGGGGTGTTCCTTGTGGATTTTTGGATCCAATTATCCATGCATGCAATAAAGCAGTTGCCGTGCCAATGCTGGCGAAATGATTGGAATGGGGCGGGGTAGAGCGGCGGACGCAGGAAAACGACGTGGGAGTGGGCGGGCGGGAGCGGGGCGGAACGGTAACGGCTGGGGCGGTTTATGCGCGTTTGCGGTGCGCTTCGGTAACGTTGCGGTGCAGGGAAGCATGATCTCGCGTAGGAGCGGACTCCGTCCGCGATTGGCTACCGGCGCGATGCGGACCTATCGCGGACCTATTTCGGACAGAGCCCGCTCCTACGCATGTCGGGAGGTTCGCGTTGAAACAAGCGGAAACGCCCTGCGTGTGCCTCGGAAGGCCGATAGTTGACCGCAACGGTTGGTGATGCAGTTCGCTTTCTATAGAATGCACAAACGTTTCAGCAGACCATGCATCCCTCCCACAACAAAAGCCAAAGCCGAAGGCTTTGCGTGTCTCTCTGCGCAGGACGTCCCTCATTCCATCAAGCAGGCCCCAGAGCCGGCGGAGGAGGGAACTGAGTCCCGACCCATCTTCGTCATCTGTCGCCTTGCCCATCGTTCGCGCCCTGTGCGCGGGGCTCGGCCTTCACGCTGTATGACGCCGGTGGGAAAGGCCAAGCCCTAACGACGAGAAAACCTTTCGATGATCAAGAAAGTTAGCGGGGCGCTGCTGGGCCTCGCTCTGGCAGTGAATTGCGCGCCCGCGTTCGCGGAAACCAAGAAAGTCGATGTGCTGCTGATCGGCGGCGGCATCATGAGCACCACCCTGGGGGTCTGGCTCAACGAGCTGGAACCGGACTGGAGCATGGAGATGGTCGAGCGCCTGGACGGCGTCGCGCAGGAAAGCTCCAACGGCTGGAACAACGCCGGCACCGGCCACTCCGCCCTGGCCGAACTGAACTACACCCCCGAGGACAAGGACGGCAACGTCACCATCGCCAAGGCCGTGGAGATCAACGAGTCGTTCCAGATATCCCGTCAGTTCTGGGCCTGGCAGGTGCAGAACGGCGTGCTGAAGAACCCGCGCTCGTTCATCAACTCCACCCCGCACATGAGCTTCGTCTGGGGCGACGACAACATCGCCTTCCTCAAGAAGCGCTACGAGGCGCTGCAGGCCAGCCCGCTGTTCCGCGGCATGCAGTATTCCGAGGACCCGGCGCAGATCGCCAAGTGGGTGCCGCTGATGATGCAGGGCCGCGACCCTGCGCAGAAGATCGCCGCCACCTGGACGCCGATCGGCACCGACGTCAACTTCGGCGAGATCACCCGGCAGTTCGCCGGCTACCTGCAGAGCAAGCCGAACTTCAGCCTGAAGCTCTCCAGCGAAGTCGAGGACATCACCCGCAACGACGACGGTACCTGGCGCGTTGGCTACAAGAACCTCAAGGACGGCAGCGTCACCGAGACCGACGCTAAGTTCGTCTTCATCGGTGCCGGCGGCGGCGCCCTGCGCCTGCTGCAGAAGTCCGGCATCGAGGAGGCCAAGGACTACGCTGGCTTCCCGGTGGGTGGTTCGTTCCTGGTCACCGAGAACCCGACCATCGCCCAGCAGCACCTGGCCAAGGCCTACGGCAAGGCGTCGGTCGGCGCACCGCCGATGTCCGTGCCGCACCTGGACACCCGCGTGCTCGACGGCAAGCGCGTGATCCTCTTCGGGCCGTTCGCCACCTTCTCCACCAAGTTCCTCAAGGAAGGTTCGTACCTCGACCTGCTGGGCAGCACCAACGTCCACAACTTCTGGCCGATGACCCGCGTGGGTATCGACGAATACCCGCTGGTGGAGTACCTCGCCGGCCAGCTGATGCTTTCCGACGACGATCGCCTGGCGGCCCTGCGCGAGTACTTCCCGGAGGCCAAGGCCGAGGACTGGCGCCTGTGGCAGGCCGGCCAGCGCGTGCAGATCATCAAGCGTGACGCCGACAAGGGCGGCGTGCTGAAGCTCGGTACCGAGATCGTCTCGTCCGCCGACGGCAGCATCGCCGGCCTGCTCGGTGCATCGCCGGGTGCCTCTACCGCCGCGCCGATCATGCTCAGCGTGCTGGAGAAGGTGTTCAAGGACAAACTCGCCACTCCCGAGTGGCAGGCCAAGGTCCGCCAGATCGTCCCCAGCTACGGCAGCAAGCTCAACGACAGCCCGGAGAAGACCTTCGCCGAGTGGAGCTACACCGCCAAGGTCCTGCAACTGGACCCGCCGCCGGCTATTGACCCGGCCCCGGCTGCGCAATCGGCTGATGCCGCTGCAGTGCCGGAAAAGGCTTCCAGCGATATGGCGCTGTAAGTTGTCTTGATTGATTGAATGTATCCCGGAGCCGGACTTGTCTATCTGACTTCGGGATCATTCACCCACATCTGCGGCCCGCTATTCCGGCTGAACTTTAGTTCTGGGTTAATTGCGCTTCGTCATGGCCGCTATTGCCAGTCGCCGCGCCGGTGCCGGTGATTCTGAAATTATCGGCGCGACAACTTCCTGTCGATGACTGGAACATCCCGCCTGGACATCCGATCGATCTCGCTAATGGGATCGGCTGTCTGTCGTTTCGCAAGCCCCTGCGGACAATTCCCCCCGCCAGCCGGTAATCGGCCAATTTACATGCAGATTTGCATGTCTGCTGCTCGGTGGCGCCGCTGCGCTCTGGAATGCGGATCATGGACCTGGATGGCTTTCTGCTATGCCTGTCCGGACGGACAGGATCGGTCTGATCGATTTATCTGACGAACGGTAATTCTGTAAGCTTTAGCCTACGGATATGTCAGTGATCGGATATGCCTGGGAAGTGACTGAATATTGTCATCCTGTCAGTTCGACGTTCGAGTCAGGATCGCAGGAAGACCCGGAATAAGTTGAAACCGGGCGTCTCGCTGCCTCGGGGTTATGTCAATTAACTGTCGATGTTCAATTGCTCGATCATCGGCGTTGCTATCTGCCATTCAGGCAATGTTTCTGAACTTTTTCAGCGATCCACGAATTACTACCTTTCTACTAAACCCTTCGTCCAAGGGTGTTTTTGGCGCCTCCGGCGCACTTCCGAGAAGCTGCTATTTCTTTCAGGCCATAAACAAATAACAACGTATTGGTCAGAGGAAGTCAGCATGGCGATCCAGGCGAAGGTCGTGGCGTCTCAGGTGCAGGTTGCCACCGCCACGCAGCAGACGGTTCAGGGAAGCATCGTTCTCCAGCAGGCCAGCAACGTGGCCCTGGACGTCACCGCTGACGCGGTCGCCAGCTACCAGCAGGTAGGCGCCGACCTCGTGGTCCATCTCAAGGACGGCGAGACCGTCCGCATCGCCAACTTCTTCGCCGAGAACCAGCCGCCCAGCCAGCTCTACCTGGTGGACGAGAACGGCAACCTGGTGGTGACCGAGCTGGATTCCACCGTCGCGGCTGACGGAACGCTGAGCGCCACCTACGCAGCTGAGCCGATCGACGCAGGCTTCGAATCCCTCACCACGGCCGAGGCCGGTGCAGCGGGTGCAGCCGGAGCAGGCGCTGCCGGTGGCATTGCCGGCCTGGGCGTGGCCGGGACCATTCTCGCCGGCGCCGCCGTGATCGCGGGTGGAGCCGCCATCGCCAGCAGTGGCGGCGGGGGTGGCGGTGGCGGAGGTGGCGGCAGCACTCCGGCTCCGGACCCGGCCAGCGGCGTGACCATCAGCCCGGACGGCACCTCGATCAGCGGCCACGCTCAGCCGGGCAGCACCGTCGAAGTGGACGTCAACGGCGACGGCCAGCCGGACTACAGCGCCCCGGTCGACGGCAACGGCAACTTCCAGATTCCGCTCAACCCACCGCTGAGCAACGGCGAAACCGCCACAGTGACGGTGCGCAACCCCAGTGGCGGCACCTCCAGCAGCGGCGTCAGCGTCACCGCGCCGGACACCACCGCGCCCGGCGCACCCGGCGACGTGAGCATTTCCGACAACGGCCACACCATCAGCGGCACTGCCGAGCCGGGCTCCACCGTGAAGGTGGATACCAACGGCGACGGCATTCCCGATGCCACCGGCGTGGCCGGTTCCGACGGGCATTTCCAGATCAGCCTGCCGCACCCGGTGAATGCCGGCCAGAGCGTCTCGGTGACGGTCACCGACGCTGCCGGCAATACCGGCCCGGCCACCGTCATCACCGCCACCGACACCACCCCGCCGGATGCTGCCCACGACCTGGCGATCAGCGCCAATGGCGAGACCCTCAGTGGCGTGGCCGAAGCCGGCAGCACGCTGTCCATCGACCTGAACAACGACGGCGTGCCGGACCTGACCGTCCAGGTCGGTGCGGATGGCCGCTTCAACATCAGCCTGAATTCGCCGCTGCCGGCCGGGCAGATCGTCTCGATCATCGTCCATGACGCCGCCGGGAATGCCAGCCAGATTGCCTATGTCAACGCGCCCAACCCGAACCTGCCGGCGCCGGTGATCGATCCGAGCAACGGCCACACCCTGCAGGGCACCGGCACCCTGGGCACCACGGTGTACCTGAGCAATGCCCAGGGCACGCTGATCGGTGTAGCGGTGGTAGGGGGCGACGGTCACTGGAGCTTCACCCCGATCACGCCGCTGCCCGATGGCACCGTGGTCAACGCCGTTGCCCGCGGCCCGCAGGGCGTCAGCGGTTCGGCCAGTACCACTGTCGATGGCGTGGCTCCGCCCGCGCCGACGGTGGACCTGAGCAACGGCCACACGCTGGCCGGCACCGCCGAGGCCAACGCCAAGGTGATCATCACCGATGGCAACGGCAACCCCATCGGCCAGACCGCCGCCGATGGCAGCGGCCACTGGAGCTTCACGCCGTCCGCGCCGTTGGCCGATGGCACGGTGGTGAAAGTGGTGGCGCAGGATGCCGCCGGCAACACCAGCGGCCCGGCGCAGACCACCGTCGATGCGGTGGCGCCCGGCGCACCCACGGTCAACCCGAGCAATGGCGAAGTGTTCAGCGGTAGCGCCGAACCCAACTCCACCGTCAAGCTGCTGGATAGCCAGGGCCACGTGATCGGCGAAGCGACCGCCAATGGCAGCGGCCAGTGGAGCTTCACCCCGACCACACCGCTGCCCAACGGCACCGTGGTGTCGGTGGTGGCGGTGGATGCCGCCGGCAACGTCAGCCAGCCCACGCCCGTCACCGTCGACTCCAGCATCATCTCGCCGCCGGTGATCGACCCGAGCAATGGCGCGGAGATCCACGGAACGGCAGGAGCCAACCTGACCATCGTCCTGCTGGGCGCCAATGGCGCGCAGATCGGCGTCACCACCTCCGACGGCACCGGCCACTGGAGCTTTACCCCGGCGACTCCGCTGCCCAACGGCACAGTGGTGAAGGCCATCGCCGAGAACGGGGCGGGCGGCCAGAGCCAGCCCACGCAGATCACCGTGGATTCCGTAGCGCCGCCGGCGCCGACCGTGGATGCCAGCAACGGCCACACGCTGGCCGGCACCGCCGAGGCCAATGCCAAGGTGATCATCACCGACGGCAACGGCAATCCCATCGCCCAGGTCACCGCTGACGGCAGCGGCCACTGGAGCTTCACGCCGGCCGTGTCGCTGCCCGATGGCACGGTGGTGAAAGTGGTGGCCCAGGACGCCGCCGGCAATACCAGCCAGCCCGTGCAGACCACCGTGGATGCCCAGGCGCCCGCCGCGCCGACCATCGATGCGAGCAACGGCGCCGCGCTCAACGGCACCGCCGAGCCGGGCAGCACCGTGACCCTGACCAACGGGGCAGGGCAGACCATCGGCCAGGTCACTGCCGACCCGAGCACCGGCCACTGGACCTACACCCCGAGCAGCCCGTTGCCCAATGGCACCGTGGTCAACGCCACGGCCACCGATGCGGCGGGCAATACCAGCGGCCCGGCCAGCACCACCGTGGATTCGTCGGTGGTCGCGTCACCGGTGATCGACCCGAGCAACGGTTCGGTGATCCACGGCACTGCCGGTGCCAACCTGACCATCATCCTGCAGGACGCCAACGGCAACCCCATCGGTCAGACCACCTCCGATGGCACCGGCCACTGGAGCTTCACGCCCGGTAGCGCACTGCCCAACGGCACGGTGGTGAAAGCCATCGCCGAGAATGGTGCCGGCACCCAGAGCAGTGCTGCCCAGGTGACCGTCGACTCGGTGGCGCCGCCTGCGCCTACCGTGGCGCTGAGCAACGGCCACGAGCTGAGCGGTACGGCGGAAGCCTACGCCAAGGTCATCATCACCAACGGCGCCGGCGCGCCGATCGGCCAGACCAGCGCCGACGGCAGCGGTCACTGGAGCTTCACTCCGGCCAGCGCACTGCCGGATGGCACCGTGGTCAAGGTGGTCGCCCAGGACGCCGCCGGCAACACCAGCGGCGCGGCGCAGACCACCGTGGACGCCCAGGCGCCTGCTGCGCCGACCATCAACCCGAGCAACGGCGATATCTTCAGCGGCACCGCCGAAGCCGGTTCCACCGTCACCCTGAGCAACGCTGCCGGCCAGGTGATCGGCCAGGTCACGGCCGACCCGAGCACCGGACGCTGGTCCTTCACCCCGACCACGCCGGTGCCCGATGGCACCGTGGTCAAGGCCACGGCCACCGATGCGGCGGGCAATACCAGCGCGCCGGCCTCCACCACGGTGGATGGCGATGCCGTGTCGCCGCCGGTGATCGACCCCAGCAATGGCGCGGTGATCCAGGGCACGGCCGGCGCCAACCTGACCATCACCCTGCAGGACGCCAACGGCAACCCCATCGGCCAGACCACCTCCGACGGCACCGGACACTGGAGCTTCACCCCCGGTTCGCCGCTGCCCAATGGCACCGTGGTCAAGGCCATCGCCGAAAACGCGGCCGGCACCCAGAGCCAGGCCGCCCAGGCCACGGTGGATGCCGTCGCGCCGCCGACTCCGACGGTGGACGCCAGCAACGGCCACACGCTGGCCGGTACTGCCGAGGCCAACGCCAAGGTGATCATCACCGATGGCAACGGCAACGCGATTGGCCAGACCACCGCCGATGGCAGCGGCCACTGGAGCTTCACCCCCGCGAGCCCGTTGCCTAACGGCACCGTGGTCAAGGTGGTTGCCGAGGATGCGGCCGGCAATGACAGCCAGCCGGCGCAGACCACGGTGGACGCCCAGCCGCCGGCTGCGCCCACCATCAATGCGAGCAACGGCGCTACCTTCAGCGGCACGGCGGAAGCCGGTTCCACCGTCACCCTGACCAATGCCTCCGGCCAGGTGATTGGCCAGGCCACGGCGGACGCGACCACCGGCCAGTGGTCCTTCACGCCGACCTCTGCGCTGCCCAACGGCAGCGTGGTCAGCGTCACCGCGACTGATGCCGTGGGCAACAGCGGCCCGTCCGCCAGCACCACGGTGGACGCCAGCGCCGTACCGCCGCCAGTGATTGATCCGAGCAATGGCAGCGTGGTCAGCGGCACCGCCGGGGCCAACCTGACCATTCGCGTCCTCGATGCCGGCGGCAACCTGATCGGCATTACTCATTCGGACGGCACCGGCCACTGGAGCTTCAACCTCGGTGCGCCGCTGGCCAACGGCACGGTGGTCAAGGCCACTGCGGTGAACGGCACGGGTACCGAAAGCCAGGCGGCCCAGGTCACCGTTGATGCCATAGCCCCGGCTGCGCCGACCGTGGCGGCCAGCAATGGCCAGGTGCTAAGCGGCACAGCGGAAGCCAACGCCAAGATAATCATCACCAACGGTGCGGGCGTCGCCATCGGCCAGACCACGGCGGACGGCACTGGCCACTGGAGCTTCACGCCCGGCGCCGCGCTGGCCAACGGCACCCTCGTCAAGGTGGTGGCCCAGGACGCTGCCGGCAATACCAGCGGCGCCGCGCAGACTACGGTGGATGCCCAGGCTCCGGCTGTGCCGACCATCAACCCGAGCAACGGCGAGCTGTTCAGCGGCAGCGCCGAGGCCGGCGCCAGCGTGCTGCTGCTCAACGCTGCCGGCCAGGTGATCGGCCAGACCACCGCCAATGGCAGCGGCCAGTGGCAATTCAGCTTCAGCTCGCCGCTACCCAACGGCACGCTGGTGAAAGTTACCGCCACCGATGCGGTGGGCAACGTCAGCCAGCCGGCGCAGGTCACCGTGGATGCGGGCGTTATCGCGCAACCGGTGCTGGACCCGAGCAACGGCTCGGTCATCAGCGGTACCGCCGGGGCCGGCGTGACGGTCACTCTCACCGACGGCAATGGCAATCCCATCGGCCAGACCACCGCGGATGGTTCCGGCCACTGGAGCTTCACGCCGGGCGTGGCGCTGGCCAATGGCACGGTGATCAACGCGGTGGCGACCAGCGGCACCGCGCAGAGTACGACGGTGACCACTACCGTTGACGCTGTTGCGCCGCCTGCACCGGTGGTCAATGTCAGCAACGGCAGCGCCATCAGCGGTACTGCCGAAGCCAATGCCAAGGTCATCCTCACCGATGGCAACGGCAACCCCATCGGCCAGGTCAGCGCCGATGGCACCGGCCACTGGACCTTCACCCCGACCAGCGCGCTGCCCAACGGGACCGTGGTCAACGCCGTGGCCCAGGACGCCGCCGGCAACACCAGCGGGCCTGCCAGCGTCATCGTGGATTCCGCCGCGCCGGCCGCCCCGGTGGTCAATGCCAGCAATGGCGTGACCCTTACCGGCAGCGCCGAGGCCGGCGCCACCGTCATCCTCAAGGACGCCTCGGGCAACCTGATCGGCCAGGTAACGGCGGATGCCGTGACCGGGCAATGGAGCTTCACCCCGGCTTCGCCGCTGGCCAACGGCACCCAGATCTCGGCGGTGGCGGTGGACGCTACCGGCAACCAGAGCGGCCCGGCCAGCACCGTCGTGGACAACCAGGCCCCCGCCGCACCGACCATCGACGTCAGCAACGGCAGCGAGCTGCAAGGCACGGCCGAAGCCAACGCCCGCGTGACCCTCACCGACGGCGCCGGCAACCCCATCGGCCAGGTCACCGCCGACGGCACCGGGCACTGGAGCTTCACCCCTGACAGCCCGCTGGCCAATGGCACCCAGGTGCGCGCCACCGCCACCGACGCTGCCGGCAACACCAGCCAGCCGGCGCAGACCGTGGTGGACTCGCAACCGCCGGGCATGGCCGACCCCAACCCGAGCAACGGCGACCAGGTTTCCGGCACCGCCGAGCCGGGCAGTACCGTGATGATCTTCGACGCCGAGGGCGACTGGCTGGGCGACGCCGCGGTGGGTAACGACGGCAGCTGGACCTTCACCTTTGCCCAGCGCCTGCCCAACGGCTTCGTCCTGCACTTCGTGGTGCGCGACGCCGCCGGCAACACCGGGGCGGAAAGCACCACCACGGTGGACGACAGCCTCACCGCGCCGCCGAACCCGACACCGAGCAACGGCGAAACCATCAGCGGCACCGCCGCGCCGAACCACGAGATCATTGTCAGCGACGGCAATGGCAACGTGATCGGCCAGACCACTTCTGACAGCAATGGCAACTGGAG
>NZ_JASMRU010000055.1 GCF_030462585.1 Pseudomonas sp. CAN1 | reverse complement strand
ATCAACGACCTGCTGCTGACCGCGCTGGCCCGCGCCCTGTGCGCCTGGACCGGCGAAAGCTCCGCACTGGTGGAGATGGAAGGCCACGGCCGCGACGCCTTCGACGGCGAAGCCGCGCTGGACCTGAGCCGCTCCGTGGGTTGGTTCACTGCGCTTTATCCGGTGCGCCTGCAAGCCGGCGGCGAGCCGGGTGCAGACCTGCGCGCCACCCGCGAACACCTGCGCAACCTGCCGCGCGCCGGCATCGGCTATGGCCAGCTGCGTTACCTGAGCAGCCATGCCGCCAGCCTGCGTGACCTGCCGGCACCGCAGGTGACCTTCAACTACCTCGGCCAGCTCGACCAGGCCTTCGCCGACGCCGACTTCCTGCCGGCCTTCGAAGGCGTGGGCCGCAGCCAGCCGCTGAACGCCGCGCTGGGCAATACGCTGGTCTACGCCGGCCGCGTACTGGGCGGCGAACTGAGCCTGGAAGTCACCTACAGCAGCGCCATGTTCGATGCCGCGGACATCGATGAGCTGCAGGCGCTGCTACGCGCCGAGCTGCAAGCACTGGTCGCTTACTGCTTGAACACCCCACGCAAGCTGGAAGCTGCCGAGCTGCCGCTGCTCGGCCTCGACCAGCAACAACTCGACGCACTGCCGCTGCCGGACGGGGTGGAAGACCTCTATCCGCTGTCGCCGATGCAGCAGGGCATGCTGTTCCACGCCCTCGACGTGCCGGGCTCCTCGCTCTACGTCAACCAACTGCGCGTCGATCTGGACGGCCTCGACGAGGCGCGCTTCCTGAATGCGTGGCGTGCAGTCATCGCCCGCCACGCCAACCTGCGCACCGGCTTCCTCGCCAGTGCCGACGCTGCGCCGTTGCAGTTCGTCCTGCGCGACGTACAGTTGCCGGTGCAGGCCTTCGACTGGCGCGACCAGCCGATCAGCGTGCAGCAACTGGAAAGCGTCGCCGACGCCCAGCGTAACCTCGGCTTCGACCTGGCCAAGCCGCCGCTGCAACGCCTGGCGCTGGTGCGCCTGGGCGAACGCCGCTACCACCTGATCTGGACCTGCCACCACCTGCTGCTGGACGGCTGGAGCAGCGCGCGGCTGATCGGCGAAGTGCTCGCCCTCTACCGTGGCGAAGCACTGCCGGCACCGGCCGCGCAGTACGGCGACTACATCGGCTGGCTGCACGCCCAGGACGGCGCGGCGGGCGAGAGCTTCTGGCGCGAGCGCCTGAAGGGCTTCGACGAGCCGACCCTGCTGGCCACCGCCTGCAACGCCGGTTTCAGCGAGGAGCCGCTGCGCGAGCTGCACAGCCGCCTCGACAGCGCGCCGCTGCAACGCTTCGCCCAGGCCCAGCGCATCACCCTCAACACCCTGGTACAGGGAGCCTGGGCGCTGCTGCTGCAACGCTACTGCGGGCAGCGCAGCGTGACCTTCGGCGCCACCGTCGCCGGGCGTCCGGCCACGCTGCCGGGGGCAGAGGAGAGCCTCGGCCTGTTCATCAACACGCTGCCGATCCTGCAAACGCCGGATGACGCCCAGCGCGTCGGCGACTGGCTGCGCGAGCTGCAGGCCTTCAACCTCGACGTGCGCGAGTTCGAGCACACGCCGCTGTACGACATCCAGCGCTGGGCAGGCCGCGGCGGCCAGGCGCTGTTCGACAGCATCATCGTGTTCGAGAACTTCCCCATGGATGCGGCGTTGGCGTCGTCCAGCGAGGACGACCTGCGCATCCTCGGCCACCACCCGGTAGACGGCACCAACTACGCCCTGGCCCTGGTAGCCAGCGCCGGCGAACAGCTGGACGTGCGCTACACCTACCGCGCCGACCGCCTCAGTGCCAGCCAGATCGAACAGCTGCGCGGCCACTTCGAGCACTTGCTGCTGGCCCTGGTGGAAGATGCCGAGCGCCTGCTGGGCCGGGTCAGCCAACTGGCCGATGCCGAGCGCAACGAACTGCTGCAACGCTTCAACGACACCGAGGCAAAGTTCCCCGCCGACGTGCAGTTGCAGGAGCTGATCGAGCGCCAGGTCGCCGCGACCCCGGACGCGCTGGCCGTGCAATTCGGTGACTCGCGTCTGAGCTACGCCCAGCTCAACGCCCGCGCCAACCAGCTCGCGCATTGGCTGCGCGGCCAGGGCGTCGGCCCGGACGTGCTGGTCGGCGTGGCCGCCGAGCGTTCGGTGGAGCTGGTGGTGGCCCTGCTGGGCATCGTCAAGGCCGGCGGCGCCTACGTGCCGATGGACCCGGACTACCCGCAGGAGCGCCTGCAGCATATGCTCGCTGACAGTGGTGTGGGTCTGCTGCTGACCCAGCAGCACCTGCTGGAACGCCTGCCCGCGAGCAACGCTGAGCTGATCTGCATAGACAGGGGCCTGGACAGCCAGTGGAGCGAGATCGCCACGGCTTCCGAGCAGAACCCGGCCAGCGCCGGCAGCCCGCAGAGCCTGGCGTACCTGATCTACACCTCCGGCTCCACCGGCAAGCCCAAGGGCGCCGGCAACAGCCATCGCGCGCTGGTCAATCGCCTGAACTGGATGCAGAAGGCCTACGCACTGGACGCCTCCGACCGGGTATTGCAGAAGACCCCGTTCAGCTTCGACGTGTCGGTGTGGGAATTCTTCTGGCCGCTGCTGACCGGCGCCGCCCTGGTGGTTGCCGCGCCCGGCGCGCACCGCGATCCGGCAGCGCTGCGCCAGGTGATCGAGGCGGGGCAGGTCACCACGCTGCACTTCGTGCCGTCGATGCTGCAGGCCTTCGTCGCCTCCGGTGAGCTGGAGCGCTGCCCGTCGCTGCTGCAGGTGATGTGCTCCGGCGAGGCACTGCCCTATGAGCTGCAACAGCAATTCCGCCAGCGCAGCAGTGCCAGGCTGCACAACCTCTACGGCCCGACCGAGGCGGCGATCGACGTCAGCTTCTGGGCCTGCGATGAGGACAACGCACGGCAGGTCGTGCCCATCGGCCGGCCCATCGACAACCTGTGCCTGGTGCTGCTGGACGAGCGCCTGGAGCCGGTGCCGCAAGGCGTGGCGGGCGAGCTGTACATCGGCGGCGTCGGCCTGGCGCGCGGTTACCACGCGCGTCCTGGCCTGACCGCTGAACGCTTTGTTGCCGACCCCTTCGGCAGTGGTGAGCGTCTATACCGCACCGGCGACCTAGCTCGCCAGCGCGAAGATGGCGCCATCGAATACCTCGGCCGTCTTGACCATCAGGTGAAGATTCGCGGCCTGCGTATCGAACTGGGCGAGATCGAAGCGCGCCTGCAGGCCCACCCGCAGGTCAGCGAAGCGGTGGTGGTGGCCAGGGACGGCGTGCTGCTGGCCTACGTGGTCGCCAGCGCCGAGCCCGAAACCCTGCGCCAGGCGCTGCAAGGCGAGCTGCCGGACTACATGGTGCCGTCGCGGATCATCGCCCTCGACGCCATGCCGCTGTCGCCCAACGGCAAGCTGGACCGCAAAGCCCTGCCGGACCCGCAGCTGGGCGACAGCCTGCGGGAATACGTGGCGCCGCGCAGCGACCTGGAAGTCGAGCTGGCCGGCATCTGGCAGCACGTGCTGCAGGTGGACCGCGTCGGCCTGCACGACGACTTCTTCGAACTGGGCGGCCATTCGCTGCTGCTCACCCAGGTCGGCCTGACCCTGCGTCAGCGCCTTGGGCTGGAGCTGCCGCTGCACCGCCTGTTCGAGCTGAGCAATATCGAGGCGCTGGCCGCCTGGATCGAAACCCAGCGGGCAAGCTCCGCTAGCGCGGAAGAGGAACTGGACCTGATGGATGAACTGCTCGGCGAGCTGGAGAACCTTTGATGAGTGGTGGAATGACACACCCGATGGACGCCCAGCTGAAGCAGGTCGCGGAGCGCCTTGGCGCGCTGCCCGAGGACAAGCAGATCATCTTCCTGCGTCAGCTGCGCGAGAAAGGCGTGAGCCTGTCGCGCCTGCCGATCCTCCGCGAGGAGCGCGAGCACGCGCCGCTCTCGGCGGCCCAGGCGCGCCTGTGGTTCCTCTGGCAGATGGAGCCGCACAGCGCCGCCTACAACATCCCCGCCGCCGTGCGCCTGCGCGGTGCGCTGGACGAGGGCGCGCTGGAGCGGGCCTTCGCCGCGCTGATCGCGCGCCATGAAAGCCTGCGCACGGTGTTCCGGGAAATTGAGGGAGAAGTGCAGCAATGCATCCTCCCGCCCGGCGCGCCGAGCCTGGAGCACCGCGACTTTACCGACGAAACTGCCGCGCGCGGCTGGCTGCAGAACGCCGCCCAGAGTTCCTTCGACCTAGCCGAAGGCCCGCTGCTGCGCCTGCACCTGGCGCGCCTGCCGGGTGAAGCGCTGCTGCTGGTGAACCTGCACCACATCATTGCCGACGGCTGGTCCATCGGCGTGCTGATCGATGAATTCGCTGCGCTGTACAGCGCCGAAGTGCAAGGCACCCAGGCCGAGCTGGAAGCCTTGCCGATCCAGTACAGCGACATCGCCCGCTGGCAGCGCCTGTGGCTGGCGGCCGGCGAGGGCGAGCGGCAGCTGGCCTACTGGAAGGAACAGCTGGGCGACGAATCCCTGCTGCTGACCCTGCCGGGCGACCGCCCGCGCCCGCTGGTGCAGAGCTACCGCGGTGCGACGCTGGACTTCGAGCTGCCCCGCGCGCTCGGCGATTCCCTGCGCGAACTGGCGCGGGGGCAGGGCGCCACGCTGTTCATGCTGATCCTCGCGGCCTACCAGCTGCTGCTGTCGCGCTACAGCGGGCAGCGCGAGCTGCGCGTGGGCGTGCCCATCGCCGGCCGTGGCCGTGCCGAGAGTGAACGGCTGATCGGCTTCTTCGTGAATACCCAGGTGCTGTCGGCGCGCATCGACGGCGACGAATCCTTCAACGCCTTCCTCGCCCGCACCCGCGAAGCGGTGCTGGGCGCCCAGGCCAACCCGGACCTGCCGTTCGAGCAACTGGTGGATGCGCTGCAACCCGAGCGCAGCCTGAGCTACAACCCGCTGTTCCAGGTGGCCTGCAACCATCAGCCGAGCCGCCGCGACGCCCTGCGCGAGCTGCCCGGTGGCCTGCAGCTGGAAAGCCTGGAGCTGGACAGCGGCATCGCCAAGTTCGACCTGACCCTGAACACCGAGGAAAGCCGCGACGGCCAGGTGCGCGGGCAGTTCATGTACGCCACCGACCAGTTCGACGCGGCGACCATCGAACGTCTCGGCGGGCACTTCCTCAACCTGCTGCAGGCCCTGGTGCGCGACCCGCAATGCCCGGTGGCGCGCCTGCCGCTGCTCGATGGCAGCGAGCGCGAGCAACTGCTCTACGGCTGGAACGCCACCGCGATGGACTACCCGCGCGATGCCTGCCTGCACCAGTTGATCGAACAGCAGGTGCAGCGCTCGCCCGCTGAGGTGGCGCTCACCGATGGCCAGCGCAGCTTCAGCTACGCCGAGCTGAACAGCCGCGCCAACCGCCTCGCGCACTGGCTGCGCGAGCAGGGCGTCGGCCCGGACAGCCGCGTCGGTGTCGCCCTGGAACGCTCGGTGGAGCTGCCGGTGGCGCTGCTGGCGGTGCTCAAGGCCGGTGGCGCCTACGTGCCGCTGGACCCGGAATTCCCCGCCGAACGCCTGGCGCACATGCTCGAAGACGGCGGCGTGCGCCTGCTGCTGACCCAGCAGCACCTGCTCGGCGAACTGCCACAGACGGGCGCCCGCGCGTTCTGCCTGGACCGCGACTGGGTGCAGCTGGATGGCTACGCCGACAGCGACCTGACGAACCTCGCCAAGCCCGACGATCTCGCCTACGTCATCTACACCTCCGGCTCCACCGGCAAGCCCAAGGGCGTCGCCGTGCGCCACGGCGGCGTGGTCAACTTCATGCTCAGCATGGCCCGCGAGCCGGGCCTGGACGCGCAGGACCGCGTGTTCGCGCTGACCTCGCTGTCCTTCGATATTTCCGCGCTGGAGCTGTACCTGCCGCTGCTGGTCGGCGGCCGCGTAGTGCTGGTCGACCGTGACGTCGCCCGCGACCCGTCGCGCCTGCTCGGCGTGGCGCTGGAACAGGGCGTGACGGTGATCCAGGCGACGCCGAGCACCTGGACGCTGCTCAGCGGCCACCAGGACTTCCCGCGCCTGACCGGCTGCCGCTTCTTCTGCGGCGGCGAGGCGCTGTCCGCCGAGCTGGCGGACAAGCTCACCGCACAAACTGATGCGCTGTGGAATCTCTACGGTCCCACCGAAACCACCATCTGGTCGGCGGCCTGGAAGATCGACAAGGGCGCCCGTGCACTGCTCGGCAAGCCCATCGCCAACACCCAGCTGTACATCCTCGATGGCGAGCTGCAACCCGCACCCATTGGCGTGGCAGGCGAGCTGTACATTGCCGGCGACGGCCTGGCGCGCGGCTACCACGGGCGCCCGGAGCTGACCAACGAGCGCTTCGTTGCCGATCCGTACAGAGCCGAGCGGAACGCGCGCATGTACCGCACCGGCGACCTCGCGCGCTGGCGTGCAGACGGCGTGCTGGAATACCTCGGCCGCATTGACCACCAGGTGAAGATCCGCGGCTTCCGTATCGAACTGGGCGAGATCGAGTCGCGCCTGCTCGGCCAGCCCGGCGTACGTGAGGCGGTGGTCATCGCCCGCGATGCGGGGCAGGTGAAGCAGCTGGTGGGCTACGTCACCGGCCCTCTTTTGAATGAGCGGGGTACTGACCTGCGCGCCGCCTTGCTGGAAGAACTGCCGGACTACATGGTCCCCGCGCAGATCGTCCAGCTCGAACGCATGCCGCTGACCCCCAACGGCAAGCTCGACCGCAAGGCGCTGCCGGAGCCGGACTTCAGCCTGTTGCAGAAGACCTACCGCGCGCCCGAGAGCGAGCGCGAGCAGGCCCTCGCGGCCATCTGGTGCGCCGTGCTCGGCCTTGAGCGGGTGGGGCTGGACGACAACTTCTTCGAGCTGGGCGGCGACTCCATCGTCTCCATCCAGGTGGTCAGCCGCGCCCGCGCCGCCGGCCTGCAACTGAGCCCGAAGGACCTGTTCCAGCACCAGACGCTGCAAGCGCTGGCCCGTGTGGCCGGTGATTTCGTGGCGGCCGATGCGCCGGTTGTGGTTTCCACCATCGATGCGCCGGACGCCGCACAGCTGGCCGCACTCGGTCTGAATCCAGACCAGATCGAAGACCTCTACCCGCTGTCGCCGATGCAGCAGGGCATGCTGTTCCACGGCGTGGATGGCAGCGAGGGCGGCGTCTACGTCAACCAGCTGCGCGTGGAAGTGCAGGACCTCGACGTGGAGCGCTTCCGCGCCGCCTGGCAGGCCGCGCTGGATGCCCACGACAACCTGCGTGCCGGCGTGCACTGGCAGGGGCTGGATCAGCCGGTGCAGGCCGTACACAAACACGTCGAGCTGCCGTTGGAAGTCCTCGACTGGCGCGGCCGCGAGGATATGGACGCGGCGCTGGACGAGCTGGCCGCCGCCGAACGCAGCCGCAGCTTCGACCTGGAACAGCCGCCGCTGCTGCGCCTGGTGCTGGTGCGCAGCGCCGAGGCCAGCCACCAGCTGGTCTACACCCACCACCACATCCTGCTCGACGGCTGGAGCAACGCCCAGCTGTTCGCCGAGGCGCTGCGCCGCTACAACGGCGAGAGCATCGCCGAGCAGGGCCGCTACCGCGACTACATCCACTGGCTGCAGGTGCAGGACCAGCAGCAGGCCCAGGATTTCTGGAGTGCACGGCTGCAAGGCTTCGCCCAGCCCACCGTGCTCGCCGACAGCCTGGCGCGCCCGGCCGAAGGCAATGGCCACGGCCTGGAATACAGCCGCTATGACGCGGCGGCCACCGAGCGCCTGAAGGCCTTCGCCCGCAGCCAGCGGGTAACGCTCAACACCCTGGTGCAGGCGGCGTGGATTCTTCTGCTGCAACGCTACACCGGGCAGCAGCGCGTGGCCTTCGGTGCCACCGTGGCCGGGCGTCCCGCGCAACTGGCCGGCGCCGACAGCCTGCTGGGCCTGTTCATCAACACGCTGCCCATCGTCCAGGCGCCGGCCGAGCAAGCCGACCTCGGCGACTGGCTTCGCGAGCTGCAGGCCTACAACCTGGACGTGCGCGAGTTCGAGCACACGCCGCTGTACGACATCCAGCGCTGGGCCGGCCAGGCCGGGCAGGCGCTGTTCGACAGCATCATCGTGTTCGAGAACTACCCGGTCGACGAGGTGCTGCGCAGCGCCCAGGGACCGCGCTTCGGCGAGCTGAAGTCGAAGGACGAGACCAGCATTCCCATGGACCTTGCTGTGCGCGTCGGCGAGCGCCTGGAGATCGAGTACCAGTACCTGCGCGCGCACTTCAGCGCAGCCGCCGTGGCGCGTCTGCGCGGCAACATGGAGCAGGTGCTGGACAGCCTGCTGCACGGCGCCGGCAAGCGCGTCGGCGAGCTGCAGTGCCTGTCCGCCAATGACCGTGCGGCGCTGTCCGCCTGCCGTGGACCGCACCAGTCGCTGCCGCCGGCGGAGCCGGTGCACCTGGCCATCGCCCGCCAGGCGGCGCTGCGTGGCGACGAGGTGGCGTTGATCTGCGGTGACCAGGAAATCGACTACGCGGCGCTGGAGCGCGACTCCAACCGCCTGGCCCATCGCCTGATGGCGCTGGGCGTTGGCCCGGAAGTCCGCGTTGGCGTGGCCTTGCCGCGCAGCGTGCGCATTCCCCTGGCGCTGCTGGCGGTGCTCAAGGCTGGCGGCGCCTATGTGCCGCTGGACGCCGAGTACCCGCGCGAGCGCCTGGAATTCCAAATGGCCGACGCCGGCATCGCGCTGCTGATCACCGACAGCCGCCTGCGCGAGCGCCTGCCGCTACCGGCGGGCGTGACCTGCCTGGAATTGGATGGTCTTGACCTCTCCGGCGAAGACAGTGACCTGCCGGTCGTGGCCCTGGAACCGGAAAACCTCGCCTACCTGATCTACACCTCCGGCTCCACCGGCAAGCCCAAGGGCGTGGCGGTCAGCCATGGCCCGCTGGCCATGCATTGCGCGGCCATCGGTGAGCTGTACCGGATGGACGCAGCGACCCGCGAGCTGCACTTCATGTCCTTCGCCTTCGACGGCGCCCACGAACGCTGGCTGACCACGCTGGTGCATGGTGGCAGCCTGGTGCTGCGCGGCGACGAGCTGTGGACGCCGGAGCAGACCTATCGCGTGCTGCACGACAAGCAGGTCAGCGTGGCGGCCTTCCCGCCGGTCTACCTGCAGCAACTGGCCGAGCACGCGCTGCGTGACGGCAACCCGCCGCCGGTGCGCATCTACTGCTTCGGCGGCGATGCGGTGCCCAATGCCAGCTTCGAACTGGCCAAACGCGCGCTGCGTGCCGAGCACCTGATCAATGGCTACGGCCCCACGGAAACCGTGGTCACGCCGCTGCTGTGGAAGGCCGACCGCACGACGGCCTGCGATGCTGCCTATGCGCCCATCGGCAAGGGCGTCGGTGCGCGCAAGCTGTACATCCTCGACGAGCAGCTGCGCCAGGTGCCGCTGGGTGTGGCCGGCGAGCTGTACATTGGCGGCGACGGCCTGGCGCGCGGTTATCACGAGCGCGCCGGGCTGACCGCCGAGCGCTTTGTCGCCGATCCGTTCGATGCGAGCGGTGGCCGCCTGTACCGCTCCGGCGACCTGGTACGCGGTCGCGCCGATGGCGTGATCGACTACGTCGGGCGTATCGACCATCAGGTGAAGATTCGCGGCTTCCGCATCGAGCTGGGCGAGATCGAGGCGCGCCTGCAGGATCACCCGCAGGTCAGCGAGGCGCTGGTGGTTGCCCGCGACGGCATCAGCGGCAAGCAACTGGTCGGCTACGTAGTCGCTGAGGCGGAAGGTGATGCGCTGCGCAACTTCCTCCGCGAGCAGGTGCCGGACTACATGGTGCCCGCGCAGATCCTGCGGCTGGAGCGCTTCCCGCTGTCGCCCAACGGCAAGATCGACCGCAAGGCGCTGCCCGAACCGACCTGGCAGGGCGAGGCCTACGAGGCGCCGCGCAACGAGCGCGAGCGTGCCCTGGCGGGCATCTGGCAGGACGTGCTGCAGGTGGAGCGCGTCGGCATCCGAGACAACTTCTTCGACCTGGGCGGCGACTCCATCCTCAGCCTGCAGATCGTCTCCCGCGCCCGCCAGGCGCTGGGCGAGGGCGTGGAAATCCGCCTGCGTGACCTGCTGCAGTACCAGACCATTGCCGGGCTGCTGGAGCGCGCCGAAAGCGTGGCCGAGGCGGCGCCGACAGCGACCGTGGCAGTGGCCGACGACGGCGAATCCTTCGGCCTGGTGCCGATCCAGCAATGGATGTTCGAGCAGCAGCTGGAGGAGCCGAACCACTTCAACCAGGCGGTGTTGCTGGAGTGCCGCCAGCGGCTCGATGCCGAGGCGCTGGAAGCGGCGCTGCAGGGCCTGCTGGCCGAGCACGGCAGCCTGCGCCTGTCCTTCGCCCGTGGGGCTGACGGCCTGTGGCGCCAGCGCTATCGTGAGGCCAGCGAGATCACCGGCGCGCTGCTCTGGCAGCGCCAGGCGGCGAATGCCGAGGAGGCGCTGCTGATCGCCAACCAGGCGCAGCGCAGCCTGGACCTCAGCGAAGGCCGGCTGCTGCGCGGCGTGCTCACCGACATGGCCGATGGCACCCAGCGCCTGTTGCTGGTGATCCACCACCTGGGCGTGGACGGCGTGTCCTGGCGCATCCTGCTGGAGGAACTGCAGCAGCGTTACGTTGCACAGCTCTCGGGCGAGGCGGCGCCGCGCTTCGAGCGCACCAGCGCCTACCGCGCCTGGGCCGAAGGCCTGCGCGACTACGCCGACAGCCAACTGGCCCAGGCCGACCTGCCGTACTGGCTGGAACAGACCGACACCACCGGCCTGGGCGAGCCGCAGCGCGACAACCCGCGCGGTGCCGAGCGCATGGCGCACCTGGAACAGCTGTTCCTGCGCCTGGACCGCCAGCAGACCCAGCGCCTGCTGAAGGTGGCGCCAGAGGCCTACCGCACGCAGATCAACGACCTGCTGCTGACTGCCCTGGGCCGCACCCTGTGCCACTGGTGCGACAGCGAATCGGTACTGATCGGCCTGGAAGGCCACGGCCGCGAGGACATCCTCGACGAGGTCGACCACAGCCGCACCCTGGGCTGGTTCACCAGCCTGTTCCCGCTGCGCCTGACGCCGGGGCAGGGCGACTACGCCCAGGCCATCCCGGCGATCCGCCAGCAACTGCGCGCGGTGCCGGACAAGGGCATCGGCTACGGCGCCTTGCGCTATCTGGGTGACAGTGCGCTGCGCCGCCAGCTGGCCGCCCGCGCCGAACCGCGCGTCACCTTCAACTACCTCGGCCAGTTCGACCAGAGCTTCGACGACAAGGCGCTGTTCGTGCCGCTGCAGGAGAAGCCCGGCGACACCTATGCCGCCAGCACGCCGATGAACAACTGGCTGGAGATCGTCGGCCAGGTCTATGACGGCGAACTGACTCTGCGCTGCATGTTCAGCCGCCGGGTGTTCCGCCCGTCGCGCATCGAGGCGCTGATGGCGCAGCTGCGCACGGAGCTGGAAGGGGTAATTGGCCATTGTTGCGCCCAGGTGGAAAGCGGCGCGCGCAAGGAGCAAGCCACGGTATGAACGCATTGATGAAAGAGGTCGGCATGCTGCACCCGGAGATTTCCGCCTTCCTGGATATGGTCGACGACGGCCGCCGCAGCGGTCGCCCGGCGCTGCACGAACTGCCGCTGGAACAGGCGCGGCAGGACTTCGAGGCTTCCTCGGAATCGCTCAAGGCCGGCGCACCGTCGATGCCGGTGGAAGAACTGCTGATCCCGGCGCGGGAAGGCCGGCAACTGCCCGTTCGCCTGTACCGACCAGTAGGTGCAGGCGACGGGGCGATTCTGTATTTCCATGGCGGCGGTTACACGGTCGGCAGCCTGGACTCCCATGACGGGCTGTGCCGGTGGCTGGCCAAGCACTGCGCTTGCGCGGTGATTTCGGTGGGTTATCGCCTGGCGCCGGAAGCGCCGTTCCCGGCGGCGACCTTCGATGCCCGCGATGCGTGGAACTGGTTGCTGGATTCGGCTGCCAGCCTCGGCCTGAATCCGCACCGTCTTGCCGTCGGTGGCGACAGCGCGGGGGCCACGCTGGCTACCGTGCTCTGCGCCGAACTGGCGGGCGAGGGCGCCGCACAGCCATGCGCGCAGCTGCTGTTTTACCCGGCGGCAGATGCCAGCGCTCGCACTGAATCGGAGGAACTGTTCGCCGAAGGCTATCTGCTGGAAACGGCCAGTCTGGACTGGTTCTACCAGCAGTACGTGCCCGACGTTGCGCAGCGCGGTGACTGGCGCTGCTCGCCGGTCCATGCGGGCGCCGCTCTGCAGGGCAGCGCACCGGCATTGCTGTTCGCGGCCGAGTTCGACCCCTTGCTGGACGAAGGCCTGGCCTACGCCCACGCGCTGGTAGAGCAGGGCGTGGAAGTGGAAGCGGAACGCTGCTGCGGCATGACCCACGACTTCCTGCGCATGGGCAACCTGGTGCCGGAGGTGGCGGGGTATTACCGGCGGGTGGCGGAATTCCTCGCGGCGCGGTGGTGACCCGATGGGGCTCTCGTAGGAGCGGAGCTTCTCCGCGAATCGCCGGCAGGCGATGACCTGAAGAGGGGCCTGTGATCGCCGCATCCGCCGCAATGGATTTCGCGGACAAGGTCCGCTCCTACTGCCTGACCCCATTCGCCAATCGTAGGGCGCATAACGCGCCAGCGTTATCCGCCGAGGGCATCGGCGGATAACCCGTTCCGGGTTATCCGCCCTACGAGATGGTCATACCGTCCACCGAGCGCCCATAAAAAAGCCCCGCATTGCGCGGGGCTTTTTCATTCGAGCGGCACTCAGGCGAAAGCGCGCAGCTCGGTGCTCAGGCCGGCCTGGGCGATGACGGCGATGGCCTGTTCGCGGGCAGCTTCGGAGTCGTACAGCTTGCTCTTGTGTACTTCCGCGCCGGTGTTGTCGCGGATCACGAAGAAGTTCTTGCCGCCCGGCGACATCTGGCGCTTGTAGCGCTCGACGGCGGCGCAGGAGTTGCGCAGGCTGCCGATGGCCTGCTCGGCAGCTTCCTGGGACGGGTAGGTCCCGCTTTCCAGCAGGGTGCCATGGGCAGTGTTCTTGAGGATGAAGCGACGGCTGCCGCTGCTGAGTTCCTTGATTTCATACCAACCGGGCATGTCGTGCTCCAGATACTCGGTGTCAGTGTTCGGCAGCTTTAGCGCCGGGTGACAGACCAGTTTAGGAACACTTCAGCCTCATCGATATAAGAAAAACCTTATAAAACCGTAGGTTAAACCTGACCGGCAATCAAAACGTCGCCTTCACCTGCAGGCCGAGCAGCAGGGCGTTGTCGATGTCCTGGCCGGAGAAGGCGCCCGGTTCGATGACGTATTGCAGGTCCGGGCGCAAGGTCAACCAGGGCGTGGCCTGGTAGCCGTAGCTGAGCTCGATGAGCTGCTCGCCGCTGTCCAGGTTGGGGAAGGCCTGGCCGTTGGCGAGGGCGTTGTCTTCCTGCACCTCGCGGCTGCGCGGGTTCAGCACGGCGCGGCCGTAGCCGAGGGCGAGGGTATCTTTCGGGCGGCCTTCGAACGGTTTGTAGAGCACCACGCCGGCGCCATACCACTTGGTGAAGGGCGAGGCAGCAGTGCTGGCGGCCGAGGCCTGGCCGAACAGGTGCAGGCTTCGGCCCTTCGAAGCCGGGTCGTTCCACACGGCCTGGTCGACCAGCAGGTAATGCCCGCTGCGACCGGACACTTCCTTGTCACTGCCGATGCGCTGCACGTCGGAGCTGTCGTAGTACCAGCCCAGCTTGTACTCGCCGGGCAGCTCGCCCTGGGGCTTGTAGATCAGCTCGATGGGCACCACGGTGCCGGTGGTGTGCTTGGGCGTTAGGTGCCAGGCGCGGCTGGAGTTGCCGTTGCTCTCCGGGTCGACGTTGAAGGCGGCGATGCGCAGCTGCCAGTCGGGCGCGAAGCTGTACTTCACCCGCGCGCCCAGGTGCGCGTTGGGGTAGTTGGTCCAGCCGCTGCCACCGGACATGTTCAGCGGGTGGCCGCAGAAACCGGCGTTCATGAAGTTGCAGAGGATGCCGCTGTCCAGCCCGCCGACGTCGTTGCCCATGGCCATGTAGCCGAGCTTGAGGTTCACGGCCTGGCTCAGGTCGCGCTCGTAGCTCAGCTCGGTCAGGCGGGTGTAGAGGCCGCCGTAGTTTTCCTGTACCGGCAGGCGGTTGCCCACCAGGTCTTCGGAGGCGCTGTTGCCGCGGCGGTCGTTGATGGTCAACTGAACCTTGCCGCCATTCTCCAGACCGTAGAGTTTCGACAGGTCGAACTGCATGCCCAGCTTGATGTTCTGCGAGTAGCGCGCCGAGCGGTGCAGGCCGCCGTGGGTGTTGTAGGCGCTCTCGCCGCTGTAGTCGCCGGTGAACTTGACGCCATCCTGTTCCAGCTGGTGGCGCAGGCCGCCCCAGTCGCCGGTCAGCGTGTTGCGTTCGAGCAGGCCTTCTTCAGCCAGCGCAGGCAGCGAGGCGACGCACAGCAGCAGGCCGGGCGTGAGGCGAAGGGAAGTGCGCATGGGATTTCCTGAACTTGCAGCGAATAAAAAAAGGCGCGGTGGTAGTGCCGCGCCGGAAGGAGGCGCCCGCACGAGGCGGGCGCGATGGGATCGTCAGGCCGGGCCGCTCACTGCTTGTCGGGCAGGGCGTAGGCCATCACGTAGTCGCCACGGTCGGTGGACTGGCGTGCGCCACCGGCGGTGATGACGATGAACTGCTTGCCGGTCTTGGGCGACACGTAGGTCATCGGGCCGCCCTGGCTGCCGACGGGCAGGCGGGCCTTCCAGATTTCCTCGCCGTTGCCGCTGTCGTAGGCGCGCAGGTAGAAGTCCTGGGTGCCGGCGATGAACACCAGGCCGCCCTGGGTGGACAGCGTGCCGCCGAGGGTCGGCAGGCCGATGGGGATCGGCAGGTGCATGCGGATGCCCAGCGGGCCGGTGTCTTCGACGGTGCCCACTGGCACCTGCCAGGCCACCTGGCGGGTCTTCATGTCGATGGCGGTGAGGGTGCCGAACGGTGGCGCCTGACAGGGGATGCCGGCCACCGAGAGGAAGCGGTTCTTGTTCACCGCGTAAGGCGTGCCCTTGAGCGGAACGGCGCCCATGCCGGTGTTCAGCGCTTCGCCGCCGCCGGCGGCCGCACCCTTGTTGGCCGAGGGAATCATCTGGATCCACAGGCCCAGGCGCATGTCGTTGACGAAGATGAAGCCGTGCACCGGATCGGTGGAGAGGCTGCCCCAGTTCATGCCGCCCAGGGAGCCGGGGAAGCTCAGCGACAGGTCGGTGCCGGGCGCGGTGTAGAGGCCGTCGTAGCGCATCTTCTTGAAGTCGATGCGGCACAGCAGCTGGTCATAGGGCGTGGCGCCCCACATGTCCGACTCGGTGAGAGTCTGCGCGCCGATCTGCGGCATGCCGACGGATTTCGGCTGGGTCGGCGAGTAGGGCTCGTTGGGGATATTGCTCGGTTTGACCGGTACGTCCTTCACTTCGGTGAGCGGCTTGCCGGTGGCGCGGTCGAGCACGTAGATCTGCCCGGCCTTGGTGCCGATCACCACGGCCGGCACGGTCTTGCCGTCGTCTTTGGTGAAGTCGATCAGGCTCGGCTGCATCGGCAGGTCGAAGTCCCAGAGGTCGTTGTGCACGGTCTGGTAGACCCACTTCTCGGCGCCGGTGCTGGCGTCCACGGCGAGGATCGAGGCGCCGTAGGTGTGGTCGAGCTTGCTGCGCTCCACGCCATAGATGTCAGTGGAGGAGCTGCCCATGGGCAGGAACACGGTGTTCATCGCCGGGTCGTAGGACATCGGCGCCCAGCTGTTGGGGGTGCTGCGCACGTAGCTCTTGCCGTCCGCCGGGGCCTGTTTGTCTTGCGGGTTGCCCGGATCGAAGGCCCAGCGCATGGCTCCGGTGATGACGTCGAAGCCGCGGATCACGCCGCCGGGCATGTCGGTCTGGACGTTGTCCGCGACGCGCCCGCCGACCACCACGGTGGTGCCGGCCATCAGCGGGGCGGAAGAGAGTTGGTAGTAGGAGTCGGGCACGTCGCCCAGGCCGGCCTTGAGGTCGACCTGGCCGTTGTTGCCGAAGCCCTGGCAGAACTCGCCGGTGTCGGCGTCCACCGCGATCAAACGCGCATCGATGGTGTTGGTCAGCAGTCGACGCTGGCAGTTGGCGCCGGCCGGGACGCTGGCGGCGATGACCTGCGAGCTGTTGGGCTGGGTCGGCTGAGCGATCTCTTTGGTGGCGTCGAAATAGGCCATACCACGGCAGCGCTGCCAGACCTTGGACTGGGCGTTGATCGGGTTTTTCCAGAGTTCCTTGCCGGTGTCCGCGTCGAGGGCGATCAGGTTGTTGTGCGGGGTGCAGATGAACACCTTGTCGCCGACCTGCAGCGGGGTGAGCTGGTCTTCCGCGCCGTTGCCGTCGCTGATCGCCACATCGCCCGTGTGGTAGGTCCAGGCCACCTTGAGCTTGTCGACGTTGCCACGGTTGATCTGGTCCAGCGCGGCAAAGCGGCTGCCGCCCTCGGTGTTGCCGTAGTGCGCCCAATCCTTCTGCGCGTGGGCTGGGTCGACCGGCGTCAGGCCAGGGCCCTTGCCGGTGGGCGCAACGCTCGGGTGGGCGACGAACATGTTGCCGGCAGCGATCATCACCAGCACTGCCAGCACCCCGGCGATGCCATAG
>NZ_JASMRU010000054.1 GCF_030462585.1 Pseudomonas sp. CAN1 | reverse complement strand
AACATCAACGAGAAGGGCACTAAATACTTCCACGCCAACTCCACTGGCGCCGACTCCGAAGCTACCGGCGTCGATTCCGTGGCCATCGGCATGGGCGCAGTCGCCAGCCATGACGGCAGCATTGCCCTGGGCGCCAACTCCGTCGCTGACGGCAGCACCCTGAGCAAGGAAGCCTACCTGGTTGGCGGTACCGCCAAAGGTGAGGTCAACATCGGCGACCGCCGCATCACTGGCCTGTCGGCCGGCGCGGAAGATACCGATGCGGTCAACGTGGCCCAGCTGAAGCGGGTGGCTACCGAGTCCGTGGCCAACGCCGTGCAGTACGACGGCGACGACCACCAGACCATTACCTTGTCGGGCGGCAACACCTACAACTCCGTCACCAAGCAGGGCGGCACCCGCATCAAGAACGTCGCGGCTGGCGTGGATGGCGGCGATGCGGTGAACGTCGACCAGCTCAATGACACCGTGGATGGCGCGAAGACCCGCTACTACAGCGTCAACGACAAAGGCACCATTGGCGGCAACTACAACAACGATGGCGCCACTGGCGTCAACTCCCTGGCCGCCGGCGTAGGTGCGTTTGCCAGCGGCGCCAACGGTCTGGCGATGGGCTCCAGAGCCGCCGCCACCGGTGCGAGCGGTATTGCACTGGGCAACGACTCTTCCGCCAGCGGCCGTTATTCCATGGCGATTGGTGGAGGCAGTGAGGCGTCATTCGCCAACTCCGTTGCCATTGGCTATGCGAGCAAGACCACCCGTGCGAACAGCGTATCGGTTGGCAACCGCCAGATCACCGATGTTCGCTCTGGTATCGAAGATAACGATGCGGTGAACCTGGCGCAGGTCAAGGGGCTATTGGCTGATCTGGGCGGTGGGCTCAACGAGGCGATCCAGCAAACGCAGAGCCTGTTCTCCTCGGCCCAGGGTTCCTCGCTCTCGCCGACTCAGAACGTGGCAAGCGCTGATGCACAGGCGCCTTCGCAGCAGCCGCTGATGAGCGGCAACGGTCAGTTGCAGAGCGTCGCCCCGGGAATGGCGTTCTTCCACACCAACTCCGACCTCGACGATATTGCGGATGCGCAGGCCACGGGCACCAACAGCATCGCCATCGGTGGCAACACCCGGTCTGCCGGGGTGGACAGCGTTGCCATTGGCGTCGAGACCGTTGCTGGGGGCATGAGCGATGTCGCGCTGGGCACCGGGGCAGTTACCGGTCCGACTGACCAGGGCTTTGAAGGCTCTGGTGGTGTTGCGCTGGGTGCAAACTCCACGGCGTTGGGTGGCAGTACCGCCATCGGCTACATGGCTTCGACTTCCAAGGAAAACCAGGTGGCCATCGGTACCGGTGCCAAGGTTTCCGGAGGGGGCGGGGCAGGCACTGCCATTGGCGTTGCAGCTGCCGTGACCGGCAACTCCGGCGTTGCTATCGGCAACCTGGCCACAGCCAGCGGCAGCCAGTCGCTGGCCCTGGGCACCCTGACCAGCGCTACCAGCACGACTTCCGTTGCGCTGGGCTACATGGCGAATGGCAGCAAGGTGAACTCGGTAGCCCTCGGCGCATACTCGGTTACCAAGTTCGGTCCGCAGGTGAATTACACGGCTGCCATGCTGAGTGCCCCGCAGACCTCCGTGGGTGAGATCGGCGTCGGCACCGCCAACGGCCAGCGCACCATCAGCGGTGTGGCGGCAGGTGCGGATGACCACGATGCGGTCAACGTGCTGCAGCTCAAGGCAGTCACTGCCGGCTCGGTGGCCGATGCGGTGATGTACGACAGCGCCAGCCACGACAAGATCACCCTGGGCGGCGGCGAGAGCGGCGCGACCCTCACCAACCTGGCCGCTGGCGAGCTTTCCGCCGACAGCACCGATGCGGTGAACGGCTCGCAACTGTTCGCAACCAACGAGATCGTCAACAACCTGTCCGGCGACATCACCAACATCGCGGGTGACGTGACCACCATCGGTGACACCGTCACCAACATGTACGAAACCGGCACCCAGTACTTCCACGCCAATTCCACTGGCGCCGACTCCCAGGCAACTGGCGTCGATTCCGTGGCCATCGGCATGGGTGCGGTTGCCAGCCATGACGGCAGCATCGCCCTGGGCGCCAACTCCGTCGCGGACGGCAGCACCCTGGGTAACGAAGCCTACCTGGTCGGCGGTACCGCCAAGGGCGAAGTCAACATCGGCGACCGCCGCATCACTGGCCTGTCGGCCGGCGCGGAAGATTCCGATGCGGTCAACGTCGCTCAGCTGAAGATGGTCACTGCCGGCTCGGTGGCCGATGCGGTGATGTACGACAGCGGCAGCCACGACAAGATCACCCTGGGCGGCGGCGACAGCGGCGCAACCATCACCAACCTGGCCGCTGGCGAGCTCTCCGCTTCCAGCACCGACGCGGTGAACGGTTCGCAGCTGTACGTAACCAACGAGATCGTCAACAACCTGTCCGGCGACATCACCAGCATCACCGGTGATATTACCAACCTGACGGGTGACGTAACCAACCTGGGCGACACCATCACCAACATCAACGAGAAGGGCACCAAGTACTTCCACGCCAACTCCACGGGTGCCGACTCCAAGGCAACTGGCGTCGACTCCGTGGCCATCGGCATGGGCGCGGTCGCCAGCCATGATGGCAGCATTGCCCTGGGTGCCGGTTCCATCGCGGACGGCAGCACGCTGAGCAATGAAGCCTACCTGGTGGGCGGCACCGCCAAGGGTGAAGTCAACATCGGCAATCGCCGTATCACTGGCCTGTCGGCTGGTGCCGGTGACAGCGATGCGGTCAACGTCGCACAGCTGAAGCAGGTCACCGCAGGTTCGGTGGCGGATGCCGTGATGTACTCCGACGGCAACCACGATCTGATCACCCTCGGCGGCACCACCTACAACAGCAAGAGCAAGTCCGGCGGCGCGAAGATCACCAACGTGGCTCGCGGCGAGGCGGACAGCGATGCGGTGAACATGTCTCAGCTCAAAGAGACCAACGCCAACGTCGTCAACCTGGACAACCGCGTTACCAACATCGAAGGCAGCGTGACCAACGTCTTCAATGGCGGTACCAAGTACTTCCACTCGAACTCCACCAAGGCCGACTCGGCGGCTACCGGTGCAGATTCGGTGGCGGTCGGTCCGCAGGCTCTGGCGGCAGGCGCAAGCTCGGTGGCCATGGGCGACTCGGCCAGCAGCAGCGGTGACAACGCCGTCGCGCTGGGCAGCTCGACCGACGCCAAGGGCGCGGCGTCCGTTGCCATTGGCGACGGCGCCCGTACCACTGACGTTGCCGCGAACTCCGTGGCGCTGGGTGCTGGTTCGGTTGCTGAGGAAGCCAATACCGTTTCGGTGGGCAGCAAAGGTAACGAGCGCCGCATTACCAACCTGGCAGCGGGTGTGAACGACACCGATGCGGTCAACGTGGCACAGCTCAACGGCGTCGAGTCGAAGATCACCAACGTTACGGGTGACGTGACCAACGTCGACAAGCGTGTCACCAGGATCGAAACCGGTGACGCCGGCATGTTCCAGGTCAACCAGACCAACGCGGCGGTGGCTCCGAAGGCTACTGGCGTGGATGCGGTCGCGGGTGGCTCGGGGGCTGAGGCTTCCGGCGCGAAGAGCGTGGCGATCGGCACCAAGTCCAAGGCTTCGGGTACGAACTCGGTGGCCATGGGTAACGGCGCCAGCTCGACTGCCAGCAACTCCGTGGCACTGGGTGCCAATTCCGTGGCGGATCGCGACAACTCCGTCTCGGTGGGCAGCGCCGGCGCTGAGCGTCAGATCACCCATGTGGCGGATGCTTCGGCGGACACCGATGCCGTCAACCTGCGTCAGCTCAATGCAGCGACCAGTGGCTTCAACGACAGCATCAACCAGGCCTACAGCGATCTGAAACACGACCTGAACAAGCAGGACGACATCCTCAGCGCCGGCATCGCTGGTGCCCTGGCTGCCGCAACCCTGCCGCAACCCTACGTGCCGGGCGCCAGCATGGCGTCTGTGGGCATGGGCAACTACCGCGGTCAGCAAGCCCTGGCCATCGGTGTGTCGCGCATCTCCGACAACGGCAAGTGGGTCACCAAGCTCAGCGGCAACCTGGACTCCCAGGGTGAGGCGGGCGTTTCGGTCGGCGTTGGCTACCAGTGGTAATCCGTCGCTCTTGAGAGCAGGGGCCCGGCTTGCGCCGGGCCCCTCCCAGATACAGTTTCGAGGTAATTGAACATGCACAAGCTATTCACTCCTGCCGCCCTGCGCCTGGCTCTGGTAGCAGGCGCTCTGGCGCTGGCCAGCGGTTGCGGTACGGTCAGCAAGGTCGACAGCGCCGGCAAGACCGACGACCCGATCTTCCCCGCCACGACTTCGGCGTCCATGCCGGAGGGTTCCTATGTGAACCTGGAAAACCTGGGCAAGATCGGCCCGGGCATGACCAAGAAACAGGTCATGGAACTGATCGGCCATCCGCAGTTCAGCGAAGGCATGGTTGGCGTGCGTGAGTGGGACTACATCCTCAAGTTCCGCCAGCCCGATGGCCAGCCGGACAAGGTCTGCCAATACAAGGTGCTGTTCGACAAGGACATGCTCGCCCAGTCGTTCCACTACCTGCCCAGCAACTGCATGGCTCCTGTGGAGAAGCATGAAGACAAGCAGCTGCAGCACATCACCCTGTCGGCCGACGCGACTTTCGGCTTCGGCAGCGCGGCATTGCGTCCGCAGGGTGTCGCCGCGCTGGATGACGTCGTGGCGAAGATGAAGCGGGTCCAGGTCACTGCCATCGAGATCGTTGGCTATACCGACCGCATCGGCAGCGTCGACAGTAACAACCAGCTGTCCTTCAACCGGGCCAATGCGGTGCGCAGCTACATGGTCGCGCAGGGCATACCCGCTTCGATCATCAACGTCGACGGTCGTGGCAGCGCCGAGCCGCTGGTGGAGTGCCCGGGGCCGAAGTCCCAGGCGGTCGTCGAGTGCCTGGCGCCCAATCGCCGCACCACCATTTCCATCGAAACCCAGATGTAACTTCTACGGCGACGGCAGCGCAATGCTGCCGTCGCCAGACCATTTCTCCCGGCACGCCTGATACGAGGCCTGCCGGTTCCCGACCCCGGAACGTGGGTTGGGTGCTACAAACTCCGAGGTAGACTCTCATGCAACTCAAGCCCCTGGCTGCCGCTTTCCTGATCGGTACCGCAGCGCTGTCCGGCTGCAAGCAGGAACACAAATCGGCTGCCACTGAACCCGCAGTGCCCGCCAAAGCCCAGGCGCAGGTCGATGCAACTGCTGACGACAGCATCCGTCTCGACATGCCGGCACTGCCGATCATCCGCAACGCGGTGTTCAGCCTGACGCCGACATTCGATGGCAAGCGCGACCCGCAGATCATGGCGCAGCTCTGTGGCCTGGCCCGTGGCGAGCTGACCCAGGAGCAGATCAATGCCTTCCTGCGCCAGCGTAATGTCGACCCGGCGAAACTGCCGCGCAATAACCAGGCTCAGGCGTTGCTGGTCAATGGCGACAAGGCGGGCCAGGCGCTTGCCTGTGCCGCTTACCTGGCAACCAGCGTGATGCTGCCGTCCGATGTCGGCGAGTTCGTCAAGAACGTCGAGGTCAAGGAAAAACCGTTGGCGGAAGCCGGCAAGACCAAGGGCAAGGCGAGCGAAAAGGCGGCGCCGGCGCCTGCTGCCAAGACCGTGCAACAGCTCGATGCCGCTGCCCTGGCGCAGGCGCTGCCGGTGAAGCTGGCCCTGGCCCGGACCAACGCGGATATCTTCGCGCTGATCGCCACGGAACTGGAGCGCGAGTCCGGTCTTTCTCTGGCCCAGTACCGCAACAAGGCCATGCAGCTGTTTGCGCGTCTGGCGCCGGTCTATCTGCAGCGGGTCAAGCAACAGATGCCGGGCGATAGCGTCAACTTCGAAATCCTGCGCCTGGAGGGTAACGCGCTGGCATTCCGCAGCACCGATGGCAGCCGTTTCGAATTCGATGGCAGCGATCTTCGTCTGGTCCAGAACGATGTGATGTGGTTCGGCGAGGGCAGGCTCCTGGGGCAGCAACATGTGCTCTCGGTGGCCTATTTCGACTCGTCCGTTGGCAAGCTGCTGGCTCCTGCGAAACCTTGATGCTGCTTGCGATAGCCGCAAGGAAAGCCCGGCATTGGCCGGGCTTTTTCATGGTGGCGGGTTATTTCAGCTGCAGCCAGATCGGTGCGTGGTCCGAGGGCTTTTCCATGCCGCGGATGTCGTAGTCCACGCCGGTCTCGGCAATCCTTCCGCGCAGGGCTTCGGAGGCGAGGATGACGTCGATGCGCAGGCCGCGCTTGGGTGTGTCCTCGAAGCCGCGGCTGCGGTAGTCGAACCAGCTGAAGCGGTCGTCCACGCTCGGGTTCTGCAGGCGGAAGCTGTCCACCAGGCCCCAGCCCTTGAGGCGCGCCAGCCATTCGCGCTCTTCCGGCAGGAAGCTGCACTTGCCGGTCTTCAGCCAGCGCTTGCGGTTCTCCTCGCCGATGCCGATGTCACAGTCTTCCGGCGAGATGTTGATGTCGCCCATCACCACCAGCGGCTGGTCGGGCTTGAAGCGGGTTTCCAGCAGGTCCTGCAGGTCGGCGTAGAAGCGCTGTTTGGCGGGGAATTTCACCGGGTGGTCGCGGCTTTCACCCTGGGGGAAGTAGCCGTTCATCACGGTGATGTGCTGGCCTTCGGCATCCTTGAAGGTGCCCCAGATGAAGCGGCGCTGGGAGTCTTCGCCGTCGTTGGGGAAGCCGCGCTGCAGCTCCAGCGGTTCCTGGCGGGAGAGCAGGGCGACGCCGTAATGGCCTTTCTGCCCGTGGTAGTGCACGTGGTAGCCCAGGGCCTCGATTTCCTCGCGGGGGAACTGCTCGTCGGCGACCTTGGTTTCCTGCAGGCCGATGACGTCCGGCTGGTGGCGTTCGATGATGGCCTGGAGCTGGTGGGGACGTGCGCGCAAACCGTTGATATTGAAGGAGACGATTTTCATCCTGGACGTCCTGGCAAAAGGAGGATGCTAGCCCAAGCTGGCCGATCCTGGCGACCCCGGCGCGACGCTGCTAGGGTTCTGGGGCTGGGCCAGAACCATAACAACAAGAGGCGTCCGCATGCCTGATACCCTTGCCGAAGTCCGTCTGCTGGACAGTGGTTACAGCCGTGAAGTCCGTTCGCTGCTGTACCACGCCTACCGCCATGAACCCACCTTCGCCTACCTGTTCGAGTCTGATCGCGCCGGCTTCGACCAGCGGGTGCGCGCTACCGTCCGCGAGCTGGTCAACCAGCATTTCCTCGAAGAGCTGCCGGCCATCGGGCTGCTGCTGGAGGACCGCGTGGTCGGCGTGGCGCTGATCGTGCCGCCGCAACGCCGTCTGGATGTCACCGAGAGCTGGTTCTGGCGCATGCGCATGTTGCTGACCACCGGCCTGGGTTGCACCCGACGCTATCTGGACTACCACGCGGCGGTGCTCGGTTGCCTGCCGCCGGGGCCGTATCACTTGCTGCCGCTGATCGGTATCCACCCCGAGTTCCAGGGTAAGCATCTGGGCGAGCAACTGCTCGATGCCCTGCATGCCTGGTGTGCCGAGGATGGCGGGTCACAAGGCCTGGTGCTGGACACCGGCAACGCGCGCTACCTGGAGTTCTACCGGCGCCATGGCTACCGGGAGCTGGGTGAGGTGGCGCTGGGGCCGATCCGCGAGCACGTGCTGTTCCACCCCAATCCTGTGGTGGAAGCGCAGCAGGGCACGCAGCTCTGAGGTGACGCTCAGTTGGTCGCCAGGGCAGGGCAGTAGGGCGTCGGGTCCAGCGGCCAGATCGGCTTGTCGGCGCTGTCCACCAGCTGTGCGGCGCCGCATTCGGTGCGGCGCACGCTGAATTGCACCTTGCCCTGCAGGTCGCGCAGGCTCAGCAGGCCCTTCCAGTCCTGGCCCTGGATGGTCTTCAGGCTGTAGTCCCTGAGCAACCCGTGCCGAGTGTCGACTTCCAGCACCTGGCCGCGCGCCGGCACGACGAGGCGCCCTTGCAGGTCATAGAGCGCGGCAGGGGCGTCGGCGGCGAGGCTGGCCTGGCTACGCAGGAAGCGGCCGCTGGGGTCGAGGCTGAAACCAATGGCGTCCCGCGGCGCGACCAGGCGGATGGCGGAGCGATCCACAACGCCGACGGCGGGAAGCTCGGCCGGCTCGCCCTGGTAGGTCAGGCGAATCCGCGGCGAGTGCCGATCACTGAAGAGGAACAGGCCCTGGCCCAGAGCGCCTATCTGCTCGTAGATCGGCGCAAGGATCTCCTTGCCGTCGTCAGTACTGAAAATCCCGCGTGTCATCTGCATGGGCGCCGGATAGTGGCCGATCATCGCGTAACCCGGCACGTGGTGGCCCTGGCCCAGCAGCGAGATGCCCGCCTGGTCGGCGAAATCATAGGTGGGCTCGAGCTTCCACTGTCCCTGGCGATCGATCAGGCCGTACTGGCCGAACAGGCTGGAGCCGTCCTGGCGCCACTCCTGGGTCATGGCTCCCTGTTTGCCGAACGGCAGGCAGTTGACGAAGCGCGCTTCGATGGCGATGCGCCCTTGATAGTCGAGGTAGCCGCAGGGCTTGTCCTGTGCTTCGCGGAAGGCCACCAGACCCTGACTGGGGATGCCCAGCCAGGGGTACTTGAGACCGAACAACGCGGTGCCGCTGCTGTCCGCCAGGCCGAACAGCCCGCCTGCGCTGACCACTGAATAGCCCTGGTTCTGCGGGCCTATATGGTCATAGGCGACCGGTTGTTGTGCGCCGCTGCCCAGGTCGATCACCCAGTTCACCGTGCCGCGCCGGGCCATCAGCAGTTGTGGCTTGCCTGCGCCGTCACCCTGGGTCTGGATCCAGTCGTAGACGGCTTCCGTGCGCAGCTTGCCGTGGGTGTCCATCACGCCCTGCCAGCCATCGATTTCGTAGACGATGTAGCGGCCATCGCTGCCTGGCGTGAGGCGGTCGAAGCGCGGCGCGATGACTTCTTCGCCCTGGCGGTCCATCACCCCGTAAAGACCGTCGCGGGCAAAACCGAACAGCTGGTTCGGCAGCAGGATCAGCTCATTGGTAAAGGCGTGCTTGAGTACCTTGCTTCCGTCGAGGCTGACCAGGTCCCAATGGCCGTTGCGTGACGCGAAGACCGGGCTGGCGAGGTCGGTGGCCAGGATGTTGCCGAAGTCGTTGTCGAAGCCGAGCAGTACCTTGCCGTCCGGGGCGAGCACGCCGCATTGCCCGTTCAGGCAGAGCGCTGTGGCGGGCTGGTTGACCGGGACGGCGGTGGTTTGGCTGTCGGTTGCGGCGGGCTTGCAGGCGGCCAGGGCGAGCAGCGAGGCGGCCAGGGCAGCCAGGTGGAGAGGGTGGATCTTGCACTTGTTCATCGAGGCTGGGAGTCGAGGATCGGAAGGGAACCAGTCTGCAAGAGCTTCCATCACGGCCTGGAGACGAAAGTCCCGATAGGTTTTGTAGGACTGTTCTGTTGTTGCGCGCGCCCACGTTGTAGGGATTCCATTCGGCTATTCTCCTGCCCCCCTTGCCCTGGACGTCTTGAATCGAGCATTCCCGTGCTAGCATTTCGCGCCATGAGAGTTGTCCAAGGATTGCTTGGGCTGCTGCTGGTAATGACCTTCTGCTTGCAGAGGGTGCTGGCGGCCGAAGCCCACCTCGATGTTCGCATCACCCCCGCCAACGCCGCGCTCAAGGCCAATATAGAGGCCTATCTGGGCAGCCTTGGCGAGCGTGATGTGGCGGCCCTGCAACGGTTCCGGCGCAACGCGGTCGAGCAGGCGCAGCGTGCCGCCCAGGCGTTGGGCTACTACCAGGCACGGATCCGCGCCCGCGTGCGGGACGACAAGGTGCCCACCTTGCGCATCAACGTCACGCCCGGCGAACCCATTCACCTGCGCAACGTGACCATTCGCGTCGACGGGCCGGCGGCGCAGTTCAAGAGCTTCCGCGTGCCCGGTGGCGACGCGCTGAAACCAGGGGCGCAGCTCAACCACGGCGCCTACGAGGATGCCAAGCGGCTGATCCAGAACCAGGCCTCGCGCTTCGGCTTCTTCCGCGGCCAGTTCACCCAGCAGCAGCTGCGCGTCGACCCCGAGGCCGGCGTCGCCGACATCGACCTGGTGTATGCCAGCGGGCCGCGCTACCGGCTGGGCAAGGTCGACTTCGCTGGCGATTTCCCCTTCGACGAGGACCTGCTGCAGCGCATGGTGCCGTTCAAGGAAGGCGCCGACTACGACTCCGAGCAGATCGCCGACCTCAACCAGGCGCTGCAGTCCAGCGGCTACTTCGATGGCGTGCGGGTGGATGCCGCGCCGACCAACGCCGACGGCGAGGTGGTGCCGGTGCATGTCCACCTGGAGGCGCGCAAGCCGCGCACCATGGGGCTCGGCCTGGGCTTCTCGACCGACGTCGGGCCGCGCGCGCGGGCGACCTGGACGCGCCACTGGGTCAACCCGCAGGGCCACAGCCTGGGCTTCGAGGCAGAAGTCTCGGCGCCACGGCAGAACGTCGGCGCCTGGTACGAGATTCCCCTGGACCCGCCGCTCACCGACAAGCTGCGCTTCACCAGCGGCTACCAGTACGAAGACCTGGTGGACACCGAAAGCAAGCTGCTGACCCTCGGCGGCGAGTGGCACCACAAGCTCGACAGCGGCTGGCAGCGGGTCATCTCGCTGAACTGGCAGCGCGAGGAATACAAGCTGGGTGACGACAATGGCACCAGCAGCTTCCTGATGCCGGGCATCGGCTACTCGATCCTCAAGGCCGACAACAAGATCGACCCTGGCCAGGGCTATCGCCTGCAGTTCGAAGTGAAGGGCGCCAAGGAGGGGCTGATGGCGGATGCCGACGTGGCCCACATCAACGCCATGGCCAAGGGCGTGACCAGTTTCTGGGGAGGGCAGCGTTTGCTCGGTCGCTTCCAGGTCGGCGGCATCGCCACCAACAACTACAGTGCCATCCCGCCGTCGCTGCGCTTCTTCGCTGGTGGTGACCAGAGCGTGCGCGGCTACGACTACCAGACCCTGTCGCCGAAGAACTCCGACGGCGACCGCATCGGTGGCCGCTACATGGTCGCCGGCAGCGTCGAGTACCAGTACCCCATCGCCGAGCGCTGGCGCATCGCGGCTTTCGTCGACCAGGGCAACTCGTTCAACTCGCTGGATTTCCCCTCGATCAAGACCGGCGTCGGCATCGGCATCCGCTGGATTTCCCCGGTGGGCCCGCTGCGCCTGGACCTCGCCGACGGCCTCGATGAGGACGGCGGCATCCGCCTGCACTTCTCCATGGGGCCGGAACTGTGAGCCGCGCGGGCTGGATGCGCGCTTTGCGCTGGAGTATCGGCAGTCTGCTCGGGCTGATCCTGCTGCTGGTCATCGCCGTGGCGGCCCTGCTCGGCACGCCCGCCGGCAGCCGTGCGGTGCTGAGCTGGGTGCCGGGCCTGAGCGTCGAGGACTTCGACGGCCGTCTCGCCGGTGGCTTCAGCGCCAGACGCCTGGAGTGGAGCGACGGCGCCACTCACCTGGTGCTCGACCAGCCGCAGATCGACTGGTCGCCGGCCTGCCTGCTGCGCATGACCCTGTGCCTGCACAAGGTCGTCGCCAATGAAGTGCTGCTGACCCTGCCGCCCAGCGAGCCAAGCGAATCCTCCGGGCCCATCGAGCTGCCCGATCTCAGCCTGCCGCTGTCGCTGGAACTGGGCGATATCCGCATCGGCCGCTTCCTCCTCGATGGCCAGGAACAGCTGCGCGACGCCGAGCTGGCGGCGCACTGGGACCATGAAGGCCTGCACATCGACTCGGTGAAGCTCGCCCGCGACGGCCTCAACCTGTCGCTCAAGGGCCTGCTCAAGCCGACCCAGGGCTGGCCGCTGGAAGCCGAAGGCACGCTCGGCCTGCCGGCGCCGGGCGACAAACCCTGGTCGCTGCAACTGCAGGCCAGGGGCGAACTGATGGGCCACCTGAAGTTGCAGGCGCAGAGCAGCGGCTACCTGAACGGCAAGCTGGAGGGCGACCTGCAACCCCTGGCGGAGAACCTGCCGGCCACCGCGCTGGTGACCGCAGACGGCTTCAAGGCCGACGCCTCGCTGCCCGACACCCTGACGCTGAACCAGCTGCGACTGAACGCCAGCGGCAACCTCAAGGACGGCTACCAGCTGGCCGGCGCCGCCGTGCTGCCGGCCGAGGAAAGCCCGGTGGTGCTGACCCTGCGTGGCCGCGTCGACGCCGAGGGTGCGGATATCGCCGCGCTGGACCTGAGTGCGGACAAGGACCAGCGCGTGGCCGTGACCGGGCGCCTGGACTGGAAGGACGCCTTCGCCGCCAATGCCCAGCTCGACTGGCTGGACTTCCCCTGGCGCCGCCTCTACCCGCAGATCGACGAGCCGCCGGTGAGCGTGCACACCTTCAAGGCTGAGGTGAGCTACAGCGGTGGCGCCTACCTGGGCAACTTCGACGGCGCCTTCAAGGGGCCGGCCGGCGACTTCACCCTGGCCAGCCCGGTGTCCGGCAACCTCGCGGAAGTCTTCCTGCCGTCGCTGAAGCTGGTGGCGGGGCAGGGCAAGGCCGAAGGACACCTGAAAGTCGGTTTCGCCGATGCCGTTACCTGGGATGCCGCCCTCGATCTGTCCGACCTCGACCCGGCCTATTGGCTTGAGGAGATGCCCGGCCGTCTCGGCGGACCGGTACGCAGCAAGGGCTCGCTCAAGGGCGAGGTGCTGAACCTGGACGCCACTCTCGACCTGCAAGGGCGCCTGCGCGGCCAGCCGGCGACCTTCAAGGCCCAGGCCAACGCGGCGGGGCAGGCGTGGAAGGTCGATGACCTGATGCTGCAACTGGGCGACAACCGCGTCAGCGGGCAGGCCGCGCTGGACCAGCGCCTCTCCGGTCGCCTGGATATCGCCCTGAATCGCCTCGGCCAGCTCTGGCCGCAGCTGTTCGGCCAGGTCAGCGGTCGCCTCGATCTGGCCGGCACGCTGCAGGCGCCGCAAGGCCAGCTGAAGCTCGATGGCCAGCGCGTCGCTTTCGCCGACCAGGGCCTGCGTACGCTGGACCTCAGCGCCTCCCTGGATGCCGCCCAGCGCGGCCGGGTCAGCCTGACGGCCCAGGGCCTGCACAGCGGCGAGACGAATTTCGGCGTGCTCAAGCTCGACGGCAGCGGCGACCGCCAACGCCAGCAGCTGGCCCTCAACCTGCAAGGCAAACCGGTGCTGCTCGACCTTGGCCTGGACGGCAACTGGAACGGCAAGGACTGGCGCGGGCGCCTCGCCAAAGGCGACATCCAGAGCGGTGGCCAGGACTGGCGCCTGCAACAGCCGGCGCGCCTGGAGCGCCTGGCGGACGGGCGGATCAACCTCGGCGCCCACTGCTGGCAGTCCGGCCCGGCCAGCCTGTGCATGGAAGACCAGCGGCTGATGCCCGACCCGCGTCTGCGCCTGCACCTGCGCGAATTCCCGCTGGAAAGCCTGGCGCGCTGGCTGCCCGACGACTTCGCCTGGAAGGGCAAGCTCGACGGCGACGTCCAGCTCGACCTGCCGGCCAGCGGCCCCAACGGCTCCGTGCTGATCAACGCCAACAACGGCACCCTGCGCATCAAGGAGCAGGAAGACTGGGTCGATTTCCCCTACCAGCGCCTGCAGCTGGAAAGCCGCCTGACGCCCCGGCGCATCGACACCAGCCTGCAATTCCTCGGCGACAAGCTGGGCAGCCTGGAGGCCCAGGTGCAACTCGACCCGCGGCCCAAGGCCAAGCCGGTGAATGGCACCTTCCGCCTCAATGGCCTGGACCTCTCCGTGGCTCGCCCCTTCGCGCCGATGGTGGAAACCCTCAAGGGGCACCTCAATGGCAATGGCCAGATTTCCGGTGGCCTGCTGGCGCCTCGGGTCGATGGCGAACTGCAGATCAGCGATGGCGAGATATCCGGCGGCGACCTGCCGACCCGCTTCGAACAGCTGCAGGTCACCGCGCGGATCGCCGGCGAGCAGGTTGACCTGAGCGGCGGCTGGAAGGCCGGCGAGCACGGCAACGGCAGCCTCTCCGGGCGCATCGCCTGGGCCAGCGGGCTGGACGTCGACGTCAAGCTGCGCGGCAGTCGCCTGCCGGTGACGGTGGAGCCCTACGCCAACCTCGAAGTCGAGCCCGACCTGAGCGTGCAGATGGCCGGCGACAAGCTCGCGGTGTCCGGTTCGGTGCAGGTGCCGCGCGGTGCGATCATCGTTCGCCAGTTACCGCCATCGACGGTGAAGGTCTCCGACGACACCGTGATAGTCGGCGACAAGCAGGAGGCCAAGGCCGCCACCGCGCTGAACATGGACATCGAGGTCAACGTCGGCAGCGACAAGCTGACCTTCAGCGGCTTCGGCCTCAACGCCGAACTGGCCGGCCAGGTGCACATCGGCAACAACCTCGATACCCGCGGTGAGCTGCGCCTGAACAACGGCCGCTACCGTGCGTACGGGCAGAAGCTGACGATCCGTCGTGCGCGGCTGCTGTTCGCCGGACCCATCGACCAGCCGTACCTGGACGTCGAGGCAATCCGCAAGGTCGACGACGTGACCGCCGGCCTGCGCCTGACCGGCAGTGCCGAGCAGCCGCGCAGCGAGGTGTTCTCGGAACCGGCGATGAGCCAGCAGCAGGCGCTGTCCTACCTGGTGCTGGGGCGACCGATGTCCAGCGGCGAGGACAGCAACATGCTCGGCGAGGCGGCGCTGGCTCTGGGCCTGGCCGGCAGTGCGCCGCTCACCGGCGAGGTCGCCCAGCGCCTGGGCATCCAGGATTTCCAGCTGGACACCGAAGGCACCGGTAACAGTACCAGCGTGGTCGCCAGCGGCCAGCTCTCCGACCGCCTCAGCCTGCGCTATGGCGTCGGCGTGTTCGAGCCGGCCAACACCATCGCGCTGCGCTACCTGCTGAGCAAGAAGGTCTACCTGGAGGCCGCCAGCGGCCTGGCCAGCTCGCTGGACATCTTCTACAAGCGCGACTTCTGACGACCGCTTGTCCGGCGGTCTTCATGGCGTCTTAAGGAAGCCGCCGCAGACTCCCCAGCGCCGCCGTTCGCGGCGTCAGGGGAGTTGTCATGCGTCTGGACTTCGTCAGGGCCTACCTGCTCGAATTCATCAACAAGGGGTTTCCGGCCAGCCAGCTGCGCCGGCTGGCTTCGCGCGACCTGCTGCGCGGTAGCGCCGCCGGCCGCCAGGCCGCCCCGGCGCTGACCTCGGCCCTGCTGGAATGGTCGGCGCTGGAGCCGGCCGTGGTGCTGGATCGCCTGGAAAGCCGCCGCGACGGCCTGAGCGAAGGCGAGGCGGCGGAACGACGCCAGCGCGACGGGCTGAACGAAGTCGATCAGGATCGCCCGATCGGCGCCTGGCTGCACCTCTGGTACTGCTACTGCAACCCCTTCAACCTGCTGCTCAGCGTGCTGGCGGCGGTGTCCTGGTTCACCGGCGATGTCGAGGCGGCGCTGGTCATCGGCAGCATGGTGGCGATCTCCACGCTGCTGCGCTTCATCCAGGAAAAGCGCTCCAGCCGCGCTGCCGAGCGGCTCAAGGCGATGGTCAGCAATACCGCCACGGTGTTCCGCAGCACCGAAGGTAACGGCGCTCTGCAGCGCGTGGAGGTGCCGATCCGCCAACTGGTCTGCGGCGACCTGCTGTGGCTGTCGGCTGGCGACATGGTGCCGGCCGACGTGCGCCTGCTCAGCGCCAAGGATCTGTTCGTCGGCCAGGCCGCGCTGACCGGCGAATCCCTGCCGGTGGAGAAGTTCGCCCAGTTGCGTGACGCGCGCCAGGCCAACCCGCTGGAGCGCGACAGCCTGTGCTTCATGGGCACCACCGTGGTCAGCGGCTCGGCCCAGGCAGTGGTGATCGGCACCGGGCGGCGCACCTATTTCGGCTCCCTGGCCGAGCGGGTGATCGCCAGCGACCCGACACCCACGGCGTTCCAGGCCGGGGTCAACCGCGTCAGCTGGCTGCTGATCCGCTTCATGCTGGTGATGGCGCCGGTGGTCCTGCTGCTCAATGGCTTCACCAAGGGCGACTGGCTGCAGGCGGCGCTGTTCGCGCTGTCCATCGCCGTCGGCCTGACCCCGGAAATGCTGCCGATGATCGTCACCTCGACCCTGGCCAAGGGCGCGGTGGTGCTCAGCCGGCGCAAGGTGATCGTCAAGCGCCTGGATGCCATCCAGAACCTCGGCGCCATGGACATCCTCTGCACCGACAAGACCGGTACCCTGACCCAGGACCGCATCGTCCTCGAACGCCACACCGACGCCTTCGGCCAGGCGCAGGACCGCGTGCTGCAACTGGCCTTCCTCAACAGCCATTACCAGACCGGCCTGAAGAACCTGCTGGACGTTGCCGTGCTGGAACATGTCGAACTGCGCCAGGCGCTGAAGGTGGACAGCCGCTTCCGCAAGATCGACGAAATTCCCTTCGACTTCTCCCGCCGGCGCATGTCGGTGGTGGTCAGCGAGCGCGACGACCACCACCTGCTGATCTGCAAGGGCGCCCTGGAAGAAGTGCTGGCGGTGTGCGATTCGGTGGCGACTGCCGACGGCATCGAGCCGCTCACCGGGTCACGCTTGCAGCGCATCCGCGCGGTAGCTGATCAACTCAACCAGGATGGCCTGCGGGTGGTTGCCGTGGCGACCCGCGAGCTGCCGCCCACTCGCGACGCCTATGGCGTGGCCGATGAGCGCGAGCTGTGCCTGGCCGGCTACATCGCCTTCCTCGATCCGCCCAAGGAGACCACCGCCCCGGCCTTGCGCGCGCTGGCCGCCAGTGGCGTGGCGGTCAAGGTGCTGACCGGCGATAACGACCGGGTCAGCCAGAAGGTCTGCCGCGACGTGGGCCTGGCGGTGGCCGGCGTGCTGCTCGGCCCGCAGCTGGACGATCTGGACGATGCCGCCCTTGGCGAGCTGGCCGAACGTACCACGCTGTTCGCCAAGCTCACCCCCGGCCACAAGGAGCGCCTGGTGCGGGTGCTGCGCGAGCGCGGCCACGTGGTCGGTTTCCTCGGCGACGGCATCAACGACGCCCCGGCGCTGCGCACGGCCGACATCGGCATCTCGGTGGATTCGGCGGTGGACATCGCCAAGGAAGCCGCCGACCTGATCCTCCTGGAAAAGAGCCTGATGGTGCTGGAGGAGGGCGTCATCGAGGGGCGCCGCACCTTCGCCAACATGCTCAAGTACATCCGCATGACCGCCAGCTCCAACTTCGGCAACGTGTTCAGCGTGCTGGTGGCCAGCGCCTTCATCCCGTTCCTGCCTATGCTGCCGTTGCAGCTGCTGGTGCAGAACCTGCTCTACGACCTGTCGCAGGTCGCCATCCCCTTCGATCACGTCGATGACGAGCTGCTGCGTCGGCCGCAGCAGTGGAATCCCGCCGGCATCGGGCGCTTCATGCTGTTCTTCGGGCCGATCAGCTCGATCTTCGACATCGCCACCTTCCTCCTGCTCTGGCACGTGTTCGGCGCCGATTCGCCGGAGCGCCAGGCGCTGTTCCAGTCCGGCTGGTTTGTCGAAGGGCTGATCTCGCAGTTGCTGGTGGTGCACCTGATCCGCACCCGGCGCATTCCCTTCCTGCAGAGCCGCGCCGCCTGGCCCCTGCTGGGCATGACCCTGGCGCTGGTCGGCGTGGCGATCTTCCTGCCCATGGGGCCGCTGGCGCATTCCTTCCGCATGCAGGCCCTGCCGTCGGCGTTCTGGCCGTGGCTGGTGGCGATCCTGCTGGGCTACATGGCGCTGACGCAGGCCATGAAAGGCTGGTTCGCCCGCCGCCATGGCTGGCAGTGAGGCCCCGCAACCGACGGACGAAGCGCTGAGCCACTGGTCATTCGACATCGACGTTCAATACACTCGCGATATCCGTCTTCTCCTGTCGTGAGTCGTGATCTTGCCGCCGCAAGCCCCGCCACTGTCGTTTCCGTCCCGCGCACGCCTGACGTGCCTGGCCCTGCTGGGCCTGGCGCTACTGTCCGCGCCACTGGCCGCCTGCGAGAAGACCTTGCGCTGGGATGACGACCCGCCGTTCAGCATGGAACTGCCTGATGGCAGCGTCGGCGGCCTGTATGTCGAGCTGAACCGCGAGGTGCTGGAACGCCTGGGCTGCCGTGTGCGGATGGTCAAGCTGCCCTGGGCCCGGGCGCTGAAGGAGTTGGAACTGGGGCGGCTCGACGTGCTGCCCGGTGCCTTCCGCAAGCCCGAGCGCGAGGCCTACGCCTGGTTCTCCGGCACCGTGCTGCCGCCATCGCGCAACATCCTCTTCGTCCGCCGCGACCTGCCGCAGCGTGACAGCCTGCAGCAGTTGTCCGACCTTCCGGGCAGCGACTTCCGCCTGGGTGCGCAGATCGACGTGTCCTACGGCGACTCCTACCGGCAACTGATGGCTGACCCGGACTTCGCCGCGCGGGTGTTCTTCAACCCCAGCCGCAGCAACCTCTGGCACATGGTCGACAAGGGCCGCATCGACGGCATCATCGCCGACGAGCACAGCGGCCAGTACGAGCTGCAACAGCTGGGCCTGGACCGCAACATCGAGCCGACGCGGGTGGTGGTGTCTGCGGAGTCCGCCGAGGTCGCCTTCAGCAAACGCACCCAGGACGAGGACTTCGTCCGGCGCTATGCGCAGACGCTGAAGACTCTGGTGGACGAGGGCGAGGATCGGCGCATCCTCCAGCACTACGTCAGCAACTGACCGGTAACCAGTCGCTCAAGGCTTGCGCCAGAGATTGGTGCGGCGCGCCTTGGCTTCGTGTTCCTCGAACTGGTACTGGCCGACTTCCTCGGGCGTCTGTGCGTCGCTCTGGCGCCAGCGTGCCAGGCCGATGCTCAGCTGCGCCCGGCCGATATCCAGGGTATGGCCACAGTTCGGGCATTCCGCCGGCGTCACCCACACTGCGGCGCGCAGGCTGCCGTCTGCTTGCTGCTCGGCGTGCTTGAGCGTGGCGCTCTTGCCCAGCGAGAGCTGCACCAGGGCGGCGCGGGAGCGCTGGCCGAAGGGTTTTTCCAGCTCCGGAGCATCGATGCCGCGCAGATGAATGGTGGTGTCGTTGCCGTCTGCACGCTGGCAGGTCAGCTGGTCGCCGCTGAAAACAGCGGTGACCTGGCACTCCTCATCCGCGATGGCGGTGAAGGGCAGGAAGGCGAGGGCGAGCAGGGCAACGGGAACGAAACGCATGGGACCTCCGGTGGACCCCGTCAGCATAACCGCTGCAAGCGTCCACCGGAGGCCCGATGCCGAGCTTTTACTGGATCAGCGCCATCACCTCTTTGCTGTAGCGCCCGCCAGCCGCCGCGCCGGCCGGGAAGATCGCATCCAGCTCCAGCAGCTCCGCCCGGGTCAGCGCCAGGTCGACGGCGGCGACGTTCTCCTCCAGGTACTTGCGCTGCTTGGTGCCGGGGATCGGTACCAGATGCTCGCCCTGGGCCAGTACCCAGGCCAGCGCCAGCTGCGACGGTCTCACGCCGCGGGCGGCGGCCAGTTCGGCGACCTTGTCCACCAGTTGCAGGTTCTTCGCGAAGTTCTCCCCGGTAAAGCGCGGGCTGGAGCGGCGGTAGTCGTCCGCCGCGAAGTCATCCGGGCTTTTCAGTGCGCCGGTGAGGAAGCCACGGCCCAATGGGCTGTAAGGCACGAAGCCGACACCCAGGCGCTCGCAGGCGGCCAGCACGCCGTTTTCCTCCGGGTCGCGGGTCCACAGCGAATACTCGCTCTGCAGCGCGGTGATCGGGTGGACCTGGTGCGCGCGCTCCAGCGTTTCTGCTGAGGCTTCGCTCAGACCCAGGTAGCGCACCTTGCCGGCCTTCACCAGTTCGGCCAGGGCGCCGACGGTTTCCTCGATGGGCACCTTGGGGTCGACGCGATGCTGGTAGTAGAGGTCGATGTGGTCGGTGCCCAGGCGTTTCAGGCTGCCTTCCACGGCCTGGCGGATGTATTCCGGGCTGCCGTTGGCGCCGCGCACCTGGGGTTGTTCCGGGGTTCGCACGATGCCGAACTTGGTGGCGAGGAACACCTGCTCGCGCTTGCCCTTCAGGGCGCGGCCGAGCAGCTCCTCATTGGTGTGCGGGCCATAGATGTCGGCGGTGTCGAGCAGGGTGATGCCCAGTTCCAGCGCGCGGTGCAGGGTGGCGATGGATTCCTGCTCGTCGCTGCCGGTGGTGTAGAAGTCGGACATGCCCATGCAGCCGAGGCCGATGGCGGAAACGACGGGGCCTTGCGAGCCCAGGCGACGGGTCTTCATAGGAGGATTCTCCGGGTGGGAAAGAGTGGCAGGACCATTCTTGTTGTTTGTCCGGCATGGATAAACCGGCGGATTACGGTTTAACTATTCGGTCTGGATGAATAATCGGAGTGCGCCATGGACCGCTTGCAGGCCATGCAGGTCTACACCCGCATCGTCGAACTCAAGGCCTTCGGCAAGGCGGCGGACAGCCTGCAGTTGCCGCGCGCCAGCGTGACCCAGCTGATCCAGCAACTGGAGACGCACCTGGGCGTTCAGTTGCTGCGCCGCACCACCCGACAGGTCAGCGTATCAACTTCTCGGCCTGCTCTGGCGTCGTCGACCAGACGATCGAGCACCAGTGCGCGTCGCCCTCCTTCGCCAGCGGCAGGAAGGCCA
>NZ_JASMRU010000053.1 GCF_030462585.1 Pseudomonas sp. CAN1 | reverse complement strand
CCAGGTACTGGTCACGGGTGCGCAGATCAATCCAGGGGAACAAAGACTGATCAGCAGTACCAATCCGGCCAACCACGTTGTCGGCTCGTCGACCGCCCAGCAGCCAGACAGAGTAACCGTCCAGCAAGGACAGGATGGCTTCAAAGCGGCATTCCAAAATCGCCTCATCGGCATCCAGGCCCCGACCTTCGGCGTAGATATAAAAGGCCTGGATCGCGCGCAAGTGGGCGGCAGCGGTGTTATAGGCGCGGTGCTTGAGCTGGATCTGAACATAGAGGAATGGGACGAGCACGGGTAACGGTGCAGCAGGACCATCCTGTACCAGTAGCGGTATTCGTTGGCCTGAAGAGAGACGGCACTGGATGAGCTTCATTGATGGCGACCTCATGCATGCGATCATGAACAAACCGATCATGGCCCGTTGGTAAGCATGGCTACTGAGGAGGGAATCGTCGAATCAGGACCTTACGTTGCTCATGAACATCTGAGACATAGCACCTGGTTTAACATAATATACATTATGCGAAGTTAAGGATAAGAGCGTCAGGGGTGAGCTGAGTGTTTGGAAGCTCTGCGCGCAGCCTTTCTCAGGCTGCGCCACAGCTTTCTGGACTTTCCCATCAATAGAACTGAGTGACGGTTTCGAACTGCCCGCTCGCTTTGTCGAAGAACAGATACGCCACGCCATCGTCATGGAACAGTTCCGGCGCCTTGATCGGCATCTGCCCGATGAAGACCGCGGGTACGTCTGCATGCATGGGCCATTCGGGATTCTGAATCCACGATGGCGGCTTGCCGGCGCATTGGAACAATTCCTTGATCCGCGCCTTGGCTCTGCGCGTTCTTTCAGTCTTGCTGAGCCCGGCCTCCCTTGGCAGAACGTGTTCCTGCACGAATTCGGGATCGAGATCGAGCCAGGCCGGCTGGATGGTCAGCAGCAGGCTGTAGAGTTTTCCGTGCGGGCATTCGGGCTTGAACTCGACCGAGGCCAGCTCCAGGAATTGCTGGATGAACCCCTCCGAGTTCACCAGCCCGCCCAGGGAGCTTCGGTCCTGCACGTCCAGCTTCCGGTTGAAGTCCGAGCTGGCCGGGTACTTCGCATCCACGAAGACGGCGAGCAGCGAGCGCATGCGTTCCTGCTTCAATGCAGCGTCCACCTCAGCCCCCGAGATACGGCCTTCGACGAATGCCGCGAGGGTTTCGATTTCCGGTTCATAGCCAATGATTTCTGCCTTCACCTTACTGCTCCTTGTACAGGCCCCTGGCCAGCGAGATGCGGCCGGTCCTGATCTTTCCTTTTCAATACATCCATTTATCGATGACGGCGTCGCCCAACTGTTGGCGCAGTAGCTGCTCGCTGTCGTCGTCCCGCTGGTGAATCTCCAGCAGGCACTTGAACATCAGCGCATCGAGATAGTCCCCGACGTCCTTGAACAGGCGCGCAAGCATGGGCGGCGAGTCATGGTCGAAATACCAGACCTCGCCGGTTTGCCGATGAAAACACCACAGGTTGCCATTGCCGAGATAGTCGCCAAAGACGACCAGCTCATTGGCCAGCGACCATTGCGACTCCGCGTCGGGCTGCCCTTCGAGAATATCGGCGATGCCCGGATAAGCCTCTATCAGTGGTTCGATGCTGGCAAACTCCGCGGGCGTGACGCTGCACAATCTTTCGCTCAGCTCCAGGGCGCCAATACGCAGGTGATAATCCCGCAGCACAGTCGGTAGCGAACAACCCAGGCGCTGCTCAAGAGCGAACAGCTCCGCACGGCTGGACGGCGTCAGCCGTGCTCGTTCGCCCCACAGATCGGCGTAGGCCCTTGCGCAAGCCAGCCACCAGTCCAGCTGCGCCGCAGGATTGGTGAACTCCGGCAAGGCCAGAAGCGGCGGCTCCTCCGTTGGCGCCTCGTCCCAGCTTTCGCGCCCCAGATGAGCTTGCAGAGCTGCCAGCAGGTCTTGGGCCGAGTATCCCGGCACCAGGCCAGTCGCTATCTGCCGTAGCCCATTCACGTCCAGCCACAGGCGATAACCCAGGCGCGGCGGCGCCTCGGCAGGTGCGCTCAGAAACCGGGCATCTGCCCCCAACAGCACATCCAAGTCCCCTGCTCTATCCAATGCCGGGAGCTTTTCGGGAAGCCAGACGAGATCGTTGTCCTGCAGTGAATCCAGTTGCTCAAGTAGCTGGCGGAGGCTGGCGAAAATCTTCATCGATTGATTGCGATAGCGGATTGGGATTTTGAATAGTCGCTCATCCGGCATGCTGTGCTCCACCCCAGACTGATTCCGAATGTCCTTGCGGAGGCTGATCAGCATGAGTGCCTGCCCTCCCCCTGCCGGCAGCGACTGGCCCAGTGCCGCAATGGCAACGCGTTACCAATAATAAAACCAAATTTCGGTAACGCGTTACTATCTTGATGCCCCTGCCCGCCGGGCGGTCGTCCGAATGCGCCATTCTGGTTGTCACCCGCGATCCAGGCGCTACCCTAGGGGTTGCCTTTACGCAGGTCGGCTCTGCCAGGGACGTTCACCGACCATGCAGTGGCTCATCGATTATCGAATCAACGGCGAGGAGCGCAGCCTGCTGATGCAGGCGCGCAGCATCCCGCACATCAAGGCGATTGCCTTCTCCATCTATGTTCGCGAGTTTCCCTTGCAGCCGCGACCGCTGAATTCCGCCGCCGAGGTGGAATCCTGGCTGGAGGCTTGTGGCATCACGATCAGCGATGTGCGTCTGGGCAAATCCCGCGCCTGAGCCGCGTCAGTCCATCACGACCAGGGAAATGCTGCCGTTGACGGCTGCCGGATGATGCAGCACCAGGTCGATGCGATGGGCTGCATGCAGGAGGATTTCGGCGTCGTTTTCCAGGATATGCGCCGCCGCCAGCAATGCCGTGACGGTCGCCGGTGAGGCTGCCTGGGCAGCTGCGTCACGCAGGACTTCGACGATGCAGGTCTCGTGGAATGCCGAGGCCAGCAGCACCTTCCGTAGTCGATCCATGTTTGCCTCCGTTGCTCGTCGAGCTATGCAGGAATAGCCCTTATTTCACCCGGGCAAGCTGATAACCGACGACTGACGCGGCTTCAGCCGACCAGCGTAGCGGCAAGGTGCATCACTCCCCTCCTCCGCGCCTGTTTCCAGGCGCCATCTCGTGTGGCACTAGGCTTGCGGCAGTTTTCCAGCGCGCCATTCCAACGCGCTATAGGCGGCATAACAGTAACGCGTTACCATTGCGAATGCTCGTTTCAAGTAACGCGTTACCTATGCAAGGGGGACTCCATGAAAGACACCAAGGACAGAGCCACTCGCGATGCCTTCGAACCACCGCGCAAGGGCCGCCCACGCAAGGAAGGTGCGTTGAGCAACGCCGAGAAGCAGGCCGCCTACCGCAAAAGGCGCGCTGAAGCCGGTGGCGGCGCAGTAATGCTCAACAACGAGGAAATCTGGCTGATCTGCCATGCCCTGGATGGCAAGGTCTGGGAGGCGGATGCCGAGCAACGGCAGAAGCTGATTGCCCGCTTGCGCAAGCGCGTGGTCTGACGTCAGGGCCTGCGCGGTTCGCGAGCAAGGACCAGGCGTCCCCCTCGGTCCTACGAAGAGCATTGCGGCGCCATATAACGGGATTCTGCCCGCGCCATGCCTCATCGTTCTGAAAAAGAGTCGAACACCCCCGGATGATTTGTTTCGGATAAAGGGAATGCCCTGCATTCGCCCATTTATCACCCACGGAGGAAATCACCATGGCCGAACACAGAGGTGGCAAAGGTAACTTCGCGGAAGATCCGCAGCGGGCATCCGAAGCTGGCAGGAAAGGCGGCCAGCAAAGCGGAGGCAATTTCAAGAATGACCCGGCGCGCGCCTCCATCGCCGGGCGCAAGGGTGGTCAACGTAGCCACGCCAGCAGCGACTGACCGCCGGGGCGGCTTACAGAATCCCTGAAAAACCCCGCACGACGAAAACGGCACCCCGGGACAGGTGCCGTTTTTCATTGCCCGCGCGCACTGAAGGACGCTGCTATTGAGTGCAGGGCGCTTCTACTTAGCTGGTGCGGAGCACTTCGCTGACATGGATATCCGCACGCGAATCATGCCCCACCGGGCCATGTAGTGCCCGGACGAATGCCTGGGCCTGCGCCCGACTGAGGTTTTCCTGGCGCAGCACGGTGCTCATCGGCTGGCCGTCGCGGCTGTAGCGAATCAGATAGGCATGCATGACCGGGCTCCTGGAGTGAATCGGCGGCAATAGCTCAGTTGAGCAGCCAGGGCTGCACCGGCGGGCGACTGAAGGTGCGCTGGATCGCGCCTTCCAGCTCTTCCAGGTCGGCCGATTTCGAGAGGATCGGATAGGGTGCATCCTCCTCCCCCTCCTCCGCCCAGGGCGACAGCACCAGCACGCGCATGCGTGGCCGAAGCGGCAGGCACGCCTCGATGAGGGCGGCGCCGGTCAACGGGCCGGTGAGTTGTTCGTCGATGAGGAACAGGTCGATAACCGAGGAGGACACCAGGTGCTCAATGGCTTCTTCTTCGCTCATCGCGCTGATGACCGCATGTCCCTGGCCGAGCAGGTGATGCTCAAGGCGCTGGAGCTGATCGGGTTTTTCTTCGAGGACCAGCACCATCTTGTTGTCGAGTGTTTGCATGTCGTCCGTCTCCCGTGTCGAGGCGGGAAACGCAGCAAGTTTCGCGCCTCGACTGGGCGCCCGCAGACAGGCCCATGCCAGAGCGCTCCGTCCTGCAGGTGATGGCAGATTAGCCTTAGCAGAATGCCCGAAGCGCCGGTTTCAGCGATGCAGGATGCCCGAAAGCGTCACTGGAATCAGTGATCAGCTGGCGGCAAGTTCCTCGACGATCATCATTCCGCCGGGTGCCCGCACGATCAGGGTGACAGCCTTTTCGGAAATAGCCTTCACCTCTATCTCGATGCCCTGGGTCAGCAGCAACTGCATCATCCGCTCGCCGGCCTCGCCTTGCAGGATATTGAGGGTCAACACGTCGCCAACCTTGCTGTCGCCTTGATGGATCTGCATGTGGAATCTCCCGGAGTGAGCGGATGAAGTAGGGAGATAATGTCGGGATTACGCCCTGCAATATGTAAGAACCATCCTCGCGCAATGTCGGATTCTTCTCGAAAACGGGTGTTTCCCTGCTTGTCGATCCTCCCTTGCCCCTGCAGACAGGCGTTATGCCTCCAGGCGAAGCGGCCTAGACCGACAAGTTGCTTGGCAGGACTCTTCAGGCTGTTAGGGTGAAGGTGATTCCTGTTTTCCCCTGGCCCCTTTCCGACGGGGCCTTCTTTTTGTCCTGCGCACACTGCCTGCCGGTTTAATTCAGATTTCTTCACGAGACACAGAGTTTTCGCCGTCGTCCGGTTTGCGCGCCTGAGCAATCAGTCGTGCCAGGCTGTCCCGGTCCACTGCCTCACTGAACAGGAAGCCCTGCACCTCGCCACACTGCTCATCCTCAAGGATGCGCAGCTGCCCTTCCGTCTCCACGCCCTCGGCGGTCACCGCCAGGTTCAGCGCCTTGCCCAGGCCGATGATGGCCTGGACGATGGAGCGATCGCGGCCGGTGGTATCGAGGGTGGCGACGAAGCGCCGGTCGATCTTGATGCTGTCGAACGGGTAGGAACGCAGGTAGCCCAGGGACGAATAGCCGGTGCCGAAGTCGTCCATGTTCAGCTTCACGCCCAGGTCCTTGAGTGCCTGCATGGTCAGCAGCGCGCATTCGACGTCGTGCAGCATGGTGTTCTCGGTGACTTCCAGTTCCAGCCGCTCCGCCGCCAGGCCGGACTCCATCAGCGCCTGCTTCACCTGGCCGACGATGTCGGCATGGGCGAACTGGGTAGGCGAGATGTTCACCGACACCAGCATCGATTCCGGCCAGCCGGCCGCCTCCTGGCAGGCAACGCGCAGCACCCACTCGCCGATATCGACGATCAGGTCGCTCTCCTCCGCCAGCTTGATGAACTCGTTCGGCCCGACCAGACCACGCGAGGGGTGATTCCAGCGCAACAGTGCCTCGGCGGAAACGATAGCCAGGTCGCCGACCCGATAGCGCGGCTGGTAATACAGCTCCAGCTGACCCTGGCGCAGGGCGCTGCGCAACTCGGTCTCGCTCTGTTTTTTTGCCAGTAGCTGGCGGTCCATGCTGTCGGTGTAGAAGCGCCAGGCGTTGCGGCCGGCGGTCTTGGCTTCGTACATGGCGACGTCGGCACAGCGCAGCAGGTTCTGCGCATCACCGCTGGCGTCACCGGAGAGGACGATGCCGATGCTGGTGCCGACGTTGAGCAGGTTGCCGTTGTACTCGATGGGCTGGTTGATCAGGCTCACCAGGCGCCGGCAGAAGGCTTCGGCGTCCTCGCGGCCCTGGGACTGGCTGTCGACGATGACGAACTCGTCGCCGCCCAGGCGTGCCACCAGGTCCTCGCCGCGGATCGAGTCGCGCAGACGTTCGGCAACTATCTGCAATACGGCGTCGCCGACCGGGTGGCCGAGGGTGTCGTTGATCGGCTTGAAGCGGTCCAGGTCGAGCATCAGCACCGCCATCTGCTGCTCGCGGGCGCTGCCCAGCAGGTCGTCCATGAAACTGGCGAGCTTGGTGCGGTTGGGCAGCCCGGTGAGAGCGTCATGCAGCGACAGGTGCTGGATGCGTGCGTGGGCCTCGACTTCCTGGGTGATGTCCGCACTGGTGCCGCGATAGCCGCGCCCGCCGGCGCCGGAGGCGGTGAACTTGCAGATCCGGCGCAGCCCATGGGCGTCGCGGAAACCGCAGGTCAGGGTGGTGGAATGGCCTTCCTGGGGAATCTTCTCCAGCCAGGCGATCAGGCTGGTGGTGTCACAGCTGATCAGGTCGTCGATGCGCCGCCCCAGCCAGTCGTCGATGCGGTAGCCGGTGAGGGATTCGAAGCGCGCCGAGAGGTAGGTCAGCCGATGGTTGTCATCGGTCTCCCAGATCCAGTCGGAACTGGACTCGGCCACCGCCTTGAAGCGCTGTTCGCTGGTTTCCAGGGCCTGGTTGGAGGTCTTCAGGCTGCGCTGGTAATGGTCCACCACCCGTGCGTTGGCCAGCGAGGCGCGGATCAGCCAGACCAGGAAGATGAACACCAGCACCACCACGGCAGCCCAGGCGCCTACCAGCCGGCGCAACATGTCGCTACCGGGCGTGGGCGTTCGCCAGCTCATCTCGAAGCCGGAATCGCTCAGGTCGACGGCGTTGCCATCGCTGATGCGTACGTCGTCGGCGCGCACCTGCAGCCCGCTCAGGCCGAAGTCCCGCGCCATCTTCTGCAGCTTGGCCGGGGTCAGGCTGTCGACGAAGATCATCAGTGGGCCGTCCAGCGGCGGATTATCGCGGGTCGGCCGCACCAGCGCGGCTGTCAGGATGGCCGGCTGGCCAGCGAAAGCGACGTAACGCGTTACCGCCCCGCTACGCCGTGCGGCGACGGTCGCAGCGTCGCGCAGCTCATCGAGGTTCACCGGCATCTCGCTGGTGCAGTGGCTGCGCACCGGCTGGCCGTCGCGCATCACGTATTCCTCGCCGGCCTGGTTGAGCACGCAGACCATCTCATAGCCGTTGTCGCTGTAGAGCAGCGGCCCGACGTTGCCTTCCTGGAAGGCCCAGTCGGCCTTCAGCGGCGCATTCAGGTAGCGGTAGGCGTCATTCCAGAAGGCATAGGTGCGGATCAGTGATTCGGACTCGGCGATGCGGTTCTGCAGCGCCTTGTCGGCGTAGAAACTGGTCTGTTCGCGGGCCATCTGGTCCTGCAGCGCGGCGATGTGCCCCATCACCGCGCCGCTCACCACCAGCGCCCCGATCAGGATCAGGATGAACAGCGTCAGGTGCCAGGTGACGGTGCGCTGGGCGGATATTTCGCGGGGCGCCGCGAGGCGGGTGACGTGGGTATTCATCAGCGTCTCTTCTGGGAGGACTTATCACTAGGAGTTACACGGCGTGCCGATGTTCAACCCGAGGGCGCGGCGGCTCTCGGGGGCGACCGTTCAGGCGCATTTGCTGAACCTTCGATAGGGGTACGGCTCACACCCCACGGCAGACCCGCGCGCGTCTGGTACGGCCGGATCGGGCCGGTCCGTTCGATCCGCCGGAGCTCGCGAGCGGCAAAAAGGCCGTCTAACCTGCAAACGGGAAACGCATCCGCGAGCGGCCCTTTACCCTGGACAAGCTGCTGTGACTCGCGAAAGGAGGTTCAGATGCCCTCTGTGCAATACACCAATCGCCGCCATGCCGGTGTTGCGCTGGCCATGGTCCTGCGCGACATGCAGCTGGAGAACCCATTGGTGCTCGCCCTGCCCCGCGGCGGGGTGCCGGTGGGCAAGGAAGTCGCCCGCGCCCTCGGTGCGCCGCTGGACGTGCTGCTGGTGCGCAAGATCGGCGCGCCGGGCAACGAGGAATACGCTCTGGGCGCCATCGTCGACGGCCCCGAGCCGAACTGGGTGGTGGACGAGCAGATGCTCGAACGCTTCGACCCGCCGCCGGAATGGTTCGAGCAGCAGGTGCTGGAGCAGATTCGCGAGCTGGAGCGCCGCCGCGTGCTCTATCGCGGCGCCAAGGCCCCGGCGAAGCTGGAGGACCGCGACCTGATCGTGGTCGACGACGGCCTGGCCACCGGCAGCAGCGTGCGCGCCGCGCTCAAGTGCCTGCGCGAGCAGCATCCACACAAGGTCATCCTCGCTGTGCCGGTCGGCCCGGCGGAAACCGTGCAGAAGCTGCGCGACGAAGTGGATGCGCTGGTCTGCCTGGATACGCCGACCCCCTTCCGCGCGGTGGGCGATCATTACCGGGACTTCCACCAGCTCAGTGATCAGGAAGTGATCGATCTGCTGGCGAAGTGAGCAACTGCTCGCCACGCCTAAGCTCTTCGTAGGACCGAGGGGCGCCTAGCCCTTGCTCGCGAACCGAACGGCACGGGCCTTGTTCGCGAGCAAGCTCGCTCCTACAGGTTCATGCCCCTTTCGGCATCAGGTGATCAACCGCTCTCGCGCTCCAGCACTCGACAACCGAGCAGGTTCAGCCGCTCCACCGCACCTTCCAGCGACGCCACGCCAATGGACTGTAACACCCGCAGCGCGGCAATCTCGCCGATCTCGCGGGCCGGCGGCTTGATGGTGGAGAGGCTAGGCAGCAGCATCGGCGCAAAGGGATAGTCGCCAAAGCCCAGCACCGCACAATCCTCGGGAATTTTCAGCCCGGCTCGTTGGCCGGCGAGCAGGCCGCCGGCGGCGAGGTTGTCGTTGGCGAAGATGATCGCCTCCGGCCGCTGCGCACCCCGCGCCATCAGCGCTTCCATGGCCTGCCGCCCGGCGTCGAAGGGCGCGCTCTCGGTGGGCACGAACATCCACGGTTCGCCGCCCAGTTCGCGCAGGGTATCGGCGTAGCCATCGCGGCGGTCCAGGGCGCTGAAGTCGCCGGGCGCGCTGTTCTGCACGAAGGCTATGCGGCGGTAGCCCTTGCCGTGCAGGTAGCGCACTGCGTCCACGCCGACCTGATAGTGGGAGAAGCCGACCTGGAGCGGTGCGCGCTCGGGCTGGTAATCCCAGACCTCCACCACTGGCATGTCCGCGCTGGAAATCAGCTTCTCGGTGGCGGCGCTATGGAAGTGGCTGGTCAGCACCAGCGCCGCCGGGTTCCAGCCGAGGAACGCACGTACGGCGCTTTCTTCCTTGTCCTCGGAGAAGTAGCTGGAGGCCAGCAGCAACTGGTAACCATGGGCCGCCAGTGTGTCGCTGAAGGCCTGGATGGTGTCGGCGAAGATCGGCCCGGAAATGTTCGGCACCACCATCCCCACTACCCTGCCCCGCGCCGAAGCCAATCCTCCGGCTACCTGGTTGGGCACGTAACCCAACTCCTCCACCGCCGCGCCGATGCSCTCGCGCAGGTCGTCTGACAGTTGCGCCGGCTGGTTGAAGTAGCGCGACACGCTGATGRCGGATACGCCCGCGAGCTCGGCGACTGCTGTCAGCGTTACGCGCCCTGCCCCGCGGCGCTTGCGAGGTGTCTGGTTGGCCAACACGGCACTCCGGCTGCTGGGTTCGTAATGTCAATTCGGGAATATAAACGTAATTTTTAATTATTTGACGATCTATCTGGCGATTCAGGATACTCGCCGATGTTAGCGCTAACAACACAAACTGTCCGCAACGATTCCAGCCACTCGCACGAGCGAGCGCTCGTGACAGTCCCGCAGAAAAACGCGCCCCGGCAAACAGACCGCGGGCGGACCAGGGCACGAAGGAGTGGCTATGCAATCGCAACAACGGGGGACGCTCGGCCGTCCGCCATTCACCGGCCGGCGCAGCGCGCTGGCCCTGGGTATCGCCAGCGTGATCGGCGCACTGGCTTGCAGCGTGCAGGCAGCCGAAACCACCGGCAGCGACGCCCAGTCCGCCGACTCGGCACCGACGCTCAAGGCAGTCACCGTCACCGCCACCCGCCGCGAGGAATCGCTGCAGAAGGTCCCGGTAGCCGTCTCGGTGATCGATGGCGAGCAGCTGGAACGCGACAACCGCAACAACGTGTCGAGCATCGTCCAGCAGGTGCCGACCCTGAACTTCCGCACCGGCGCCTCGAACAAGGACACTTCGCTGTTCGTCCGTGGCGTGGGCACCATCTCCACCTCCCCCGGCGTCGAGCCGAGCGTATCGACGGTGATCGACGGTGTGGTGCTCGGCCGTCCCGGCCAGGCGACCCTGGACCTGCTCGACGTCGAGCGCATCGAAGTGCTGCGCGGCCCTCAGGGCACGCTGTTCGGCAAGAACGCCTCAGCCGGCGTGCTCAACGTGGTCACTCGCGAGGTACCGGATGAAACCACCGGCTACATCGACTACTCGCACTTCGGCGGCGGCAACGAGAATCGTACGCGCTTCGGCATCGGCGGCACGCTGATCCCCGGCAAGCTCAAGGCCAGCATCACCACCCTGCTGGGCAGCTACGACGGCAACGTGGACAACGTCTACAACGGCCACGAAGTGAATGGCTACAACCGTGCCGGCGCGCGCACCAAGTTCGAGATCACTCCGAACGACGATCTCAAGGTCACGCTGATCGCCGACTACATGAAGGGCAACGACGACGGCCCCAGCGGCGTCATCACCAGTACCTCCAGCGCCGCCTTCGCCAATGCCCTGCGCCCGGTGACGGCAGGCAGCGACAACCGCAAGATCAACAGCGACTACCGCACCCACGTCGACGACACCAACAAGGGCCTGTCGGCGCAGCTGGACTGGAACCTGGGCGACTACACCCTGACTTCCATCAGCGCCTGGCGCGGCTGGGACAACACCCAGTGGCAGGATGGCGACCGCCTTTCCCAGGTCACCGCGAGTATCCCCAGCTCCCACGACAAGGGCGAATTGAACTACGATCAATACTCCCAGGAGCTGCGCCTGGCCTCGCCCAAGGGTCAGTTCCTCGAATATGTCGGCGGCCTGTACTACATGCACGCCGTGGACGACGAGACCTACCGCCGTGTGGTGACCTCCACCACCGCGCAGAACACCGGCGTCGCCGACTACAGCACGCGCAGCGACACCTACGCGGTATTCGGCGAGAGCACGCTGAACTTCACCGACGACTTCCGCGGCATCGCCGGCCTGCGCTACACCCACGACGACCTGGAATACGACCACCGTCGCCGCTCCACCTCGGCCACCGCGGTGACCGGCATCCAGCCGTCCACCTCCAGCTCCGGCTCCACCGACGAGGACGGCTGGTCCGGCCGCCTCGGCCTGCAGTACGACCTCAGCGAGCAGCTGACCAGCTACATCACCTACTCTCGCGGCTATAAAGGCCCGGCGTACAACGTGTTCTTCAACATGCAGCCGCGCGACACCGATGCGCTCAAGCCGGAGACCTCCAACTCCTGGGAAGCGGGCCTCAAGGCCACCGCGCTGGACAACCGCCTGACCGCCAACCTGGCGGTGTTCCACACCGTCTACGACAACTACCAGGCGAACTTCTACGACACCGTCGCCGGCCAGGTGGTGACCCGCCTGATCAACGCCGGCAAGGTGAAGAGCGAGGGCGCCGAGCTGGACTTCAGCTACCAGGCGACCCGGCAGCTCAAGTTCTCCGGCGCCGTCGCCTACACCAAGGCGCGCATCGACAGCTTCGCCTGCCCGGCCGGCGCGGCAGCCACCTGCAACGTCGACGGCAAGCCGCTGCCCTTCTCGCCGGACTGGAAGAGCTACGTGCGCGCCGACTACAGCATCCCGCTGGACAACGGCCTGGATGTGGAGCTGGGCACCGACTACAGCTGGCAGGACAAGGTGCAGTACGACCTCAGCCAGAACCCCGACACCATCCAGGGCGCCTACGGCCTGTGGGGCGCCAGCATTGCCCTGGCCGACTACAACGACGGCTGGCGCGTCGCCCTGCTGGGCAAGAACCTCACCGACAAGTCCTATTCGCCCCTGCTGGCCACCGGCGGCAGCTACGTCTACCGCATGGTGCCGCGCGACGACGGCCGCTACTTCGGCGTCGAGCTGCGCAAGGACTTCTGATCACTCCCCAGGCTGAGCAACTCGCGGCGCCGGCTCGCCCCGGCGCCGCCGACAACAACACCCACGCCGCCTTGCGTCCAACCCGACGGACACACAGGAAAACCGACATGACACGCACCCTTTCCCTTGGCGCCTTCCTCATGGCCACCGGTCACCACGTCTCGGCGTGGCGCCACCCGGACGTGCCGGCCGACGGCGGCCTCGACTTCCGCCTCTACAAGCGCCTCGCGCAGGTGGCCGAAGCGGCGAAGTTCGACGCCGTCTTCGTTGCCGACAGCGTGGCAGCGCCCACCGGCGATATCGCCAGCCGCATGGCGCGCTCCGATCACTTCGAGCCGCTGACCCTGCTCTCGGCGCTGGCGGCAGTGACCGAGCGCATCGGCGTGATCGGCACCGTGACCACCAGCTACAACGAGCCGTACCACGTGGCACGCAAATTCGCCTCCCTCGACCACATCTCCGCAGGCCGTGCCGGCTGGAATCTGGTGACCTCCGATGCTGCCGCCGAGGCGCTGAACTTCAACCGCCAGGAACACTTCGGCCACGCCGAGCGCTATGCCCGCGCGCGGGAATTCCATGAAGTGGTCACCGGCCTGTGGGACAGCTGGGAAGACGATGCCTTTACCCGCGACAAGGCCAGCGGTCAGTACTACGAGCCGGCCAAGCTGCATGTGCTGAACCACGAGGGCGAACACTTCCGCGTGCAGGGCCCGCTGAACGTCGCGCGCTCGCCCCAGGGTCGCCCGGTGATCGTCCAGGCCGGCAGCTCCGAGACCGGCCGCGAGCTGGCCGCGCAGACTGCCGAAGTGGTGTTCACCGCGCAGACCTCGCTGGCCGCCGCCCGCGACTTCTACAACGACCTCAAGGGCCGCCTGCCGCGCTTCGGCCGCAGCGCGGACGACCTGCGCATCATGCCCGGCGTGTTCGTCGTGGTCGGCCAGAGCCAGGCCGAGGCGCAGGAGAAGTTCGAGGAGTTCCAGGAGCTGGTGGAGCCGCAGGTCGGCGTCGCACTGCTGTCGCGCATGCTCGGCAACTTCGACCTCTCCGCCTATCCGCTGGACGGCCCGCTGCCCGAACTGCCGCTCACCGACAGCGGCCAGCGCAGCCGCCAGTTGCTGCTCACCGAATTGGCCGGGCGCGAGAACCTCACCCTCGCCCAGCTGGGCCGGCGCATCGCCGGCGGACGCGGGCACTACAGCCTGATCGGCACGCCGACGCAGATCGCCGACGAGCTCCAGGCCTGGTTCGAAGGCGGCGCCGCCGACGGCTTCAACGTACTGGTGCCGCACCTGCCCGGCGGCCTGGAAGACGTGGCCAACCACGTCGTACCGGAACTGCAGCGCCGCGGGCTGTTCCGCCGCGAGTACAGCGGCAGCACCCTGCGCGACCACCTCGGGCTCAAACGCCCGGCCAATCGCTACACGATCTGACGATTCACGGGCCGCCCCCTCTGCGGCCCGTTTCAGCTTACCCAGGAGCTCCCATGACCTACCTCGCCCACCCTGACCGCTACCAGCGCGTCCCCTACCGCCGCGTCGGCCGCAGCGGACTGGTGCTGCCCGCCCTCTCCCTGGGCCTGTGGCACAACTTCGGCGACAGCGTGCCGCTGGACCGCCAACGCGCCCTGCTGCGCACCGCCTTCGACCTGGGCATCAACCATTTCGACCTGGCCAACAACTACGGCCCGCCCTACGGCAGTGCCGAGATCAATTTCGGCCGCCTGCTGCGCGAAGACTTCGCCGCCTACCGCGACGAGCTGGTGATCTCCACCAAGGCTGGCTGGGACATGTGGCCCGGCCCCTATGGTCAGGGCGGCAGCTCGCGCAAGTACCTGCTCTCCAGCCTCGACCAGAGCCTCAAGCGCCTGGGCGTGGACTACGTGGACATCTTCTACTCGCACCGCTTCGACCCGGACACGCCGCTGGAGGAAACCGCCGGCGCGCTGGCCAGTGCCGTGCAGCAGGGCAAGGCGCTGTACGTGGGCATCTCGTCCTATTCCGCCGGCAAGACCGCCGAGCTCGCCGCGCTACTGAAGGAGTGGAAGGTGCCGCTGCTGATTCACCAGCCGGCCTACAACCTGTTCAATCGCTGGGTGGAAAAGGACCTGCTGGCCACCACCGACGAGCTGGGCAGTGGCGTCATCGCTTTCACGCCGCTGGCCCAAGGGCTGCTCACCGACCGCTACCTGAATGGTGTGCCGGCCGATGCGCGGGTCAACCAGCCGGGCGGAGCCTCGCTTCGGCCGGAACATCTGTCCGAGGACAACCTGCGTCGCGCCCGCGCCCTGAACGAAATCGCCCAGCGTCGCGGCCAGAGCCTGGCGCAACTGGCGCTGGCCTGGGTGCTGCGCGATGCCCGCGTGACTTCCGCGCTGATTGGCGCGAGCCGGCCGGAGCAGATCGTCGAGAACGTCGCCGCCCTGGACAACCTCGTCTTCAGCGCCGAGGAGCTGGCGGAGATCGATCGCCACGCCGTGGAAGGTGGGATCAACCTCTGGGAAAAACCGTCCCACGACTGGAAGGAATGAGCCTGTGAGACTGCTCAATCGACTGTTCGCCGGGTTACTGCTGGTCGTGGCGGGTGTAGCCCACGCACAGGACCCGGCGCAACTGCGCATCGGCTACCAGAAGGCCTCGGTCAGCCTGGTGCTGGCCAAGGAGCACGGTCTGCTGGAGCAGCGTTTCCCGCAGACGCAGATCCAGTGGATCGAATTTCCCGCCGGGCCGCAGATGCTCGAAGCCCTGAACGTCGGCAGCCTGGACCTCGGCTCCACCGGCGACATCCCGCCGATCTTCGCCCAGGCCGCCGGCGCCGACCTGCTCTACGTCGGCGTAGAACCGCCCAAGCCGCAGGCGGAAACCGTGGTGGTGCCCAAGGGCAGCCCGATCCACAGCGTCGCCGAGCTGAAAGGCAAGCGCGTGGCGTTCCAGAAAGGCTCCAGCTCGCACAACTTGCTGCTGCGGTTGCTGCAGAAGGAGGGGCTGAGCCTGAAAGACATCCAGCCGCTGTACCTGACGCCGGCCGATGCCCGCGCCGCGTTCGAGAGTGGCCGGGTGGATGCCTGGGCAATCTGGGACCCGTGGTACTCGGCGCTGCTGCTGGACGGCCATGCACGTCTGCTCGCGGATGGGTCGGCGGTCGGCCTGAGCGGGCCGTTCTACCTGTCCAGCCGTGAATACGCGGGGGCCAATCCGGCGTTCATCCATCAGGTGCTAGATGCTCTCAATGAGGCCGAGGCGCTGACCCGCAGCGACACGCCCGGCAGCGTGGCGATCATGGCGCGCGTGACCGGGCTGGCTCCGGCGGTGATCGAGGAAACCTTCAGGCACCGGCCGCCCTCGCCCATTCAATCGGTGGGGGATGCGGATATCGCCGCGCAGCAGCGCACGGCCGACCTGTTCCTCGCCGAACGCATCCTGCCACGCGCGGTGGATATCAGTGCTGCGCGGTGGAAGCCCTGAGCCAGGGGTATCGGCCACGTAGGAGCGGACTTCGTCCGCGATGTCTCCAAGCCGTGGCGATGTGCCTCGGGGGCAGCTATCGCGGACAGAGTCCGCTCCTACGCTCATGGCGCCATTAGCGCAATATGGTTATCTAACCGGTTACTTTATATTTCTTCCGGTTATTAGATAGACCAATTCATTCCTTCTCCGCGCGACCGCCGCGCTGCCACACTCGGCCTCGCCGGCGGGCCATCCCCGCCGCTCTGGAACGGGCCTTTCCCCACCCTCGAAGGCCCGCACTCGATCATCACGGGAACCCGTCGCACGAGCGGGGCCCGAGAAGGAGCTGGATGTTCATGAAGAAACTCACTGCCGTTACCGCCCTCGCCCTGGCCGTCCTCTCCGGACTGGCTCACGCCGACCGCCTGGAAGACATCAGGAAGGCCGGTGTGCTGCGCGTCGCCGCGTTCGACAGCAACCCGCCGTTCGGCTTCGTCGACGGCAAGAGCAAGCAGATCGAAGGCCTCGACGTGGATTACGCCAAGGCCCTGGCCGACAAGCTCGGCGTCAAGCTGCAGGTCCTGCCGACCAACCCCGCCAACCGTATCCCGCTGCTGACCGCGAACAAGGTCGACCTGGTGCTGGCCAACTTCACCATCACCCCCGAGCGCGCCGAGCAGGTGGATTTCAGCATCCCCTACTTCTCCTCCGGGCAGCAGTTCATCGTGCGCAAGGGCAGCCTGAAATCCCCGGAAGACCTGAACAAGTGGCGCGTCGGCGTCGACAAGGGCACGGTCAATGAAGGCGTGCTGCGGGAGAAATTCCCCGGCGCCAAGGTCATCGCCTACGACGATACGCCCTTCGCCTTCACCGCCCTGCGCAACGGCCAGGTCCAGGCCATCACCCAGGACGGCCCGAAGCTGATCGGCCTGCTGGCCAACGTGCCGGACAAGGACAAGTACGAAGTGCCGCCCTTCACCATTTCCAATGACCTGATCGGCGTCGGCATTCCCAAGGGCGAGAAGGCCCTCGCCGAGTTCGTCAACCAGAGCCTCACCGAGCTGGAAGCCGGCGGCCAGGCCCAGACCATCTACGACACCTGGTTCGGCCCGACGACCAAGACGCCCCTGGCCCGCCTGTACAGGATCGGCGACAAGAGCTGATCGCCGCCCCGACTAGCGTACCGCCGCACGCCCCACCCCTGTGGGGCGTTGCCTTTCCTGCCTGCTGATGGACCCTGACGATGTTCGGCGAACTGCTCGCCCCGACCTACCTGAGCTGGCTGCTCGACGGCTTCCTGCTCACCCTCGGTATTTCCCTGTTCTGCTGCGTTGTCGCCACCCTGCTCGGCGCGCCGCTGGCCATTGCCCGGCAGGCGAAGTCGCGCTGGCTGGCGTGGCCTGCGCGGGCGTATCTCGCGCTATTTCGCAATACGCCACTGCTGGTGCAGCTGTTCTTCTGGTACTTCGGCGTGCCGGCGCTGCTGCCGGAGGACTTCGTGTTCTGGCTGAACACACCCCATGAGCTGGGCTGGCTGGCGTGGCCATCCTTCGAATTCCTCGCCGCTGCCTGGGGCCTGACGCTTTACACCACCGCATTCATTGCCGAAGAGTTCCGCGCCGGCATCGCCTCGGTAAGCGCGCAACAGCATGAAGCCGGCATGGCGCTGGGCCTGCGTCCGCTCCAGGTGTGGCGCTGGGTGATCCTGCCGCAGGCGCTGCGCACCGCGCTGCCGCCGCTGATGGGGCAATACATGAACGCGCTGAAGAATTCCTCGCTGGCCATGGCCATCGGGTTGGCGGAGCTGTCCTACGCGTCGCGCCAGGTGGAAACGCAGACCTTCAAGACCTTCCAGGCCTTCGGCATCGCCACCCTGCTGTACATCGGCGCCATCGCGCTGATCGAGGCGCTGGGCCAGGCGCTGCAGCAGACCCGCCGCTACCGCCAGGGAGCCTGACATGGACTTCTCCGTCATCCACGACAACCTCTCGTACTTCCTCGTCGGTGCCTACCCGGACGGCCCGCTCGGCGGCGCCGCGCTGACCATCCTCCTGGCCCTGGCCTCCGGCATCGTCTCGGCGGTGATGGGCCTGGCCCTGGGTATCGCGCTGTCAGTGCTGCGTGGCAAGCCACGTCTGCTGCTTGTCGCGTTCCTTGGTTTCTTCCGCGCGATCCCGGTGCTGATGCTGATCTTCTGGACCTACTTCCTGCTGCCCATCGTCTTCCACTTCGACGTGCCGGCGCTGGGCACCGTGGTCTGCGCACTGTCGCTGATCGGCGGCGCTTACCTGGCGCACTCGGTGCACGCAGGCATCGAAAGCCTGCCCAAGGGCCAGTGGGACGCCGCTCGCGCGCTGGGCCTGCGTCCGCGGCAAGTACTGACGCTGGTAATCCTCCCGCAGGCGCTGCCGATCATGCTGCCGTCCTTCCTGAATCAGTGGGTCTCGCTGATCAAGGACACCTCCCTGGCCTACGTGATCGGCGTCGGCGAACTGTCTTTCGTCGCTACCCAGGTGAGCAACCGGGTGATGGTCCACCCCACGGAAGTCTTCCTCTTCGTCGCCCTGCTGTATTTCCTGCTGTGCTCGGCGCTGGACGTGGTGGCGGCGCTGCTGGCGAAGTTGCGGCCGGCGTACCGCAGCGCTGCCTGAGCCGCGCACCGCTGGTAGTTTCGACTGAACCTGCGCGCCCCGCACCGCTCCCAATAGCTGAGCGGCGCGGGATTCCCTGTGCCGCCATGTCCCCGCTGAACAGGAGGCCCAGGGCATGAATGGACAGAATCTCGGTGGATGGGAACGCGCGATTTCCGTGGCGATAGGCCTGGCCGGCGTCGGCAAGGGCGTGCGCCGGGGCGGCATCTCCGGCTGGCTGGAAGTGGCTGCGGCGGTGCTGGTGGTCAAGCGCGGCCTGACCGGCCATTGCGCGCTGAAGGAAGCCTTCAGCGGCCTGGAACAGGCGGCGGTCGTCGAGGTGCACCCGCTGCCCGAACCATCACCGCAACGTCGGGCCTCGCGGCCGCGCGCTTCTCGCTGAGCGCGCGCCGCAGCGCACGGGAGTCAGCTCAGCGCTTGGCCTTCTTCGCATCGAGGCCCGGGCGAGCGAACTGGACGATCAGCAGCCCACCGGTTTCGTCGCGCTTGACCGTGACCTCGACCACGCGGATGTTCGCCGGCAGCGATGCCAGTACCTGCTTGGCGTCGAGACCGGGCTTGATGTACTTGTCGAGCTGCTCGTAGAGCCGGTAGGTGATGGTGCCGTTGCGCAGGGCGTGGGTCTCGAAGTCGCCAATGGTCTTGGCGTCGGCTGCGGTGCGGTTCGGGTTCAGGGTGTGTGCCAGGACGTCTACGACGTTCTTGTCGTCGGCAATCGCCACCAACATGTAGCTCTTGGCAACCTGCTGGAGCACGCGCCGGTACGAAGCATCGCTGTATTCGCCATACAGCGCGGCGTCTTCCAGCTTCTGCTTCTCGAAGGTCAGCGCGAGGCGGAAGCGTCCGCCGGCGTACTCGACATTCTCCTTGCAGCGCGCCGTGACGCCGGTGGACTCCAGGCACGGGGCGAAGCCCTGCTTGTCGCCGATACCCTTGAGCGCCGCACCATGGTTGTACTTGCCGAACAGCGGGTCCGCCGCCGAAGCCCAGCCCGCCAGGCACATCAACAGTGCCCCGATTGCCCATCTGCCCATCACACGCCAATCCCGTTCAATGCAAAGCACGCGAGGATAGAGGATTCCGGGTGCTGATGGCTCCCCGTAGACGATGATCGGGCGTGGAAGGATGCGGGTTCGCGAGCAAGCTCGCTCCTACAGGTCGAGCCCGGCGCTCTTCGTAGGAGCGAGCTTGCTCGCGAACCGCACGGCACCCATCACTCGAACCGGTACTCCAGCCCCGCTCCTGCATACCAGGAGCGCCCCGGCGCCGCCTCGTAGTAGCGGCCGTTGCTGTCGCCGACGATCACCGAGCCGACGTACTGGCGATCCAGCAGGTTGTCCAGGCGCACCAGCTGGTGGAAGGTCCAGGGGCCAACGTGCTGCTCGAAGCGGGTGCGCCAGTTGAATACCGCGTAACTCGGCGCCGGCTTGTCCTCGTTACTGTCCTCGACGTAGACCTTGCTGCGGTACTGGCCTTCGAAGCCCATGCTGATGCCGTCCTGCGGCTTCCATACCAGCTCGCCGAACAGGCTGCTGCCGGGCACGCCGGGCAGGTGGTTGCCCTTCTCGATGGTAGCGCCGCTCTCGACGAAGTCCTCGTCGTAGGTGGCGTCCAGCCGCGTATAGGCGAGATTGGCCTGCCAGTGCTCGGACAGGTCGCTCTGCACGCCCAGCTCGAAGCCGCGGCGCAGGGTCTTGCCGGCGTTCTGGTAGCTGGTGCGGCCGTCGGTGGAGCTGGCGACGACTATCTCGTCGTCGGTGCGAATCTCGAAGATCGCCGCGTTGACCCGCGTATTTCCGGCCACCTTGGCCTTCAGGCCGATCTCGTACTGGGTACTGGTGGCCGGGTCGAGGCCGAAGTTGAAGCTCTCGGCCAGACCCGGCGCATAGGCCATCTCGGCCTGGGTCGGAGTCTCGAAGCCCTTGCCGGCGCTGACGTAGCCGTGCAGCTCGGGGGTGAAGGCGTACATCACCGACAGCGACGGGTTGTTCTGCTGGTACTTCTTCGAGCCGCTGGAATCACCGTTGGCCAGGTAGCGGTCGTCCACTTCCATCTTCATGGTGCTGTGCCGCAGGCCGGCGTCGAAGGTCCAGTTGCCCAACTCCCAGCGCGCCTGCACGTAGGGGTCGAGGCTGGTGGCGATGTCATTCTCGTTGCGCCGCAATTCGCCCTTCACGCCGAGCTGGTCGCCACTGAAGTTCTGGAAGCCCTTGCGGTCATCCTCGCTGCGGTCGTAGTCGACTCCGGTAGTGACCGTCAGCTCGCCCGGCACGCCCTGCACCGGCTGGATCCAGCGCAGGGTGCCGCCGTGGAATTCACGGTCGAAGTCCACCACGCCACCGCCGCGCTGGGAGTTGGAGGCTACCGTCCTGGGGATCGACAGATACTGCACCACGCTGCGCTGGCCGGCGTAGAGATTGAACTGCAGCGTCGCCTCACCGAAATAGCGCTCGTAGTTCATCCCCAGCTGCTGGTGGTCGATGCTCTTGCGCGTGTTGTACAGCTCAGCGACCGACGCCACGGAACGTGGGTCGTGCTTGTAGGCGTCCCAGGTCTGACCCAGCGGGTCCTGCGTGTTGTTCTGCTCCAGGCTGCTGTAGATCAGCG
>NZ_JASMRU010000052.1 GCF_030462585.1 Pseudomonas sp. CAN1 | reverse complement strand
CTTGCCTCCGGCCTGGCGCTGCCAGGGTGTGACCAGGGCGCCGAGCTGGCGCACGAGCAGGCTGCTGGCCATGCCGAGCACGCCGATCAGCAGCATGCCGACGACGATGTCGGGGTAGTTCTGCAAGGTGTAGGACTCCCAGGTGTAGTAGCCGATGCCCCATTGCCCGGAGATCATCTCGGCGGTCACCAGGCAGAACCACGAAGTACCCATGCCGATGGCCAGGCCGGTGACGATGCTCGGTGCGGCGCCCGGCAGCACCACTTCGCGCAGCAGCGCCAGGCGGCTGGCGCCGAGGCTGCGGGCGGAGGCGAGCAGGCGCGGGTCGACCGCTTCGACGCCGTGGATGGTGTTGAGCAGGATGGGGAAGAGTGCGCCGGTGAAGGTGATGAAGATCATCGACAGCTCGGAGCTGGGGAACATCAGGATCGCCAGCGGAATCCACGCCACCGCCGGGATCGGCCGCAGCACTTCCAGCGGCGGCWGCAGGCTGTCGCGCGCCCAGCGGCCACGGCCGATGACCAGCCCGAGGAGGATGCCGGCGCAGGCCGCCAGCAGGTAACCGGCGAGCACCCGCAGCAGGCTGCTGCCCAGGTGGCGGCCGAGCTTGCTCGATTGCGCGAGGTTCCAGGCGGCGTCGAGCACGTCACGCGGGCCGGGCACGTTGGCGAAGGTGACCACGCCGAGGTTCACGTGGCGCGCGCTGAGCACCTGCCAGAGCGCGAGGCAGGCCAGCAGCGAGGCCAGGCGCAGAGTCCAGCGGGTGAGGGTGGTGGTGTTCATCGGCTTGTCTCCGCCAACCCCGGCGCGTGTGCCGGGGTTGGTTGTCGGGATTGGCTGGCGGCTCAGCGGCTGGCCACAGCCTGCTGGCTGGCGGCGGCGAAATCGGCGACCTCTCCACCGTGCTGGCGGGCAAAGGCGTCGGCCTGTTCACGCAGCAGGAAGGCATCCAGTGCGCCATCCTTGCCGCGCACGAACCAGGCCTGTCCGGCGAGCAGCTTGATGCCGCTGTCGCTGGCCTGGGCGTAAACCGCGCGGATGTCCTTGCCCTGTTGCTTGAGTTCGGCCAGCTGGCCCAGCGCCTCTTTCGCGGTGGCGTAGCTGCGCACCTTCGGTTCGCCGCGCACCCAGATCTGCGCGACCTTGCGGGTATCGCTGATCGGCTTATTGGTCAGCGCATCGTTGCCCAGCAGCGGCTGCTGCGCGTAGTTCTTCAGAGCCTGCTCGTAGTCGGCGCCGGAGGCCTTGAAGGCGGCGCGGATATAGCGGTCGTCGACGAACTGTTCGACGTTCAGCCCGCGGTCGGCCTTCTTCAGCAGCTTCAGGGTGTCGATGGCGGTGGCCACGGCCTGGCGGTACTCCGGCTTCCAGGTCAGGTCGCGGGTCTGCAGGCCGAGCGGGCCGTGGAACAGGTAGCTCACCTCGGCGGGAATGCCGGCGACCTTCTCGATCAGCTCGCTGTACTTCTCCGGGTCCTGCGCCAGCAGCTGGTTGGCCTCGTAGGTGGCGCGCAGGTAGGCCTCGACGATTTCCGGGTACTTCTGCGCGTAGTCGGCTTCGACCAGCGCGCCGTGGAAGGTCGGTGCCTTGGCCTGGGAGCCGTCATAGATCTTGCGGGCGATGCCACGGCTTTCGAACAGTTCGGCGAAGGGCACGAAGTCGGCGTGGGCGGCGATCTTGTTGGCCTGCAGCGCGGAGCCGGCGACTTCCGGCGGCTGCGCGATGATGGTGACGTCCTTCTCCGGGTCCCAGCCTTGCGCGGCGATGGCGCGCAACAGCAGGCCGTGGGCGGTGGAGGCGAAGGGCACGGAGATGGTCTGGCCCTTGAGTTCGGCCAGCGATTGCACCTTGGACGCGGCGGGCACGACGATGCCGTTGCCGCTGCCGTCGATGCTCCCCGAGAGCACGCTGATGAACAGGCTGCGCTTGCCGGCGGCCTCGTGGGCGACGCCGTTGAGCGAGCCGGGGAAGTCGGCCATGGCGCCGAAGTCGAGCTTGCCGGCGACCATCTCGTTGGTCAGCGGCGCGCCGCTGGTGAAGTTCTTCCACTGCACGTCGTATTGCGCGTCCTTGTACGCGCCGTCGTGGGGCAGGTACTTGTCGAGCAGGCCGAGTTCACGGATCAGCAGGCCGCCGGCGGCGCAGTTGATGGTGGTGTCCTGGGTGCCGATGGCGACGCGGATCGGCTCTTGGTTAGAGAGTGCTTGAGCCGAAGTGCCGGCAGTGATGCTGGCAATGGCGAGCGCGAGGCCGGCCAGGGTGGTGCGCAAGGTCATGGGTGTTCCCCTCGAATCATGAGTGTTGGAATCGTCTCCGCCGCAGGCCTTGCGGTGGGAAACGAGGGGCGGTGCATCAGGCGTCCGGCGGTGGGGCCGGATGGCGTTTCTTATGTGGCTTTTCGTCGGAGCGAGCTTGCTCGCGAACGCTCCTCTGCCGGCTGTGGTTCGCGAGCAAGCTCGCTCCTACAAGAGCAGCGGCGGTGCGGTTCAGCGCAGCAGATACGGAATCTCGACCCGCACGGCGCCGGTGGGGCAGTCCTTTTCACAGGGCATGCAGTACCAGCATTCGTCGAAGGCCATGTAGGCCTTCTGGGTGGAGGGGTTGATCGCCAGCAGGTCCATCGGGCAGACCTCGACGCAGACGGTGCAGCCCTTGTCGGCGATGCACTTGTCCTCGTCCACCGTCACCGGGGCGCTGGAGCGGAAGAAGATTTCCTGGGGTTGGTAGGCCATTGCACGCGGTCCTCATCGTGTTGCTTGCCGGCCGTCGTGGCGGTCGGCTGATTCTGTTCGGTGTTTCCGGGGTGGTACTGGTGCTAGGGCCTTCCCTCACCCTAACCCTCTCCCAGAGGGAGAGAGGACTGTCCTGAGCGGTGAAGAAATCGGCGCTCGCCGGCTGACGCCATTGTCGCCCACCGCGCCGAACGACCCCCTCTCCCTCTGGGAGAGGGCTGGGGTGAGGGTCTCCTCGGCGAACGAACCACTATGCTGCCTCGCTCTTAACCCGCAGCCGCTCATAGGCCTGCTGTTCATCCTCATCCAGCGCGATCAGATAGGGCTCGATGGGCTTCTTGAAACTGGTCATCGCGCCGTCCTCGTCCTTCTTCAGATGGGCATGGCAGAACCACTCGGCATCGTTGCGCAGCGGGTAGTCGACGCGGTGGTGGTACAGGCCCCAGCGGCTTTCGGTGCGGAACAGCGAGGCGCGCGCGGCCATCTCGGCGCAGTCACGGATCACGCTGACTTCCATGGCGCGCATCAGCTCGTGGGGGTTGCTGGCCTTCATCTGGTCGAGGTCGTGGGCGATCTCGGCGAAGCGTTGCAGGCCGATCTCCATCTTCTTGGTCACCTTGGGCGGCTGCAGATAGTCGTTGACCATCCGCCGCAGCTTGTACTCGACCTGTGCCGGTGGCAGGCCGTGCTCGCGCTTGAGCGGGGCGAAGACACGTTCGCGCTCGCGCTCGACCTGTGTGGCATCGACCTCGCTGAACTCGCGCCCGGCCACGTACTGCGCGGCATTGGCGCCGGCGAACCAGCCGTAGGTGAAGGCGCCGAGCATGTAGTTGTGCGGCACGGCGGCCATGTCGCCGGCCGAGTACAGGCCACTGACGCTGGTCTCGGCCTTCTCGTTGACCCACACGCCGGAGGCCGAATGGCCGGAGCAGAAGCCGATCTCGGAGATGTGCATCTCCACCATCTGCTGGCGGTAGTCGGTGCCACGTCCGGCATGGAACTGGCCACGGCTGGGGCGTTCGTTGCTGTGGAGGATTTCCTCGATGGTCTGGATGGTTTCCTCGGCCAGGTGGTCGAGCTTGAGGAACACCGGGCTGTTGCCACCTTCGAGTTCCTGGTGGAACTCCCACATCATCTGGCCGCTCCAGTAGTCGCACTCGATGAAGCGCTCGCCCTTGCTGTTGGCGGTGTAGCCGCCCAGCGGGCCGGTGACGTAGGCGCAGGCCGGGCCGTTGTAGTCCTTGATCAGCGGGTTGATCTGGAAGCACTCCAGGTTCGAGAGCTCCGCCCCTGCGTGATAGGCCATGGCATAGCCGTCGCCGGCGTTGGTGGGGTTCTCGTACGTGCCCATCAGGTAGCCGGAAGAGGGCAGGCCCAGGCGGCCGGCGGCACCGCAGGCGAGGACCACGGCCTTGGCACGGATCACCTGGAACTGTGCAGTGCGGCAGTCGAAGCCGAGCAGGCCGTTGACCGCGCCCTCGGCATCGGTGAGCAGGCGGGTGACCACCAGGCGGTTGGTGATCTCGATGCGCGCACGCTTGAGCTGGCGGTACAGCACCTTCTTGATGTCGTGGCCCTCGGGCATGGGCAGCACGTAGGCGCCCATGTGGTGGACCTTCTTCACTGCGTAATCGCCAACCTCGTCCTTCTCGAACTTCACACCCCAGCGGTCCAGCTGCTGCAGGGTCTCGAAGCTGTGGGTGGCGTAGGCGTAGACCGCCGCCTGGTTGACGATGCCGTCGTTGGCGACGGTGATTTCCTTGGTGTACTGCTCGGGCGTGGCGTGGCCGGGGATGATCGCGTTGTTCAGCCCGTCCATGCCCATGCTGATGGCGCCGCTGCGCTTGACGTTGGCCTTGTCCACCAGCAGCACGCGCAGCTCGCGGTTGGCTTCCTTGGCCTTGATCGCGGCCATCGGGCCGGCGGTGCCGCCGCCGATCACCACGATGTCGTAGGCGAGTTCCTTGTCTGCGGGAACCTGGGAGAGGTCGAACTGGCTCATTGATGCTGTCCCTTCTGGCGGTCGATGCGCAGGCGGTACTGGAAGGCATCGCCGCGGTAGTAGAGGTGTTCGTAGTCCAGCGGCGCGCCATCGGCGGTGTGGGTCAGGCGCTCGATGCGCATCACTGGCGAGCCTTCTTCCACCTCCAGCGCGCGGGCCAGTTCGGCGTCGGCGAGGATGGCGTCGATGGCCAGGTCGGCGTGGCCCAGGGGCAGGGCGCAGTCGTTCTCGAGGATCAGGAAGATGTCGCGGCTGACCAGATCGGCCTTCTCCAGGCGTTTGCCGACGTGCTCCGGCAGCCAGGTGATCTCCAGCGACACGAGCTCGCGGTTGACCAGGCGAGCGCGCTTGATCTGCACCACGTTGTCGCCCTCGGCGACCTGCAGGCGGGCGGCGACCTGGGCGTTGGCCGGCACGCTCTTGAAACTGCGCAGGCGGTTGATCACCTCGTAGCCGCGCTGGGTCATGGATTCGCCCAGGCCCTGCAGCGTGCTGACGTTCTGAAACGCCTTGGGCTTGGCGACGAAAGTGCCCTTGCCGTGGATCTTGAAGATCAGCCCTTCCTTCTGCAGGTCGCCCAGCGCCTGGCGCACGGTAATCCGGCTGACTTCGAAGGCCTTGCCCAGCTCGGCCTCGGAGGGCATGCGGCTGAGTGGTGGATAGGTGCCGTCGAGGATGCGCGTGCGCAGGACTTCCTTGAGCTGGCTGTAGAGGGGAACGGGGGAGAGGGGGAGTAGTTCGGCCATAGTTCATAACTTGTTATGACGAGTTGGCGAAACTATAAAAGGAATAATTGATTCAGGACAAGAAACGATTTCGCATAAGCATAGAGAGGGTTGCCTGTAGGGCTTATCGAGCGGTTGCGGCTACAGGATAAAAGCCCCTCACCCTAACCCTCTCCCGCAAGCGGGAGAGGGGACCGTTCGGTGCAGGAGGACACAATGGCGTCAGCCGGCACGGCCTGCCCCCTCTCCCTCCGGGAGAGGGTTGGGGTGAGGGCAACTCCTGACGCAGATATTCCCGGTTCGCAGGGCGCATAACGCGCCAGCGTTATCCGCCCTACGAGTGCCTCAGAACGGCCGGCTGCCCGACAGGCTGATGCGCTTCAGGCGGCGCTTCTCGCTCGCGGGGAAGGCATTGCGGCCGTGCAGCACGGCCTGGTTGTCCCACCAGACGATGTCGCCGACCGACCATTTGTGGCTGTAGATCAGCTCGGGCTGCTGCAGGTGCTCGCGCAGCTTCTCCACCAGCGCGGCGCCTTGTTGCGGGTCGGCGTCGGGGATCTCCACCTCGGTGTGCACGGAGAGGAACAGCACGCGCCGGCCATTCTCCGGATGGGTGCGCACCAGCGGGTGTTCGGTGCCCTGGATCGGCTCGATGTCCGGGGTGCGGTAGCGCACGAAGGTGCCGTTGTAGCCGCCGCTCTTCAGGCGAATGAACGGGTTGTAGTTGATCAGGCGTAGCGGGTCGATCTCGGCGCGGGTCGCTTCATCCAGTGTCTCGTAGGCGCGGGCGAGGTTGGTGAACTGGGTTTCGCCGCCGGTCTTCGGCACCTCCAGCGCGTAGAGGAAGGAGCCGGAAGAGGGCACCGGCGTCCACTGGTGATCGATGTGGGCCGGCAGGGCGAAGTTGCCCAGTTCGCCGTCCTCGGTGTTGGCCACCTTGACGATGTCCGGCGCCTTGCCGTCGGCGCCGGAGGACAGCACGGGGAAGTCCGCCGGTGGCTGGAACACCGCGCCGAACAGGGTGGCGAAGCGCAGGTATTGCTGATCGTCGAGCTGCTGGTCCTTGAAGATCAGGATGTGGTGCTCGCGGTGGGCCTGCTTGAGCGCCAGGATCTGTTCCGGCGTCAGCGGCTCGCGGGCGTCCAGGCCGCGCACTTCGGCGCCCAGCGGGGCGTCGAGGGGAATGATGGTGAAGGGTTCAGGAGCGACTTGCTGGAGGGCGCTGGATTGGCTCATGGGTATTTTCCTCTGAGTGTGTGCCGTGCAGCCCTCACCCCAACCCTCTCCCTGAGGGAGAGGGGGCTGGCCGCTGCAACGGGATATTCCGTCGTGTCGTGTGGCGCGCTCGCCCCCTGTGACAGGGGCGGCCTGATCAGGCTTTCTGTAGGGTTCAAACCTTCTTGATGGTGCGGCTGCGCTGCCCATCGACGCCCACCGGCACATCGCCGTCGAGGGTCACGCGGCGCACGATGCGCGGCTGGGTGCCGTAGTCGTCCACGGCGTAGTGCTGGGTCGCGCGGTTGTCCCAGATGGCCACGTCGCCCGGCTGCCAGCGCCAGCGCACGGTGTTCTCCAGGCGCGTTACGTGGCTCTGCAGCACGGCGAACAGGTGCGCCGAGTCATGCTGCGAGAGGCCCTTCAGGCGCTTGACGAAGTGCCCCAGCAGCAAGGTCCGCTCGCCGCTGACCGGGTGCACACGCACGACCGGGTGCTCGGTCTCGTAGACGGTGGAGGTGAACACCTTGCGGTACTCCTCCAGGCGCGCCGGGTCGACGTTGGGCTTGACGCTCGCGTAGTCGTATTCGTTGCTGTGCACCGCCCAGAGCGAATCGGCCAGGGCCTTGAGCTCCGGCGTCAGGTCGTCGTAGGCGCTGGCGGTGTTGGCCCAGACGGTGTCGCCGCCGGACTCGGGGGCCACCACGTTGCGCAGGATCGAGGCCTTGGGATAGGCGTCGACGAAGGTCACGTCGGTGTGCCAGGAGTTGGCGCGGCGGCCCTGGGCGCCGTCGAGTTCCAGCAGGTAGTGGGTGCCTGCCTGCACCGGCACGGTGGGGTGCGCCACCGGGTTGCCGAGCAGCTTGGCGAAGGCCTCCTGGCCCTGGTCGTCGAGGTGCGTCTGGCCGCGGAAGAAGATCACCTTGTGCTTCACCAGCGCGGCCTGGATGGCGTCGGTGGTGGCGGCGTCCAGCTCACCGGAAAGCGTCACGCCGCGAATCTCGGCGCCGATGCGGCCGGCAACCGGGTGGATGTCGAGGCTTACTGCGTGTTGCTGGATTGCTTGTGCTGCATTGCTCATCTCATCGTCCTCTTGCTGTGGCAATAGAGCCGCGCCCGGGCGCGGCGGATGGGGATCAGAAGTCGTAGCGAACCGAGGCGCCGAGGGTGCGCGGCTGCCCCACCGAGGCGGTGTAGGAGCCGTTGATGCTGGCGAAGGCGGCCAGGTAGTAGTCCTTGTCGAAGGCGTTCTTCAGCCAGACGGAAGCGTCCAGCTGGCCGTCGCCCAGGTCCTTGCGCAGGCCGACGGAGAAGTTGGCCAGGCCGTAGCCGTCGATCTTCGAGAGATCGGAGTTGTCCAGCGTGCCCTCGGCCTCGGAGCGGTAGGAGTAGCTGCCGCTGACGTAGGGGCGGATGCCGTCGTCGAGGTTCCAGGCGTATTCGCCGTTGAGGTTGGCGATCCACTTCGAGGCGCCCACCACGCGCTGTCCGGTGAGGTCGCAGCTCGCTGGAGCGTTGGGTTGAGTGGAGACTTCCGCCGGGCACGGGGCGTCCTTGAACGACAGGTAGGTGACGTCGTTGTAGGAACCGTTGAAGTTCAGCGTCAGGCCGCGAATGGGCAGGGCGGTGGCCTCGAACTCCAGGCCGCGCGAACGCACGCTGCCGGCGTTGGAGAGCACCGAGACCAGTTGGGTCGAGCCCGGCGGCTGGTACAGGGTGGTCGCCTGGTAGCCGTGGATGCCGGTCCAGAAAATGTTGGTGTTGAGCTGCAGGCGGTTGTCGAACAGGGTGGTCTTGATCCCCAGTTCGGCATCGTTGGCGCGCTCCGGGCCGACCAGCAGGGAGTCGGCGCCCGCCGTCGGGGCGCTGGCCACGGCCAGGTTCACGCCGCCGGATTTCTCGCCGTGGGACAGCGAGGCATAACCGAGCAGGTCGTCGGTGAACTGGTAGCTCAGGCTCACCAGCGCCGAGGGCGCGAAGCTGTAGAGGCTGAGGTCGCCCGAGTCGTAGGCGCCCAGCTGGTTGCGCCGGACCACCGCGCCGGCGCCGGTTACCGCCGAGCCGCCGACCGGGTCGAAGCGCTCGACCTTGGCGTCCTTCTCCTCGTAGGTGCCGCGGATGCCGGCGGTGAAGTCCAGCTTGTCGGTGAGGTGCCAGGTGCCCTGGGCGAACAGCGCGAAGCTGTCGGTGTTGATCTTGCCGTTGGCWTTCGAATAGGTGTTGTTCAGCGCATTCAGGTCGGTGCCCAGCAGGTAGCGGTCAGCCAGCGGGCCGTAGCTGGTGAAGGTCTTGTTGCCCAGGTTCTGGTTGAACGCGTAGGCGCCCAGCACGTAGTCGAAGAAGCCGCCGGTGGGCGAGGCCAGGCGGATTTCCTGGGAGAACTGGCGGTCGTGGACTTCCACGCCGGTGTTGTTGATCGCCGAGACGTCGAGCTGCTCGTCGTTGGCCGGGGTGAAGTGCCAGTAGCGGTAGGCGCTGATGGAGGTCAGCTTGTAGCCGCCGTTGAGGTTCCAGTTGGCCTCCACCGAGCTGCCGCCCTGGTGCACGCTGACGTGCTGGCGGCTGTTGATGTTGACCTTGTGCCGGTCCGGGTCGCGGATCGGCGAGGCGCCTACCGAGGCGGCGCGTTGCCAGAAGCGGTCGGCGGCGCCGTACACCACCATGCTGCCGTTGCTGGAGTCTTCCTCGTTGTAGTCGTTGATCCAGCGCAGGTCGAAATCCTCGTTGGGCTTGAACAGCAGCTGCCCGCGGATGCCCTGGCGCTCGCCGCCATTGAGGTAGTTGTCGTCGTGGATGTTCTTGATGTAGCCGTCGTCGCGGGTGCGGTAGGCCGAGACGCGCCCGGCGAGGGTGTCGGTCAGCGCGCCGGAGACGGTGCCCTTGCCCTGGAAGTAGCCATCCTGGCCACCGGAAACCTCGACGCTGCGCTCGGGGCTGAAGGTCGGTGCGCGGGTGCTGATGTTCAGCACGCCGGCTGTGGTGTTCTTGCCGAAAAGCGTGCCCTGGGGGCCGCGCAGCAGCTCCAGCTGCTCGATGTCCAGCAGGTCGAACACCGCCATGCCCGGACGGCCGAGGTAGACGTTGTCCAGGTAGACCCCGGCGCTGCCTTCCAGGCCGTCGCTGGCCGGGTTGTTGCCGATGCCGCGCACGGCGATGCTCGACTGCCGCGCATGGATGAAGGCGACGTTCACGCTGGGCAGGATCTGCTGCAGGTCCTGCACCTTGTAGACGCGCTGGGTCTCCAGGGTTTCGCCGCCAACCACGGTGATCGGCGTGGGCACCTTCTGCGAGTCCTCCTCGCGGCGGCGGGCGGTGACGGTGACCTTGCCCAGGGTGGCATCGGCCTTGGCTGGCGCAGCGCTCACGGGTTTGGCGGTCTCACTGGTGGTGCTGTTGTCTTCGGCTTCCTCGGCGAATACCGGGAGGGTGCCGCCCAGGGCCAGCAGGAAAATGGCCGAGCGCAGCCGGCTTGGCTTGAAGGGGAAGGGCGAATGTCTCGAAGTCATGCTGTGTCCTTATCTGCCTGCGCCAATCGCGGGCAAAACGGGGCCGCGCCACGCAGAAGTGGCGAACGACGTTTTTCGGTAGTGGTAGGTGCGGCTTTGGCTGTCAGCGACAGCGAGACAGGCACATTCGCGAGGAAAGGAGGTGCAAGGCTGGCATCGGGCGACTCCTGGTCTGAGCTATATTCTTAGTTCATAAAAGAATAGATCTAGGTTTTATTCTTCATTGACGGAATAAGAGCTTGCATTTAAAACGAGCGCATTCCCTGCGGCAAATGCCTTTGCCCTCTATTTTCAATGCCGGAAATGCATCATGGATCTGCGCCAGCTCCGCTACTTCATCGCCCTGAACGAACACCGCAGTTTCGTCCGCGCCGCCGACGCCATGGGCATCACCCAGCCGGCATTCAGCCGCAGCATCCAGGGCCTGGAGCAGGAGCTGGGCTGCCGCCTGGTGGACCGTGGCAGCAAGGACCTGCGGCCGACGCCCGAGGGCCAGGTGGTGCTGCAGCACGCGCTGAGCCTGGTGCAGGGCGCCAACAACCTGAGCCACGCCATCGCCCGGCTGAACAAGCTGGACTCCGGCGAGCTGCGCTTCGGCAGCGGGCCGGCACCGGCGCAGAAGCTGGTGTCCGACGCGGTGTCGCGCTTCGTCCAGCGCTACCCGCGCATCCACATCCAGTTCGGCGTGGACAACTGGGAACGCCTGGCGCGCAGCCTGAGCCGCGAGGAGATCGAGTTCTTCGTCGCCGACATCCGCCATTTCGAGGCCGACCCGAACTTCCAGACCCGCGCGCTGAAGCCGCGCAGCGGGCTGTTCTTCTGCCGCCAGGGGCATCCGCTGCTGGCCAAGGAAAGCCTCTCCACCAACGACATGTTCGCCTACCCGCTGGCGGCCACGCTGATCCCGCCCAGCGCGCGGAAGATGCTCGCCAACCTCAGCGGCAAGATCGACATCACCACCAACGTGCAGTGCGAGGACATGGCCTCGCTGGTGCGCATCGTCAGCCAGACCGATGCCATCGGCATCGCCGTGGAGGAGGCGGTGAGCGAGCCCATCGAGCGTGGTGACCTGGTGCAGCTGTACTTCCGCAACCTGCCGCACAACGTGGATATCCTCCAGGCCCGCTGTGGCATCGTGACCCGCAGTGGTGACCGTCTTTCGGCGGCGGCCAGGGCGATGATCGAGTTGCTGGCGGATATCGATGCGGGGGTGGAGAGCGAGGTGGCGTGAGGGTTTGTGCTCCTGGCCCGTAGGGCGAATAACCCGGAGCGGGTTATCCGCCGACACCGCGCCTCGCCGTGCGGGTGTGGGCTCTGGTAGGAGCGGAGCTTCTCCGCGATGCTTTTGCTTGTGGCTGGGTGTTTCTGCGCCGCTTCGGTGCGCGCGCGGACTCTGTGTTTCGCCCCCTCGGGCGACCTTCTTTGGCAAACGCCCCAAAGAAGGCAAAGGTCTTGCCCCGGACATCCGGTTTTTCGCTTAGGCGAAAAATTCCCTCGTTGAAGTGAAGTTTCAGGGGCACGCCGCGAAGGGCCATCCCTGGCCCATCGCGGCTCTCGCGACATCCATGTCGCTCAACCCCTGAAACTCCACTTCAACGAGGCCTCCTGAACGGGGCATTCGGCGCGTGCGGACGTTTCTCTGGAAATCTCACGTAGGGCGGATAACCCGGAACGGGTTATCCGCCGATGACGCCGCGGCGAATAACGCTGGCGCGTTATCCGCCCTACGGTCCTGAGCTCGAAATCACGGCGAAGCACGAACGTAGGATGGTGTGGAGCGCAGCGATACCCATGCTGTTGGTTCGCGGGAATCGATGGGTATCGCTGCGCTCCACACCATCCTACTCAAACGTTACGGTTAACCCTGTAGGACCGAGGGGGACGCCTAGTCCTTGCTCGCGAACCGCGCCGACAGGCGCGGCCAAGCCAATCACTGAACCGCCGCCACCGGCTGCGCTGCCACCTGCCGCGTAGCCGCTTCCAGGGGCGCGGGATTCGCCCAATCGGCAGCCTTGAAGTCCCGGCGGATCAAGCCGTAATTCTTCGCCGCATTGATCGAGGCATCCAGGCGGCCGAGGAAGTCGGCGTCCAGCTTCGGCGACAGCACTTCCACCAGCGGGCGGTCCTGGTATTCGCTCTTGAAGATCACCGCCGGGTAGCTGGCCTGCTTCGATACCAGGTCGATGTAGGCATCGCGGTTGGCCTCGGCGCTGGCCCATTGCACGGCTTGCAGTTGCACCTTGAGCAGGCGCTCGGTGATGTCCGGGTGGGCGTCGACGAATTCGCCGTTACCCACCAGCAGCGCCTGCAGGGTGCCGGCGCCGCCGAGGTCGCGGGTGTTCAGCGGGATTTCCGCCAGGCCCTTGTCGCGCAGGGCGAACAGGCCGGCCAGGCCCCAGGTGGCGTCGATCTGCTTGGCCGCCAGGGCGGCGAGGGCGGCGCTGAAGTCGAGGTTGATCACCTTCAGGTCCTTCTCGCTGAGGCCGGCGCTGGCCAGGGCGTTGTCGAACGACAGCTGGCTGGCGGTGCCGCGGAAGATGCCGACGCGCTTGCCCTTGAGGTCGGCCAGGGTCTTGATCCCCGAGCCCGGCTGCACGCCCAGGTAATGGTTCACGCCACGGGCGGTGGCGGCCAGTACGCGGCTGTCCAGCCCGCTGGACTTGCCGATGATCGCCGCCAGGTCGCCCAGGTAGGCGAAGTCCACCTGGCCGTTGGCGAAGGCTTCGTTGACCACCGGGCCTGCGCCCTTGAAGAAGCTCCATTTCACCTGGATGCCGTCCTGGGCGAATTCCTTCTCCAGCAACTGGCGGGTGTAGAGGATGTCCACCACGCCACCGCCGGAGTGGTTCTGCCCGGCGCTGACGTCGGGTACGGCGATACGGATTTCCTTCACTGGGTCGGCGGCCTGGGCGATCAGCGGATAGGCACCGAGCAGGCCGGCCAGGACCGGTGCGGCGAAGAGGGACAGCAATTGGTTGGTGAGGGCTTTCATGGCGCCTGCCTCCTGCAGTGGGGAGCGCGTATGGCTCCGGCGCCCGCACTAAAGGCATGGGGCTTTCCATCAACAAAATAATAAAAAGTGATTTTTTAGTAATTATTCGAGCTAAGCGAGCAGCCACAGGGCTTCGCGGGCAGATGCCCGGAGGGCATAAAAAATATTCGGCGAATGCATTGGATGCGCGGCGGGGCCTTCCCTTAAATGGCCTGTGTTAGCTCATAAATGCATTGATATAACTATTTATATTCCAATGAAGAATATTACGAAGCCGTATCGCCTAGCTCTTCCCAGTCCCCGCCTGAGGCCTGCCGCCTGGGGCTGGCGCGGGCTCGACCCTGTCCTGCCGTGGCTGGTGCCGCTGGCCATTGCCGTGCTCTGGTGGACGGCCAGCCATCGCCACTGGATGTCCGCGCAAATACTGCCCACGCCCGAACTGGTGCTGCAGGCCGGCCGCGAGCTGCTCACCGGCGAGCTCTGGCAACAGCTGGGCGTGAGCCTGAAACGTCTGCTCTGGGGCCTGCTGGCCGGCATCCTCAGCGGGCTGGCACTGGGCGCCTGGCTCGGCTTCAGCCGCCGCGCCGAGCGTCTGGTGCTGCCCACCTTCAGTGCCCTGGCGCAGGTCCCGACCCTGGCCTGGATTCCGCTGTTCATGCTGTTCTTCGGCATCGGCGAATTGCTCAAGCTGGTGGTGCTGATCAAGGCCATCATCGTGCCGGTGACGCTGCACACCCTGGTCGGCGTGCGCGATGCCCAGCCGCGCCTGCGCGAGGCTGCCGCCGTCCTGCGCCTGCCGCGCCGGTTGCTGTTGTGGCGACTGATCCTGCCGGCGGCGCTGCCGGCTTTCCTGACCGGCGTGCGCCTGGCACTGGCGCAGGGCTGGACCTCGCTGCTGGCCGTGGAGTTGCTGGCCTCCAGCGAAGGCCTCGGCTACCTGATGGTGCAGGCGCGCCAGTTGTTCATGCTCGACATCGTGTTCGTCTGCATCCTGGTCATCGGCCTGGTCGGTGCGGCCATGGACCGTGGCATCCAGGCCGTCGACCGGCGCCTGGTGCACTGGCCGCAACAGGCTGCCGGGGAGTTCCGCAGAAGCGCGGCAGGGCAGGGCTGGGAGCGCCTGCAACCCTGGCTGCTGCCGCTGGCCCTGCTGGCGATCTGGCAGGCGGCGAGCGCGCTGGAGTGGGTCGATCCGGCGATTCTCGCCAGCCCCGCGTCGGTGGCCGTCGCGCTGTGGGATGGCTTGCTGGACAACAGCCTGACCGTCGCACTGCTGGCCAGCCTGCAACGCACGCTTGCCGGCCTGCTGCTGGGTGGCTCGCTGGGCTTCCTGCTGGGGCTGGGGCTGGGCCTGTGGCGCCCGGCGGAACGGCTGCTCGGCCCTTCCTTCGCTGCACTGCGGCAGGTGGCGATCTTCGCCTGGGTGCCGCTACTCACCGCCTGGTTCGGCCTCGGTGAGCTGGCGAAAGTGGTGTTCGTCGGCCTGGCGGCGTTCTTCCCGCTGCTGCTCGCCACCCAGCGCGGCATCGCCAGCTTGCCGGCGCAACTCAGCGAGGCAGCCATCGCGCTGCGCCTCTCGCCCTGGCAGCGGCTGCGCCGGCTGGTGCTGCCGGGGGCCGCGCCCTCGGTGTTTGCTGGGGTGCGCTTGGCGCTGATCTACGCCTGGCTCGGCACCATCGGCGCCGAGTACTTCATGCCCTCGGACGGCGGGATCGGCAGCCTGATGATCGGCGCGCAACAACTCTTCCGCATGGACCTGGTCGGCGCCGGCATGTTGCTGGTGGGCCTCACCGGAGCCCTGCTGGCCGCCCTCGGCCAGCGCATCGAAGCGCGAGTGACGCGCTGGAGACACGCATGAACGCATTCGCATCCCAGGCACTGGTGAGTTTTCGCCAGGTCGCCAAGAGTTTCCCCGTGGACGGCCGCGAGCTGCAGGCCATCGAGCGCTTCGACCTGGAGATTGCCGACGGCGAGTTCATCGCCATCGTCGGCGCCAGCGGCTGCGGCAAGTCCACGCTGCTGCGCCTGCTGGTAGGGCTGGACCGCGAGTTCCAGGGCGAGATCCGCATCGACGGCGCGCCCATCGACGGCATCGGCGGCGAGCGCGGCATCGTGTTTCAGGAGCACCGCCTGTTCCCCTGGCTGAGTGTCGAGCAGAACGTCGCCCTCGGTCTGGTCAACGAACCGCTGAGCGAGGCCGGCAAGGCTGCACGTGTCGCCGATTACCTGCAGCTGGTGGGCCTGACGGCCTTCGCCCGCGCCTATCCGCACCAGCTTTCCGGCGGCATGGCGCAGCGCGTGGCGATTGCCCGTGGCCTGGTGGCCAGCCCGCGCATCCTGCTGCTGGACGAGCCCTTCGGCGCGTTGGACGCGCTGACTCGCCAGCAGTTGCAGGAAGAATTGCTGCGTATCCGCCAGCGCGAACGCATCACCACCGTGCTGGTGACCCACGACGTGGAGGAGGCGCTGTTTCTTGCCGACCGCGTGGTGGTGATGGCGCCGCGCCCCGGGCGTATCAAGCGCATCGTCACGGTGCCGCTGGCGCATCCGCGCGAGCGCGGCGGCTACGACTTCCTGCGCCAGCGTGAGGCGCTGCTGCACGAGCTGACGGGCGAGGGCGACTACGTCGCGCCGCAGCTCAAGCGGGTGGAAGACCTGCCGTTCGAGTTCATTGCCTGCTGACTGAATCGCGCTATCCAAATTGGATCTTGGGTGCCCGCTCTGACCCTCTCCCCCCGCCCTCTCCCTGAAGGGAGAGGGAGCCATTCGTGCCGGCTGCGATCGTGGTTTCACCTGACGCCGACCAGTCCCCTCTCCCTTCAGGGAGAGGGTTAGGGAGAGGGCACGCGCCGGCACGTAGTTCCAGAAAAGCACCGCCACACCTACCTTTCACTTACGTTGAACGAGTCCGACCATGAGCAAACGCCCCAACTTCCTCGTCATCGTCGCCGACGACCTCGGCTTCTCCGACCTCGGCGCCTTCGGTGGCGAGATCGCCACGCCGCACCTCGACGCCCTGGCCCTCGACGGCCTGCGCCTGACCGACTTCCACACTGCGCCGACCTGCTCGCCAACCCGCTCGATGCTGCTCACCGGCACCGACCACCACATCGCCGGCATCGGCACCATGGCCGAGGCGCTGACCCCGGAGCTGGAAGGCAAGCCGGGCTACGAGGGCTACCTGAACGACCGCGTGGTGGCGCTGCCGGAGCTGCTGCGCGAGGCCGGCTACCAGACGCTGATGGCCGGCAAATGGCACCTGGGCCTGAAGCTGGAGCAGGCGCCCCATGCGCGCGGCTTCGAGCGATCCTTCTCGCTGCTGCCGGGTGCGGCCAACCACTACGGCTTCGAGCCGCCCTACGACGAGAGCACGCCGCGCGTCCTCAAGAGCACGCCAGCGCTGTACGTCGAAGACGATAAATTCATCGAGGAACTGCCGGCGGACTTCTATTCCTCCGATGCCTTCGGCGACCGCCTGATCGACTACCTCAAGGAGCGCGACCAGAGCCGGCCGTTCTTCGCCTACCTGCCGTTCTCCGCGCCGCACTGGCCGTTGCAGGCGCCGAAAGAGGTGGTCGACAAGTACCGCGGCCGTTACGACGCCGGCCCCGAGGCGCTGCGCCTGGAACGCCTGGAGCGGCTCAGGCAGCTGGGCCTGATCGACGCCGACGTGAAGGCGCATCCGGTGCTGGCGATCAGCAAGGAATGGGCGCGTCTGACCGACGAGGAGAAAGCGAGATCGGCGCGGGCCATGGAGGTCTACGCGGCGATGGTCGAGCGCCTGGACTGGAACGTCGGCCGCGTCGTCGACTACCTGCGCCAGCAGGGCGAACTGGACAACACCTTCGTCCTGTTCATGTCCGACAACGGCGCCGAGGGCGCGCTGCTGGAGGCCTTCCCGCGCTTCGGCCCGGACCTGCTGAGCTTCCTCGACCAGCACTACGACAACAGCCTGGAGAACATCGGCCGCGCCAACTCCTACATCTGGTACGGCCCGCGCTGGGCCCAGGCGGCCACGGCGCCGTCGCGGCTGTACAAGGCCTTCACCACCCAGGGCGGCATCCGCGTACCGGCGCTGGTGCGTTACCCGGCGCTGCAACGCCAGGGCGAGATCAGCCACGGATTTTCCACGGTGATGGACATCACCCCGACCATCCTYGACCTGGCCGGCGTGCGCCATCCGGGCAAGCAGTGGCATGGCCGCGAAGTGGCCGAGGTACGCGGCAAGTCCTGGCTGGGCTGGCTCTCCGGCGAGACCGAGCAGGCCCACGACGAGAAGACCGTCACCGGCTGGGAGCTGTTCGGCATGCGCGCCATCCGCCAGGGCGACTGGAAGGCGGTGTACCTGCCGGCGCCGGTCGGCCCAGCCACCTGGCAGCTCTACGACCTGGCCAGCGACCCCGGCGAGACGCGGGACTTGGCCAAGAGCGAGCCGGCCAGGCTGGAAGCGCTGATCGAGCACTACAAGCAGTACGTCAACGAGACCGGGGTGATCGACGCGCCGCCGCCGTTCCTCGCGCGCTGAGTTCGCGCCGCGCTGAAAGCCCCGACGGTTAAACCCTCGGGGCTTTTTCATGAAAGACCGTCGGTAATAAAGCCTGAACTACGGGTGCTGCTCCTGTCCCAACGGGTAGATGCAAATCCGAGGCGGCCCGCGCTGGCAGCGTCAGCGCGCGGTGGCCCTTTACCTGAGATGAGGAGTGAACCTGGATGGCCAAGCAACCTGGAAAGCAATCTGGAAAGCAACCTGGCAAGCAATCCCCTGAACAAGCCGGCAAGCGCAGCGAACTGGCAGGCACCGACACCACCGACCGCGGCAACCACAACGACAAGCTCGATCAGCTGGAGCGCTACCGCGAGGACGCCACCGGCGAGGCGCTGAGCACCAACACCAACGTGCGCATCGCCGACAACCAGAACAGCCTGCGCGCTGGCGAACGCGGGCCGACGCTGCTGGAAGACTTCATCCTGCGGGAGAAGATCACCCACTTCGACCACGAGCGGATTCCCGAGCGCATCGTCCACGCCCGCGGCGCGGCGGCCCACGGCTACTTCGAGTGCTACGAGGATTGTAGCGCGCTGACCAAGGCGTCCTTCCTCGGCCAGGCCGGCAAGCAGACGCCGGTGTTCGTGCGCTTCTCCACCGTGCAGGGCCCGCGCGGCTCGGCGGACACGGTGCGTGACGTGCGCGGCTTCGCGGTGAAGTTCTACACCGACGAGGGCAACTACGACCTGGTGGGCAACAACATGCCGGTGTTCTTCATCCAGGACGCCATCAAGTTCCCCGACTTCGTCCATGCGGTGAAGCCCGAGCCGCACAACGAGATGCCCACCGGCGGCTCGGCCCACGACACCTTCTGGGACTTCGTCTCGCTCACCCCGGAGTCGGCGCACATGGTCACCTGGGCCATGTCCGACCGGGCCATTCCGATCTCCCTGCGGCATATGCAGGGCTTCGGTGTGCATACCTTCCGGCTGATCAATGCGGCCGGGGAAAGCTCGCTGGTGAAGTTCCACTGGCGGCCGAAATCCGGCGTCTGCTCGCTGCTCTGGGACGAGGCGCAGAAGCTTGCCGGCAAGGACCCGGACTTCCACCGCCGCACGCTGTGGGACGACATCGAGAGCGGCGACTACCCGGAATGGGAGCTGGGCGTGCAGGTGATCCCCGAGGCTGACGCGGAGAAATTCGATTTCGACCTGCTCGACCCGACCAAGCTGGTACCCGAGGAACAGGTGCCGGTGAAGCTGCTCGGGCGCATGGTGCTCAACCGCAACCCGGACAACTTCTTCGCCGAGACCGAGCAGGCCGCCTTCCACCCCGGCCATATCGTCCCCGGCATCGACTTCAGCAACGATCCGCTGCTGCAGGGCCGGCTGTTCTCCTATACCGACACCCAGCTGCTGCGCCTGGGCGGGCCGAACTTCAACCAGATCCCGATCAACCAGCCGCTGTGCCCGTTCCACAACAACCAGCGCGACGGCCTGCACCAGCACAGCGTGCACAAGGGTCGCGCGGCCTATGAGCCGAACTCCATCGATGGCGGCTGGCCGAAGGAGACGCCGGCCGCTGCGCGCCAGGGCGGTTTCAGCAGCTACCACGAGCCGATGACAGGCACCAAGGTACGGGTGCGCGCCGATTCCTTCGCCGACCACTTCACCCAGGCGGCGCTGTTCTATCACAGCCTCAGCGCTACAGAGCAAGGGCACGTCGCGGCGGCCTATGTGTTCGAGCTGTCGAAGGTGGAGCGCATGGCGATTCGCGAGCGCGAGGTCAACGAAATCCTCGCCAATATCTGCCCGAAGCTGGCGGAGAAGGTCGCCAGCCAGATCGGCGTGAAGGTCACCCACAAGGCAGCCAAGGTGCCGAAGCCCAAGCCGTCGCCAGCGCTCAGCCAGGCCAACCTGCTGGCCGGCGATATCCGCTCGCGCAAGGTGGCGATCCTGATTGCCGAGGGTGTCAGCGAGAGCGATGTCAGCGACCTGCGTGATGCGTTGGAGAAGGCTGGGGCAGTGGCCAAGCTGGTGGCGCCGAGCACTTCGCCGGTCAAGGCGGAGGGTGGTGCGCGGCTGGTGCCCGATGCCAGTTGGGATGGTTTGCCGTCAGTGGCCTTCGACGCGGTGTTCGTGCCCGGAGGTGCGAAGGCGACCGCGCAGATCGGTGGCGACGGCCGCGCGCTGCATTACCTGCTGGAAGCCTACAAACACCTCAAGCCGCTGGCGTTCGCCGGCAACGCGCAGGCGCTGCCGGGGCAACTCGGTCTGCCGGCGGACCAGGGCGTGGTCCAGGGCGGCTCGGCGGCGGATGTCTTCGCCGGCTTCGAGAAGGCGCTGAAGCAGCACCGCATCTGGGCGCGGGAGGCGCAGGTCGGCAAGATTCCGGCGTAGGTCCCCATGGCGACGGCGGATAACCCGTTCCGGGTTATGCGCCCTACGGGTGTTCCGCGGCTGGCGTGTGTGCCGACGCAGAGGACGTTCGTAGGGCGCATAACGCGCCAGCGTTATCCGCCGTTGTGGCATTGGTGGAAGCGGAGAACAGAGCCGATGGCCGCCCGACTGCTCGGACTGACGGCGACCACCGGAAACTTGCCTGTGGCGTCCTATGCCGATCCGTCCAGGAGGCCGTCCTGGTGGGCGGCGGACAGGTGGGGCTCCTGCCGGCTGTCCTCCGGTTCGATGTCCACCAGTTCTTCCAGTGACTCCTCGCGGGTCACCTGCGGATCGGGGGCGGGGGTATCCATGGGGGTTTTCATGCTGGCCTCGCTGGCCGGCGTGATTGCCGGCCCCTGTTTTCCGGAGCTTATTTTCCGGGCCCTATTTCCCTGAGATGGCCCGCAGCCGCGCGCCGGCCACCACGACCTTGCGCGGGCGGTGGGTCGGGTTGACCGGGACGAAGGTCTGCAGCTCGATGCGCTTGAGGAACCAGTCGACGTTGTCTTCCTCCAGCGGCCCTTCGATGGTCATCAGGTCGCGGCGGATGCGCTCGACCAGGTTGTTCAGGAGGATGGCGCTGGTCTGGTCTTCCTGCTGGATGACGCGGGAGATCAGGCGCTTGCCCTTGGCATTGCGCAGGTTCATCAGCACGGTGCCGTCGGGGCGGTTGAAGAACTGCGGACGGTAGTCGGTGAACAGATGGCTCAGGTGCTCGATGGCAGTGTCGCGATAACTGGACATGTCGATCCCTCCCGGTGCTCGGCCGGGCCAGGAAGGCGCCGGCGGAGCAGGAAACGCTGCATCAGCCGTTCCAGACAGCGCGCCACTGTCTCATCGGCTTAACAGGTTGAAATGGCAGGAATTCGCGAAAATCTGCTGGCCCATCGACATGTGCAAAGTGCAAGGATGCCCGCCAGCGACGCTGGAAAATGCACGGCCAGACGCTTCGCAGCGGGATTGACGAACCTCGGCAGTGCCTTCATCCGACCTTCCATCCGAAAAGCGCAACGCCAGCAGTTTTCCGAGCAACGGGCGCGGCTCCCATGAGCGCTGATTATGCGGGCACCGTTGCGCTGTTCAGGTGCTCGCCAGGCGGCTGCCCGGCCTTTCCCCGCTGCGCAAAGGGGGGCAGGGTGGAAGCGGGGAAGAGAGGTAAGCATGACTCAATTCCGAAGATTGGACGTGGAAGCGGTGCTGCACGAAGCCTACCCGCTGTTCAGTTTCTCCTGTTGCCGCGAGGCCGGCGGGAGTTACTCCATCAGCCTCGGCAGCCAGCTGGCGGCGATGCCGCACACCACGGTGGTCGGCATCCAGGGCAGTGAGCTCGATTCGGCTATGCGCGTGCGCAGCCTGGGGCTGGAACTGATCAACTGCTTCATCGACCAGTGATTGGTTCAGCGGCAGAAAAGCTGAACTTGGCATTGCGCTCCGGTTCAACCGGCTTGAATGCACAAGCCCGGAGAAAGCCGCCATGAGCCATTCCGCCAAGAGCACGCCCGACCCGCAGCACATCGAGATCGACGACACAGAAGACCGCATGGGCAGCGTGCGCGAACTGGACTTCGAGAAAAGCCCGCAGGGCAGGATCGGCGATGAACGCTCGCCCGAGGACGTGGAGCGCGAGTTCCCGCCGCAGCGTCGTCGCGAGATGGGCCTGAGCGGCGGCGAGACCCTGGGCGACAGCGCCGTCGAGGATGGCGTCAGCATGGACGACCTGGCGCCGGAAACCCTGATCGACGAGGACGGCACCGAATCACCGCTGGACCCGGCCGACGGCCGGCCCATCGACGCTGAACTGCACATCGTGCGCGAAAGCGAGATCGGCGGCGGCATCGGCCTGGACGAGGCCGAGGAAGGCCGCGTGCATCCGCTGGATGGCCGGCCCTGGGACGACTCCGACCCCGACGAGGAACAGTGAGCCGCCATCAGCCCCGGCCGGGAGATCCGCCATGAACGATCAACGCTGCGCCTGCCCAGGCTGCACCTGCAGCCTGGGCGCTGCCGCCGTCTATCACCAGGGCCACGGCTACTGCTGCCGGGCCTGCGCCGACGGCCACCCGGATGGCGAGAAGCATTGCCAGGACTCGCACTGCCACTGTGGCGAACAAAAACCGCCGCGAGGCTGAGCACGCGGCGGTCGGGGAGTTTTCATACGGAGATCAGCGGCTGGCCGCCGATCTCTTCTAAAGCCTCAGCTGTTGTTCCGGCTCAGCGCGCAGGCCGCTGCCAGCAACCCGGCCGCAGCTGCCAGGATCGCAGCGGTCTGCCAGGGGTGATCGCCGACGTATTCGCCGCTGGCCTGGATTGCCCGGCGGCTGCGCTGGATCAGGTGGTCACTGGTTTCCCGGCTTTCATCCACCAGGTGGCGCAGTTTGGACTTGAACGCCGGAAGCTGGTCGGCGGTCAGGTCGCGGCCGCCTTCCAGCAGGCTTTCCAGGTCATTCACCAGGGATTGCAGTTCCTGTACGCCGCTGTTGCGGTTGTGAAGAGTCGGGAACCAACGATAGCTGCCCATGAAATGTCTCCTTGGTTGCTTTGGGGGTGATTGCGTGTGCGGGGTCGCGGCTGGCTCAGGCGGCCTGGCGCAGGGCGTCGATCAGCTGCTGCTTGCGCATGCTCGAACGGCCGCTGATGTGGCGGGTGCGTGCGCGGTTGAGCAGCTCGGCCTTGGTCATCGATTCGAACGGTTGGTCGGGGCGCTCCACGCCGTGTCTGGTCGCCACTGCACGCTTGGCTGAGCTGCGCCGGGCCGCAGCCTTGGCGGTCTCGCTCTTGTTCTGGCCCGAGCCGCCGCTGCGCTCGCCGCCGCCGGACTGCTTGTTCACCGTGGCCCAGGCACGGGCCGCAGCCTCGTCCGGGGGCACACCCCGGCTTTCGTAGCTTTCCTCGATGTGCTCGGCCTTGCGCTTCTGCTTGGCGGTGTACTGGTCTTTGCTGCCGCGTGGCATGACAGGTCCTCCTGTTTGCTACCGGGCCCGCAATCGCGAGCCACAGGGGGAAGAAACCGCTCGTCGCCGATCGTTCGGCGTTTCTGATGAACGGGCCGTGCCGGTGGGAGAAAAGGTCTGAACTCCTGCATTTCGTCGCGGACAGAACCACTGGGGCGCGTCTCGCCCGCGCCGCGCAGCGTTACAACGACATGAACCGCAAGCAGACAGCCACAGGAGACGACGGCAATGGCCCTGGACAGCATTCCCGATCGGTCGCAAGTCGAAACCTTCAAGCACGCCGTGCTCACCCGCCTGCGCTACGCCGTAGGCAAGGACCCCGCCGACGCCTTCGACCACGACTGGTTCGAAGCCGTCGCCCTGGCCGCGCGCAAGTACCAGGTGGACAACTGGGAAGAGACCACCCGCGCCATCGATCGCAGCGGGCGCAAGCACGTCTACTACCTCTCCCTGGAATTCCTCATCGGCCGCCTGCTGGTCGACAACCTGAGCAACCTCGGCCTGCTCGACGTGGCGCGCCAGGCACTGGAAGAGCTGGGCGTGGACCTGGAGCGCATCCGCCTGCTGGAGCCCGATGCAGCGCTGGGCAACGGCGGCCTCGGCCGGCTCGCGGCGTGCTTCATGGAAAGCATGGCGACCCTGGACATCCCCGCCCACGGCTACGGCATCCGCTACGAGCACGGCCTGTTCAAGCAGGTGATCGGTGACGGCTGGCAGCAGGAACACACCGAGACCTGGCTGGACTTCGGCAACCCCTGGGAGTTCGAACGGCCCGAGTCCGCCTACAGCGTCGGCTTCGGCGGCAGCGTCTACAGCGAGCCGGACGCCAACGGCGTCGAACGGCAGCGCTGGGAGCCGGCGGAACGGGTGCGTGCGGTGGCCTACGACATGCCGGTAGTTGGCTGGCGTACCGCCAGCGTGAATACCCTGCGCCTGTGGCGCGCTCGCGCCGAAGAAACCCTCAAGCTCGACCGCTTCAACGCCGGCGACCACCTCGGTGCCGTGGCCGATACCGTCCGTGCGGAAAGCATCTCCCGCGTGCTCTACCCGGCGGACAGCACCGAGGCCGGCCAGGAGCTGCGCCTGCGCCAGGAATACTTCTTCGTCGCTGCCTCGCTGCAAGACCTGATGCAGCGTCACCTGGGCAAGGGCGAGGACGTTCACAGCCTGCCCGAGCAGGTGGCCATCCAGCTCAACGACACCCACCCGGCCATCGCCGTGGCCGAGCTGATGCGCCTGCTGCTGGACGAACGCGGGCTGGACTGGGACGACGCCTGGCAACTGACCGTGGCGACCCTGTCCTACACCAACCACACACTGCTGCCCGAGGCGCTGGAATCCTGGCCGGTGGGCCTGATGGAGCGCCTGCTGCCGCGGCACATGCAGATCATCTACCTGATCAACGCCTTCCACATCGACGCCCTGCGCGCCAAGGACATCCATGACTTCGGCCTGCTGCGCTCGGTGTCGCTGATCGAAGAGGATCACGGCCGCCGCGTGCGCATGGGCAACCTGGCGTTCCTCGGCTCGCACAGCGTCAACGGCGTCTCCGCGCTGCATACCGAGCTGATGCGCGAGACGGTGTTCCGCGACCTGCACCGGCTCTACCCGAACCGCATCAGCAACAAGACCAACGGCGTGACCTTCCGCCGCTGGCTGTTCCAGACCAACCCCCAGCTGACCGAACTGCTGGTGGAAACCCTCGGCGAGGAAGTGCTCGACAACCCCGAGAGCCGCCTGCGCGAGCTGGCCGCCCACGCCGAGAAGGCCGCGGTGCGCCAGCGCTTTGCCGAGCAGCGGCGCAATGCCAAGCAGCGCCTGGCGACGCTGATCGAGGAACGCCTGGGGCTGCGCATCGACTCGGACGCTCTGTTCGACGTGCACGTCAAG
>NZ_JASMRU010000051.1 GCF_030462585.1 Pseudomonas sp. CAN1 | reverse complement strand
GTTGAAGTCGCCTTCCTGGCAATCGGACAGCGCCTGCAGTTCCTTGATGCGGTTGTCGGTCATGGCCGTCAGGCAACTGTTGTAGGCCATCGGGTAGCCCGAGCCGCCCTTGGCGCCAGCCAGATCGGCAGCCAACGCCGCCAGGGGTTCTGGGTTGAGGTCGAGCAGGCCGACGCGCCAGCCTTGCCGGTGGAACAGTTTCGCCGTAGCAGCGCCGATGCCCGAGGCCGCTCCGCTGATCAGGATGGTGTTCATCGTGGCGCTCCTTGCCGGCTGGCGGGCTGCAGATGGCTGGCAAGAAACTCGGCAACGTCCTGCAGCGCGCGATCGGCCACGTCCAGCAGGCCGGCGTGGGCCTGGAACACATGCCAGCAGCCGGGGAAGCGCTGCAATTGCACGGTGTTGCCGTAACGCCTTGCCGCATCGACGAAGCGCAGGCTGTCGTTGCGCAGCACCTCGTCCTCGCCGACCTGGATCAGCAACGGCGGCAGGCCGCTGAGGTCAGCGTGCAAGGGCGACAGTTGCGCGTCCGCCCTAGGCATTCCCGGTGGGCAGAACATCTCCATGGCGCTGTCCATCCAGGCGCGGGTGATCAGCGGGTCGCCCGCTGCCGGCGCATGCAGGTGCTCGGCGGAAAGGTCAGTGACCGGCGAGAAGGTCACCAGCGCACCCGGCATCGGCAGCCCCAGGGACTTGGCTTGCAACGCCAGCTGCAGGGTCAGGTGGCCGCCGGCGGAGTCACCGGCCACGGCAATGGCGTGCGCGGGAATGCCCTTGTCGAGCAGCGCGCGGTAGGCCGCCACGGCGTCCTCACGCTGGGCGGGGAAACGATGCTCGGGCGCCAGGCGGTAGTCGATCACCCAGACCTCGGCCTTGCAGCGTCGCGCCAGGTTGGCGGTGATCGCCCGGTGCGTGGCCGGCGAGCCGATCAGGTAGGCGCCGCCGTGCAGGTAGAGGATCACCCCGCCCTCACCMACGCCTTGCGGTCGCCAGACTTCGGCGGGCACCCCGCCCAGGGTGGTCTGCTCGCGCTGCACGCCACGGGGAGTCAGCGTGGCGGCGGTCAGCCCGCGCAGCAGAGCGCGCTGCGCCTTCACCGGCAACTGCGGGCCCATCAGCCCGCGGAACAGCAGGTTGAGCGTACCGCGTAGGGTGGCCGTCAGCAGCTTCTGGCGGGTCGACAGTGGCAGTTGCGGTTCAACGGATGCAGTCATAGTCGGCAAACTCCGGCTGACGGGTCTGTTGGCGATAGCGGAAGGTGAAGCCCGGCCAGTTCACGGTGTTGCGCCCGCTGGCAGTCTTGTACCAGCTGCTGCAACCGCGTTCCCAGATGGTGTGCTGCAGGTCGTGCTGCAACTGGCGGTTGAAGCCCTGCTGGGCCTGCGGCTTGAGGTCCAGGTACTTCAGGCCCTGTTGCTGGATCCGTTGCAGGCAACTGAGCACGTAGGGGAACTGGCTCTCCAGCATGTAGATGATGGAGTTGTGCCCCAGGTTGGTGTTCGGCCCGTAGAGGATGAAGAAGTTTGGGAAGCCGCTGACGCTGATGCCCTTGAAGGCCTCGGCACCGTCGCTCCAGGCCTGGTTCAGTTCACGCCCGCCCAGGCCGGTGATGCGCATCGGCGCGAGGAATTCGGTGGCGGCGAATCCGGTGCCGTAGATCAGCGTGTCCACCGGATGGCGCACGCCGTCACGGGTGACGATGGCGTCCTCGGTGACTTCGCGGATACCGGTATCCACCAGCTTCACGTTGCTGCGCGCCAGCGCCGGGTAGTAGTCGTTGCTGATCAGGATGCGCTTGCAGCCCATGGGGTAATCCGGCTGTAGCCGCGCGCGCAGCTGCGGGTCGCTGATGCTCTTGCGCATGTGCAGGTGGAAGCTGATCCGCATGAGTTTCATCATCGGCGGGAACACGGTGAAGGCCAGTGCGCGGGCTTCGTGCTGGATGTACTTCAGCCCACGGTCCAGGCGCTGCAACCAGGGCAGCTGTGCCTTGATGCGGCGCTCCCAGTCCGCGTAGGGGCGGTCCGGCTTGGGAATCACATAGGCGGCGCTGCGCTGGAACAGCAGCAGCTCGGCCACCTGCGGAGCAATTTGCGGGACGAACTGGATGGCACTGGCGCCAGTGCCGACCACCGCGACGCGCTTGCCCCCCAGCGGCGCGCCGTGGTCCCACTGCGCGGAGTGGAAGGCCTTGCCCTGGAAGCGCTCGATGCCCGGCAACTTCGGGATCAGCGGACGGCTCAGCTGGCCGAGGGCGCAGACCAGCGACTGGGCGCGCAGCTCCTCGCCGTCGGCGCAGGTCACCCGCCACTCGCCGGCCGCTTCATCGAAGCTCGCCTCGCGCACTTCGCAGTTAAAGCGGATGCGCTCGCGCAGGCGGTACTTATCCGCGCAGTGCCGCACGTAGTCGAGGATTTCCGCCTGGGGCGCGAACTTGCGCGACCAGTCGGCCTTGGGTTCGAAAGAGAAGGAATACAGGTGCGAAGGCACGTCGCAGGCGGCGCCCGGATAGACGTTCTCGCGCCAGCAGCCACCGACGTCGGCGGCCTTTTCGAGGATCAGGAAGTCCTGGATGCCCGCCTTCTGCAAGCGGATCGCCAGACCCAGGCCGGCAAAGCCGGCACCGATGATCAGCACGCGCGGGGCGGCCGATCGACGGGATGATGTTGTCATTGTTGTGCTCCCGGTTTCGAAGTCCGCACGGCGGCGGATGACACCATCCTAGTGCGACTTCCCGCCGCGGGTTATGGCATAGTCGGACATAAAATTGTGACTTTCGGTCACCCCTGATTTTCGGTCATTTGAAAGCCGAGGTTCCGATGCCTGCCACCCCAGCCTGGTCGCCCCGGCGCAGCGCCATCAGCGTGCAACTGATGACCCAGTTCGGCCTCGACCATGGCATGACCCTGGAGCAGTGCCTCGACGGCACCGGCCTGGACATCAGCGTACTCGCCGACCCTGGCGCCGAGGTGGAAGCCGCCCAGGAGCTGGAACTGCTGCGCAACATCAATCGGCAGATCGGCCAGCGCCCCGGTATCGGCCTCAAGGCCGGCCTGCGCTATCACCTCAACACCTACGGCATCTGGGGCTTCGCCCTGCTCAGCAGCTCGACGTTCCTCAGCGCGGCGCACCTGGGCCTGCGCTATCTGGACCTGACCTACGCCTTCCACCGCATGACGCTGGAGGAACACGACGGTGAGGCGCATCTGGTGCTGGACGATGCAGCGGTGCCGGAAGACCTGCGCGACTTCCTCATCGACCGCGACGGTGGCGGCGTGCTGCGCATCCAGCGCGACCTGACCAACCAGCCGCCGCCGATCCGCCAGGCACTGTTCCGCCGCGAGGCGCCAGCCGATCTGCAGCCGTACATCGAAGTACTGGGAGTCACGCCGCTCTACGGCCAGGCGGAGAACCGCATCGTCTTCGACAGCCGCATCCTCGAACTGCCGCTGCCCGGCGCCAACCCGGAAGTGGCGCGGCGCTGCGAGGAACAATGCCGCGCCCTGCTCGCCCGACGCCAGGTGCGCACCGGGCTGTCCGGGCAGATTCGCGACCGCCTGCTGGGCACGCCGGGGCGGCTGCCGGACATGGAGCAACTGGCAGACGAACTGCACATGACGTCGCGCACACTGCGCCGCCGGCTGGAAACCGAGGGCAGCAGCTATCGCGCCTTGCTGGATGAAGTGCGCCAGGCGCTGGCCGAAGAGTTGCTGGCCACCGGGGCGATTCGTCTGGAGGAGATTGCCGAGCGGCTCGGCTATGGCGAGGTATCGAATTTCATCCACGCTTTCCGCCGTTGGAAAGGCGTGTCGCCGGGGCGTTTCCGCCGCGGCTGATCTCGCTCTGGAAGGGGCTTAGAAAACCAGCTTGTAGCCGATCATCGCCAGCATCAACGCCAGGCAAGGGCGCAGGATGCCGTCCGGAATTCGCCCGGCCAGGTGGCTGCCGACGTAGATGCCCGGCAGCGAGCCGATCAGCAGGTAGCCCAGCAGGCCCCAGTCCATGTTGCCCATGCTGGCGTGGCCGAGGCCGGCGACCAGGGTGAGCGGCACGGCGTGGGCGATCTCGGTGCCTACCAGGCGGCGGGTAGCGAGGAACGGATAGAGGATGAACAGCGCCACGGTGCCCAGTGCGCCGGCGCCGATGGAGGTCAGCGCGACCATAGCGCCGAGGATGGCACCGGTGATCACGGTCAGGGTGTTCAGCTTCGAGCCGCTGAAGTGGAAGCTGTCGCCGGCATGGCGCTGGGCGAAGGCCAGCACCTGCTTCTTGAACAGCACCGCCAGCGCGGTGAGCAGCAGCACGACACCCAGGGCGTTCTTGATCACGGCGTTCATGGCCGCGGTATCGGTGTGCAGGCTGTGCAGGAACAGCAGCGTCAGCGCCGCCGCCGGGACGCTGCCCAGGGCCAGCCAGCCGGTGATACGCCAGTCGATGTTGTCGTTCTTGCGGTGAACCAGGACGCCGCCGGACTTGGTGATGGCGGCATAGAGCAGGTCGGTGCCCACTGCGGCAGCGGGGTTGATACCGAACCAGAGGAGAATCGGGGTCATCAGCGAACCGCCGCCGACACCGGTCATTCCCACGATAAAGCCAACGACAAGACCCGCGATTACGAAACCGATATTGCCAACATCCATCTACGCGTCCTGACTGGCGAAACTGATCACCTCGTGGTGTGGCGGCGAGGATAACCAGTTTTCTTATAATCCATTAGACCGATGTGGTCTTACTTTATAACTTCTTTTAACCGTTTATCCCGCGACGCTTTGACCACTCGCAGCGTCTGGAACGGCCTTTACAGGACCGGGACATGGCCGCGATCCGGCCGGCAGAGCCGGCGCATGGTTGCAGGTTCGCTGCGTTGGCTTAGGTGTTCCTGCGCCGCTTCGGCGTGTGCATGGACTTCTTGTTTCGCCCCCTCGGGCGACCTTCTTTGGCAAACGACGGATGGCCGCCCCACCCAAAGAAGGCAAAGGTCTTGCCCCGGACATCCGGTTTCTCGCCTAGGCGAAAAATACCCTCGTTGAAGCGAAGTTTCAGGGGCACGCTGCGAAGGGCCATCCCTGGCCCATCGCCGCTCTCGCGACATCCATGTCGCTCAACCCCTGAAACTCCACTTCAACGAGGCCTCCTGAACGGGGCCGTTCGGAGTGCGCGGGCATTTCTCTGGAAACCTTCAGAGCCAAAGCGGTACGCACGCTCTTGTAGGAGCGGAGCTTCTCCGCGAATCGCCGGCAGGCGATGGCTGGCGGAATATCCCTTTGACTCCCTCGTCCGCCGCGATGGATTTCGCGGACAAGGTCCGCTCCTACGGGCGGGACTCCGCACGCTTTACGTAGGAGCGAGCTTGCTCGCGAACCGCCCAGCGATGGAACTGCCGGCGAATCTGTTCGCGAGCAAGCTCGCTCCTACGAAGAGCCAATGAAAAAGGGGCCCGCAGGCCCCTTTTTACTTACCGCGCGATCACTTCGCGTCCGGCTTGCCGTCCACCACACCAGCGGTGTTGTTCAGCAGGCTCTTGGTGGCGGTCTGGATGAAGGATTCCAGACGGACACGCAACGCTTCCTGGTCCGGCGCGTTCTCCACGCGGGTCACGCCGAAGTCCTTGCCGACCTTGTAGTCATAGACGCGGATATCGCCTTCCTTGGGTTTGATCAGGATACGGTTGCCATTGATGATCGCCACCACCTGCTCGCTACCGGAGGGCTTGATCACGCCGGTGCCCTTGTCGCCTTCAGGCAGGTTCAGCAGGTCGCGGCCCCAGCACTGGTGGCGGGTCTCGCCGCCCAGGCGGCCCATGATGGTCGGCACGATGTCGACCTGGGTGCCGACGGTGTCGCGGGTCGCGCCGTACTTCTCCTGGATGCCCGGAGCGATCATCAGCATCGGCACGTTGAAGCGGAACAGGTCCATCTCGGTCAGCTGCTCGGGCGCGCCGAAGCCATGGTCACCGACCACAATGAACAGGGTGTCCTTGTAGTACGGCGACTTCTTGGCCTTCTCGAAGAACTGGCCCAGCGCCCAGTCGGAGTAGCGCATGGCGGTCAGGTGCTCGTCGAGGCTGCCATGGCCGGTCACGCGCTCCACCGGAAGGTCGGCGGGCAGTGCGTAAGGCACGTGGTTCGACAGGCTCTGCAGCAGCGCATAGAACGGCTTGCCGGTGGCTTCGAGCTTGTCCAGCTCCTCGTTGCCGCGGGAGAACATGTCCTGGTCGGACACGCCCCAGGTCGGGTCGGAGAACACCGGGTTGACGAAGTCATTGCGGCCGATGAACGAGGTCATGCCCTGGTTGGCGAAGAAGCCCGACTGGTTGTCCCAGGCGAAGTCGCCGTTGTAGACGTAGGTGTCCTCGAACTGGCGCGCCGACAGCAGCTGCGGCAGGCCGGAGAACTTGTGGCCACCCTCGGGCGTCTGCATCAGGTATTCGAAGCCCGGCAGGTTGGGGAAGCACGCCATGGTGGCGAACATGCCCTGGTGGGTGTGGGTGCCGTTGGAGAAGAACTGGGTGAACAGCAGACCTTCCTTCGACAGCTTGTCGAAGTACGGCGTGATGTTGCCCTCGCCGCCCAGCGCGCCGACGAAGTGACCGGCGAAGCTTTCCAGCAGGATCACCACGACGTTCTTCACCGGCAGGGTGCCGTCGGCCGGCGGGGTGAAGTCGCGGCGGATGGCGGCATCGTCGGCATCGACCAGCTTGTCGTTGGGCGTCAGCAGCATCTCTCGTACGGTGTCGCGAGCCTGGGCGTCCGGCAGGGTCGACTTCCAGATGTTCGCGCGGTCCTCGCCGAAGCGGTCCTCGGCGGCCTTGATCAGCGTCATCGTGCCGTTCAGGCCCAGGTGGTTGGCGAACATCGAGTCAGTGGTGAAGGCATCGCCCCAGCGCAGCGGCGGGCCCTGGCGCAGGGTGCCGCGGACGGCGACGACGCACAGCAGGACCACCACCAGCAGCACACCAACGCGAACGTACCAGGCAGCAGCGGATGCGCCCGAAGCACTCGGCCGGGTCGCGCGGTCAATACCACGGAAGAGCATGTACAGCAGCCAGGTGGCGATGGCCCAGGCCAGCAGGTAGCGGACGACCGGGTAGCCGTACCAGATCATGCTCATGACCGTTTTCGGGTCTTCGGACATGTACTGGAACACCAGGCTGTTCAGGCGCTGGTGGAATTCACGGTAGAAGTCCATCTCCAGCACGCCGAGGAACAGCGTCAGGCTGGCGGTGATGGTCAGCCACGCCTTCCACAGCCAGCGCCAGCCCATGGCACGGGCACTGGCAATGGCGAACACCAGCGGCGCGACGATGTAGACCACCACGCGGATGTCGAAACGCAGGCCGGTGATGAAGGCTTCGACGAAGGTGGAGGCCGGCGTGCTGCCGATCAGCTCGCGGTTATAGATGAACAGCGCGAGGCGCAGCAGGGAGAACATCACCATCAGCGCGACGACGCTGAGCGCGGTGAACGCCAGGTGGCTGGACACGGTCGGCCGCGTGAGGCTCGCACCGGTCTGGCGGTTGGTCAGGACTTCTGATTGGCCCATTTCTAGGTTCCGTTGTGAACGTTTCGGGTTCGAAGACGCATCGCCATGGCCGGGCAGCAAGGGTTGCCCGCGCGAGCGCGAAAGGCTGCGGCATTACACCGCAAAAGCTGCGGCGGCGCATTCTATTGTGTGGCGCTTAAGCGGACCTTAAGCCTGGCCGGGGAATCGTTTCGAGATGATGCGAATGAGAACCGGCACGGAACTGGGACCGCCAGAGGGCGGCCATGATGCCGGATGACGCGTGAAGAAAATGTCATGACCGCGCCAGCGCCAGGAAACACCCTGACGCTGGCGCGCAGCAGCGCAGTGATCAGTCGTTGGCTGGCTTGCCGATGGCCTGCAGCACGTACTGCGGCAGGGCAAAGGCGCCCTGGTGGATCGCCGGGTTGTAATAACGGGTCTGGATGCCGCTGGCGGCAAAGCGCTGGGCCAGGGTGGCGGAGTCGACCTTGCGCAGCGCCGGGTTGGTCGAGCCCCAGGCGAAGGTCATCGAGCCGCCGATGTAGGTCGGCACGGCCGCCTGGTAGAAGTGCCAGTCGGCGAACAGGCCGTTCATGCGGCCGGCGGTGTTGCGCACGGTGTCCAGTTGCATGAACGGCGTGCCGTTCTGCGTCACCAGCACGCCGCCCTCGTTCAGGCAGCGGTGGCAGGCCTGGTAGAAGTTCTCCGAGAACAGCACCTCGCCCGGCCCGATCGGGTCGGTGGAGTCGGAGATGATCACGTCGAACTTCTCGCGGGTGGTAGCGACGAAGCGCATGCCGTCGTCGATCACCAGGTTCAGCCGCGCGTCGTCGAAGGCGCCCTGGGAGTGGTTGGGCAGGAATTCCTTGCACATGTCGACCACGGTGCCGTCGATCTCGACCATGGTGATGTGCTCGACGCTGGCGTGCTTGGACACCTCGCGCAACATGCCGCCGTCGCCGCCGCCGATGATCAGCACGCGCTTGGCGTTGCCATGGGCGAGGATCGGCACGTGGGTGAGCATCTCGTGGTAGATGAACTCGTCGGCCTCGGTGGTCTGGATCACGCCGTCCAGCGCCATCACCCGGCCCATGCGGGCATTCTCGAAGATCACCAGGTGCTGGTGCTCGGTGCGCACCTCGTGGAGCATCCTGTCGACGCTGAAACGCTGGCCATAGCCGTCGTAGAGGGTTTCCTGGTAATCGTGCATGCAGTGGGCTCCCGTCGGGACAAGACACAAGGAGGGGGCGGCCGGGCCGCCCCGAAAGAGGCGCGCATTCTACGTGCCGGAGGATGACAGGTCGAACCCTGCCGTCGGCGCCCTCTATAAGGAAGCCCGGCCGCGCCAGTTTGAAAGTCAGGCGCGGGACGACAGCCCGACGCCCAGCAGGTATGGTCGCAGCATGAAAAACACAGCCTCCGAGTCCCGCATCATCCGCCTGCCCTACCACGCCCCCTGGGACTGGCTGCAGTTCTACGGCCACTTCGCCCTGCGCAGTCTGGCCGGCGTCGAATGCCTGTCGCCGCAGCGCTATGCCCGCAGCGTGCGACTGGGCGCGGACAGCGGCTGGTTCAGCGTCACACCGCTGGAGGAGTCCGCCGAGCTGGAACTGGAGCTGCACCTGCCAGCCCGGCACCACGAGCTGCTGACGGCGCGAGTGCGCAAGATGTTCGACCTGGACAGCAACCCTGCGCATATCGCCGAACACCTGGGCGGCGATGCCATCCTCGGCCCGCTGCTGCAGCAGGCCCCCGGCCTACGCCTGCCCACCGCGTATGACCCGTTCGAGCAGGCGGTGCGCGCCATCGTCGGCCAGCAGGTCACGGTGAAAGCCGCGGTGACCATAGTCGGGCGGCTGGTGCAGCGACTCGGCGAAGCGCTGCCCGGAGACATAGAAGGCCAGCCAACCCGCCTGTTCCCCACGCCCGAGGCACTGGCCGAAGCCGATCTCGCCGGTATCGGCATGCCCGGCAAACGGGTGGAGACGCTGCAGCGCTTCTCCGCCGCCTGCGCCAGCGGCGCGCTGGAGCTGCATGTGGACAACGGTGCCGACGACCTGGTGAAGCGCCTCTGCGCCCTCCCCGGCATCGGCCCATGGACTGCCGAGTACGTCGCCCTGCGCGCCTTCGGCGATCCAGACGCCTTCCCCGCCGCCGACCTGGGCCTGCTCAAGTCACCGGTGTGGGGCACCGAAGGCATCACCGCCCGCAAACTGCAACGCCGCGCCGAAGCCTGGCGCCCCTGGCGCGCCTACGCCGCCGTCTATCTGTGGCACGCCTATTCCCAGGCGGGCCGCACCGGAGGATGACCATGCACTACCGCTACCACGACAGCCCCACCGGCCGCCTGCTGCTGGCCGGCGACGAAGACGGGCTGCGAATGCTCTACATGGACCTGGAGACCCGCCACTATCCGCAGCCGGACTGGCAACAGGGCCACCCGCTGCTGGACGACGTGGCGCGGCAGCTGGACGAATATTTCGCCGGCAAACGCCAGCGCTTCGACGTGCGCCTGAACACCGGTGGCACAGAATTCCAGCGCCAGGTCTGGCAGGCGCTGCTGGAGATTCCCTACGGCTACACCACCGTCTACGCGGAGCTGGCGCGGCGCATCGGCCGGCCCAGGGCAATTCGCGCGGTGGGCACGGCCAACGGCGCCAACCCGATCAGCATCATCGTGCCCTGCCACCGGGTAATCGGCAGCAACGGCAGCCTTACCGGCTATGCCGGCGGCCTGCCACGCAAGGAACTGCTGCTGCGCCTGGAGGGCGCGCTGGAGTCGGCCTAGAAATCGAAAGCGCTCTGCGCAGCCTGCGGGTCCACGTAGCCTTCCAGTGCCAGCATGCGCATCTTCGAGGTACTGCCGCCCGGCGCGGAGAAGCCACCGGTCTTGCCGCCACTGGCGAGTACCCGGTGGCACGGAATGATCAGCGGGATCGGGTTGCTGCCCATCGCCTGCCCTACCGCACGGGACAAGCCGACATCGCCCAGGCGCCGGGCGATTTCGCCATAGGTCGTGGTTTCCCCGCGCCCGAGCTGGAGAATGTCGTCGTAGACGCGGCGATGGAAATCACTGGCGGTAGACAGGTCCAGCGGCAGATTGTCGAAGGACACCGCCTCGCCGCGCGCATACCCCAGGATCAGCTGGCGCGCCTCGTCGATGAATGCCGGCCACTGCGCGGACTCGCTGCCGAGCTTGTCGAAACGCTCGCGCACGCTGTGCACGGAATCGCCCGGCAGATAGGCACGCGTGATTCCCTGCGGGCTCCAGGCGAGTCCGAACCAGCCGAGGTCAGTTTCTATCAGGCAGTAATGCATCGGACGAGTCTCCATCCCCAAGCCTTATCCCGCAACCCTTTCCGCCTTCAGCACGACCTCGCACCAGCGCCGCAACTCTGCGCCGATGGCACTGGCCGCATCGCCCCGGCGTTCGAAAGCCCACCACAGCTGCGCGCCCTGCCACTGGCTGGCCATCAGTCGGCCGAGTAGCGCCTGCCGGTGCGGGTCATCGCTCAGGCGCCGGCCCAGCGCCGCAGCCAGCGCCGCGCCCCACTGGGCTCCGCGCTCACGCAGCTGCGGATCGCGCATGTCCTCGCGGAGGATCAACAGCCCTTCGGCGTAGTCCGTCTCGCCCTCGCCCACCGGGAACATCGCCACCAACATCCGCACCGCGCCCTCCGGGCTCAGCTCGGCGCTGGCATCGAGCTGCACGGTCTGTTCGTCCAGCCGATCCCAGGCGCGCAGCAGCACGGCGCGGAGGAAATCCGCCTTGGTCGCGTGGCGCTGCACCAGGGTCGCGGCGGACAACCCGACTTCGCGGCCGACGGCGGCAAAGGTCACCGCCTCCGGCCCTTCGCGCACCATCAGCGCCATCGCGGCGTCGAGTATCGTTTGGTCGCTGACCGTCTTGGTTCGAGCCATGCCATGCCTCTTTTATAAATGAACATTCATTTATATATTGGCGCAAAGCTTACCCACGGAGCCCCCTAATGGCCAGGATTCTCGGCTACATCGCCAGCAGCCTCGACGGCTTCATCGCCACCCCGCAGCACGGGCTGGACTGGCTGTTCAAGCATGACCAGCTGCAGCTGGGCGAACACGACTACGGCCTGTTCCTCCAGCGCATCCGCACCGTGGTCATGGGCCGCGCGACCTATGACTTCCTCGCCGCCGACCCCGGCCCCTGGCCCTATGGAGCGCAGCGCGTGCTGGTGGTGACCTCCCGCCCCATCGACGCCCCGAAGGGTCCACTGGAAACCCGCAGCGATATCGACGCGCTGATCGCCGAACTGCGCGCGCTGGACGATGGCGACGTGTGGATGCTCGGCGGCGGTCAGTTGCAGATGGCCTTCCTGGAACGCGGCGCGCTGGATGAGCTGGAGATCTACGTGATGCCGGAGATCATCGGCGGCGGCTTTGCGCTGTTCCCCGCGACGGGTTTGCGGGCATCGCCGACGTTGTTGTCGGCCAAGGTCATCGAGCCGGGCTGTGTGCGGATGCATTATCGGTTCGATTGACGGGAGCTCCGGCGCGGGGCGGTTCGCGAGCAAGCTCGCTCCTACAGCCCGGCCAGGCACCGGTGCACCCTGCGACGGCGGATAACGCTGACACGTTATTCGCCTTACGAAGGCCCCGCAGCCCCCCCCGTAGGAGCGGACCTTGTCCGCGAATCCGTTGCGGCGGGAGCGGTAGTCACAGGGATATTCCGTCGACCATCGCCTGTCGGCGATTCGCGGAGAAGCTCCGCTCCTACAAGAGCGTCAAGACCGGCGCTTCCGCTTTGGCTCTTGAGGTCTTCCACCGAAATATCCGCGCACGCCAAGTGCCCCTTTCAGGAGGCCGAAGGTGATCGGAGTTTCAGGGGTTGAGCGACATGGATGTCGCGAGAGCGTTGTCGGGCCAGGGATGGCCCGTCAACGCGGGCCCCTGGAACTCCGAGGAACCGAGGGTACTTTTCGCGAAGCGAAAAGCCGGATGGCAGGGGCGAGACTTTTTGGTTCCTTTTGGGAGGGCGGCTATCCGACGTTTGACAAAAGGGACTCGCCCGAGGGGGCGAAACACGAGGCCAACGCGCACGCCGATGCGGCGCAAACACACCCAACCCAAAGCAAGAGCATCGCGGAGAAGCTCCGCTCCTACAGGAAAACCTGCAGCGTCCCACTCAGATCTTCACGTTGCCCTTCGGCCCCGCAATCGCCCAGATCAGCAGCCCGATCAGCGGCAGGATGATGATCACCAGAATCCAGATGATCTTGATCGGCATCTCCGCACTGCTTTTCAACACACTGATGATCGCCCAGATATCCAGGGCAAAGATGATCAGGCTGATCAAGCCACTCAGGGTAGAGCCCATGCTGAATATCCTTTCGGGAGTTGGTCGTCCCTTTCAGCATAGCCGCCCGCGCCGCAACGACACGGGCACGCCTTGAAGGCTGAAGCTCAGACCCGCGCCGGATCGATCAGCGCAAAGCTCGCGACCGTCTCGTGGCCTTCCAGCGCACCGCCCTCGCGGGCCAGGCCGACCGTTTGCATGCCCGCCTGCTGCGCGGCGTCCAGCTCCTGCACCACGTCGGAGAGAAAGAGGATTTCCTCGCCCGCCAGGCCGAGGTCGGCGGCAATGCGCTGGTAGGAGGCGGCCTCACGCTTGGGCCCGCTGGTGGTGTCGAAGTAGCCGGAGAACAGCGGCGTCAGGTCGCCCGCCTCGGAGCAGCCGAAGATCAGCTTCTGCGCCTGGATCGAACCGGAGGAATAGACGTACAGCTTGTAGCCCTCGGTGTGCCAGTGGCGCAGCGCATCCACCGCATCCGGGTAGACGTGGCCCTTGAGCTGGCCGGCGCGGTAGCCCTGCGCCCAGACCATGCCCTGCAGGGCCTTGAGCGGCGTGGCCTTGCGGTCTTCGGCGATCCAGCCGAGCAGTATCTGCACGCAGCGCTCGGTATCGGCATTCGCCTCGCCGCTTTCCGCGCGCACGGCGGCCAATTGCTCGGCCACCGCCGGCTCGTCGGCGTGCTCGCGCACGTAGTCCGGCAAGTGCGCGGCGGCGTAGGGGAAGAGCACGTCGAAGACGAAGCTGACCGCGCTGGTGGTGCCTTCGATGTCGGTGAGGATGGCTTTGATCGGCATGGGAACTCCATTGGCCCGCTGCTATTACCCGCGGACGGTGTGTCCATGTAGGAGCGAGGGGGACGCCCAGTTCTTGCTCGCGAACAGATTCCGCAGCGGGGTTTGTTCGCGAGCAAGCTCGCTCCTACGAAGAGCAAGGAACGCTCTGCTACGCGGCGACTACTGCGTTTCAGTCTTCCAGCAGCGGAAACTGCTTGGCGATTCCATCACCGGTGAACTTCGCGACCCAGCCCTCGGCGTTGTTGAACAGGCGGATGGCGACGAAGTGCGGGCGCTCGCCCATGTCGAACCAGTGGCGGGTGCCGGCCGGCACCGAGATCAGATCGTTCTTCTCGCACAGCACGGCGTAGACATGGTCCTCGATGTGCAGGGTGAACAGCCCGCGGCCAGCGACGAAGAAGCGCACTTCGTCCTCGCCATGGCGGTGCTCGTCGAGGAACTTGGCGCGCAGTTCGTCCTTCTGCGGGTGGTCGGCGTTCAGGCTGATCACGTCGACCGTGACGTAGCCCTGCTCTTCCTGCAGGCGGCGGATTTCATGCTGGTAGGCGGTGATCACCTCTTCCTGGCTGGCGCCGGGCGCGATGGGCGCATTGGCCTGCCAGCGCTGGAAGCGCACGCCAAGCTCGGCCAGGGTGGCGGCGATGTCTTCGGCGTGGGTCAGCAGCTTCAGTGGCTGCTCGGGATTGGACTCGTGGTAGACGGTCAGGCTGCTCATGGGCTTGTCCTTCAGGGCTTTCTTTCAAAAGCGGGCTGGGTTCGCTCAGCGTGTGCCGCCGCGAAGGCTCAATACTTTCAGTTCACATTCGAAGAGGAATTCGAAGGCTTCGATCTGGCGCAGGGCATCGGCCATGCGTGGGCCCCAAGTGTACAGACCGTGGCCGCGGATCAGGTAACCCGGGCAATCCGGGTGCTCTTCCAGCCAGGGCTGCACCTTGGCGGCCAGGCGGGCGATGTCCTGGTCGTTGTCGAAGATCGGCACAGTGATGTGGCCTTCGTGGGTGGTGACGCCGGCGAAGGCCTTCTGCAGTTCGTAGTCTTCCAGCTCCAGGCGGTCGCCAGCGGTGAGGCGCGACAGCACGGTGGCGTTCACCGAGTGGGTGTGCAGCACCGCGCCGATCTCCGGGCGCCAGGCGTACAACTGCGTGTGCAGCAGGGTTTCTGCCGAGGGCTTCTTGCCTGGCTCCAGGCTGTTGCCGGCGAGGTCGGTTTCCAGCACGTCGTCGACGCCCAGCTGGCCCTTGTGCTTGCCGGACACCGTGAGCAGCGCGCGGTCGGCGGCCAGGCGCGCCGAGTAGTTGCTGCTGGTGGCCGGCGACCAGCCCCGGCCATAGAGGAAGCGCCCGGCCTCGATGATCTGCTGGGTCAGTTGTTCACGGGTGGTGTGCATGTGGGTCCTCGTTCAGACGGGTCCAGATGATCAGGGCAGCCGCCAGCGCGGCCACGCTGGCGATGGCGAAAGTCCAGGCCGGGCCAAGACTACCCCAGCTGTAGCCGGAGTAAAGTGCGCCGAGCGCGCCACCGGTGCCGGCAAGCGCGGCGTAGAGCGCCTGGCCCTGCCCCTGCTGGCGCGCCTGGAAGCTGCGCTGGACGAAATGGATGGCCGCGGCGTGGAAGCTGCCGAAGGTCGCCGCGTGCAACAACTGGGCGAACAGCAGCACCGGCAGATGCCCGGCCAGCGTGCCCAGCAGCAACCAGCGCAGAGCCGCCAGCAGGAAGCTCGCCACCAGCACCTGGCGCAGGGAAAAGCGCTTGAGCAGGCGCGGCATGACCAGGAACAGCAGCACCTCGGCCACCACGCCCAGCGCCCAGAGCTGGCCGATCAGCCCGCGAGCGTAGCCGAGGGCTTCCAGGTGCAGGGTCAGGAAGGTGTAGTACGGGCCGTGGGACAGCTGCATCAGGCACACGCACAGGTAGAAGGCGAGCACGCCGGGCCTGAGCAGTTGCTGGAGGAAGCCGCCGGCGCCGGCTTCATCCTGCCGCGCCAGCGGCTGGGCGTTGGGCACCCACCAGCTGGCACCGACGATGCCGAGCATGATCGCCAGCAACGCCAGCGGATAGGCATCCAGGCTGGCGAACTCGAACAGCCAGCCGAGGCCGACCACCGTGCAGATGAAGCCGATGGAGCCCCACAGGCGAATGCGGCTGTAGCTCTCGGTGCGCCCGCTCAGGTGCGCCAGGGTGATCACTTCGAACTGCGGCAGCACGGCATGCCAGAAGAACGCGTGCCCCGCCATGATCAGCGCCAGCCAGGCATAGCTGTGGCCGAGGAAGATGCCGGCGAAGCACAGCGCCGTGCACACCGCGCCGAAGCGCACGATGGCCAGCCGCTGGCCGCTGCGGTCGCCCAGCCAGCCCCACAGGTTCGGCGCCACGCAGCGCATCAGCATGGGGATGGCGACCAGCTCGCCGATACGCGCGCTGGAGAAGCCCAGGTGATGGAAATACAGCGCGAGAAATGGCGCCGTCCCGCCCAGCAGGCAGAAGTAGAAGAAGTAGAAACTGGACAGACGACAGTACGGAAGAGCGGCCATAAGCGGCAGGCTACAGGCCGCAGGAAAGAGCGGCTGTTACCTGCCGCCTATAGCCTGCAGCCTGTAGCCCGCGATTCACAGCTGACGGAGGACCGGCGTGCCAACCTTCACATCAGCATTCTGAGCACGGTTTCGCAACAGATGGTCGAGCAGCACGATAGCCATCATCGCCTCGGCGATGGGGGTGGCGCGGATGCCCACGCACGGGTCGTGGCGGCCCTTGGTGATCACGTCCACCGGGTTGCCATCGACGTCGATGGAACGACCGGGAGTGGTGATGCTGGAGGTCGGCTTGAGCGCCAGGTGGGCGACGATCGGCTGGCCGGAGGAGATGCCGCCGAGGATGCCGCCGGCATTGTTCGACAGGAAGCCTTCCGGGGTCAGCTCGTCGCGGTGCTCGGTGCCGCGCTGGGCGACGCTGGCGAAGCCGGCGCCGATTTCCACGCCCTTCACTGCGTTGATGCTCATCAGTGCGTGGGCCAGTTCGGCGTCCAGGCGGTCGAAGATCGGCTCGCCCAGGCCCGGTGGCACGCCTTCGGCGACCACGGTGATCTTCGCGCCGACCGAGTCCTGGTCACGGCGCAGCTGGTCCATGTAGGCCTCCAGCTCCGGCACCTTGTCCGGGTCGGGGCTGAAGAAGGCGTTGTCTTCGACGCTGTCCCAGGTCTTGAAGGGGATTTCGATCGGGCCGAGCTGGCTCATGTAGCCGCGCACGCGGATGCCCATGCCCGCCAGGGCCTTTTTGGCGATGGCGCCGGCGGCCACGCGCATGGCGGTTTCGCGCGCCGAGGAACGGCCGCCGCCACGGTAGTCACGGACACCGTACTTGTGGTGGTAGGTGTAGTCGGCGTGGGCCGGGCGGAACAGGTCCTTGATCGCCGAGTAGTCCTTGGACTTCTGGTCGGTATTGCGGATCAGCAGGCCGATCGGCGTGCCGGTGGTCTTGCCCTCGAACACGCCGGAGAGGATTTCCACCTCGTCGGCTTCCTGGCGCTGGGTGGTGTGGCGGCTGGTGCCGGGCTTGCGGCGGTCCAGGTCGCGCTGCAGGTCTTCCAGGGAAATCTCCAGGCCGGGCGGGCAGCCGTCGACGATGGCGACCAGCGCCGGGCCGTGGCTTTCGCCAGCGGTGGTGACGGTGAACAGCTTGCCGTAGGTGTTGCCGGACATGCGAGGCTCCGCGAAAAGACTGGTATCGAAAAGGCCGAGCAGTATACCTGCGTCAATCCGCCCTGCGAACCTTCGCCGCCCGCGAGGATCAAAGCGCCATCAGCCCCATCGTGAAGTCCTCGATGCGTCGTCTCGCCCTGCTCTGCCTCGTTTTTCTCGCCTCCCTCGCCCAGGCCGCCCCTACCAGCATCCTGCAGCGCCCCTATGACCTGGACACCGGCCACGGCGTGCTGCGCGGCACCCTGCTGCTGCCGCAAGCCCCGCCCTCCCAGCCGCAGAGCCCACCGCCGGTGGCCCTGCTGATCGCCGGCTCCGGCCCCACCGACCGCGACGGCAACAACCCCGAGGGCGGGCAGAACGCCTACCTGCGCAAGCTCGCCGAGACCCTGGCGGAGAACGGCATCGCCAGCGTGCGCTACGACAAGCGCGGCGTGGCCCGCAGCCTGCCGGCCGCGCCGCGCGAGGAAGAACTCAGCGTCGACGCCTACGTCAGCGACGTGGTGGCCTGGAGCGACAAGCTGGCCCGCGACCCGCGCTTCGGCCGGCAGATTCTCATTGGCCACAGCGAAGGCGCGCTGATCGCCAGCCTCGCCGCACCGCACTCCCATGCCGAGGCGCTGGTCGCCCTGGCCGGCAGCGCCCGCCCCATCGGCGAAGTGCTGCGCGAGCAGCTGCAAGGCCGCCTGCCGCCACCGCTGCTGGCCCAGGCCGACCAGTTGATCGACGGCCTGCAGGCCGGACAGCTGCAGCCCAATGTGCAGGAGCCGCTCAAGGTGCTGTTCCGCCCCAGCGTGCAGCCCTACCTGATCTCGCTGTTCCGCCAGGACCCGGCGCGGGCGTTTGCCGATCTGAAGCTGCCAACCCTGATCCTGCAAGGCAGCAACGACATCCAGGTGGGCGTCGAGGACGCCGAGGCGCTCAAGCGCGCCAAGCCCGACAGCGAGCTGTTCGTGATCTCCGGGATGAACCACATCCTGCGCATCGTCCCGACCAGCGGGCCGCAACAGTTGGCCTCCTACAACAACCCCAACCTGCCGCTGGCCCGCGAGCTGGTGCAGCGCCTCACGACTTTCATCCGGCACGCACAGAGCCTGCCCGGCAGTACCCTGGCCGGGAACGACGACGCATCTGGAGCGAACGTCTCAAGAAATCCGCCGGTGCGTCGATAAACCACGGGAGAGCCCTGGCCACGCCCGCCAGGCCCCGAGGTAGATCCCCATGACCGAAGCCGAACAGACCGCTGCCGCCACCCCCGAGGAGAGCGCCGCACCGCGCCCACACCCGTGGTCGGAGCTGGCGCCGGAACACTATCGCCTGCTGCGCCTGGCGCCGCTGCCCACCGACCGCAGCACCGGCGCGAGGCCGCTGCGCTTCGTGCAACTGGGCCGGGTGGAGCGCCACAACGCCGAGCAGAGCGTGCTGCGCCTGACCGTGCAGGTGCCCGGCCAGGTGCTGCGCAAGGAAGTGAACCTGCTGGAGGTCTGGGCGGACCACCGCAGCAAGGAAGTGCGCTTCGGCGCCGATTCGGGCTTCGCCACCGAACCACTGAACCGCGGCCTCGGGCGTTTTCTCCTGGCGCAGGGAGTGGCCTGGGCAAAAAAGAAGTTCTCGCACTACCGCGTCGAGGGCGGCGCGCTGGCCTTCAAGGACACGCCCAACGAGGAGTCCCGCCAGCGCCGCGACCATTTCCTGCGCGCCCAGGGCTTCGACGTGGTCTACGAGGACACCCGGCTGCTCAAGGCGCGCTACAGCGTCGGCCGGGTCAGCGAACTGTATGACGACTGGCACAAGGACAAGGTGCAGATACTGCCGCTGCTGGAAGCCGGCGCCATGCTGGAGCAGGCCGACCAGAACCTGGCCAGCCAGTCCAACGAGATTCGCCGCCTGGAGCAGCGTATCGAAACCTTCCGCCGCGACGACTCCAGCCTGCGCTTCACCATCGCCTGCCTGACGGTGTTCGCCGTGTTCCAGGCCGGGCTGCTCATCTGGATTGCCACGCATTGATCCGTGGCGGGTAGACGCTTGCGCCGTTCGGAATACCGCAGCGGCCGTCGAACCATCGCGGACGAAGTCCGCTCCTACCCAAAGCCCACCTCCGCGTAGGAGCGGACTCCGTCCGCGATAGGCTGAAGCCCGCACCATCTCACCCGGCTGGCTTTTCGTAGGAGCGAGCTTGCTCGCGAACCGCCCAGCCTCGCCACTGCCGGCAAGCACCGTTCGCGAGCAAGCTCGCTCCTACAGGGTGCCTCAGGCGTTGATGCGCGCCTTGAACAGGTCCTGATGCTCCCGGCACTGCTGCGCCGAAAGCAGGAACACGCCGTGGCCGCCGTACTCGAAATCGAGCCAGGTGAAGTCCACTTCCGGGTAGAGCGCCGCCACGTGCACCTGGCTGTTGCCCACCTCCACCACCAGCGTGCCACGCTCGGTCAGGTGGTCCCCGGCCTCGGCCAGCATGCGCCGCACCAGGTCCAGGCCGTCGTCTCCGCAGGCCAGGCCCAGCTCGGGCTCGTGGTGGTACTCGGCGGGCATGTCGGCGAAGTCTTCGGCATCGACATAGGGCGGGTTCGACACGATCAGGTCGAAACGCTGGCCCGGCAGGCCGGCGAAGCCATCGCCCTGCACGGTGTAGACGCGCTCGCCCAGCTCGTGGCGCTCGATGTTGATGTTCGCCACTTCCAGGGCATCGAACGACAGGTCGCCCAGCACCACCTCGGACTCCGGGAAGGCGCTGGCGCAGGCGATGCCGATGCAGCCCGAGCCGGTGCACAGGTCGAGGATGCGCGCAGGGTCCGCCGCCAGCCACGGCTCGAAGCGGCGCTCGATCAGTTCGGCGATGGGCGAGCGCGGCACCAGCACGCGCTCGTCGACGACGAAGGGCATGCCGCAGAACCAGGCCTCGCCCAGCAGGTAGGCGGTCGGCACGCGCTCGTCGATGCGCCGGCGCAGCAGGTGCATCAGGTACTCGCGCTCCTCGTCTTCGAGGCGGCAATCGAGGTAGGCATCGGCCATTTCCCAGGGCAGGTGCAACCCTCCCAGTACAAGCTGGCGGGCTTCGTCCCAGGCGTTGTCGGTACCGTGGCCAAAGAACAGTTCCTCGGCGTGGAAGCGGCTGACGGCCCAGCGGATGTGGTCACGCAGGGTCAGCAAACGGGATTCGGTCACGGCAGCAGTCCTCGCAGCTCGCAAAAAGGGGCGCATTCTAGCGGAACGGGGGCGTTCTGGGGGGCCGCCAGCCAGTTCCTGAGAAGAATGCCAATACCACTTTGGCGCGAGTTCGCAAAGATTCACAGCAGACGCGTTACGGCCCACAATGAGTGAACATGCATTTACAGGAGTCCAGACATGTCCCATCCGCTCAGCATGCTGCAGATCAGTGGGCGCGGATATCCGCCGGCCACCCTGCGCCAGAGCACTCTGTTGATCATCGATGCCCAGGAGGAGTACCGCAGCGGCGTGCTGGCCCTGCCCGACCTGGACGCCGCGGTGGCGCAGATTCGCCTGCTGCTGGAGACGGCCCGGAACATGGGCACCCCGATCGTCCACGTGCACCACCTGGGCGTGGTCGGCGGCCTGCTCGACCCGCAGGGCCCGCGCGGCCGCTTCCTGCCCGAACTGGCCCCGCTGCCGGGCGAGGTGGTGGTGGACAAGCGCCTTCCCAACGCCTTCGCCGGCACCGACCTGCATGACCGCCTGCAGGCCAGCGGCCGCCTCGACCTGATCGTCTGCGGGTTCATGACCCACTCCAGCATCAGCACCACCGTCCGCGCCGCCAAGGACTACGGCTACCGCTGCACCCTGGTGGACGCCGCCTGCGCCACCCGCGACATTCCCACCCCCGAAGGTGGCGTGCTCGCCGCCCGCGACCTGCACCGCGCCGAAATCGCCGCCCTGGGCGACAACTTCGCCGCCGTGGTCGCCCAGGCCCACGCGCTGGTCTGAGGCCTGCCCTCCCGACGGGCGGCAACGACAGCCGCCCGCGGATGCGCTCAGCTTAGCCGCGAGGGCCCGCGAACCCGCTGTGCAGCTGGTTCGCCGCTTTTCCCGAGCCAGGGGTTGGAACCCCACCAATCCCGCCCGGTCATAGCCTCGTTCAATAGATGAGGAAGTCGGGATGAAGATGACCGATAAATTCGATCCACCCAGCATGCGCCCGAAACGTTCGGGCCGCTGGCGCTGGCGCTTCGCCGCCGCGATCGCCGCGGTAATCGCCACCTTCGGCATCCTGTCCAGCATGGCCGGCGTGGCCGCCCTCCTGCGTCGCCAGCCTGCTGTCGGCGTACTGTACATCGAACCGGGCGCCGGCGCCGTGCTGCTGGTGATCGGCCTGCTCTGCCTGTGGCTGGGCGTCACCTTCTGGCGCGCCGCGCGCCGTCGCGCCCGTGGCCGCGATGGGCTGAGCCTGTCACCGCGGCTGATGAAGCGCCGCGACTGAGCCCCACAGCGCGCATTTCCGCAGGACCGGCGCGATCCGTTAAACTGCGCGGCTCTTTGAGGAGGTGCGCATGCAAGATGACGATTTTTCCCAGTTCGCCAGCGAGATGCGCGGCGTCAGGCGCATCACCGTGGACCAGGCCGACACCGGCAAGCCCAAGGCCGACCGCAAGCAGCTCAAGGAGCTGCGGCAGAACGCAACCGTGCGCACCGAGAACATCCGCGTGGATGGCCTGTCCGACCAGTTCGTCATCGACGTCGGCCCGGAAGACGAACTCTACTGGGCTCGCGACGGCGTCCAGGAAGGCCAGATTCGCAAGCTCAAGGCCGGCCAGATCGCCTTCGAAGGCAGCCTCGACCTGCACGGCATGAAGATCGAGACCGCCCGCGAAACCCTCTGGGATTTCATCGCCGAAGCCACCCGTTTCGAAATCCGCTGCGTCCGTGTCACCCACGGCAAGGCCGCGCGCATCGATGGCCGCAGCCCGATGGTGAAGAGCCACGTGAATACCTGGCTGCGCCAGCACCCGCAGGTGCTCGGCTTCGCTTCCTGCCTGCCGCGCCACGGCGGCACCGGCGCCATCTACGTGATGCTGCGGCGCACCATGCTCGAAGGCCGCGACGAGTAGATCGCTCGCACAAGCCCCCACCGCACACCCGGCGACAAACCACCGGGCATAACGCGCCAACCGGCGCCCAGGCCTTGCCAGCCAAGGCTGAGCGCCCTACCCTGCGCCACGGTTTTTATTTTTGTCATTGCCACAGGTAGATCATGTCCCTGGAACAAAACTACTCCGCGATCCTCAGCCAGCTCGGTGAGGACGTCACCCGCGAAGGCCTGCTCGACACGCCCAAGCGTGCCGCCAAGGCCATGCAGTACCTCTGCCGCGGCTACCAGCAGACGCTGGAGGAGATCGTCAACGGCGCCCTGTTCAGCTCCGACAACAGCGAAATGGTGCTGGTCAAGGACATCGAGCTCTACTCGCTGTGCGAGCACCACCTGCTGCCCTTCATCGGCAAGGCCCACGTCGCCTACATCCCCAACGGCAAGGTGCTGGGCCTGTCGAAGGTCGCGCGCATCGTCGACATGTACGCCCGCCGCCTGCAGATCCAGGAAAACATGTCGCGGCAGATCGCCGAGGCCGTGCAGCAGGTCACTGGCGCGCTGGGCGTGGCCGTGGTGATCGAAGCCAAGCACATGTGCATGATGATGCGCGGCGTGGAGAAGCAGAATTCCTCGATGGTCACCTCGGTGATGCTCGGCGAGTTCCGCGAGAACGCCGCCACCCGCAGCGAATTCCTCAGCCTGATCCGCTGAGGCGAACCGCCGCCATGAAAAAGCCGGCCCAAGGGCCGGTTTTTTGTGCCTGCGGAAAAGGCCTCAGCGGGTGTAGTAACCCACCGCGACCAGGTAGTGCCCGGCCTTGCGCAGGAAGGCGTGCTTGTTCTCCACCTTGCTGGTCACCGGGTTGCGCCACTGGTACTCGAACTCGGCGTCGCCCTTGGACTTGGCCAGTTCCAGCATGGCGTGACCGATGGGGTTGCCGCCCGGGTCCTTGAGCGATTCGAAGTCGGTGCCGACCATCCGCGTGTTGAAGCCATGGGCGACGAACTTCGAGGTGTCCAGGTCGACCACGAAGACGTAAAGGTCATCCTCGATGAACGCCTTGTCCCGCGCGGTGATCTTCTTGAAGGTGCCTTCCGGGTCGGCTTCGACGGCTTTCACCGCCTTGTCCAGCATGGCCGCCGCCTGCTGCGCCGAAGCACGCGGGATGTAGTAGCCCACGGCGAGGAAGCGCTCGCCGACGCGCTGGTAATAGACGTGCTTGCGCTCGACCTTGCCGTCCGCCCAGTTTTTCCAGCGGTAGTCGGCCTGCTGCACCTTGCCGGTTTCCGGCGACTTCAGCGCCTTGGCGAACTGCTGCTGGAGCGAGGGATCGAGGGTGGATGAAACGTCGCGGTCGATCAACACCACCGACGGCCCACCGCTGGCGAGCATGGTGCCCTTGCTGTCCACCACGAAGACGTAGAGGTCGCCATCGACGAACTCGCCCTGGCGGCTGAACGCGGCGAAGGCCTTGTCACCTTCCTGCTTGTAGGCGGCCACCGCCTTGGACAGCAACGCCTTGGCGCGCTGGTCCTCCGAGCCCTGCGTGGCGCTCGGCTGGGCGGCGAACAATGGGAAGGACGACAGGAACGAAAGCAGCAGCAGTGACTTCAACAGCGTCTTCATGCGCGAATACCCCCGTGGCATTGCTTTTAGTTGTGCACGAAGCATAGCCAGCCGGGGGCGATTCGCTGCGGCATTCACTGCCGAAACAGCGGGCGATTCAGCCGAAGAATCGCTTCATCGAGCGGGCCAGCCAGCCGCCATGCCCCTGGTCGCGGGTCAGATCGTGCATGGACGCCTTCACCGCGTCCACGTAGTTGGCGTCATCATTGCGAATATGGTTGAACAGCCAGCGGCCGAGCAGGCCCTTGAGCTCCTCGGCGACGTCCTCGCCGGCCTCGAAGCGCACGCGGTAATCGGAAACGCGCTTGATGAAGAGTTCGTGGACCTTCTTGTGCGCGCGGGTGAACTGGTAGCCGGAGTCCTCCAGCAGGGTCTCCTCGAAGGCGAAATGCGAGAGGGTGTAGTCGACCAGCTCCTCGATCACGCCGCCGAGCAGGGCTCGATCGTGATGGGCCTGGGCCTCGTGCAACTGGTTGATCATTTCGACGATGCGCTTGTGTTGTGCATCGATCACTCCGATCCCGGTATCGAGATCCGCCTGCCAGACCAGATAGGCCATATTTTCCCTCCCCCTGCCGGGCAACGACACTGCCTGCCGCTCGCACCCAGCCACATCGGTACACAATCCTGCATGGCAGCGCGTCCAGATTAGGGAGGGCGGCAAAACGCCGCCATGATGCCGGTCAACCCCGGAACCGCGAAATCCGCGGTTTAGAGCGGTTTTTCCAGAAACATCTGATGGCAAATTGCCGCTTTTCAACACATCAAAAGCAAGACCTTGCGTAGGAGCGGACTCCGTCCGCGATAGACAACCGGCCGGCTCGGCGCTCGGAGTGGCCGGAAAACGATCGCGGACGGAGTCCGCTCCTACGCCCCCTGCCCCATTCTTTTGACCCGCAACGAAAAACGCCGCTTCCAGGGAAGCGGCGCTTTCAATCAACAGGCGTGGCGATCAGTCCTGCATCGCCACATGCCGGGGATGATCAGCCACCCGCGCCATCCAGGCATTGATCGCCGGGAAGTTCGCCAGGTCGAAGCCGCCCTGGTGCGCCACGTGGGTGTAGGCGTACAGGGTGATATCGGCGATGGAGTAGCTGTCACCCACCAGGTACGGCGTCTGCTCCAGCTGCTTCTCCATCACCTTCAGCGCCTTGTAGCCACCCTTGTGGCAGCGCGCGTATTCCTCGCGGCGCTCCTCGGGCAGGCCGAGGTAGAACTCGATGAAGCGCGCCACCGCCACGTAGGGCTCGTGGCTGTACTGCTCGAAGAACTGCCATTGCAGCACCTGGGTGCGCAGGCGCGGCTCGCGAGGCAGCAGGTCGCTGCCGTCGGCGAGGAAGTTGAGGATGGCGTTGGACTCCCACAGGCAGGTGCCGTCCTCCAGCTGCAGCACCGGCACCTTGCCGTTGGGGTTCATGGCGAGGAACTCGGGGGTCTGCGTCTCATCCTTGAGGATGTCGATATCGCGCCACTGGTAAGGCAGGCCGAGCAGGTGCAGGGCCAGTTTGACCTTGTAGCAGTTGCCGGAAAGCCGGTCGCCGTAGACGGTGTACATGCTCGCTCCTCAGTCGGCCTTGGCCGCTTGTGCTTCACGGATGACTGCAGCCAGGCGGCGCAGGCCCTCGCCCGCGCGCTCCGGCGCCACGTGGCTGAAGTTGAGCCGCAAGTAGCCGGGGTTGGCATCCGGTTCGGTGAAGAAGGGTTCGCCGGGCATGAACGCCACGTTCTGCGCCAGCGCCGCGTCCAGCAAAGTGCGGGTGTCCAGAGGCTGCCTGAGCTTGAGCCAGAAGAACAGCCCACCCTGGGGTACGTTCCACGCGGCCAGCTCGCCAAAATGCTCCTCCAGCTGCGCCTGCATGGCGTCGCGGCGGATGCGGTAGAAATCGCGCAGCTCGGCCAGGTGGCCACGATAGGCCTCGGTGCCGAACCACTGCAACGCCTGCCACTGGCCGACGCGGTTGGTGTGCAGGTCGGCGGACTGTTTCAGGCGCAGCAGGTGCGGGAACAGGTCCGGGGTGGCGATCAGAAAGCCCACGCGCAGGCCCGGCAGCAGCGTCTTGGACACGGTACCGGTGTAGATCCAGCTGGATTTCTTCAGGCGGCTGACCAGCGGGGTCGCCGCGCCCTGGTCGAACACCAG
>NZ_JASMRU010000050.1 GCF_030462585.1 Pseudomonas sp. CAN1 | reverse complement strand
GATCATGGTCACGGTGCCGCTGTCGATCTGCGGCGCGCTGATCCCGCTGTTCCTCGGCCTGTCGAGCCTGAACATCTACACCCAGGTGGGGCTGCCGTTCTGGCTGTCGATCCTGCTCTGCGGCGGCGTCGTGGTGCTGTATTCCAGCCTGGGCGGCATGTGGTCGCTGACGCTCACCGACATCGCCCAGTTCATCATCAAGACGGTCGGCATGATGTTCCTGCTGCTGCCGCTGTGCCTGTACCGCGTGGGCGGCTGGGACGAGCTGGTGGCGAAGATCATCGAATTCGACACGGTGGATGAGGTGGTGGCGGCGGCCAACGACACGCCCTACGGGCTGGCTGCTTATCTGTGGACCCGCGACCTCGACACCGCGCACCGGGTATCCGAGCGGCTGGACTACGGCATCGTCGGCATCAACGATGGCGCGCCGTCCACCGCCCAGGCGCCGTTCGGCGGGGTGAAGATGAGCGGCATCGGCCGCGAGGGTGGCGTCTGGGGTATCCAGGAATACCTGGACACCAAGTTCGTCTCGGTCGGCCTGGAGCCACGCTGAGGCGAGAGCAGGGGCGCAGAAGCGCCCCTTCTTTTTGCCCGGCTAGCGCAGGGTGTAGCCGCCGTCCGGCGAAAGGGTCGCACCAGTCATGTAGGGATTGCCGAGCAGGAACAGCGCGGCATCGGCTGCATCCTCGACTGTCCCCACGCGTTTGAGCAGGGTGCTCTGGGCGTAATGTGCGAAGGCGCTCTCGCGCAGCTGCGGGTCGCGGCTTTGCCAGAGTTCGCCATCCAGCGTGCCGGGGGCGATGACGTTGACCCGGCGTGGCGCCAGGTCCACCGCCAGCGCACGCGCAAGGCCTTCGATGGCGCTGTTGCAGGCTGCATAGGACGCCGCTCCCGGCACCGGGCGCGCACCGGCTGCGCCGCCAACCAGCACGATGCCGGCCTCCGGCGCGAGAACGGGCAGGGCGGCCTGCACCGCCCAGTATTGCGGCCAGAACTTGCGCTCGAAGGCGCTGCGCACTTTCTCTTCATCCTGCTCGTTGAAGTCGGCAACCTGATAGCTGGCCGCCGGCGTGAACAGGCCATCGACCCGGTCGAGGCGGGCGAAGAACTCACCCAGCGATTGGCGGTCGGTGTTGTCCACCGGGTAGCCCTCGGCGCTGGGGCCAAGGCTCTCCACCACGCTGGCCAGCCGTGCTTCGTCGCGTCCACCCAGAACGACGCGCGCACTGCGTTGCACGGCCAAGCGCGCGGCGCGCAGGCCGATGCCGGAAGTCCCGCCGATGATGACCAGCGTCTTGCCTTCGATCATGTGATTTCCCTTTCGCTGCTGCTGCCAGCGCGTGTGCGCCAGGCATGTCCTGAGATAAAGCCCGGCCGCTCTCAAAGGGCAGCCGGGTTCTGCTGCTTCAGATCACGAAGAAGCCGTGGGTGCCGTCGCGGCCCAGTTGCTCCACCAACCCGAACTCCCAGTCGAGGTAACCCTGCATGGCTTCGCGCGGGTTGTCGGTGCCTTCGTAAGGACGGCGGTAGCGGTCGATGCGCGGCGCGGCGAGCAGGCTTTCGCCTTCCTCGGTCGGCTGGCCGGCGGCGACCCAGGCGCTGGTGCCGCCCTCAAGGAGGAACACTGGCTTGTCGGTCAGCGCCGCCAGGTCGGCCACGGCAAAGCCCGCCAGCAAGCTGGTGCCGCAGGTGAGCACGTAGCGGTCGGCATCACCGAGCCGGGCCAGCGCCTCGCGCAGCTGGCTGCGCAGGGCCCAGGCGGCGCCGGGGATGTGGCGCTTGACGTAGTTGGCGCTGGCGGTGAAGTCGAGCACGGCGGTGCCCGGAGCGCGCAGCCAGTCGGCCAGGGTCTGCGGGGCGATGGTTTCGGCCTGCGGCTTGGCCGGCAGCGGGGCAGCCCAGGCGCCTTGTTCGCTGAAATCGGCGGCGGCCAGGCCGTCGAGCACGGCGACCTGCCAGCCCATCTGGGCCAGCCAGGAGGCGCTCATGTTGGCGCGCACGCCATCGTCATCGATCAGCACCAGGCGCGCACCGCGCACGCTGGCGACATGGTCGGTTTCCTGAACCAACTGGCCTCCGGGAGTGGAGCGCGAGCCGGGCAGGTGACCGGCTTCGTATTCCTCCGGAGTGCGCACGTCGAACAGGTAGGTGGTGCGGGCGCTCTCTGCCTGCCATTGGCGCAGGCCGGCGCGGTCGATGCGGGCGACTTGCGCACGGTCAGCCACGGCGCGGGCGCGCTGGGCGGCGGACTGGCGGGTGTCTGCGCCAACCTCGGCGAAACGCCGTGCCTGGCCATGCTCCAGCTGCTGCCCGGCCAGCGTCCAGCCGATGGTGCCGTTGCGCAGCGCCGACACCGGGTTGGGGATGCCGGCGTTCACCAGCGACTGGGTGCCGATGATGCTGCGGGTGCGCCCGGCGCAATTGACGATGACGCGGGTGGCCGGGCTCGGCGCCAGTTCGGCAACGCGCAGCACCAGCTCGGCGCCGGGCACGCTGATGCCGCTGGGGATGCTCATGGTCTGGTATTCGTCGAAGCGGCGGGCGTCGAGCACCACGACGTCGGCCCTGGCATCGAGCAGCGCCTGGACTTCCTCGGCAGCCAGGGAAGGGGTGTGGCGTTCGGCTTCCACCAGCTCGCCAAAGGATTTGCTTGGTACGTTGACGTCCTTGAACAGCTCGCCGCCGGCAGCGCGCCAGCCGGCCAGGCCGCCGTCGAGCAGGGCGACGTCGCTGTAGCCGAGGTCGAGCAGGCGTTGCGCGGCCAGTTCGGCCAGGCCTTCGCCATCGTCATACACGGTCACTGGCGTGTCGCGGCGCGGCACGCGGGCGTAGATCTCCAGTTCCAGCTTGGAGAACGGCACGTTGGCGGCGAACAGCGGGTGCTCCTGGGCGAACGGGTCTTCCTCGCGCACGTCGAGCAGGATCAGCTCCTGGCGAGCGAGGAGGGCGGCGCGGATGTCGTGGAAGGTACGGCGGGCAATCTGACTCATGCGGGGTTCTCTTTCGACAGGTCCCAGATGTTGGGCAACTGGCTGTTGGAATAGCCGGAGATGAAGGGTTTCTCTTCACCTTCGGCACTGAAGACGGCACGTCGCACCGCGCCGATGTTGGCGCCGTAGACGTGGATGCTGATGGAGGAGCGGTCAGCGAAGGCGTTGCTGACCTGGTGGATGTCGCCAATGCGCGGCGACACCGCTTCCACTTCGCCCGGCTCCAGCCGGTGAGGTTCGCCACTGGCTTGCAAGCTGCCATCGGCGGCGAAGGCGAACGGCTGCGAATATTCGGCGCCGCGCAACATGCCGATCAGGCCCCAGACGCGGTGGTCGTGCACCGGCGTGCGCTGGCCCGGGCCCCAGACGAAGCTGACCACCGAGAAGCGCTGTTGCGAGTCGGCGTGCAGCAGGTACTGCTGGTAGCGCTGTGGATCGGGGCGGGCGTAGTCGCCGGGCAGCCAGTCGTCGTGGCGCACCAGTTCGGCCAGCAGCGGGCCGGCCTGGGCGAGCAGCGCGGCTTCGTCGGGCTGGGTGTCGATCAGGTTCGCCAGGTCACCGATGAACTGGCGCAGGCGGTCAAGGCGCAGAGGGGCAGACATGCGGAAAATTTCACTCCGGTCAGGTTTGGCGCTACGGTAGCAAACGTATTTTTATTCCTGAAATGCATTTTGAATCTAAGCTAATATGCAAGAAATGCAATTGGTGTTTGCCCCATGAAGATCGATGACATCGACGCCTTCGTCGCGGTGATCCGCAACGCCTCCCTCAGCCAAGCCGCCGAAAGCCTGGGGCTGACCCAGTCGGCGATCACCCGACGGGTGCAGAGCCTGGAGGAATCCCTCGGGGTGGAATTGCTCGATCGCAACACCAAGCCGCTCAAGCCGACCGCCGCCGGGTTGCGGGTCTTTGAGCAGTGCCGGCGGGTGCTGCGCGAGGTGGACGGGCTGCGCGAGCTGGTCGCCAGCGATTCGGCGCCCAGCGGTGTGCTGCGCCTTGGGGTGCCGCAGAGCATCGGCGAGGTGGTGCTGCTCGAAGCGCTGCGGCAACTGGCCGACGAGTATCCCGAGTTGCGCGCGCAGGTCAGCAGCGGCTGGGGCAGCCATCTGCTGGCACGTCTGGAAAACGCCGAGCTGGATGCAGCGGTGGTGCTGTTCCCGCCGAGCAAGGTATTCCCCGATGACCTGGGCGCCACGCCGCTGGGGCAGGTCGAGCTGTGCGTGGTGGCGTCGAAGGCCAGCGACTTGCAAGCCCATCGTCTGCTCGACTGTCAGCAGCAGGGCTGGGTGCTCAACCCGGACGGTTGCGGCTTCCGCGCCGGCCTGCAGCGCGCCCTGGCCGACCAGGGCCTGGGCCTGCAGCTGAACCTGGAAACCTTCGGCAGCGAACTTCAGCTCGGGCTGGTGGCGCAGGGCAGGGGGCTCGGCCTGGTGCCAGCGCCGGCCCTGGCGCGCAGCCAGTACCGCGAGCAGTTGCAGGTGCTCGACCTGGAAGACTTCCGCCCGCTGATCCAGCTTTGGCTGGTGCGCCCGCGGCTGCTGGCCAACCTGGAAACGCCGGCCCGGCTGTTCGGTAGCGCGGTGGCCAGAGGCTTGGATATATCCCCGGCCTGAATCCCCCTGTAGGAGCGAGCTTGCTCGCGAACCCCCTTTACTCCTGTGCCAGCCGGAGGGTGCCGTCGTGGCTCTGTTCGCGAGCAAGCTCGCTCCTACGAAAAGCGGAAAGCGAAGCGCGCAACTTGGTCACGCTTAAATATGCGCTATTTGCATATTAGGATATGACAAAAATGAATTTCCATCATGAAGTGCTTGCCTATAGCTTCTAAGAACGACGTCAGACAAGACGTTTTTCTTATAACGAAAGCCGCCGGATTCAGTCAGCGGCCCAGGCGAGGGCAACACAGTGAGCGTGGAAATTCTCGGCATGATCACCGCCACCCCGAGTTCCGAGGTGGATCAGCCGTTGGGGGACGCGGTGGATGCCGGCTTCGTCCGGCAATTCGCCCAGGCCCATGAGGACGCCGGTTTCGACCGGGTGCTGGTGGGGTACTTCAGCAATGCCGCCGAGGGCGCGGTGGTCAGCTCCTTCGTGGCTGCCGCCACCCGACGCCTGGGCATCCTGCTGGCCTACCGGCCGGGCGTGATCGCGCCGCCGCTGGCCGCCCGCCAGCTCGCCACCCTCGACCAGTTCAGCGACGGCCGCCTGGCCCTCAACGTGGTCAGCGGCGGCAACGACGAAGACCTGGCGCGCGACGGCGACTACCTCGACCACGACCGCCGCTACGCCCGTACCGACGAATATCTGCAGGCCCTGCGCAACATCTGGACGGCCGAGCAGCCGGTGGATTTCCACGGCGAGTTCTATCGCTTCCAGGGCGCTTCACCGGCCGTGCGCCCACGGCAGAAACCGCACATCCCGATCTATTTCAGCGGCTCGTCCGAGGCCGCCATCGAGGTTGCCGCACGCCACGCCGACACCTACATGCTCTGGGGTGAACCACTGGCCGCCGTCGACGAGCATATCCGCCGGGTACGTGCCGCCGCCCAGGCGCAGGGGCGCGATCCGCGCTTCTCGGTGTCCTTCCGCCCGATAGTCGCGGACACCGAGGAGGCCGCCTGGAAACGCGCCGCCGAGATCGTCGAACAGGTGCGCGACAACCGCTCCCGCCTGGGTCTGCCGCTCAACGACCACAAGCCGGAGAACGTCGGCTCCCAGCGTCTGTTGGCCGCCGCACAGCAGGGCGATGTGCTCGACACGCGGCTATGGACCGGCGTGGCCCGCCTGACCGGTGCGCGCTGGAACTCCACCGCACTGGTCGGCACGCCCGAGCAGGTCGCCGCGGCGCTGGGCGAGTACTACCGCCTGGGTGTTTCCACTTTCCTGATCCGTGGCTTCGACCCGCTCGGCGACGCCGTGCGCTACGGCCAGGGCCTGATTCCCGCCATCCATGAACAGATCGCCCGCCTGCCGCAATTGCGTCGGGCCGGTTGAGGAGCTTTTCGATGAACCTGAAACAACGCCTGCGCGTCACCTTCGCCGCGCTCCTGCTGGGCGCGCCGCTGGCCCAGGCCGCCGACCTGCCGACGCTGCGGGTCGGTGACCAGAACTACTACAACGTACGCGCCTCCATGGAAGCCTCCGGCGTGCTCGAAGGCGCGCCCTATACCGTCGACTGGAAGCATTTCCAGTCTGCTGCGCCAGTGGCCGAAGGACTGCAGGCTGGCGCGCTGGACCTGGGTTTCCTCGGTGACTCGGGCTTCATCTTCCTCGCCGCCAAGGGCGCGCCGGTGAAGCTGATCGGGATTTCCCGGCAGAACCCCGACACCATCGCGCTGCTGGTGCCCAAGGATTCGCCGGTGAAGACCATCGCCGATCTGAAAGGCAAGAAGGTCGCCTACTGGCCCGGCGCCTGGAGCCAGCAACTGACCCTGCGAGCTTTGGAGAAAGCCGGCCTGCCCAGTGACTACGTCGAGTTCGTCAAACTGATGCCCATCGACGCGGCCGCGGCACTGCCACGCGGCAGCATCGACGCCTTCCCGGTGTGGGAGCCCTACATCTCGCAGCAGATCGTGTTCTCCGGCGCACGCCCGATCCTCACCGCCCGCAACCTGATGCCGGGGCTGTCGAGCATCGCCGCCAACGCCGACTCCATCGACCCCAAGCGCGCGCAGATCGCCGACTTCCTCGGCCGCCTGCAGAAGGCCCGCGTCTGGGTCGAAGCGCACAAGGAGCAATACGCCGACATCTGGGCGAAGAAGGCCAACCTGGACCAGTCCGTTTCCCGCCACTGGATCGGCCAGGCCGCCATGAGCGTCGGCCCGGTGGATTCGCAGGCTGCCGCCGACTACCAGGGCACCGCCGATTTCCTCCTGCAGACCGGCGCGCTGCCCAAGGCCTTCGACACTTCCAGCGTGATCGACACCTCGTTCGCCGGCGCATTCCACTGAGGCCCTGACTCGCGAGTTGGCGGTGGAGCAGGGGAGTGATACCTGCCCGGAAGGAGGCTTGCGCCGAGCCTCCTTCTGTCATTAGTTAAGAACCAAAGAGTATTTTTATCGAGTTTTTTATATCGGTAATCTTGGTTTTACCGGACCACCGGACGCCAATTTCTCCACCAGACCTGTCCGTGGTCCATCCCTCGTCATGCGGGTGGCCAAATCCGTATTCGAGGAGCTTCATCCATGTCCCGCAGCTTTTTCCTGCGTCGTTTCACCATTGGCCTGAGCGCCACTTTCGCCTTGTTCGGCGCACTGAATGCGCAGGCCGAAGAGACGTTGCGCATCGGCTTCCAGAAGTCATCGACGCTGCTGACCATCGTCAAAGCCCAGGGCAGCCTGGAGCGCGAGCTGGGCAAGCAGGGTATCAAGGTCACCTGGCATGAATTCCCCAGCGGGTTGCCGCTGCTGGAGTCGCTCAACGTCGGTAACGTCGACCTCTCGGCGGATGTCGCCGACACCGTTCCGGTGTTTGCCCAGGCCGCCGGCGCGCAGCTGACCTACTTCGCCCGGGAGACTCCGTCGCCCACTGCGCAGTCGATCCTGGTGCCGCAGGATTCGCCGCTGAAAACGCTGGCCGATCTCAAGGGCAAGCGCGTGGCCGTGACCAAGGCAGCCGGCAGCCATTACCTGCTGATTGCCGCGCTGCAGAAGGCTGGGCTGAAGTTTTCCGACATCCAGCCGGCGTACCTGACGCCAGCCGATGGCCGCGCCGCTTTCGAGAACCACAAGATCGATGCCTGGGTCACCTGGGACCCTTACGTGGCCAGTGCCCAGCGCCAACAGAACGCCCGTGTGCTCGCCGATGGCCAGGGCCTGGCCAGCTACCAGCGCTACTACCTGGCGTCGACCGCCTACGCCAAGGCGCATCCGCAAGTGCTCAAACAGGTCTTCGCCGAGCTGCAGAAAACCGGTCGCTGGGTAAAGGAACATCCCACCGACGCCGCCAAGGTGCTCGGCCCGCTATGGGGCAACCTGGACGTCGCCACCGTCGAGCAGGCCAATGCCCGCCGCAGTTACGACGTGCAGCCGGTGCACGCTGACGGGCTGGACGAGCAGCAACGCATCGCTGATGCGTTCTTTGCCCAGGGCCTGTTGCCGAAACCGGTGGATGCCCGCGCGGTGCCGGTCTGGCAGCCGGATGTGGCGAGCAACTGAGCATCTCTCGCTGCCGCCTGGCGCGAGTCGCTGGGTGGCAACCGGGCCTTCTATCTATTCAGGTTTTCTATCTAGAGTCTGGCGCCCTGGCGGGGCTGCCGGTGCGCGGCGAACAGACTTTCCGCATTGAAGCCGAGCTTCTGCAGCTCGCTGGCAAGCGCCAGGGACAACTCGTTATCGCCAGCATTCCGGCCAGGCGTGCGCAGGCGGCTAAGCAGAGGAGGGGAGGACTGGATCGCTTCGGGAGGGTTGATGTAGATGGTCAGCGCGTAGTCGCAAGGATCATCGGCGGCCTCCTCTGACGACTCGTCCTCGGGCCTTCCCCAGAGCACGTACTCGATATCCTTCTGCGCCACGCTGAAAGCTGGAAACTCATCGAACTTCCCGGCGCGTTCCAGCCTGACGCCCAGCGCCAGGGAAATCCGTTTCGCGACGTGCTCCAGCGAATGGGCATCCTGGATTCCAACACCCAGGTACGAGTGGTCGAAGGCAGTCTTCATCACGGCTGAGTCATCCGGCAAGGTTGGCCACGGGCAGTCACGAGCCGGCAAGAAAGCAGCGACTCGCACCAGGCACATGCACATGCACATGCACAGACATGGCGCTCAGTATCCCGACCTGACGAAAGCAGAACCGACGCACGATCGGGACGATCAGGCTTGAACACGACAAGAACAGTTCAACGACAAACTGCAGAAGCCAACGTGAGCGTTCCATGGCGAGAGCATGTGAATTGTTGTTTCCCATAATCTCGCTGGAGCAGCTGGCTGCTTTCCATCATCCATTCCTAAGAAACCGGCAGGGGTGATTCATACAGATATCCAAGCAGAGGTTCTGGCGTATCCGTATATGTAATTTAACTTATGGGCGATGTATTCCGTTCATGAACATCTAACCCATAGGCGCCGCAAGCCATTCGGCTCCACGATAGCTCCCAATGTTCATAGCTCCACGTTCATGAGAAACTCATGCACAGGAGCAGGCCTTTGCACGCCACGATTCTGTTGGCAGAGCTGAAAGGACGCGACGGGTGAGGAGATGCAAGTTTGTACTGGTTAGGGCCATTTCAGTACTCATCCAAACAAGAGCTGCTTGATGGGCTCAAGGTCTTCGTGGCCACCGCACCGGTTGGCATGGTTTCGCACAAAATTGCCATCCAGAAGCTTCATCTGCTCATTGCGCTACACCCAGACGCAGAGCGGAAGATTGGGTCAGGCATTGACCACTTCAAAGTCCAGCGGAATGTGCTAGGCGCAGGCCAGGGACTTTGGCTCGTTCGCAGCGACGGCACAGAAGAGTCGTTCTCCTACAAGCGCTGTATCACCGGTGTACGCCAATCATCCTACGGGAAGGTCTGCGAGGCGCTTAGGTTTTCGGTTCGCTCACAGCTAATAGCGTATAGAGAAACGCTGACGCTACCCGCTATATGTGCGATCAGCGGCGAAGAAATTGTGCATCGTAGTAATCTGCATATAGACCACAAAGTTCCGTTCTGGCGGCTGCTGCAGGCCTTCTCAGAGATACATGGCATTGACCTATCCGTGCTCGATACGGTGGGGAGCGGGGAGGGATTGGCCCTGGTTGATCAAGAGATCAGCAAGGCCTTTGAAACATTCCACTTGACCCACGCTGAACTCCAGCCATCCAGCAAAACTGCGAATATTTTGAAAGGAGGGAAATGCATCCGGAGTCTACGTCACGTGGGTTAGGCACGGAGCGGAACTCCTCGACCTGCTTGAGCAGTAGAGCTAACTTATATCGGTGCAGGGCTAAGTCCGCCCCTGGGTAAGGCGGAAAAATTGCGAAACCCCCAGCATTTGTTCGGAGAAAATAGTGATACAGATTCTAACCATGAAGATTGGAAGCATGCATGGCGGAGTTCTTGAGCAACTAGTTAGAAGATTACTGCCAAGGGCATCGAAGGACTATAAGGAGATAAGGGCAACATATAATTTCATGGGGCGCGAAACCTTAGGCCCTGTGGATTTGTTCGCGTATAAAATAGAAACCGACAGCTATTCGGCCATTATTTGCAGCGGTCAGATGAGCGGGGTAGAAAGCAAGATAATCTCAGATATTTCAAAGCTAAACTCTGAGAAATGCAAGATTAGAGACAAGATAGACGAGGTGGTAATCTGCATTTCCGCGCCAATCAAGACAGAGGAAGAAACATATAGAAAGGCATGCTCTGACAATGGTTGGAAAGCTACCATTTATCCTCTTTGCTCTTTGGCTCACTTGGCGCTTGAGAATCAGGATATCGCAGGAGACATATGTGCCGCGGAGATAGCCGGCGTTGTCAAAATGCTGGAGGCAAGTGATCGAAAGGAGAGAGAGGTCTATAAGGAAATGAATATCAAGGCGAGTCGATTTTACAATTGCGGGTCAAGAGTGGCGTCGATAAGGAAGGGGCTGGATATGTCGCCCAGTAGATTCATTGATTTGATTGAGTATGATAGCGAACAGCGGCTTAAGTATCTAGAGGACGAGACGGTAGAGGCTAAGTCTTCAGAAATTGAGCGCATTCATGCCGCTACAGGTGTTTCGGAGAGATGGTTGAAGCATGGCGAAGGGTGCATGTATGAAATTGAGACATTATCAACATATCATTGGCAAACTATAGCGTGGCTTAGAAGCTCCAATCCGAGCTCATTGTATTTGCTGATAAGCAGCAAGACGCAATCTTTGGTTTTGCTTGCTCATCTTCGCTCAATGCACTGGAAAATTTATGCATTAGGATTTTCGATAGACTTCTGGAATTGGTGGGGGGATGAGCACTACATTCCAGAGATTTATAGCATGTTTAGCGAGCTGGCTCATGACTATAAGAGTAGAATTTCAGGAAGGATTATTGATGAGAACTTAATGGCGAGCATTATGTCAGGCTCGACGCATCCGGCAGGGTTCTTGAAGAAAACCAATTCTTTCGGTTCAAATTGGTTTGATGATCTGCTGGATATACGGCATAAATACCCTATTTCTGAAAAATATGAGGCCTGGTATGGGGTATGGTTTGCACGGGCGCAAGAGTACTTCAGGAGATATGTTGCGGAGTAATGAGTTTTTCTTCTGGCGCATATATCGACAGCAGTGGCTGAAAGACAGCGAGTGAATTATGGCGCATTAATAGCCGACTCCTGTGGTAAGGCCATAATCTTTGGACGGAAACGATCAGGGCAGGTTTGGTGTCTGGCGATACGTTGCGGCAGTGGTCATACCAGGCAAGGGGGCTCAGTCAGGTATGCATGATTGCGGCGATGTCATTTTGATGGTTCATCTCTTCATAAAACGCTGGGGGCGGTGTAGGATCAGGAGCGATGTGGCAGCCACCTGCGTTCCCCCTCGACGTGGAGTGCTGGTGACACCAGCACGTATTTGCTTCTGGGTGCCTGAAGCGAAACAGCACGACCTTTATTCGTCTTCCTAGTTGAGATCAACTCCAAGCAAGGATGCAGCAACATGCCAATCGGCGGGGCGATTATTATTGGAGTCAATCCGAGAGAAGCAAACCTCAAACGAAAAGTGCGAGAGCATTTGCATCAATTAGGTTTTACGAGGACCCAGGAGGGCGCGCTATGCCCGCCTGGAAACGGTAAGGAAGCGATCCGTACTTTACACAGCGGCCAACGTGAAGAAAGGCTCAGCGCGAGCAAGCGCTTCATCGAGCGCAGCGGTGGCAAACTAATGCAATACTTTGCAGCTGGCCGCGAGGTTATGCCGGAAAAAATTTCCCCAGTTCTTGAGCGCGTGTCTTCCGGCACGTGGCAAAGCGACCTGTTCCGGTTAGCGTCACTGTCGTGGTCTGTCCCTGTGTCCAACGGTTTTGGCAGACGCCTGCGTTACCTTGTCTGGGATCAGACAAATGGCAAACTGATGGGGTTGATTGCCATAGGTGATCCGGTTTTCAACCTTGGCGTCAGAGACAAATTCATCGGCTGGGATACGGTGGACAGGGCTGCCCGGCTGGTCAACTTGATGGATGCCTATGTCCTTGGAGCGATCCCACCTTACAACGCCTTATTGGGCGGTAAGCTAGTCGCTTGCCTGCTTCGCAGTCGGGATATTTATGATGATTTTGCCAGTGTCTACGGAGGTTCTACGGGCATCATCTCGCAGGCCGAAAAAAATGCGCGTCTGCTGGCGGTCGTGACAACCTCGTCGATGGGGCGTTCCGCGGTCTATAACCGATTGAAACTGGATGGCACGGAGTACCTAAAGTCCATCGGCTTTACCGGTGGCTGGGGACATTTTCATATACCCGACTGGTTGTTTATTGAGCTTCGAGACTATCTTCGTGAACTCGACCATCATTATGCCGACCAACACGCCTTCGGCCAGGGCCCTAATTGGCGGTTACGCACCACGCGCGCGGCACTGAAGGCACTGGGCTTCAAGGACGATCTGATGCGCCACGGCATCCAGCGTGAAGTCTTCATCTGTCAATTGGCCGGCAACGCCGCGAAGCTCCTGCAATGCGGCAGCGGAAAACCAGACACCCAATCGCTGTTGTCGGTAGGTGAAATCGGTGAATTAGCGCTGAATCGATGGATGATTCCACGCTCAAGGAACAGGCCCGAGTTTCGCGATTGGAAGCCGACGGATCTCATTCACCTGTACGGCAGCCAAGCGTGCCATTTTTCAGCACCCAGCCACTTAGCCACCGAGTCGCGTTGCGTTGTAGGTTTACGCAGTTAAATGCGAAGGATATGAGCGATGGATTGCGCCATAGACCCGGTCAAGAATAAATCGGTTACCGCCGATATAGCGTCACGCACCGGCTATTATATTTGTTCCTACTGCCGCAAGCGGGTCGGACTTCGTTCGGGGCCAACGCGAAAAAACTACTTCGCTCATTGGCGTGGCGTGTCCTCTAGTTCCTGCCCCTATTTCATGTCGGGCTCACTGAACCACGTCAGTCATGACAAGGTTCAACCACTGCCAACGCGGCAGATGGACCTGCGCCTGCTGATAAAAAAAGGGGAGAACGCCGGGGCGTGGTGGATTGAATTAATCCTGCCCCCCTGTCGAGCATGTCATGCCTTCGTCAAACTCGATGTCGGCGGCAGGGTACAAAAGCTCGATATGCGGGGGATGGGCTCAGGCTTCAGGGTCATGGCCGAGCCCACGGCGAACGACTACAGGATCATGTCCTTCGAAGGCAAGCCGGACCCTTCGTTCGTAATGGAAGTTGCGCGGACGTGCCCAGGTCTACCTGCATTGGGTGCGGCCGCATTCACCGCTATTGGCCGAGGCGCCGAAAGGGGGTTTCCCCGCGCTCAAGGGCTAAATCGCTGCGAAACCTACGCCCTGCTATGGTCGGCACCGGTGACCCCGGAGTTCCCTGGAGAACTGCTGGTGGACAGACTCAAGTCGCGGCAAGGCTGGAATTTGGCCCTGGTCACAGTACCGGAAGCCCCCTCAGACGCCTGTATCAGTTGGCTGGAAGCCTTTACTCACCTGAGCGTGATGCCTGCCGCGCCTGCGATCACGACCATTTGGCCGTTCCTGAGCCGCAACGCGAGCATCAATACGGTTGAATATGTCGAGTCCGACGCGGTCATCCTGGCCGCCCATAGGATGCCGGGTAGCCCCCACGACGGCGGACCAACCTTACAGGCCTTCAATCAGCATGATCGCATTTCCGCAACAGCCCCCGATCGATCACCCGCGCTATTCACAGTGATACGCGCTGGAAGCGATGAATTCAGGGTCGGCAAGAGCGGTCACCCAGATGTCAACAAGTTTTTTTTCAAGAGCACATCGCTGGAACGAAGCTTTAAATACCCTACGGTGGATCTGGTCTTCATTGACGAGTGTGGCGAACGTCTTGTTGCCTCATTGCACCATAGGCAAAGCCAATCGTATGTGATGGCCACGAGAGCGGGGGAGCTGCATTTTGACTCCCTCATAATGCCGAGAGGGGCCAAAGGTAGGCTGGAGGTTGTCTCACCCAGTGGGCATAAGGAGTACCGCCGACTGGCGTCTAGCGAAGTGTCGGCTGACCACGCACCACAGGCATGCCAGTTGCCACCGGCAATGAATAGCCTGCTCAAACAATATCTCACTGACCCGCATTACCAGCTCTATTTGGATTTTGGCGGGTTGGGCCGGTTGGCCATCGGGGCTATACAACTGCCGGCCACTCCCACACCCGCTTTGCTGTCGCTTGGGCGATCCTTACGCTTGCGTCTGCAGAGCTTTCTATCCCAGCTACACGTCGGTGGGGTAACCGCAATCTCTGGCAGTGATCAGGCATTGGTCAGCGCGCTTGGTGCATCAGTGCCTAGGCCGGAGTTGCTCCCTCACTACCGTCAACTGGTGACTGCTGTGCGCGCCTGTGGATTTGAAGTTCGTTTTTCAGGAGATGGAGTCTTGCGATGAGCTACCTGTACAGCCAAGAGGCACGAGAGCGGATCTCGGCGCTCGGAGTCACGATGATTACCGAGTTCATCGAAGAGGTACCCCATGCCTTTCGCAAGTCGTTCTTCGACCGTCAAGCCTCGATCCCCGGGTTTAGGCGCGGGTCCCCGCTAGAAGTCAAGGAGAAACAACGGCGGTTGATCGGGCACCTGGTGCATCCTCAGCCGGGTCAGAAAGGGGAGGCAGACTGGCAAGCTTTCGCTAGCCTGTGGGTGGCGTGGGCAAAGAGCCGCTTGGACAGCGCGTTTCCTGCTGCAGACAAGTCACCCCGATCGGCAGACACAGGCGCTGAGTTCTTCAAACGATTAGCCGAGTTGTACCCGGACGCTCCTCGGGAAACGGTCGAGCGACTGGCCGCGTACAGCAGTTTCGCCGAAGACCCGGCGATGCAGGCAGCCCTGAACAGCTTTCATCCAGCGTCCGCCCTGGCCAGGGATCGCATGATCGATGGCTTGCCGGGGCGTTTGGATAAAATTGAGGGTTATTTTGAACTGGCCGAAACGGCGGCGGAGGAGACCGCTGAGCGCGTCGAACAACTGGAAGTGAATGTCACTGCAACGACTGAAACGGTTAAGCAACTGACGGGCAGTTTCGCTTGTGTTGACCATGATGTCGAAGCATTGCGTACTGCGCTGCACAGTGTCACTGACCGCTTGCAACAACTGAGCGAACTGGCCCAGTCAACTGCCGGGGCGCAGCAAGAGCTAACGCATGCGGTGGCGCGCGCAGACCTCCGCGGCGAGCACATGTCGACTGCGCTGGACTCCCTCTCGGTTCAGGTCGCAGACCTGGTGGCTGAGCGCGCACAGGTCCTAGCTTTCGAGGAAGCACTGACCACCCTTGGTGCACGCATTCCCGACTGGGAGGTCACGGCGGCCACCATTGCGGCGTTGCGCGAACGGCTCGACGAGCATGACTTTCGGTTTGCCAAACCGCGTGACGAGACGGGTGGCCAGACACGCGTACGCTTGATCGAGAACGAAGCGACCGGCCCGTTCGTTGAAGTCAGCTCTGTTGACGCCGCCTGGAAGGTCATAGCCAACAACCTGCAGGCATGCGGTGTAGTGAAGAACGATGCCAATCGTTGCGCATGGCACATCCTGGCAGCAGTCATTTCCGGCCAGTTGATTCAGTTCAGAGGGTCAACGGCTGACTTAATTGCAGATGCCGTGGCAGCAGCTGTAGGAGGGGCGATTTTTCATGAGTGGCGGGTTCCCGTCGGTCTTCTGTCGGAGGATGCCGCGACCGACTGCCTCGAAGTAGTGAGCGACTCGTCTGGATGCCTGCTGCTCAAGGGGGCCAACCGGTCTGCGTTTGAGGTGTATGGCAGTGCCATCCGCGATCTTGTGGCGCGTCGTCAGTTCACCCTGACGGTCGATACGCGTCTGGTTCTGATTGCGTCTTGGACTCACGGCCCTGCGGCATTTCCAGATGGCGGTACGTTGTCTGAACTCGGCCCCGTGTTTGATACGGATGAATTTGCTATGCGGGGGGTATCCGCCCAGGTGCCGCTGATGCAGTTTGGCCATCTGGCTGTGGAAGATTGGAAGGTCCTGCACGGCCCTGCCGAGAGCACGCTGTTGGCTCTACCGAGCACGCTGAGGGAGCGCCTTGCACAGGTAGAATTTATTCCTGGGAATCTGTGGCTACGAGTCGCTGACCGGGCATACGCCCAACTGCGACTGCTATCACCAGGCCCTTCGGAGCGAACGCTTCATGTGGTACTGAAGCAATGGGCACTGCCGTGGGCGCAATCCCTCGGGGGGCCGGTCGACGCAATTGCGCGTAGCGCCACCGAGCTTCTGAATGAAATTAACGCGCAGGCGGTCCATGCGGAGCGTGTTGAGTGAAGTGGCTAGGGAGCGATCGCGATGCCGCTCGGAAAACCCTGGCAGCCGGTTTGGGCTGTAGAGGTGACGGTGAAGGATTGAGGATCGCGGCGGTAGCTGAGTGCCTTCGGGTCGCATCCTATCTGTGTTCTGCGCCCAACACGGATCGGGAAACTTGGGTGCCTGCGACCACGCTCAGCTTGACGAGCCTCGTTCGCCGGCGTTTGCTCCCCCTGTGGCCGACGCTCGACGACGAGCAGGCCGCTGAGCCGGGTGTCAAAGCGATTTTGGAGAGCCTGGGTAAGCTAGGGGATCTGGTGCGGCTCGACGGCGGACGTTGGCTAACCCCTCCACCACAGGCGATCAGAACCGGGGGCCCGCTAGCGGTGATCACCGGCGGAGGGCCTGCCCAAACCTTTCCTTTCTCAATCACGATGCGTGGGGCAGGCAGGCTCAGGATGATCGACGTCGATGCTTGCGCAGGACGCATCGACCTCTGGGAGCCACAGGAATGGATTGGCGCACCGCTCGAAGGATTGCAGGAGTGGTCGATCCAATTATTGACGAAGGCCAAGGCGCAGTTGAAACCTGCGCTGAATGAGCTTGCGGACGTTTCAATCCGCACCAGTGGAAATTGGTCGGCACTGTCTGCCTGCGCGACCGCCGAAGGTCTCTTTCTTGCCAAATGTCGGACAGGTCCACGGTTTGAATACTTTGTGGCCCAGGTGTCACGAGGCCATCTGCGGCAGATGACCGGACTGCGACGGGATGAGGCGAGTCGCTTGCAGTTTTACCTCGACGCACAAGCCGGTTATCCCATGAAAGTTCAAGCGCATGTGTGGCAATCACACGTTCGACTGCGCCTGAGTCGTCATTTGCCGCGGGAAGAGGCACGAGCGCTGCTGCTGGGCTGGCAATTACCGCCGCCTAGCGGTGGCGGGGCAACCGCGACCAACTATGTAATACCGCGTGAGGTGTTTCCGCTCGTGCGCCAAGCGCTGACAGGGCTATGCGTGGACCTGACTGAACGTGAGTTTGCAGAGGGAAGACAATAATGGGAGGGATTTCGATGAATGAAGCGTCGGGTGTTCACGAGACAGCGAAAAGTTTGGCCGAAAGCCTTCGGCAATACATCGAAGCGCAATACCATATTCGTGATGAAGGGCTTGTCAGAGAGCGTCATGCTCTGCTATTGCGCCCTGAAACTATTGTTCAGACGCCTTATGTAGAAGCGACGGCGGTCTACAAAGTAGGCGATCTGTTCGAGCATCTCGCCATTCCGAAGATTGCCTCCGATACGCTCACTCAGTTGTCGCTCATGGGACTCGGCCTTTACCCCCGTCCCTACGAGCACCAATCGCAGGCGCTCACCGCATTTTTAGGTGCCGAGGCAGCGGATCTTGTCGTTGCAACGGGTACCGGTTCGGGCAAAACCGAAAGTTTCCTTATGCCAATTATTGGCCAATTGGCAATCGAGGGGCAGGAGCGGCCCAAGTCAGCGCAGTTGCCGGGTTGTCGGGCCCTATTGCTCTACCCCATGAACGCCTTGGTCAATGATCAATTGGCGCGGATCCGACGCCTCATAGGAAATACTGAGGCGTCGTCGATCTTGACGCAAAGCCGCTCCCAGCCGATCCGTTTCGGTAGCTATACCGGACGCACCCCGTATCCGGGAGAACGTTCCAAAGAACGCGACGAGCGTTTTATAGAGCCGCTGTTTGAAGAGTTCTATAACAAAGTGGCCGTGAAGCCTGCTGTGAAAGATGAGTTAGTCAGGATCGGACGCTGGCCGAGCAAGGATCTGGAGGGTTTTTATGGCGCCTCGGCCATTGAGACCAAGACCTATTCATCAGGGAAGAAGAAGGGCGACAACTTCACCAAAAAGCATTGGGCTGGCAGACTTCAGACCCAGCCCACTGATCGCGAGATGATGACGCGCCATGAAATGCAGGCGCGCTGTCCAGAGCTACTGATCACCAACTACTCCATGCTCGAATACATGCTCATGCGACCTATCGAGCGCGATGTATTCGATCAGACGAAGACTTGGCTCAAAGCGGATCCGCGCAACGAGTTCATCCTCGTTCTGGACGAGGCACATATGTACAGGGGGGCCGGTGGAGCAGAGGTGGCTTTGCTGATCCGGCGCCTCTGCGCGCGACTCGACATTCCACGAGAGCGCATGCGATGCATCATGACCAGTGCGAGCCTGGGGCCCGCAGACACCGCCGCGGTGGATGGAGAGCGTTTTGCGCGGGATCTGACGGGCTTGGCCGATACATCGCCACGACGCGTCAGGGTGATTCAGGGGACACCGGAGAAACGTTGCGTAGCACAGCCAGCGCCAGTAGCACAGCTTGAGGCGCTGGCAGATTTCAATCTGGCCGATTTTCAACGCTCGGCCGAGGACCTCGACGCGGCTACTGAAGCGGCGGCGCACCTCGCCCATCGGCTCGGCTGGAGCCAACCACCGCGCGGAGATAAAGCCGCGTTTCGCAACTGGTTGTTCGAGCATCTCACGGGATTTGAACCGCTGGAGAACTTGATTACCGCGGTATCGGGCCGTGCGGTTCGACTGGACGAACTGCGTGGTCGGCTGTTTGGCGATCACCCCTCGGTCGATGCGGAAAAAGCCACCGACGCGCTTTTGGCACTGGGTAGCTACGCACAACGGAGCACGGATGGCCGGGTACTGCTGCCCACGCGCCTGCACCTCTTTCACCGCGGATTGCCAGGCCTGTTCGCTTGCGTGAACCCTGCTTGCTCCAAGCGCCTAGCTCTTCATGACGGGCCCACCATCCTAGGCCGTTTGCACACGAAACCATCAACCCAGTGCGGCTGCGAGGCCAATGGCCGCGTGTATGAACTGCTCACACATCGTGACTGCGGAGCTGCTTTTTTACGTGGCTTTGTAAACGAGGACCAAGACTTCGTTTGGCACCAGCCCAGTGGCCCGTTATCCGACGGTGCGGTTTCTACGTTGATGCCGATCGAGTTGTGCGTGGAAGACGCCATCCATCCTCGCAGTCGACATATCGAGAAATGGCTACATATGGCCAGTGGCAAGCTCTCGGATGAACAGCCGAGCGACGAAACTGGGTTCCGCAGGGTCCGTGTACCGGACAAGGCGGCGGACGCCGGCAATCTGACTTTTGACCACTGCCCGGTTTGTACCCGTAAGATAAAAAACGCCAAAGACGCTCCATCAAAAATCATGGATCACCTTACCAAGGGTGAGGCGCCGTTCACTGCGCTCGTTCGGACGCAAATGGCGAAACAACCCGCCAGTCGAGCCAAAGATAAACGGCACCCGAACGCCGGTCGCAAGGTGCTGATTTTCTCAGACGGTCGGCAAAAGGCCGCTCGGCTAGCACGTGATATTCCACGTGATATTGAGCTCGACGTGTTTCGACAAGCTGTCGCATTGGCTTGTCACAAGCTCAGGGGGTTACAAAAACCCGCCAAGCCCACGGCCTTACTCTATCTAGCTTTTCTTTGCGTCTTGAACGACCACGACCTACCAATGTTCGACGGCGGTGATTCGAGACGAGTCGAGAATGCACGCAAATTACTTGATGACAATTATGATTCCGATCTGGTCGAAGCCATTGAGGCAAGTTTTACGCCACAGGAAATCCCGGCGCGCTACCAGATTGCCCTCCTCAAACTTCTTTGTGGCAACTATTACTCACTGACGGGGACAATGGTCGGCTTCGTTGAGCCAACCCCCCAAAAATTGCGAAAACTCAGCCAGCACTTGTCGGCGGCCGGGCTAGCGATCAGCGATGCAAACCTCCGTGAATTGGCGGTAGGGTGGATTGACTCGATGTTACAGGAGTATGCCTTCGACAAATCCATTGAGCCGGTCTATCGCTGGAAGGCAGCCGGTTATGCCAACTCGGCGTGGGGGAGCACCGGTCAGTTTGGAAAAGCTTTAAAGGAGAGTCTGTCAAACCATTTCAGTTGGCCAATTGAGGCTTTACAGCGTGTTGAATCGATCTTCCGAGATCAATTGGCGGAAGAGTTCGAAGGTTTCTGGTTCCTGGTGCCTGACTCCTTAGCGGTGGTCGTCGACTTGGCCCACTGCTGGGCGCAATGCGCTGACTGTACTGCACTGACGCCCTTCGCCTTGGCCGGCAAGGTATGTATGGCGTGCGGCAGCGACGCAGCGTCGCCCCTTGATCCGAAGAACAGCGACTATGTCACAGCGCGTAAAAACTTCTGGCGGCTTCCAGTGGCTAGGGCCCTAACGCCAGGCGCCGAGCTGTCCAACATGAGCGTCGAAGAACATACCGCACAATTGTCGAACCGTGACCGTAGCCGGGTGCACGCGACCACAGAACTCTATGAGATGCGGTTCCAAGACGTGCTGATTGAGGATCGAGATCGCCCGATCGATGTCCTCAGTTGCACAACGACCATGGAGGTAGGCGTCGACATCGGTTCGCTGGTCGCCGTAGCGCTGCGGAACGTCCCTCCGCAGCGGGAAAACTACCAGCAGCGCGCCGGTCGGGCAGGGCGGCGCGGTTCGTCGGTTTCAACTGTAGTCACCTACTCACAGAATGGTCCGCACGACAGCCACTACTTCTTGAACCCGGCACGTATCGTGGCCGGTCCGCCTCGTACACCGGAGGTGAAGATCGATAATGCGAAAATCGCCCGCCGGCATATTCACGCGTACCTGATCCAGACTTTTTTCCATGAAATCATGGCGCAATGCACCGGTGCGTTGACTGAGAAAAACTCGTCACTGCTCAAAGCGCTGGGACCGACTGAGGATTTCTTCTGCAGCACCGAGCAAACCGGCCCCACCTTGAACAGCTTCGAAGCTTGGGTAGCTCGTCGGGTGCTGGCCAGTGACGGAGATCTGCGCGAGTCCATTGTCGCCTGGCTGCCGCCGGGGTTGGATACTCGCGGGCTTTCATTGATGGAATGGCTGGCTGACACCAGTAAGGGCTTGCTGGTCGAACTCAAAAAGCTGGGCGCAACCGTCGAAGCGACTACGACGCATGAAGTTTCCGCTGACCAAGAGATTCAGGATGGCGAAAATCCCCCATCAAGTATCGAACAGGCGGAACTTCTGGAATTCTTGTTTTTCCACGGCTTGCTCCCCAGCTACGCGTTTCCGACCAGTCTTTGCAGCTTTCTCGTGGAAAAGTTCAGCAAAAACGCTCGGGATCGATGGGAAGTGCGTACGGTGCAACGCCCGCAGCAGTCCATCATCAAAGCCCTGAGCGAGTACGCCCCGGGGCGCCTGATCGTCATTGACAAGAAGACCTATCGCTCAGGCGGTGTCTTTGCAGATCTACCAGCGGGTGTCGTAAATCGTGCAGGCCCTCTCTTCGAGAACAAAAAGCCGCACACCCACTGCAAAGCCTGCTCTTTCGTACGTGACCCTAATCGCTCAGCTAAAGATCAGATGACCTGTCCCGTCTGCGGCCAACAGTTGGTGACTGAACAAATGATCGTGCCACAGGTGTTCGGGCCGGAGGGCGCTGCCGATTTGCCGGAAAATGACCGCGAGCAGGAAATCACCTACGCGACGATGGCCCAATTGCCGCAACCCGTCGATCCGGAGATTTTCAGCTTTTCGGCCTGCGGTCCGTATGCAAGCTTCACCCATGCTGTCGACCGCACGCTTGTCACCGTCAACCGAGGCAAGGAAGGTACAGGGGAAGGGGGGTTTTCAGTCTGCATGGAATGCGGCCATGCCTCGGTCTTTGATCAAGAAGCGAAGGCGGGAGCCCATGACCGCCCCTACAGGCAACTCGGTCCAAAAGGAACACCGCCGAAGTGCTCTGGCCAGTTCGCACGTGTATTGCTGGGCCATCACTTCAACACGGATCTTCTGCTGTTACGAATCAAAATCGCAGAACCGATCGTAACCGATACGGTAAACGGGGTAGTGTTGCATATTCTCGAAGATGCTTTGCATTCACTTGCGGAGGCGCTCCGGCTAGCGGCCAGTCGACATCGGCAACTGGATCTGGATCCTGCCGAATTCGGCTCTGGCTTCAGGATTGAGCCCGCGCTGCAAGATGAGGCCCGTATCTTGGATGTCTTTTTGTACGACACTTTATCTGGGGGCGCAGGATATGCAGAGATCGTAGCGCGGCACATGGCCGAGATTTTGGACGCGACGCTTGAGCTGTTGGAAAGTTGTACATGCGAGACTTCCTGCACAGAATGCCTCAACCACTTCCATAACCAACACCTTCAACACCGTCTTGATAGGCATTTAGCGGCAATGCTCTTGCGTTATGCGATACGTGGCGAGGTTCCGGCCTGTTCATTGGCCACCGGCCAGTTGGAGAAACTCGCTCAGCTTCGATCCAGCCTTGAGTTGGCAGGATATACCTGTCGGGTCGGCTCGATTCCGTCTGCGCCATTGCTAGTTGAGCAACAGGGTAAAACCGTGGCGGTGGGGTGCTATCCGGGCCTGATCGATAGCATTGAGCGTCAGCAACCCAGCACCAGCACAGCAGGTGTTGTCACGATAATCGGACTCAACGAGTATCTACTACGTTCGGATCTCGCGAGCGCCCAACTGAAAGTTCAAACACTTTTGAAAGCGTAGCTTTGGCGCTTAAACCGCCCACTCAGTTAGGTACGGTGCGTAACTGAGTGCGGCATCTCGTGAGATATCAAATGTTGTACCGATCTTGGCAGACAAATCATCGTGATGAACAACTCCCAAGCTAACACGACAGGATCGGTGCTGCGCTGAGTGCACGGAGGCGGCGCGAGAGCTCAGTCAATATATTCGTTGAATGGCTGGTTGCTCACGCCGTCGAGCCTGCGATAGATCGTAAGCCGCTTGCATCGCCATCCAGTGGCGGGCGGTGCCAATTCCGGCAAGCTCGAGGCGAACAGCCAGATCTGCCTCTATCGCAGCGCGACGCTCCAGAACAGCCAACAGCGCGATTTCCGGATAGCTAAGGTGCTTTGCTAGATCGGAACAATTAAGACCAAGAGCGGGCAGAGAGTCCTCGGCAAGCAAGTCGCCCGGATGTGGAGGGTTGTGCATGGCCATCGATCAAAGCCTCTTGAGCGCGTCGGAACTGCAATTTTGCTGAGAAGGCCCCATCATCGCAATGCCGTTGACTCGGTCGTTGGGGTTCAGGACCACTTGCTTGAGCAGGGCATGGGAGTTCTTCATCACCAGCAAACCGTAAAGCTTTACGCAGGCCTACCTTTGTTTCGTACGGCTACTTTCATGATAGGCCGAGCGGAGGCACGCAATGAGAGTATTCGTTACAGCTTGCGCAAGGGGGCTAGTACTTCTTCTAGATCGAGCCCCCTCGCCAGACAATTTTGCGAAATCACAGACAGGGCCTCGTAAAGCCGGTCTCGCTGCTTGATCAGTGAAGCATTCTCTGCCAACAAGTGGGCAATTCGCTCTTCGAGGCTTCTGCGGCGGCGCTCGCGGTCAGGATCTTTACCGCTCTCTCGTAGCTGCGCGACGCGGGCGGACTCGATTCTCCTTCCACGTTCGCCCACTAAGGTGGCGCGACTCGTCAGACCAAGACGCCGCTGCACTTCAGAACGTGAAATGGGCGCATGCTCAATCCCCAGGCTGATCATTTGGGAGAGGAGGGCGTCTATAGCGTCATCCAGGGCTGTGCCTCTTAAAGGTTGTCGTTGCACCATTTTGGCCTCTACTCATCCGAAACTGAGCTGTGGCGTTTATCTGCATCTGACATCGTCATCGGAAGTCCTGCAGGAAACACCTGCTGCACCCCGGCGCCGGATTCGCGCGCGAGAGCGGTCCTCAGATTGTTGAGCTTGCGCTCCTGGTCCATTAGCCATACATCGCTGCCAGCCTCACCTGTCCCGCCGTCTCGCATGATGATAATGGCGTTGGACAATCGCTCTGCTAATTCCTGAAGGTTTTTCCGTTCAGCCGGTGTGCCTACCAGGTGCAGATGTGAGCAACCGTTCCAACATTGCAGGTGCTTAGGACAGGGTGCCTGGGAAAAGTCGTGGACACAGCCGCCAAAAGGCGTGACGTGCAGTGCCGTCGCATGCACAGTGAGAAATGCCTCTGCGGCCATCGTGCCTCTGCTGTGCAGGAGAGTGTGATAACTGTCGGTCAACGCTCCCTGAATCGTCGCCTTTCTAATGCCCGCATGCAGAAAATCGATGCGTTCGCGATGGCTATCGAACGCCAGAAATTCTTGGTGCGCGGAGGTGGATTCTTCGATGCTGGTGTGCTGATAGAACTTATTCTGTTCAAGGCGCTTGCGCCCGAGAGCCAAGGCTTGCTGAGCATCGCTCATGCCGGTCAGGTGATAGATGGTATTACGCCAATGGCGGGGTTGATGACTCGTCAGTTTAATTGGACTCCCGTCGGCCTCGACCAGCCCACGACGCGAAAAAACCGACGGGTAACGGGGATCTGCGCCGAGCGCCCGGTTAATATCTACTAGCAAGACTCGGCGTGGAAGCACGCGAAACACATTGTCCCCACGGCCACCAAAACGAAACTGGCCATCGAAAGCAATGGCAAGCGTTTCGCTGGTCTTGAGGACAATGCGAAGTTTGCCTTGGACAGTCTCTGTAAGTGCCTCATGGCCCCGCAGCTTGGGCGCAATCAAACATTCGATTTCACCCGCCACATACCTCCTTCTTACAGGCTTTCCTTGTCGATGCTCAGATTCATCGTCGTACGGATGAATACCATTCCGAGATAGATACAAGTACAAATGTCGGCGCGCGCTCTTCTTATCGCTAAACCCAAGCCAGTCCAGTACTCGGTCTTCGGATATGACGAACTGTGGCGGATGCTCCCAGATGCGGCCTGGATGGCATTCTTGCCACTTCGCAACTTCCCGTTGCTCCTTCGTCAGCACCTTCAAGCGCTCAACTGCGCGCCTAGCTAACGGGATGTCGCTCTCGGCGAGCCAGTGAACGCGAGATTGGAACTGCTTCTCCGCAAAGTAGCGAATCCCACATTCAACGAGCGGCTTGCCATGGGCGTCCAGCACAATGTCACCCGTTGAACCTTTAATCGGTCGTTCGACCCAGCAGTCATAGGGAATGACCGCCACTTCGTTACCCCGCTGCCCAGTCGCGATCAACAGATCAATCAGCCGCAGCAAAATCTCTTCCCCGGCACTCAAGGGATGGTTAGTGCATTGTGCATAGGCCTCCATGGCCTCGCGAGACGGTAACTTATCGTCAGACTTACGTTGTTTAACCGCGCGATCAGGGTCATGCAAGGAAATGTAATCGTGACGCGGCTTCTCCGGTCGTACTTGATGTTCAAAATGAATAGCAATCTCGGTCAGTTGCAGCATATCCATCGTGTCGGCGATCACCTTGAGGTGCGAGATCGCGTCATAGAGGTTCTTGTAACCACTCTCGCGAAGAAAGCCCACGACTCGATCAAAGTCGCTACGGGCTAATCGGGACGGGTGTGTCTCTTTTCGTTCGAAGAGCGGGTTGTACAACCTCTTGGCTGCGATGTTGTAGGCCTCAACCATCGACAGGCCCAATCCCCGCGTGCGTTGCAAGTGCACGATGATGGCCTTGCAAAAATCTTGAAAGACCGGGGGGAGGGGAGCCTTAGGCGGGGCAGGGTACCCAGTTTGCTCGAGCGACTGTCGGTGGGTTTGGAAGGTTATGGCTCGTACTTTCTGCCGCTGAGGTAGCCAATTTTCAACTGCCCACTGGACCGATTCCCATGGTGTCTCAACGGGCAATGTCTGGAAAATAGCGCGCTCTTGATTCACGAACGTTTCAAGGTTCTGCCGAGCTCTAGACTGGGTCATTTTCGGTGCCCCCCGTATGCTTGCGGCAACGCTCGATTGTGGCAGTCACTGCGAGAATCGTGACCTGGTGTTGTGCCAAAGGTCGATTGTGGCTGAGATCGCCAGCTCGTTCGGCCATATCGATGAAGCGTTGCGCTTCCCGTTGCAGGGCCTCTTTCACCTGCTCATGACGACCGTCTGCGAAGGGGTGAAATTTCCTGCAGGTGTAGCAGGCATAGACCGGGTTATAAGGGCAGTGAGTGTGAGTGGGGAGGGCACACGCACCGATGTCGCCGATGTATTGCAAATCGACTACGCCACGGACCTCTCGCTCAGTCGGTATATCGTGACGTTCTAGGATTTCTCCGGTCAGGAGGCTGCGCATGATGCGTTGATAGGCAGGGCTCTTACCGAGCGCCTTCTCTTTAATGCGTGCAATATTCGGCGTCGCAGTGACATAGGCGCGCGCCGCGACTGTACTATTGTGGCCAAGCAACTCGGCGATCATAGCTGCGGGCGTGCCTTGATCCGCCAAGCCTTGGCCGAGGTGATGGCGCAGTAGCATAGACACCTGGTTTGGTCGGTCTATACCGGCTTTGCGCAACTCATGCTTGAGGCCATTACCGATCTCCAATGCTGACAGGCGCGATCCGGACGGACGGACAAACATGGCCTCGCATGCGTTGCCAAAGCGACGCTCAAGCGCCGAAACATGCTGTTCAAACTTTTCACCTAACCGGGACGTAATCTTGCGAGGCCGGCGCTCCGGCCGACGCTGGCCGACTTTCTTGGCCATTGGTAGCCAGAGGGTGTAGTACTTATCGTGAGCGGAGGTTTCTACGATTTCAAAGTCAGACACATCCAGCGAGTGAAATTGAATTGACCGGGGTGCCAATTCGAAGCCCAGATGAAGCATTACGTTGAGTTGAAAGTCCTGCCAGTCTTCCAGTGAATCTCTTGCGATTCGTTTGAGTAAGCGAATTTCCTCATCAAGCTCCAGGCCGGACTGGGAAAGAAATATTCGAGCATATGGGTCTATATGCTTGCTCTTTATGGTCTTTATGGCCAAATAAGTTTCTTTATTAAATCCCTGAATTCCTCTATTTAGCGCCCAGCGATAGAGTGTCCGAAAGAATATGAGGCTCTCTCTGAAACCTCTCCAGCCGCTGACGGTTTCCACTACTTGCCGCTGCGTCCAGGGGAATATCATTGCAATAGAGCTGTCTGCTAGTCGACTTAGAACTCCCGAAATTTTAAATGCTGTAACCGGAGCGTACTTTTCCAAGGCATGAGCCATAAAGGCTTTCGCAATCTCCAAAAACTCCGAATTCAGTTTGAGCTTGGACCAGTTGATTGACATTGCGGAGCCACCGTCATACCAAGTCCAGACACTTGTCCGGGTATCTACATATCGGGGTTGATCGTTAGTGCGTGTGCGAATGGTAATCCGGACTGGCCCTCGAAACACATAGGGGGGCGAGGGGGAGGCGGGTGGAATGCGATCTTGGTCGGCAGACTCAGTCACGGTAGATCTCCTACTACCTAAGGATCGTCGAGCCGCCTCCACGCTGCCGAGGTCCGTTGAGCATTGTGAAGGCTAGCCGACTTCGCGAGATAGCGACTTGCATAACGACGTGGCATGGTCGAGATATCGGACCAACCGCAGACCCGTCGAAGCTCATCCATCGCCCGTTCTAATTCAAAATTTCGTGTCTCAACCAAATAGGCCAAGAAACGGTCGGCGAAAGTATGGCGAAAGTCGTGTGCGGAAAGACTAGGCAATAATTTCGGGTGTGCCAGCTCAATGGTCAGAAATAGTCGATCGAAGACGTTCGCTAAAGCACGGATCGACAGTGGGCGGCCACGATCCGATATAAATAGATAGTGAAATGGCAACTTTATTCGCTTGCCATTTCGTATTGGGCGACGCTCGCACTGTATGTAGCACTCATAAACCTCATACAGCTGCGCAGAGATACCCACGGTCCGGCTGTGCGTTTTCAGCGCTGGCTCTTCGGCACGCGGGTCGCCTGGGTCATGCTCACGATCATTGATACTTACATAGGCATGCTGAGAGCCCTGGTTGATATCCGTCGTGTAGAGCTTTAGGAGTTCCCCGCGGCGCATGCCGGTCTCGAGCAACAATTCGATTATCAACCAATTGCGCAGTTGCACCCTCTCCGGGAAGGGATTTTCCGTGGCGCCGGGCCGGATCAATGTACGGATGATCTCCAACTGCGCATCTGTCAGGCTGCGGTAGCTTACTTGCTGGGGCCGAGCCTGGACGATGTGACTATCGAAGCGACGCTCAATGGCCTCAGCGACATCAACAAACGCGACATTGATCGCTTTGTGGGTGACGGCATTATGTGAGGTGCGTGACAGGTAGCGGGTGGCTGACCAGGCTATGTAGCGTTTCAGCAGACCCAGGTACTGGTCACGGGTG
>NZ_JASMRU010000005.1 GCF_030462585.1 Pseudomonas sp. CAN1 | reverse complement strand
AGAACGTCCGCAGCCCGGAGCAGCGCGACAAGCTGGAGAACTGGCTGAAAAAGACCGTCCTGTCCCTCGGCTCGGCCGATGACACCATGGACGTCATCATCATCGGCACGATCCTGCACTACGACTCCGTCCTGTCGCGGCTGCTGAAAAACCCGCTGTGGAAGCGCCGCAAGTTCAAAGCCATCATCGAATGGCCGCACCGTATGGACCTGTGGGAGAAGTGGGAGGAACTGCTACTCAACTCCGACGACGAGGGCGCGTCAGCTCTGGCCTACTACCAGGAGCGCGCCGCCGCTATGGAAGAAGGCGCGATCATCTGCTGGCCGGATGGTCAGCCGCTCTACAAGCTCATGGTAAAGCGCGCCCGTGACGGGCATTCGGCGTTCGACTCCGAGCAGCAGAACGACCCGGTACAGGGCGACAACGCCCCCTTCGCGGCCTGCATCACCTTTTGGGTGAACCGCCTGTCTCAGTGGCTGTTCTATGGCGCGTGCGACCCATCCCTGGGCAAACAGGGTGCGAGCCGCGACCCGAGCGCCATCCTGGTCGGCGGCTTCAACCGCGAAACCGGCGTCCTGGACGTGGTGGAAGCCGGCATCCGCAAGCGACTGCCGGACAAGATCATCGAAGACATCATTGCCATGCACCGGGCCTATCGCTGCCTGGTGTGGGGCGTCGAGGCGGTCCAGTTCCAGGAGTTCCTGCGCACCGAGCTGGTGAAGCGCTCGGCCAAAGCCGGCTGCCCGGTGCCGGCCCGCGCGATCACGCCGCACGCCGACAAGCTCCTACGCATCGAGAGCCTGCAGCCACACGTGGCCAACGGCCTGATTCGCCTGCACCCCAGCCAGACAGTCCTGGTGCAGCAGCTGAAGCACTTCCCGGCCGCCGACCACGATGACGGCCCCGACGCCCTTCACATGCTCTGGATGCTGGCAACGACCGGCTTTTCCTCCATGGAGTTCGCCCTGGTTGGCCGTCAAGGAATGGCCTCCGCTGGTGGATTCGAAGATTCATTTGACGCAGGTGGCCGCATGGGCGGCGACTGGTAGGAGACRACRATGCCCATCGTGGATATTTACGGCCAGCCCCTGAAAATGCGGGAGCTGCGCGAGCAGCAGACGGCGCGCTTGACYGCCCTGGCTAAAGAGTTCGCCGACCATCCGGCCAGGGGCCTGACCCCGGCCAAGCTCGCCCGCATCCTCCTGGAAGCYGARCAGGGCAACCTGCAGGCGCAGGCCGAGCTGTTCATGGACATGGAGGAACGCGACGCCCACCTGTTCGCCGAGATGAGCAAGCGTAAGCGCGCCGTGCTTGGCCTGGACTGGACCATCGTGCCGCCGCGCAATGCCTCGGCCGCCGAGAAGGCCGACGCGGAGTACCTCCACGAAGTGCTCCAGGACCTGGAGGGGCTGGAGGACTTGATGCTCGATGCCATGGACGGTGTGGGCCATGGTTACAGCGCCATAGAGCTGGACTGGTCCCTGGAGGGGCGGGAGTGGATGCCGCTGGCCTTCGATCACCGCCCGCAAAGCTGGTTCCAGCTCAACCCGGACGACCAGAACGAGCTGCGCCTGCGCGACAACAGCATGGCCGGCGAGGCGCTTCAGCCCTTCGGCTGGATCATGCACAAGCCGCGTGCGCGCTCCGGCTACGTGGCGCGTAGCGGCCTGTTCCGGGTGCTGGCCTGGCCTTACCTGTTCAAGCACTACGCCACGTCAGACCTGGCCGAGATGCTGGAAATCTACGGCCTGCCGATCCGTCTCGGTAAGTATCCGCCCGGCACCCCTGATGAAGAGAAGGTGACCCTGCTCCGCGCGGTTACCGGCCTTGGCCATGCGGCAGCCGGCATCATCCCGGAATCCATGTCCATCGACTTCGAACAGGCATCCCAGGGCACCGCCGACCCCTTCCTGGCCATGATGCGCTGGTGTGATGACGCCATGTCCAAGGCGATCCTGGGCGGCACGCTCACCAGCCAGACAAGCGAGTCCGGTGGTGGTGCTTTTGCCCTGGGCAAGGTTCACAACGAAGTCCGCCACGATCTGCGCAACGCCGACGCCCGCCAGCTGGCCGCCACGCTCAGCCGCGATCTGCTCTGGCCGCTCCTGGTGCTGAACCGCTCCGGCAGTACCGATGCCCGCCGCGCGCCCCGCCTGGAGTTCGATCTGAAGGACCGCGCGGATATGACCGCCATGTCCACGGCCCTGCCGCCCCTGGTCAAGATGGGCGTCCAGGTGCCAAGGGACTGGCTCCAGGAGCAGCTGGGCATCCCGCTGCCAGCCAACGGCGAGGCCGTCCTGGTAGACCTGACCAGCTCCCCTATGGCGCAGCTGACCCGCCGCCACGGCAGCCGCGTGGCGGCGCTCGCCCAGGTGATCGGGCCGCGCTACGCCGACCAGCAGGCCCTGGACAAGACCCTGGCCGCAGTACCGGCTCAGGGCCTGCAAGATCAGGCCCACGACCTGCTAACCCCGCTCCTGGATGCGATCAACCGCGGTGGAAGCGAGGCCGAGCTGCTCGGCGCGCTGGCCGAGGCGTTCCCCGACATGGATGAGAAAGCCCTGACCGAGGCGCTGCACCGCCTGCTGTTCGTGGCTGATACCTGGGGCCGCCTCCACGGCGCCCTGGACAGGATCGACTGATGGCGACCCCGACAGAGGCCGATCTGCGCGCCATCTTTGGCATGCAGCCGGCCGCCGCCATTGAGTATCTGGAGCGCAAGGGCTTCGCCATCACCTGGAACTGGCACGACGTCGACGCGGCAACCCATGCCCGCGCCTTCACCGTGGCCAGGGCGGCCCGCTTGGACGTGCTCCAGGACATCCGCGACGCACTCACCGAGAACCTGCAGAAGGGGCAGACCCTGCAGGACTTCCAGCGCAACCTGCAGCCGACCCTGGAGGCAAAAGGCTGGTGGGGCCGCCAGATCATCGTGGCGCCGGACGGTGGCGCAGAGGTCGCCCAGTTGGGCAGTCCGCGCCGCCTGGCGACCATCTACCAGACCAATGCGCAGTCGGCCTACATGGCGGGGCGCTACGCGGCGGCCTATGAGGCGCGGGAGACGCACCCCTATTGGATGTACGTGGCCGTCATGGACAGCGTCACCCGGCCCAGCCATGCCGCGCTGCATGGCAAGGTCTACCGCTGGGATGACCCGATCTGGCAGCACATCATGCCGCCCAACGGCTACAACTGCCGCTGTCGCATGGTCGCGCTCAGCGCCGAGGCGGTGAAGCGGCGCGGGCTCACGGTTGAATCCAGCCAAGGGAAGACGCACCAGGTCACCGTGGAAACGGGCGTGGACAAGCGCACGGGGGAGATTCGTGAGCAGACCGTCACCGCCCTGGACACCACCGACCGCAGCGGTCGGAAGATCCAATTCCGTCCCGATGCCGGCTTCGACGGCAGCCCGATACAGAGCCACCTGATGGACCAGGTGCTTTACGACAAGGCCGAGCGCACCCTGGGTGCCGAGGCGGCCATTGCCGAGGTCCAGGACACGCTGCTCGATCCGGTGCGCCTGCGGGCCTGGGAGGCGTTCGTGGATCGCGCCGCGTCGCCCCAGGGGCAAACCATGTCCATTGGCGTGCTCGATCCAACCGACATCACCTACGCCGTCGCCCAGGGCGCCCAGCTGCGTGCCGGAGTGGTGGCCACCAGCGACACCGCCATCCGCAATAGCTCGCTCGCCCGTGAACTGCTGGCCAACCTGCCGCAGCGTCTGGCCAAGCCCGACCTGGTGCTGTGGGAGCGCGGCAGTGAATCCCTGGTGTACGTGGTGCAGGCCGAGGGCGTCGTCCTGGCCGTGCGCTTGCGCGGTGAGGTCTACGGCCCCGGCCAGCTGGAGAACGTCGGCCAGCTCCAGGAGGTCACCATGGAAAGCATCCAGGACGGCCTGGCCACGGGCCGATACAGGAGGATTCGCTGATGGCGAACAACTTCGACATCCAGCTGGACGACCAGGAACTACGCGAGCGCCTGGAGGCGCTGCTGGGCGCCGTCACCGATACGCTGCCGATGATGCGGGGCATTGCTGCCGAGCTGGCGGCCGAAACCGAGTTCGCCTTTATGGATGAGGGGCCAGGCTGGCCCCAGCTCGCCCCGGCAACGGTGGCAGCACGCGAGGCGAAGGGGCGCGGCGCCCATCCCATCCTGCAGCTCACCAACGCCCTGGCGCGCTCGATCACCACTCAGGCCGACCGCGACCAGGCGCAGATCGGCTCCAACCTGATCTATGCCGCGATCCAGCAATTGGGCGGCAAGGCGGGCCGGGGGCACAAGGTCGTTATCCCGGCGCGTGGGTATCTGCCTGTCACCAGCAATGGCCAGCTCAAACCCAACGCGCGCCAGGCTGTCCTGGACACTGTCATGGCGGCGCTCACTCGACCGCGCTAGAAACGCGCAGGATGCACGCAAGCGCGCGCCGCGCTACCTCGCATCGCGTTTGTGCCGATACCCCCGTTAGAACCCCGTTAGAAATCGTTCCTCGGCCATTCGCGCACGAGGGTTCCGCCTCCAGATCACTTGGGGGGGATATTCCTAGTCGTTGAACCCCTTCCCGTAACAGCACCCTTTGCCGGTCGCCACCATTGGCGGCATGGAAAAGAACCCACTGCTCGTTGCCATCGCTGCCTGCTCCTTCCAGCTCCCGAAGCTGGAGGACGGCAGCACCTGGATTCAAATCACTCCGGCTGGTGAGTTCCTGCCCATGGACGGGCGCCCCATGGACGTTCCGGCCTGGCGCATCGACGCTGCCAGCGCCGCCTCTGTCGTCCAGCGCGCCAAGGCTCGCCAGACGCCCCCCGTCCTGGACTACGAACACCAGACCCTGAAGAAAGAGGAAAACGGCCAGCCAGCACCCGCTGCCGGTCGCTTCTACGACTTCGAATGGCGCGAGGGCTCCGGGCTGTGGGGCCGCGTCGAGTACACCCCGCGCGCCGCCCAGCTGATCCAGGACGGTGAGTACATGTACTTCAGCCCAGTCTTCAGCTACGCCCCGGACGGCACTGTCCTGTCCTTCCTCATGGGCGCCCTGACCAACGACCCCGCCATCGATGGCCTGGAACCGCTCGCGCGCCGAGCGGCGGCCACCTTTGGCCTCTACCCCCCCAAAGAGGAACCCTCCGTGGATGAACTCCTGAAAGCCATCATCGCGGCCTTGTCGCTGAAGGAAGGAACGACCCAGGAAGAGGCCATCGCCGCCCTCAAGGCGCTGAAGCCTGCCCTGGATGACCAGGCGTCGGTCCTGGCCAAGCTGCGCGAAACCCTCGGCCTGGACAAGGAAGCGAACGCCGAGCAGATCGCCGCCGCCACTGCCCAGCTGAAAACCACCGGCAACGGCAACCCGGACCCCGCCAAGTGGGTGCCCATCGCCGTTGTCGGCCCGCTCCAGGAACAGGTCGCCGTGCTGACCTCCCGCCTCAACGGTGGCGAGCTGGACGGCCTGATCAATACCGCCATCCAGGAAGGCCGCCTCATTCCGTCCATGGAAACCTGGGCGCGCGAGTACGGCGCCAAGGACTTGGCCGGCCTGAAGAGCTACCTGGGCCAGGCGAAACCCATCGCCGCGCTGACCCGCCAGCAGACCACCGAACGCGATGTCGTGCCGACCTCGGTGGACCAGCTGGACGAGGCCGCCCTGGCCGTCTGCTCGGCAATGCAGCTCAAGCCCGAAGACTACCTCGCCACCCTGAAAGCCCAGTAAAGGAGGCGCCATGACCGCCCTGACCACTGACCGCAACACCCCGCTGCAGGACGCCGAAATCATCGGCGTGCCGGTGGCGGCCAACGTCCAGGTCTTCGCCGGCTCCATCGTGGTGGCGAACGCTACCGGCTACGCCGTAGGCGGCAGTACTGCGACCGGCCTGACTTACCTCGGCCGCGCCGAGGAATACGTGGACAACCGCAACGGCGCAGCCGGGGCCAAGGTCGTCCGCGTCCGCCGCTTGAACGCCTTCAAGTGGGCGAACGACGGTTCCATCACCCAGGCCAACCTCATGAAAACCGCCTACATCGTGGACGACCAGACCGTCGCCGCCACGGACGGCACCTCCACCCGCTCCCAGGCCGGCCGAATCATCGGCGTCGAGTCTGACGGCGTCTGGGTGGAATAACAGGCTCACCAACGGAGAACCGAGCACATGCTGATCAATAAGCAGAGTCTCATTGCGGCGTTCACCGCGATTAAGACGATCTTCAACAACGCCTTCGCGGCTGCACCTTCCACCTGGCAGAAGATCGCCATGGAAGTCCCCAGCACCAGCGGCAGCAACGATTACAAGTGGCTGAGCGCCTTCCCGAAAATGCGCCGCTGGATCGGCGCCAAAGTGGTGAAGAACCTCAAGGGCTACAAGTACGTAGTCGAAAACGAGGACTTCGAAGCCACGGTCGAGGTGGACCGCAACGACATCGAGGACGACACCCTCGGCATCTATGCGCCGCAGGCGCAGATGGCGGGCTACTCGGCCGCCCAGCTCCCCGACGAGCTGGTGTATGAAGTCGTCAACGGTGCCTTCACCAAGGTGTGCTTCGACGGCCAGTACTTCATCGACACCGACCACCCGGTCGGCGATGCCTCGGTGAGCAACAAGGGCACCGCTGCACTCTCCAACGCCACCCAGGCCGCCGCCAAGGCCAGCTATGGCGCGGCGCGCACCGCCATGAAGAAGTTCAAGGACGATGAGGGCCGCTCCCTCAACGTCACCCCGAACGTCCTCCTGGTCGGCCCCGCCCTGGAAGACATGGCGAAGATGCTGCTCACCAGTCCGAAGCTGGCGGACAACACGCCCAACCCCTACGTCGGCACCGCCGAGCTGGTGGTGGATGCGCGTATCGAGTCGGATACCGCCTGGTTCCTGCTGGATACCACCAAGCCCATCAAGCCCTTCGTCTACCAGCCGCGCAAAAAGCCGGTGTTCGTCTCCCAGGTCAACCTGGAGTCGGACGACGTCTTCAACCTGAAAAAGCTCAAGTTCGGCGCTGAAGCCCGTGCTGCTGCCGGTTACGGCTTCTGGCAGCTGGCCTACGGCTCCACTGGCACCGCGTAAGGGGGTAATCCATGGCACGCGCAACCACCACCAAGGCCGCTAAACCGGCCGCCAAGGCCAGCCAGGCGCCGGCCGGCGACCAGAAGACTGTGGACGGCATCTTCGTCCGTAGCTTCCCGCCGACCTTCCGCCGCGCCGGCTTCGCCTTCACCAGTGAAGGCATGGGGATCGCCCTGGACGCCATCAGCGCCGAGCAGCTCCAGGCGCTCCAGGACGAACCCATGCTCAGCGTCGAGTTCTGCGACTTCCCGGTGGACGACACCAGCGTCGGCGCCGCCGAGGCAGGCGAGCAGAGCAACGCGGAATAACCCGCCCCAGCAGAAGGACCGCCCCCGGCCAAGGATGGCCACCTATTCAGGAGACAGGCATGAGTGACCACGACCTGGCCGTCAGCCAACTGACCATCGCCGCGCAGATCGCCGAGCACAACGCGCCGATCAGCCTGGCCGAGGGTGACCTGGTCCAGGCCGGCCTGCAGCAACTGGTCGCCGCTGACTGCCGCGCCGCCATCGACGTCCTGGAGCAGCACCACGAGCACCAGGAGCCGCAGCTGTGACCTATTGCACCCAGGACGAACTGGTCGAGCAGTACGGCGAAGCGGTCATCCGCCAGCTGAGCGACCGCGTCAATAAACCCGCAACAGCTATCGACCCGGCTGTCGTGGCCCAGGCAATTGGCGATGCAGATGCGGAAATCGACCTCCACCTGCATGCCCGTTACCAGCTGCCGCTGGCCGAGGTGCCGGTGGTGCTCAAGCGAGTGGCCTGCGTGCTGGCCTTCGCCAACCTCCACACCCAGGTCAAGGACGACCACCCCGCGCTCCAGGATGCCGAGCGCAAGCGCAAGCTCCTGGTCGGCATTTCCACCGGGAAACTCAGCCTTGCGCTGTCCGCCACCGGCACGCCGGCCCCCATCGGCAACACCGTGCAGATCAGCGCAGGGCGCAACGACTGGGGGAATAAGTGGTGAGTGATCCCTTCGACTACCTGTTCCTGGAGCAGCTCCTGGTTGAACGGATTCAGGCCGAAGTTCCGGGCCTGGCCAGCGTCGAGGGGCTGCCCGATCTGGCGACCCTGGGCGACCAGAGCCAGGCATCGCCCTGCGTCTACGTGATCTACCTGGGCGACCAGATCGAAACCGGGGCGAGCGCCCAGGGTGGCAGTCGGGCGGTCCAGTTCGTAGTCCAGCACTGGGCGGCCGTGCTGACGGTGTACTACGCCGACGCCCAGGGCGACGGACAGGGCGCCCGCCGCTTGGCAGGTCCGCTGCTAGGTCGGCTGCTGAAGGCGCTTACCGGGTGGATTCCGGCCCAGGACGTGGCAGCACTGGCACGCAGTCCCCAGGCGGCCCAGGTCGGCTACGCCAACGGCTACTTCTACTTCCCCCTGGTGTTCACCGCCAGGTTTGTCTACCCGAGGATCAAGACATGGAAACCGTGAAAGTCACCATCACCGCTGAGAACCCCAACCACACCCATGCCGGCAAGCCGGTGGCCAAGGGCGACGAGATCGAGGTCAGTACTGTGGAAGCTGCGTTCCTGGTCCGCCGTGGCGTGATCGCCAAGTACCAGGGCCAGCCCAAGCCGGCCAAGCCCGAATCCGAAAGCAGCGACAAATAACGCGCAACAACTGATTCCTACGGAGGCCACACATGGCACAGGAAACTTACTTCTACGGGCAAGGCCAGGTCGACGCCGCCCCCATCGTCAACGGTGTGGTCGGTAAATGGCGCTGGATTCAGGACGTCTCGGCCATGGCCATCCAGTTGGCTGTCGACAAGGTCGAGCACAAGGAATCGTACAGCGGCCAGAAAGCCCTGGTCCGTAGCTTCCCCATCGGCAAAACCGCCACCATCAACATGACCCTGCACAGCATCAGTCCGGACAACCTGGCGCTGACCCTGTACGGCAAGGTGGTGACCAAGGCAGCCGGTACTGTGACCGCCGAACCGCTGCCCGGCGCCCTGGTGGCCGGCGACGTGGTCGCCCTGGCCAACCCCGGTGTCACTGACCTGGTCATCACCGACAGCGCTGCGACTCCGGTCGAGCTGGATGAGCAGTACTACGCGCTCCTGGCCGATGGTGCTTACGGTGAGGTCCAGATTCTGAGCCTGCCCACTCCGGCACCGACTCAGCCTTTCAAGGCTGCGTATGGGTATGCCGCGACCAAGCAGGTGGGCATGTTCACCGCGCCCCAGCCGACCATCGCCCTGCGTTATAAGGGCATCAACCTGGCCGAGGGTGGCGCGCCGGTCATCGTCGAGCTGTACAAGGTCGCCACCGATCCGCTCCAGGAGCTGGCACTGATCAACGACGGCAACGCGGTGGCGGGCATGCAGATTAGCGGCGGCATTCTCCTGGACAGCAGCCGTCCGGCTTCGGATGACCTCGGCCAGTTCGGTCGCATCATCCAGCTGGGGTAAGCCATGCAGAAGAGCCCGGCGCCCCAGGCGCCCGACAACAGCCTGGAAGTCCTGCTCCCCGACCGTCAGCTGACGGTCGGGGGTATCAAGGTCACTGTCCGCGAGCTGACCTTCCGCGAGCAGTTGGCCAACAACTACTTGCTCGCACCGATGGCGGATGCTCTGTCCGCCATCCCTGCCGAGCAGTTGGAAGGGCTGGATTCCATCAACGTCATCTATGACGCCCTGGCGCTGTACTCCGACAGCCTGAGCGAACTGCTTGCCATTAGCTGCGGGCAGCCTGTGGAGTGGGTGGACGCCCTGCCGCCCACTGACGGCGAAGCGCTCGTTCTGAGCTGGTGGATGGTGAACAGTGGTTTTTTCGTCCGAAGGCTCTGGAGGCCCCGCCTACTGGCAAAGGCGAAGGGACAGAGCCAACCACCTGGGGACGAGTCTTCGCCGATCTCGTCCGTGCAGGGCACTCCCGCGAAGCCCTCGGCAACTACACCCGACGCCAGCTGACCCTGTTCTGGGCGGAAGCACAGGCGGCTGAGAAACGACAGCAGGCCCGTGACCTTCGGGCGGTGATGTTCGGCATGGCGGGCGGCAAGGATGCCAGCGCCTTCCTCAAAAAGTTGGAAACCTGACATGGCAAACAATCAGCAGCTGACACTCGCCCTGCGCATTCGTGCCGAGCTGCGGGACGCCCAGGACGCTCTGCGCCGTCTGGACGGTGAGGTCGACCAGCTCGGGGACAGCACCAGGGCAGCCGCGCGGGATGCCGACCAACTGACGGCGGCCACCCAACGCATCGGCGGTGGGATGAACGCCCTAACCGCATCCATCAAGGCCGCAGCCATCGGGCTGACCGCCTTCTTTGGCGTCCGTGAAATCGTCCAGGCGACCGATGCCTGGACCAACCTGCAGAACAGATTGCGCCTGGTCACCACGGGGCAGGCCGAGCTGGCGGCGGTCACCAATGACGTGTACCGCATCGCCCAGCTAACCAGCTCCGCGCTGGACTCGACTGCCACCGTCTACCAGCGTTTCGGCCAAAACGCCGACCGCCTGGGTATCAGCCAACGGCAGGTTGCTGGGCTGACGGAAACCGTCGCCAAGTCCATCGCCATCTCCGGCGCCAGTGCCGAAAGTGCCGAGGCCGCCCTGGTGCAGTTCGGCCAGGCGCTGGCCTCGGGTGTGTTCCGTGGCGAAGAGTTCAACTCCGTCAGCGAACAGGCTCCGGCGCTACTCAAGGCGATTGCGGACGGGCTCAGCGTCAACATCGGCGAGCTTCGCAAGATGGCGAACGAAGGCCAGTTGACCGGGGATGTCCTGGTGGATGCCCTGACCAACGCGGCCGCCAGCGTCAACGACCAGTTTGCTACCCGCATCAAGACCGTCTCCATGGCCGTCCAGGAGCTGGAGAACGCCTTCACTCGCCTGGTGGGTGAGTTCACCAACGGCCAGGGCGCGGGCGAGGCGCTGGCCGGCGCCATCTCGGGCGTGGCCAACGTCCTGGACGGCCTGAGCAACAATGCCGAGCTATTGGGCACCGCCCTGGACGCAGTCATGGTGACGGCGGCCGGTCGTGCCGTGGCAGCCATCACCGGCCTGACCGCCACCTGGATCGCCAACGCCGCCGCCAGCAAGGCCGCCGCCGTCGCTGCCGCGCAGAAGGCCACGGCCGACGAGGGCGCTGCTGTCGCCGCTCAGCGTGCTGCTGTCCAGGAGCTGGCACGAGCCAAGGCCGCCGTCGCCTCGGCAGAGTCAGAGGTTGCCGCCAGCCGCGTCCGCCAGGCCGCCGCGCTGCAGAACCTTCGGGACGTGCAGGCCGCCCTGGTCGCCGAGCGCGGGCTGGAACAGGCGCGCCTGCAGGCGCAGATCACCGACGTGGGCCGGCAGCAGTCGATTGCCCGTCTGGCCGAGCTGCGACTGGCGGAAGCGGCAATCATCAAGCAAGTCCAGGCAGCGGAAGCGACGCTCGCATCCACCACCGTGGCCTCGTCTGCTGCGGCTACCGCCGCCTATCAGCGCAGGACCGCCGCAGTGGCGGCCGCCGCAACGGCGCAGCAGGCCCTCACGGTGGCCACGAACAGCGCCAACGTGGCGTCCGCTGCTGCCGCAACTGCCTCCAGCTTCCTGGCTCGGGGGATGGGCACGGTGACCGCCGTAGGTGGTCGCCTGCTCGGGTTCCTCGGCGGCCCGGTCGGCGTCATCTCCATGATCGCCATCGCCGCCACGGCCTTCCTGGACTTCGGCGGGGACGCCGAGTCCGGCATGGATCGCGCCGCCAACGCCACCGAAACGGCCAGCGTCCGCATCCGCAATGCCACCCGCAACATCATCCAGTCCCTGAACCTGGGCGACATCAAGACCGCCAACTATGACCAGATCGGTCAGAGCATTGAGCAGGTCAAGCGGCAGCTGGCGGACGCGGAAGCGGTCCAGCAGCGCGCCGAGGCGCTCCAGGACAGCGATGTGCCGGCCGTGCCGGGTATGGACCTGCCGAGCCTGGACGATGCGAACGAGAAGGTGCAGGCACTGACCGGGGCGTTGCGGCAGCTGGAGGCGCAGCAAGGCAGTGATCGCTTCAAGAACGTCCGGGAGGGTAACCAGTATCTGGACAACCTGCAGCGCCAGAACGAACGCCTGCAGAACCTGAGCGCTACTGAAGAGGCTATGAACTACCTCCGCAAGGAAGGTATCGACGCCACGTCAGCGCTGGGTAAGAAAATCCTGGAACAGGCCGGCGCCAACCAGAAGCTAGACGCGGCGAACAAGGCAGAGGCCGAGTCCAAGCGAGATGCGGAAGCGGCAGCGCGCAAGGGCCTCCAGACCTCCGAGCAGTTGCGCAAAAGCCAGGAAAGCTACGTCACCCAGCTGGAGCGCCAGGCCGCGCTGCTCGGCATGAACAGCACCGAGGTACGAGCCTACGAACTGGCAGAGAAGGGACTGACGGGCGCGCTCAAGGCCAGGGCGGAGGCAGCGCTGGCGGCCATCGACGCCGACGAGAAGAAACGCCAGGCCGAGGCCAACGCTCGGCAGAACGTCGACCTGCAGGCCGAGTACCTGCGCGCGAGCGGAAACAATGTTGACGCGGGCCTGCTGGAGATTCGGGCGAAATTTGACGCGATGCGCCAGGACTTCGAAAAGGCTGGCAACGACGCCGGCCTGGCCTGGATAGACAAGCTTGTCCCGGTAGCCGAGGCCAAGGTTCGCCTGGACGACGTGAAACAGCAGTTGGACGATCTACAGGCGGATCAGCAGCGCGCGGAATCGTCGGTCAACGTCCAGCAGGACGCGGGCGTCATCAACGAGATGGAGGCCCGCCAGCGCATCCTGGACATCCACCGGGCGACTTACGAGAAGCTCCAGCAGATTCGCCCAGTCCTGGAACAGATGGCCCGCCAACCTGGTGAAGTCGGGCAAGCCGCTGCGCAGGCATTGGCCGCGCTGGATAGCGAGGCGCAGCGCCTGCAGGCCACCACCACGCAGCTCCAGACGACGCTGCGAGATGGACTGACGACCGGCTTCACCGATGCCATCAAGGGGCTGGCGAACGGCACCATGGACTTGCGCGACGCCATCGGTGCGCTGGCCGAGGGTGTGGCCAATGCCTTGCTGGATATGGCGTCGCAGAACCTGGCGCAATCCCTCGCGGGTAGCATCATGGGCATGTTTGGTGGTGGGGACCAGGGGGCGGGCCTGACCACCGGCGCTCTGGCTGTCTCCGGATCAGCGACGCAGCTGAGTATTGCCGGTGGGACTCTGCTCACTGGCGCGGCGGCCATTGAGGCTGCCGCTATCTCCCTGGCGGCCGCGAACGCGGGTGGTGCGGCCGGAGGTTCGACCTCCGGGTCCAGCGGTGGCAGTAGTTGGTTCAGCCTGGCCTCATCGGCGTTCTCAAGCTACTACGGCGGCGGCTCGACTGGAGGATATGCGACCGGGGGGCACGTCCTTGGCCCCGGCACTGATACCAGCGATTCCATCCGGGCTGACCTCTCAAACTGGGAGTTCGTCACCCGCGCTGCGGTGGTTCGCCAACCTGGTGCGCTGCCATTCCTGAACGACTTCAACGCGCACGGCATGGCTGCCCTGGACAAGTGGGCGACCCGTGTCGGCCATGCGACTGGTGGGCTAGCTGGTACTCCTGCGCCAAGTCTCCCGGCGCCGGTAGGTGCTGGAGCGCCGCCGCCTGACTCCAGCTCCCTGATGAGCGCCACCCTCAAGAACGCCCAGAACTTCTACCTGGTAGACGACCCCAGTCGCATCCAGGAAGTCGCCTTCAGCGAAGCCGGCATCGAGAAGATGCTGGTCCGAATCTCCCGCGACCCGGAGCGCTTCCGGGCCGTCCTCAAACTGGACGCCTAACCATGCCCAGCTCGATTGGCTACGTCGACAACGCGGGCGGCACGCTCGCCCACTACAACATGCTCCAGCAGATTCGAGACTTCGCGTCTGCCAACGGCTGGACGGTGCTGCGATACAACACTGTCCCCGCCAACCGTGAACTGATCATGAAGGCCCCCGGCCTGAGTGGTGAGGAAGATATCTATGTTGGCTTCCGCACCTACCAGGACGCCTCCGCCGACTACTACAACCTGGTGGCGGCGGCCTTCACTGGCTACCTGTCGAGCAGCACCTTCGACGCCCAGCCTGGCGCGATGCTCTCCGGCGTGCCCTGCCACAACAACCGCGTGGACTACTGGCTAACCCTGAATGGCCAGCGTCTGGCGCTGGCTATGAAGGTCGGGACGCCGGTCTATGAATCGGTCTACCTGGGCAAGTTCCTGCCCTACGCCATGCCCGACCAGTACCCCTATCCGGTCATTGCGGCGGGCATGCTCGATGGCGTCCCAGCCACTCGCTTCTCCGACACCACGCACTCGATGCCTTACAAGGGCACCCGACCGAACATGCGCATGCGCTTCAACTCGGGAGTCTGGTTGCAGCCGGACTGCAACCCCTGGTTTGGCAACACCATCACCGGAGCGGTCACCCAGGCGCGCGATACCGGCGGCAACTACGCGCTGACTCCCGTCGTATTGAGTGACGCCAATGGGGTCTATGGCGAACTGGACGGCATCTTCCACATCACCGGCTTCAACAACGCAGTGGAGAACACCCTGGTCATTGGCGGAGTTACCTACGTCGTGATCCAGGACGTGGGCCGCAATGGCTTCTCCGACTACTACGCACTGAGGATGGACTGATGGCTTTCTACACCGGAGCGGCGAACAGCTTCGCGGACCTGCGTACCGCCCTGTTTAGCGCGTGTGTCGCCCAGGGCTGGACCCTTACCGATGACGTATTGAGCAAGGGGGCTGCGTTCGTTAAGTGCTCGATCAGCTCGGCGGACACCGCCGCGCAGGGCATCGGTCTGATCCTGCAGGGGGCCACCGGCTACGCCTCGGGGGCACTGGTCAGTCCGGCTCCAGTAACGCCGCGCCTGGGGGCACCTTCGCGCGATACCACCCTGGCCTCCTGGCCGATGGAGTACTCCATACACGTCTTCGACAGCCCGGCCGAGGTCTACCTGGTCGCGCGGTACAACCTGGATTACTACCTCTGGTTGGCCTTCGGGGTATCGGACGTGGCAGGGCTCGGCGGTTCGGGGCTATGGACGTCTGCCATCAGCCGCTTGAAGCGTGGCCCCCAGGGTGGAGGTCTGAACATTTCTCCGATTACCGGAGGCGGTCAGGGCTCAGATCACACCAATCCGGGTTTCGGCGCCTCGTCGGGCGCGCTGTTCTGGAATACCGACGGCTACATCGATGCCGGCTCGCAGCAGGACGCCATTTGCTCAAACCTGGACGGTGTGCTGTGGCCGTACCGCACGCTGAATAACGCGCGCTCATTGAACAGCTTCCAGGCTGTCGAAGCGTCCTATCCACTTATCACTCGAAGCCCTTCAGCCTGGAACAGTGAGGCCATCCTGTTGCCGATCCAGGGCTACGTATTCCGCGCGAGCAATAAGTGCTCCCTGGTAGTTGATCTGCGAAACGCACGCTATGTCCGCGTCGACAACTACGAGCCTGGTCAGATCATCACCCTTGGCTCTGATCGCTGGCGGGTCTACCCGTTCTACCGGAAGAACACCGCAGCGCGAAACGGTGGTACTGGTCTCGACCATAGCGGCACCTTCGGTTGGGCCATCCGATATGACGGTCCCTGATCATGGCAGTGCTGAACGGAATGCTGGTGCGCTCCGCTGCGGGTGGTCTCAATAACCCGTACCTGACCGGGGCAATGCATGACTTCGCCGTGGACTACTGGCCCCCGCACGAAGCGCTTGTCGGGGCCAGACCTCGCGGCACGTTGTCTTCTGACTGGCCAGTAGAGGCAAACGGCCGAGCCATCAGCGGCAGCAAGGCCCGGAGTTACAGCGACGATTACTACCACCGCATCCACGTCAGGCCGCAGGAGCTTGCCCTGGGCAACGTGGCGTCGGTCCAGACCACGCCGATCTATGTTTGGAACGCCTTCCTGGTGGCCAAGACGCTGGCGTCCATCGACGGCACCGACGAGGGGCTGATTGCCAGCGGCCAGGCCGAGCCGCCGCTGCTGTTCCCGGCACTGAAAGAACGCATCTGGCAACTCAGCGTCACACCGGACGGCCAGCCGGTGCTGGACACTCGTGTGGTGTGGAACTTCGGTGGCGGTATTGGCGCAGCTGTCAGGGTTACGGCCAATCGGATCATCGCCTGGAGTTTCGCGCCGAACTGGGGCGACAGCGTCATCGAACGGCTCAGTGCTGCCACCGACATCCTGCAGAGCGAAACCAACGTCGAGCAGCGCCGGTCCCTTCGCACCGTTCCGAGACGCGAGTTCCAGGCGCAGATGATTGCCGTGGAGCGCGAGCGGCAACTGCTCGATCTCTCGCTATTCGGTTGGGGCGCACGCACTTGGGCGATGCCGATCTGGCCAGACGTCCAGCTTTTGCGGGTGGCTGCCTCGGCGGGTGAAAGCCGCATCAATTGCGATACCCAGTACTTGGACTTTCGCGTCGGCGGAATGGCCATGCTGCGTGGCGAATCAGCCTTCACCCATGAAGTCGTCCAGGTGCAAAGCATCGACGGCACCGGCCTGACCCTGGGGCGTCCGCTTCAACAGACCTGGGGCATTGGCTCGCGCCTTTACCCTGCCCGCGCGGCGCAGCTCACAGCGCAACCGCAGCTCACCCGCCTTACCGACACTGTCAGTACTGCGGAGGTCAACTTCCTGCTGATGGAGCTGACGGACTGGCCGGCTGTCATGCCGGCTAGCAGCTATCGCGGATGGCCAGTGCTTGAGCAGCGCCCGGACGAGAGCCAGGACTTGACGCATAGTTTTGAGCGCCTGATACGCGCCCTAGATGGCGGCATGTCCCTGCCACTGAACACTGACTTGGCCGGGCGGGCCTTCCCCGTGATTGGTTGGCGCTGGCTGGGCATGGGAAGGGCTGAGCGCGCGGCTTTCCGTTCGCTCATCATGGCTTTGAATGGTCAGCAGGCCGCCGTATGGGTTCCGACGCATGCGGATGACCTAACACTTCTCTCCACCATCAGCGACGCGGGCGTCACGCTGGATATCGCCAGCATCGGTTACACCCGCTTTGGCCAGCTGAAACCGGGCCGCCGCGACATCCGCATCGAGCTGGTCGACGGCACTGTCTTCTATCGCCGGATCATCAATAGCACCGAGACAAGCACCGAGACCGAGCGCCTGGCGATAGACCTGGCCCTGGGGCGTCAGGTCGAGCCGGACCAGGTCGCGCGAATCTGCTGGATGACGCTGGCCCGCTCTAACAGCGACGTGGTGGAGCTTGAGCACATCACCGACAGCGAAGGCTTGGCCAGTTCCTCGCTCACCTTCAAGGGGGTCCGAGACGATGAGTTTTGACGTGCGCGAGCAGTCGCTTGCACTGGGTAAGCCCATTCGCCTGTATGCCTTCAGTCGCGGCGTTCTGCGCTGGAGCTACAACAGCAGTGACCGAGACGTCACCTACAACAACCAGGTCTATAAGACCGTCCAGGGCGGGCTGGTGGATTCCGGCATCATCCAGTCCGGTGACCCTGGGTCCGACCGGCTGACCCTCACGGGGCCGGCCGATCTGGAGGTAGCGCAGGAATATCGGGGGATGCCGCCGAGCGACGTCATTGAGCTGGAAATCTATGACGTCCACTGGCAGGACACCGAAGTGCTAACCGCCTGGGTCGGCCAGGTCACGTCCGTGAACTGGCCCAAGGTCGAGTCGGCCACCATCACATGCACGGGACTGGATGCGCTGATGGATCAGCCGGGGCTGACTGACACCTACTCGCGGACCTGCACCGCAGTCCTGGGCGATGTCTGGTGCGGGGTCGATCTCGACGCCTACCGCGTCGAAGGGGTCGTCCTGGCAATCGATGGCTTGAAGATCACAGTAGGCGCGGCCGGTGGCTACCCGGACGGCTACTTCACAGCGGGCTATGTCGAGTGGGACGTGGGCGGCGGCAACTTCGACCGGCGCCATGTTGAGAAGCACCAGGGCAGTGACCTGACCATGTTGGCCGGCACAGCCGGCATTCCCTCGGTTGGCGTGCTGCGACTCTATCCAGGCTGCGACTTCCTGCCGACGACCTGTCGAGACAAGTTCAACAACGCCCAGCGTCTGCGTGCCATTCCGCAGTTGCAGGGCTCTTCTCCCTTCGATGGAAACCAGGTCTGGTGAGGTAATACGCCATGTGGGTTCAGATCGTCATTCTTATCGCGTCATACATCATCTCAACAGCGCTTGCGCCCAAGCCCAAGTCCCCCAAGGCCCCGGCCTTTGAGGACTTCGATTTCCCCCTTTGCGAAGAGGGTGAGGAAAAAACGGCTCTGTTCGGTCAAGCCTGGACGAAGTCCTGGATGGTGCTGACGGTGGGCAACTACCGAACCAAGAACATCCGCAGCAAGGGCGGCAAAAAATGATTGTGACTGCCCAGCACTTGCATACGATTCCGACCTGGACGGGCCGTCAGGGCTTCTGCCACGCGGCGGCGCGGGAGTTCTTCGCCCGCCACGACCTGGACTGGCTCGACTTCATCCGCAACGGCATCGACGAACAGCTTTTGATCGACACTGGTGACGCCATGGCGCTGCTCCTGGTTGAGTACGCGCGGGAGGTCGGCGATGGGGTCGAGTAACAAGTCTCAGACGATTGGGCGTCGCTATTCCTTCGACATCCACATGGGGCTCGGCCTCCCGGTGGACGAGATTTGCCAGATTCGCGCCAGTAAAAAGACAGCTTGGCAAGGCTCCATCACCAGCAATGGGCAAGTCAGGATCAGCGCGGCCAACCTGTTCGGAGGTGACAAAGGCGAAGGCGGGATCGATGGAACCCTGGATGTCATGTTCGGCGAAGAGGATCAGGTTCCGGTCGCCAAGCTGACGTCGATGCTGTCGCAGCTCGGCGGCGTCGTACCCGCGTTCCGAGGTATCACTACCGCCTTTTTCTCCGGCCTGGTCGGCTCTAACAACCCCTATCCCAAGACCTGGGAGATTCTCCGCCGTGGCGGCAACCGGCTTTGGCTGCCGGACAGTGCCTGGTATCCGGAAAAGCAATTCATCTGGCTGGCGGACAACCAGATCAAGGCGATGAATCCGGCCCATATCCTCTACCTGCTCTACACCGGACAGCGGTTCGGGAAGCGCCCCCGCGCTCGCATGGACGACGCATCCTGGCGTGCCGCCGCCGACACCCTGTACAGCGAAGGTCTCGGCCTCTGCCTGGAGTGGAAGCGCAGCGATACCTTTAAATCCTTCCGCGATACGGTGCTGGGCCACATCAGCGCTGAGGTTTACCTGAGCCGCCGCACCGGCCTGATCAGTATCCGACTACTGCGTGACGACTACGACGTCGATAGCCTGCCGTTGTTCGATGAGGACAGCGGACTTTTGGAGATCACCAAGGACGAGTCAGGCAGCAACGACAGCAGCAGTGTGCCCAGCGTCCTTTACGTCAAGTACGTCGACGCTATCGATGGCGAGACGAAACAGGTCAAGGGCGTGAATAGTGCCGTGGCCAAGCGCGACGGGGGCCAGTCAGCCCAGACTGTCGAGTATGTCGGGGCGCCCACTGGTGACATCGCCGGCCGGCTCCTGCAGCGTGACATGCGCCTGAAAACCTCGGGCCTGAAGCGCTTCAAGGTCATCCTGGATCGTCGCGGTCGCAACCTGGAACCGGGCCAGCCTTTCCGCATTCGCTCGCTCCGGCGCGGTATCCAGCAGATCGTCGTCAGGGTGGGCCGCTACGAGGACGGTACGGTGGATAACGGGCGGATCACCATTACCGCGCTTCAGGACGTTTTCAGCCTGCCTTTGACCAGCTTTGTGGGCGTTCCCCCCACTGGCTGGCTGCCGCCTGACCGGGAGCCGCGCGCGATCACTCAGCGCCGCTTTTTCGAGCTGCCGTATCGGGAGCTGGCGGGCGTCATTGATCCGGCCAACCTCGCCAGGCTGGACGTGACTGCGGCATTGGCCACCGCCGTTGCGGCTGCTCCAACCTCGCTGTCGCTCAGCTACACCCTGACCGACCGGGTGGGCTCCTCTGGCGCGTTCGTGGACCGGGGAGAGGGCGACTGGTGCCCCACCGCGCTGCTCGCCACTACTCTGCCGATTGCGGCTGGCCCGTCCGTTGTCACGCTCGCCAGTGGCGACCGCCTGGAGGAAGTATTTGTAGGCCAGGCGGCCCTGGTCGACGACGAGATCGTCCGGGTGGATGCAATCAACTACACCACGGGCGTGGTGACCTTTGCCCGAGGCTGCATTGATACGGTGCCTGCCCAGCACGCAGCCGGAGCGCGTGTCTGGTTTTATGACAACTTCGAGAACGCTGACGAAACGGTGTATACCAGCGGCGTCACACTCCAGGCGCAGCTTCTAACCAATACCGGAGTAGGCCAGTTGGCTCCAGGGCTCGCTGGCACCGACAGCCTCGCGCTGACAGGTCGCCAGGGCCGCCCCTATCCGCCAGGGCAGTTCAAGCTGTCCGGCAACTACTACCCGACAGCGGTCACGGGTGAGCTGGTCCTGACAGGCGTGCATCGTGACCGGCTTCAGCAGGCGGACCAGTTGGTGGATACCACCATCGGCGCCATCGGGCCTGAGAGCGGCACGACCTATAATGCCCGTCTGCTGCGGGCTGATACCCTGGCCGAGCTGACCTCGGCCACTGGCTTATCTGCCCCCACGGTGACACTGGCCACCGGCTATGCCGGGGCGATCATTGCCGAGCTGTGGTCTGTTCGGGGTGGGCTGGCGAGCCAGCAACGGCAGCGCCACCAGTTCACCTACACCCCGCCTGCAGTGGGGAGCCATCGATACTGGCGGGTCTACGTCACTGCTGGAGAAAGCAGCTATGTGGGCTTTGCAGAGGTGCAGTTGCTCAAGGCTGGCGTCAATCAAGCAACCGGCGGCACCGCCTCGGCGAGCTCCAGCTATACCGGCCTGCCGCCGTCCAATGCCTTCGATGGCAGCACCAGCACAGAGTGGGCGAACAACGGCGGCTTCCCTGCATGGCTGGCCTACGACTTCGGGACGCCCAAGTCTGTAGACTCGGTGAGGCTGCAGGCCCGTTCCTTCACCGGGCAAGGCCCCAAGACCTTCAAGATTCAGTATTCCGACGACAACGCCAGTTGGACGGATGCGCTGACAGTGGCGAGCGCCCCAACATGGGGCTCCCTGGAAGCGCGGACCTATACCCTGTAGCCGGTCAGTTCTGCCCTTGTTTTGGCGCGCTCCGCATCAGCTCGGCGCGTCAAAACCGGCGCAAATCCGCGCCAAAAAGCGCGCGGCGCTACAGGGGCACGCCGCGAAGGGCCATCCCTGGCCCATCGCGGCTCTCGCGACATCCATGTCGCTCAACCCCTGAAACTGCGCTTCAACGAGGCCTCCTGAACGGGGCATTCGAAGTGCTCGGAGGTTTCTCTGGAAGCCTTGCGGAGCCAGAGCCAGAGCCAGAGCCAGAGCCAGAGCCAGAGCCAGAGCCAGAGCCGATGGCGGGGCTCTTCGTAGGACCGAGGGGGACGCCTAGTCCTTGCTCGCGAACCGCATGGCACGGAATTCCCCGTAAGAGCGGACCTTGTCCGCGAAATCCATCGCGGATGGATTCCGCCCTGGCCAGAAGATGCCGATGTACAACGCCCGCGCAGGGCCGGATTGCGCCGGCAATTCGTACGATCTCAGGCGAAATGGACTACGCCTCACCACCCCATCGGATAATGCTCGATCCGACACGGCCGTTCGTTTCCATCACCCTTGCAGATGCCGTCCAGGTACTGGTAGCGCATCCACACCCGCTGTCCCGATGCAGGCCAATGTTTGCGCGGGATGCGGCTTTGCCAGTCGGCGCTTTCGGGTTCGAAGGCGATCAGCTCGCCCTTGGCCGGGCAATCGGTGCCCGCGGAACGTGGCTTGGACGACTCGACGCGGCCCTGCAGTCCGCGCACGGGGAGTTTCAGCGTGCCGATGATCTCGACTTCCAGCTGGCAGACCTGCCAATCCCCCGCGTTCGCCGCCTGTACGGCGCCAAGCGAGAGCAGCAGTCCGGCCACGGCGACAGCTTTCACGAAAAGGCTCCTTGTGATCGATGGTCCCTGTCCGCCAAGCCTATACCAGACCGGCGAAATGGCTCGGGGCTTGTCCCGGATGGTCCGCCGGGCCTATGCTGGCGGCCGGTCGGCAGTTCACCCAGGCGTCGCCGCCTCCGTATGGAGAGCGCTAAACCTGCCGCGCGGTTCCCCGCACCTTTGATGATCCGACACACTCTCTTCTGTGCCGCATCGGAATTCGGCGACCCCCGGTAACCTCTCCGCGAGGTCTTGGCACGCAACGAGGATTGCACTGTGTCCAGGCAACGCTTGCCCTATCACGCCCCCGACATCTCCGCCCTGGCGAAATCGCTGGCGCGCCAGCTCGACGAATCGTCCGAACGTCCCGGCCATGTCGAGATGCTCAACCTGCTCGCCCGTGCGGTGGGCTTTCGTAATTATCAAGCGCTGCGCGCCAGTCATGAGGCCGAGGCGCGCCTGGTGCGCGAGCCGCAGCCGGCCGAGGTGGTGGATTTTCGCCGCGTCGAGCAGTGGCGGCGTTACTTCGATGACGCCGGTTGCCTGCAGCGCTGGCCGAAGAAGCACAGCCACCGCGAAGCCTGTTTGTGGGTGCTGTGGTCGCGGCTGCCGGTGCGTGAGCGCTGGAGCGAGAAGGCGATCAACCAGCGCCTGCAAGCCCAGGAAGTGCTCGGCGACCACCTGCTGCTGCGCCGGGCGCTGGTCGATGGCGGCTGGCTGGCGCGCACCGAGGATGGTGGCGAGTACTGGCGCATCGAGCGGCGCCCGCCGGCCGAGCTGAGTGCCCTGCTGGCTGTTCTGCCAGCTTGTGCCTGATACTCGGCTGCTGAACTAAAAGCCCGCCAATTGGCGGGCTTTTTCACACGCGCATCTGTCAGTCGTCGTGATGCTTGTGTTTGTGCTTGTAGTGGCCCTTGCCCTTGTGATGGCTGCTGCCGCTGTGGTGGTCGTCGTCCTTGTCGCCCGCCAGGTGGTTGCCCAGCGCACCGCCGGCCGCACCGCCCAGGCCTGCGCCGATGGCGCCGCCGGTGGAGCCACCGACCTTGTTGCCGATCACCGAGCCGCCGGCTGCACCCAGGCCGCCGCCGATAGCTGCCTCGGTCTTGTTGCCGTTCTTCGCGCCCATCGCGCCGCCCGCTGCGCCGCCTACGCCGGCGCCGATGGCCGCACCGGTGGAGCCGCCCAGGGCGCCGCCGACCACGTTGCCGAGGGCGCCGCCTACACCGCCGCCGATGGCGGTCTTGGTGTCGTCGGCCACGGCGTGGCTGGCCAGCAGGGCCAGTGCCAGAACAGAAAGAGTCTTACGCATGTTGCGAACCTGAATGTAGGAGATAGATGAGGAAATTGTCCTGCACACAAAACAGCCGGGCAATCACTGCCCGGCTGACGGTCGACGTGCGGATCAATGGATCAACGGCGCTATGCCCTGGATCAATCCCAGTCGCGATGATGGTGTTTGTGCTTGTACCAGCCACGGTGACGACCGTTGTCGTGCCAGCGGCGGTCGTAGTGGCGACGGTCATAGTGACGGCGGTCGTCGTAGCGTGCGCGGCGATAATTGCGGTCGTCATCGTCGTCGCGGTTGTTGTCGGCGTAATGGTTGCCCAGTGCGCCGCCTGCGCCGCCGCCCAGGGCCGCGCCGATCAGGCCGCCCGTGGTGCCGCCCATCTTGTTGCCCAGCACCTGGCCACCGGCCGCGCCCAGGCCACCGCCGATGGCGGCTTCGGTCTTGTTGCCGTGGCGGGCGCCGACTGCGCCGCCGGCTGCGCCACCCAGGCCGCTGCCGATGGCTGCGCCGGTGCTGCCGCCGACTGCGTCGCCGACTACTGAACCCAATACCCCGCCCAGGGCGCCACCGACGCCGGCACGGGTGTCGCCGTCCGCGAAGGCAGTACCACCGACCAGCGCAAGGGACAACAGGAGCATCGAGGAGTACTTCATAGAGAGGATCTCTCTGTGGGGATGTTGGTGGCGATCCTCTGTTTGTGCGAAGGCTCTGACAAGGTACTTCCGACGAGTAACACGACTTTCATCAAAGAATGCAAGTAATTGATTTATGGTCAGAACTTTTTCGATTTAGGGCGGTCTGAGTGTTATTCCGGGGTTCCGATTTTAGCGTGCCTATCTCACAAAATGCCATTGAAATGATGGCTTTTCACGAAATGAGCTCCGGCCCTTCCGAGTTTACCTTTCAGCCTCTTCCTACTTGATCTGTGTCTTGCGGATTTTTCTCAGGACGCGGCATTTTCGCGTCTGCAGAAAAGCTTCGCGAGCAAGCTCGCTCCTACAGAAAGCCGCGCGCGCTCTTCGTAGGAGCGAATTTGCTCGCGAACGGAAACGGACGGCGGCGCCCCGGGCGGAGCGCCGCGAGAGGGCGTCAGGCGATCCGCTGGCTCGGGCGAGCTTTCTCGAAGCGGATGGCGACGAACTTGGAGGTCGGCGTGTGGCTGCCGACGCCGTGGCTTTCCAGCGGCACCAGCGGGTTGGTTTCCGGGTAATAGGCGGCGGCCTGGCCGGCGGGGATGTCGAAGGCCAGCAGGGTGAAGCCGTGTACGCGGCGCTCCACGCCATCGTCCCAGAGCGACAGCATGTCCACCTTCTCGCCCGGCTCGAAGCCCAGGCGGCGGATGTCCGCCTCGTTGGCGAAGACCACCTCGCGCTGGCCGCGCACGCCGCGGTAGCGGTCGTCGAGGCCGTAGATGGTGGTGTTGTACTGGTCGTGGGAGCGCAGGGTCTGCAGGATCAGGTGCGGTTCCTGGCCGGACTTGCGGATCTTCTCGTGGACCAGGTCGGCCGGCAGCGGGTGGTGGTGGAAGTTGGCCTTGCCGGTAGCGGTGTTCCAGCGCCGCGCGCCGGCGGGGTTGCCCAGGTAGAAGCCACCCGGGTGCGCGACGCGGCGGTTGAAGTCGGTGAAGCCGGGGATGGTGTCGGCAATCAGGTCGCGGATGCGGTCGTAGTTGGCGATCATCGCGTCCCAGTCCACCGGGTGGTTGCCCAGGGTGGCCTTGGCGATGCCGGCGATGATCGCCGGCTCCGAGCGCATCTGCTTGGACGACGGCTCCAGCTGGCCGAAGGACGCGTGGATCATGCTGAAGGAATCTTCCACGGTGATCGCCTGCGCGCCTTCGGCCTGGCGGTCGATGTCGGTGCGGCCCAGGCAGGGCAGGATCAGCGCGTCGCCGCCGACAGTGAGATGGCTGCGGTTGAGCTTGGTGCTGATCTGTACGGTCAGCTGGCAGTTTTCCAGGGCACGGTGGGTGCGCGGGCTGTCCGGGGTGGCCTGGGCGAAGTTGCCGCCCAGGCCGATGAAGACCGTGGCCTCGCCCTTGAGCATCGCGTTGATGGCTTCGACGGTGTTGTGGCCGTTGTCGCGCGGCACCTTGAAGCCGAAACGCTTCTCCAGGGAATCCAGCAGGGCCACCGGCGGGCGGTCGTTGATACCCATGGTGCGGTCGCCCTGCACGTTGCTGTGGCCGCGTACCGGGCAGAGGCCGGCGCCAGGGCGCCCGAGGTTGCCGCGCAGCAGTTGCAGGGCGACGATTTCCTGGATGGTCGGCACCGAATGGTGGTGCTGGGTGATGCCCATGGCCCAGCAGACGATCACCCGCTCGGCGCGGCGGTACATCAGCGCCGCCTGTTCGATTTCCTCAAGGCTCAGGCCCGACTGCTGGACGATGTGTTCCCAGCTGGTGGCGTCCAGTTGCGCCAGGTAGCCGTCGACGCCCTGGGTGTGTTCGGCGATGAACTCATGGTCGAACACCGCCGGCTCGCCCTTGGCCTGGGCCTCGCGCTCCCACTGCAGGAGGAACTTGGCGATGCCGCGCACGGCGGCCATGTCGCCGCCCAGCGCCGGGCGGAAGAATGCGGTGTTCAGCGGCTCGGAGCCGTTGGTGAGCATTTCCAGCGCGTGCTGCGGGTGCTGGAAGCGTTCCAGGCCGCGCTCCTTGAGCGGGTTGAAGGCGACTACCTGGGCGCCGCGCTTAACCGCCTCGCGCAGCGGTTCGAGCATGCGCGGGTGGTTGGTGCCGGGGTTCTGGCCGAAGACGAAGATCGCATCCGAGTGCTCGAAGTCGGCGAAGGTCACGGTGCCCTTGCCGACGCCGACGCTCTGGCCCAGGGCCACGCCGCTGGCCTCGTGGCACATGTTCGAGCAGTCGGGGAAGTTGTTGGTGCCGAAGGCGCGGACGAACAGCTGGTAGAGGTAGGCCGCCTCATTGCTGGCCCGGCCGGAGGTGTAGAACTCGGCCTGGTCGGGGCTTTCCAGGCTGTTCAGGTGCTGGGCGATGAGGGCGAAGGCGTCGTCCCAGTCGATCGGCAGGTAGCGGTCGGTGGCCGGGTCATAGCGCATCGGCTCGGTCAGCCGGCCCTGGTATTCGAGCCAGTAGTCGCTCTGCTGGCGCAGCGAAGTGACGCTGTGGCGGGCGAAGAAGGGCGCGTCGACGCGGCGCTTGGTGGCTTCCCAGTTCACCGCCTTGGCGCCGTTCTCGCAGAACTTCACCCGGCCGTCTTCGGGGGAGTCGCCCCAGGCGCAGCCGGGGCAGTCGAAACCGCCGTTCTGGTTGGTCTTGAGCAGCGCACGGAGGTTCTTGAACGGCTGTTTGCTGTCCAGCCAGAAGCGCGTGACGCTGATCAGTGCGCCCCAGCCGGCGGCGGCACCCTTGTAGGGTTGGTAGCGGGGGTTTTCCTGTTGCAGGCTCATGGGCGGCTCTCTGTCAGACGGCTTGTGGCGCCGGGCTGTAGACCCGGGGCGCATTGCGATGGGGCAGGTGGATCAGGTTCAGGTTGTGCTCGCGGGCCCACTGCACGGTGAGGGCGGTGGGCGCGGACAGGCTGACCAGGGTCGGCAGGCCGGCGCGCACGGCCTTGTGGATAAGTTCCAGGCTGCAGCGGCTGGTGACCACGGCGAAGCCCTCGCGCAGGTCCAGGCGCTGGCGCTTGAGGGCGCCGACCAGCTTGTCCAGCGCGTTGTGCCGGCCGATGTCCTCGCGGCACAGGCGGATTTCGCCGTCGCCGTCGACGAACAGCGCGGCATGCACCGCACCGCTGCGGCGGGCGATCTGCTGGGCGGCGTCGATGCGGTCGCGCAGGTCGAACAGGTGGCTGGCCGGCGGCAGCGCGGCGCCGGGCAGCAGCGGCAGGCTCGGCAACGCCTGGTCCAGCGCCTCGACGCCGCACAGGCCGCAGCCGGTGTTGCCGGCCAGCTGACGGCGCTGCTGCTTGAGGTTCCAGAAGGCGCGGCTGCTCACCTGCACTTCGGCGGCGATAGCGTCGCCGTGGGGTGTGAGGCGGATGTCATAGATATCGTCGATGGACTCGACGAGGCCGGCGCCGAGGCTGAAGCCGTGGACGAAGTCTTCCAGGTCGCCGGGCGAGACCATCATCACCGCCTGGCTGAGACCGTTGTAGGCGATGGCCAGGGCGACCTCGTCGGCCAGCGCGGCGCGACCGGTGTCGCTCAGCGAAGTGAGTTCGGCATAGGCATAGCCGTCGGCAGGCACGACGGCAGCCCGGACATCGGCGGGAGCCGGGCGGGCGATCAGGCAAGGCATGGGCTGAGCCCTGTGGTTCTAGTAATAGGGCCAGCCTAGGCCGATGCAGGGGGAGCGTCTAATGGGTGCTGTCGATGTAGTGATAGATGGCGTTTATCGGTCGGCCGGCGAGGCGCCCAGCAGAGCGGCTGCTTCGCGGAAGCAGGCTTCGGCCAGCGCCGAACGCGGCTCGCTGCGGCGCTGGATGAGGCCCAGCGGCGAGAGTGTGCGGGCGTCGTCGATGGGCGTGAGGACGAAATGCTCGCCCTGGGAGTCCAGCCCGCTACCCAGCGGCATGATCGCGCAGCACAGGCCGCGCTCGACGGCCTGCAGCAGTTGGTGCACGGCGTCCGTCTCCAGGCGCGGCTGGGGCGTCAGGCCGCGGCTGCGGAAACCGTGGTCGATGGACTGGCGAAAGTGCATGCCGGCCGAGAGCAGGCCCAGCGGCAGTTCCACCAGGGCATCCCAGCTCAGGCTCGGGCTGTCTATCTGGAAGTGCCGGCGGTCGTGCAGCAGGCCCATGCGCGTGGCGGCCAGCTCCAGGCCCTCGAAGTGCTCGCGATCGATGCGGTCCAGGTAGGACAGGCCGAGGTCCAGCTGGTTGCGGCCGAGGCCTTCGAGAATGTTCTCCGAACTCAGGGCGAACAGCTGGAAACGCAGTTCCGGGTGACGCTGGGCGAACAGCTCGATCAGCTGCATCGGGTCGAAGCCTGCCAGGGGCACCAACCCCAGGCGCAAGGTGCCAACCAGCTGGCCGCGGCAGGCGGCGGCTTCCGCATAAAGCCCGTCGTGGGCCGCCAGCAGGCTGCGGGCCCAGGCCAGCACGCGTTCGCCGGCTTCGGTGAAGCCTTCGAAACGCTGGCCGCGGCGCACCAGCTCCAGCCCCAGCTCTTCCTCCAGGCTGCGCAGTCGCATGGACAGCGTTGGCTGGGTGACATGGCAGCGCGCCGCCGCCTGGCCGAAGTGTCGCGTTTCGTCCAGGGCGCAGAGGAATTTCAGCTGCTTGATGTCCATCGGCGGGGGAGGCTCCGGAACGTTCTGTCGGTTAGCGGGAGGATTAGGACATTTCCGTCAGGCGCGGCGGAAGCTGCCGTCTAGACTCCAGGGGCGCGCGGTCTGCCCAATGCGGCCGCCTGTCACTGTAACCGTAGGGAGGTTGAAAATGGGCATTTTCGCGTTCGTGAAGGAAGCCGGCGAGAAGCTGTGGGACAGCATCGTGGGCAATGAGGCCAAGGCCGCCGAGTCGCTCAAGGAGCACGTGGCCAATGTTGGCCTGGGCAACCCGAACATCCAGGTCAGTGTCGAGGGCGACAAGGTGATCGCCAGCGGTGAAGTGGCGAGCCAGGAAGAGAAGGAAAAGATCCTGCTGGCCCTGGGCAACGTCGCCGGTGTTTCCGGCGTGGAAGACCACATCACCGTGGCAGCGTCCGCGGCTCCGGTCGCCGAAGCGCGTTTCGTTACCGTGAAGAAGGGCGACACCCTGAGCGCCATTGCCAAGGCCGAGTACGGCAACGCCAACGCCTACATGAAGATTTTCGAGGCGAACAAGCCGATGCTCAGCCATCCGGACAAGATCTACCCCGGCCAGGTGCTGCGGATTCCGGAATAAGCGGTTTTTGCATCAGGAAGTCGACGAGCCCGGCCCAGCGCCGGGCTCGCTGCTTCTGCTTGGTGTAAAGCTGCATGGTGTAAAGCCGGCCCGCTGAAAATCAGAGGCCTTCGAGCAGCGCCCGATAGTCTTCCACGGCGGCGAATTCCTCAGTGTCCTTCGGCCCCTGGCGGCTATCCGGATGGCGCACTGCCAGCAACTCGCCGATACCAAAGGTCCGCGCCGCGCGCAGGATCGGCAGGCTGTCGTCGATGAACAGGCTGCGCGCCGGATCGAAGCCGACATCCGTCTGCAGCGCGTGCCAGAACTGCTGGTCTTCCTTGGGGAAGCCGTAGTCGTGGGAGCTGATCAGCCGGTCGAACCAGGGCGCCAGCTCCACCCGCTGCATCTTCAGCGACAGCGAATCGCGGTGCGCGTTGGTGATCAGCACCGCACGCTTGCCCAGGCGGCGCAGTTGCGCGAGGAACCAGTCGGCGTCCGGGCGCAGGGCAATCAGGTCGGCGACCTCGTGCTTGAGGTCCATGATCGACAGCTTCAGCTCGCGGCTCCAGAAGTCCAGGCAATACCAGTTGAGCAGGCCTGCGTTGTCGCGGAACAGCGGCAGCAGCTCGGCGTCGGCCTGGGCGCGGCTGATGCCGTGGTGCTCGGCATAGCGCCGGGGCAGGTGTTCGAGCCAGAAGTGGTTGTCGAAATGCAGGTCGAGCAGGGTGCCGTCCATGTCGAGGAGCACGGTGTCGATCTGGTTCCAGGGCAGGCGGGGCATGCGGAGCTCGGCAACAGGGTGTCGCAAATGCAGCGGGCCGTGGCGGCCCCGGCGCAACATCCGACACGGAGAATCGGGAAAGGCGGGTTATCATAGCCGACCCGGCCACCCCCAGGAGTTGCCCCATGCGTGAGAAACCCACGGTCCTCGCCCGAGAGATCGTTGCCCGAAGCCGGCTGTTCGCCGTCGAGGAGCTGCAGCTGCGCTTCTCCAATGGCGTCGAGCGTACCTACGAGCGCCTGGTGGGCAAGGGGCAGGGCTACGGCGCGGTGATGGTGATCGCCATGCTCGATGCCGAGCACGCCGTGCTGGTGGAGGAATACTGCGCCGGGGTCGACGAGTACCAGCTGTCGCTGCCCAAGGGCCTGGTCGAGCCGGGCGAGGACATCCTCGACGCCGCCAACCGCGAGCTGAAGGAGGAGGCCGGCTACGGCGCCCATCAGCTGGAGCACATCACCGAACTGTCGCTGTCGCCCGGCTATATGAGCCAGCGCATCCAGGTGGTGCTGGCGCGCGACCTCTACGAAGAAAGCCTGCCCGGCGACGAGCCCGAGCCGATGCGGGTGGACAAGATCAACCTGCGCGAGCTTTCCAGCCTCGCCCAGCATGCGCAGTTCAGCGAAGGACGCGCCCTGGCGGCGCTCTACCTGGTGCGTGACCTGCTGACCCAACGAGGGGATTTCCAGCCGTGATGAATGCCTTTCTGCCTGCCGTGATCGACCTGGTCCACCAGGCGGGCGACGCGATCCTGCCGTTCTGGCAGGGTGACCTGGACGTACAGAGCAAGGCCGACGAATCGCCGGTCACCGCCGCCGACCTGGCCGCCCACCGGGTGCTGGCCGATGGCCTGCGCGCGCTGGCGCCAGACGTGCCGGTGCTCTCCGAAGAAGATTGCGACATCCCGCTGGAGCAGCGCGCGCAGTGGACCCGCTGGTGGCTGGTGGACCCGCTGGACGGCACCAAGGAGTTCATCTCCGGCAGCGACGAATTCACCGTCAACGTCGCGCTGATCGAACGTGGCCGGGTGGTCTTCGGCGTGGTCGGGATTCCCGCCAGCGGCCGTTGCTACTACGGCGGCGCCGGCCTGGGGGCCTGGTGTGAAGATCGCGGCGGCGAGCCCGAGGCCATCGAAGTGCGTACCGAGCCGGACGACATCTTCACCGTGGTGGCCAGCAAGCGCCACTCCAGCCCGCAGCAGGAAAAGCTGCTGGCCGGTCTCGCACAGCGCTTCGGCGACCTGAACCTGGCCAGCATCGGCAGCTCGCTGAAGTTCTGCCTGCTCGCCGAAGGCTCGGCGGACTGCTACCCGCGCCTGGCGCCGACCTCCCAGTGGGATACCGCTGCGGCCCAGGGCGTGCTCGAAGGTGCCGGTGGCGAAGTGCTGGATGTGCAGGGCGAGCCCTTCACCTACGAGGCGCGCGAGAGCCTGCTCAACCAGTCCTTCCTGGCGCTGCCCAAGGCGGCTGCCTGGCGCGAGGACCTGATCCAGCTGGCCCGCACGCTCGACTGATCCCATCTCACTGTAGGAGCGAGCTTGCTCGCGAACACCCTTGATGCCGGTGTTGCCGGTTGACCCGTTCGCGAGCAAGCTCGCTCCTACAGAAAGCACCTCAGATACCGTGATCCATGCCTGAATTACCTGAAGTCGAAACCACCCGCCGGGGCATCGCGCCCCACCTCGAAGGCCAGCGCGTCAGCCGCGTGATCGTCCGTGAGCGCCGCCTGCGCTGGCCGATTCCGGAGGACCTCGACGTGCGCCTGTCCGGGCAGCGCATCGTCAAGGTGGAGCGGCGCGCCAAGTACCTGCTGCTCAATGCCGAGGTGGGCACGCTGATCAGTCACCTGGGCATGTCCGGCAACCTGCGCCTGGTGGAATGCGGCACGCCGGCGGCGCGTCACGAGCACGTGGACATCGAGCTGGATTCGGGCATGGCGCTGCGCTACACCGACCCGCGCCGCTTCGGCGCGCTGCTCTGGAGCCTGACGCCGCTGGAGCACGAGCTGCTGCGCAACCTGGGTCCGGAACCGCTGACCGACGCATTCGAGGGCGAGCGCCTGTTCCAGCTGGCGCGCAACCGCAGCATGGCGGTGAAGCCCTTCATCATGGACAACGCGGTGGTGGTCGGGGTGGGCAACATCTACGCCACCGAGGCGCTGTTCGCCGCCGGCATCGACCCGCGCCGCGAGGCCGGGACCATCTCGCGGGCGCGCTACGTGAAGCTCGCCCAGGAGATCAAACGCATCCTCGCCATCGCCATCGAACGTGGCGGCACCACGCTGCGCGATTTCGTCGGTGGCGACGGCCAGCCCGGCTACTTCCAGCAGGAACTCTTCGCCTATGGGCGCGGCGGCGAGCCGTGCAAGGTCTGCGGTACGACCCTGCGCGACGTCCGCCTCGGCCAGCGCGCCAGCGTCTACTGTCCGCGCTGCCAACGCTGAAGACCGGCGGCGGCCCTAAGCTGCCGCCGGCAATCCGCCCAACACCATCTTCGCCATAACAACAATGGCTCCCGCAGAGGGGCCGTCAGGTGATCCATGTCCGGCAATTATCTGCCCCGCAATCCTTTCGCCGAGGCGCTCGGCCACGCCATGCTGCGCGTCGCCGGCTGGCGCATCGAGGGCGCGCTGCCCAAGCTCGACAAGTTCGTGGTGATCGGCGCGCACCACACCTCCAACTGGGATTTCGTGCTGTTTCTCGCGGTGAAGTTCGTGCTGCGCCTGAACGCCCGCTGGTTCGGCAAGCACACCATTTTCCGCGCGCCTTTCGGTGGCCTGCTGCGACGCTGGGGCGGCATCCCGATCCAGCGCCACCTCAAGCTGAATACCGTGGACCAGGCGATCCAGGCCTTCCGTGACAACCCCGAGATGATGCTGATCCTCTCCCCGGAAGGCACGCGGCGGAAGGTCGAGCGCTGGAAAATGGGCTTCTACCACATCGCCCGCGGCGCGGGCGTGCCCATCGTGTTGGCGGCGCTGGACTACCCCGGACGGCGCATCGTCATCGGCGAGGCTTTCTGGCCCACTGGCGACGAGGCCGCCGACCTGCAACGGATGCTGGCCTTCTACCAGCCTTTTGTACCGAAAAAGCCCGAATACGCATTCCTCGGCGATTGAAGGCTGTCACGCGACAAGTCATGGAGCGCTGTTATAGTTATGGCAGTCTGCCTGCCCAACTACACCAATAAAGGACTTCCTTCCATGAACCTGTTCCGCACCACCGCCACTGCAATGGCACTGACCTGTGGGCTTTCGGTTCTGCCGGCTGTCGCCCAGGACGCGGTGAGCACTGCCAGCGGTGACCCGATGTACACCGTCGAGGCCCCGCCGGCCTACGCGATGATGGGCGACCTGATCTTCGCCCGCCCGCTGCTGATCGCCGCGACCGTGGTGGGGACCGCGGCCTTCGTGGTGACCCTGCCGTTCAGTGCGGCCGGTGGCAACATCAAGGAAGCGGGCCAGGCGCTGGTCGTCGATCCGGGCAAGGCCGCCTTCGTGCGCTGCCTGGGCTGCACCACCAGCGGCTACAAGAAGGACTGATCGGCCGGGCGGCGCGGCCGCCTCGCCAGCTCGCCCTGACGTGTGACTTCCACGGGTAGCCCATGAACCTGAGCGGCTTGAAGAAGCACCTGCGTCCGCTGCTTCTGCTGCTGGTCGCCGGCGTCCTTGGCTACACCTTCTGGTCCAGCGCCGGCCTGCTGCAGTTGGGAGCGGGCCTGGCGCTGTTCCTGTTCGGCATGCAGTGCCTGGAAGAGGGCCTGCGCGATCTTGCCRGCAGCCAGCTCGAACGCTGGCTGGAGAAGAGCACCGCGACCCGCGGCAAGAGCCTGTTGTTCGGCCTCTTCGGCACCTTTCTGCTGCAGTCCTCGACCCTGGTTTCCCTGCTCACCATCGCCTTCATCAGCACCGGGCTGATTCAGCTGGCGGGCGGTATCGCCATCCTCTTCGGCGCCAACCTGGGCGCCACCAGTGGCATCTGGCTGCTGGCGCTGGCCGGGCAGAATCTCAGCCTCAGCCCCCTGGCGCTGCCGCTGCTGGTGTTCGGCGTGCTGATGGGCTTCAACGGCGCCAAGAGCAAGGCCGCCGGGCGCATCCTGCTGGGCATCGCCTTCATCTTCCTCGGCATCGACCAGATCAAGGACGGCTTCGGCAGCTTCGGCGATGCCATGGACATGAGCGACCTGCGCTCCGAAGGCATGCTCGGCGCGCTGCTGTTCGTCACTTTCGGCATCCTCATCACCGTGGTGCTGCAGTCCAGCCACGCCACGCTGATGCTGACCCTCGCGGCGCTGGCCGGCGGCCAGCTGGAGCTGGGCCAGAGCCTGGCGATCGCCATCGGCTCCAACGTCGGCAGCAGCGTCACCACGGCCTTCGTCGGCTCCCTGGGCGGCAATCGCAGCGGGCAGCGGCTGGCGCTGGCGCATGTGCTGTTCAACGTGGTCACCGGGGTGCTGGCGTTCCTCCTGCTCGCGCCGCTGACCTGGCTGGTGCACTGGCTGGTGGCGCCGGTGGGGCTGGCGGACAACCCGATGATCCAGCTGGCGCTGTTCCACACCCTGTTCAACGGCATGGGCGTGGTGCTGTTCTGGCCGATCCAGGGCGCGCTGGCCAAGGCGCTGGTGCGCTGGCTGCCGGAGGTGGAGGAGCCGGCGGTGCTGATCACCGACATGGCGCCGGCCCTGCCGACCATCGAGCGCACCCATGCGCGCTATCTCAACGAACGTGCGCTGGACTCCGCCGACGCTGCCGCCAGCGCGGTGCTGCAGGAGCTGCGTCACCTGGGCCGGCTGAGTATCGAGGTGATCTGCCACGCGCTGTACCTGCCGGTGGACATGCTCAACCAGCCGCGCATCGACGAGGGCCAGCTGCAGGCCGCCCCGGACCGTCACGCCCTCGGCGCGGACGTGCTCTACCAGCGCCACATCAAGGGCGTGTACGGCGACCTGCTGAGCTTCATGGGCCGCCTGGAGGTGCCGCTGGACGAGGAGCACCAGCGCTTCTGGCTGTCCTGCCAGGTGGTGGCGCTGCAACTGGTGGACGCGGTAAAGGATGCCAAACACCTGCAGAAGAACCTCGGCCAGGCGCTGCAGGGCGAGCCTTCGGCACTACGCGACACCTACGTCGAGCTGCGCCGGCACCTGATTGGCATGCTGCGGGAAGTGCGTGCGCTGGGTTCGCTGCTCGGTGGCGAGCTACCGGAAGAAGCGCTGGCCGCGCGCCTGCAACTGCTCGACGAGAGCGCCGCGGAGTTCGATGCGGCCTTCCGCCAGCGCCTGTTCGCCGCCGTGCGCCGCCAGGAGCTGGACGGCCTGCAGATGAGCTCGCTGATGAACGACCTGGGCTACGTCAGCCGGATCATCCAGAGCCTGCGCAACGTGCTGCAGCTGGGCACCGAGCACGGCCTGTTCGAGCCCCACGGCGACGACGCGTCGCCGCTCATCCTGCCCTGATTACTTGAGCGGCGCCGCCAGCTCGGTGGCCAGACCGATGCCGCGCGGGTCGCTGGCCGACTGTACCTCGCCGGATTTCTTGTTCCACAGCAGCACCTGCTGGTTGCCGTAGGCGCGGCCGACGTCCTTGAGCGTGTAGCCGCGGCGCTGCAGGTCGGCCATTTCACCGGCCATGAAGGCACGCGGTTCGTGCTCGATCACGTCGGGCAGGTACTGGTGGTGATAGCGCGGCGAGGACACCCAGCGCTGCACCGGCTTGCCGTCCAGGTAATCGAGCATCGCCAGCAGCACCATGCTGGGAATCCGACTGCCGCCGGGCGTGCCGAAGGCGGCCAGCTCAGTGGGGCTTTCGATGAAGCTCGGGCTCATGCTCGACAGCGGGCGCTTGCCGGCGGCCACGGCGTTGGCCTGGCTGCCGGCCAACTGGTAGGCGTTGGCGCCGCTGACGTCGGTGGCGAAGTCGTCCATCTCGTCGTTGAGCAGCACGCCGGTGCCCGGCACGGTGAAGGCCGCGCCGAACGGCAGGTTGACCGAGAGGGTGGCAGCCACGGCGTTGCCGTCGGCGTCCATCACCACGAAGTGGGTGGTGTGGTCGCCTTCACGCCAGGCCGGGGCCGGCGGCAGCGCGGAGCTGGGGGTGGCGCGCTGCGGGTCGATGCCGGCGGCCAGGCGCTTCAGGTAGTCGGGCGCCAGCAGTTGGCTGACCGGGTTGGCGACGCGGTCCGGGTCGCCCAGCAGGCCACGGTCGCGGTAGGCGCGGCGCAGCACTTCCACTACGTAATGCGCGCGCTGCACCGGCTCGGCCTTCTGCCACGGCAGCTGCTGCAGCATGCCCAGGCTCTGCGCCAGGGCCACGCCGCCGGCGGAGGGCGGCGGCGCGCTGATCAGTTCGCGGCCGTCCGCCAGCGGGTAGCGCAGTGCCTGGCGTTCGACGGTGCGGTAGCTGGCGAGGTCTTCCAGGCTCCATACGCCGCCGGCGGCGCGCACGCCGTCCACCAGCTTCTGCGCGGTCTCGCCTTCGTAGAAGCCGATGCGGCCATAGCGCGCCAGCTTCTCCAGGGTATTGGCCAGCTGCGGCTGGCGCATCAGGCTGTATTCCTCGGGCAGGTTGCCCTGGTCGAGGAAGATGCGCGCGGTCTCGCGGTCCTTGCGCATGGCGTCGAGGCGCCAGGAGGCGCGGTCGATGTAGACGCGGTCGATGGACACGCCATCGGTGGCCAGGCGGATCGCCGGCACCAGGTTGTTGGCCAGGGTCTTGCGGCCGTAGCGGCTGCTGATGTCCGCCAGGGCGGCGGGCAGGCCGGGGATACCGGCGGCCAGCGGGCCGTTGAGCGACAGCTGTGGGTCGACCTTGCCGTTGCGCTCGTACATCCGCGCGTGGGCGGCCAGCGGCGCGCGCTCGCGGGCGTCGATGAAGTGATAGGTCGGCGGGCTGCCGGCCTTGCGCAGCAGGAAGAAGCCACCGCCGCCCAGGCCCGAACCGTAGGGTTCGGCTACCGCCAGCGCGGCGGCGATGGCCACGGCGGCGTCGAAGGCGTTACCGCCGTCGGCGAGGGTTTCCAGGCCGGCCACGGTGGCCGACGGATGCGCGCTGGCAACGCTGGCCTGCGCCGGGTGTTCCGCGGCGTGCAGGGCGAAGCTCAGCAGCAGGAGGCTGCACAGGCCGAACAGGGAGGCGCGGGAGCGGGAGTTCAACAGGGACATGGCATCTCACGAACCGCCGGCACTGCCGGCTGGAAAACCAAATGGCGAAGGTGGAGGATAGACAATCCACAACGCCCCAGGTTTGTGAGAACTCAATGAAAAAGTGTCGAAACGCGCGAAGTCAGGCCTTGCCGGTGAGCTTCTTGTACTTCTCCATCAGCTCTTCCTTGCTCTCGACGCGGTTTTCGTCGAGGGGAATGCAGTCGACCGGGCACACCTGCTGGCACTGCGGCTCGTCGTAGTGGCCGACGCACTCGGTGCACAGGTTCGGGTCGATGACGTAGATCTCCTCGCCCTGGGAGATCGCGGCATTGGGGCACTCGGGTTCGCAGACGTCGCAGTTGATGCAATCGTCAGTGATTTTCAGGGACATCGAACAACTCCAACCATGGCGGCAGCCACGGCGATCGGTAGCAACAATGGTGAAATTGTGCCGTATCGGCGCGTTTAGTGCACGCGAACCGGGAGTCAACAGACGCAAACCGCCATCCTTGGCGGCTCGGCGGTCAGCGCTTGAAGCGCTCGGCCAGGGCGCTGGCCACCGCGGGATGGACGAACTTGGTGATGTCGCCGCCCAGCGCCGCGATCTCGCGCACCAGGGTGGAGGAGATGAAGGAGTACTTCTCCGACGGCGTCAGGAACATGCTTTCCAGGTCGGGGGCGAGCTGGCGGTTCATGTTCGCCAGCTGGAATTCGTATTCGAAGTCCGACACCGCGCGCAGGCCGCGCAGCAGGATGTTGGCGTTCTGCTCCTTGGCGAAATGCGCGAGCAGCGAGGAGAAGCCGACGACTTCCACATTGGGCAGGTGCGAGGTGACCTGGCGGGCCAGCTCCACTCGTTGTTCCAGCGGGAACAGGGGGTTCTTCTTGGGGCTGGCGGCGACGGCAATGATCACCTGGTCGAACAGTCGCGAGGCGCGTTCGACCAGATCGGCATGGCCTTTGGTGATGGGGTCGAAGGTACCCGGGTACAGCACTCGATTCATCGCGGCGTCCTGGTCGGCTCTTGTTGGCAGGCTGGGCAATAGCGGGGCGGATGGTAACGCAGCATGTCCGTGGGGCCAAGCGACCTTGGTAGTGCTTCCGTAAACGGACTACCGGATTTTTTCGCTGCGGGACCGCTGGGTCACGCGCAGGCCCCGTGCCAGAGGCTGCGCGTGCAAATTTCCGGCTTCTCCGCGGTTTCTACCCTGTAGGAGCGAGCTTGCTCGCGAACGGTGCTTCCCCGATGCATTGGAGTTGGGCGGTTCGCGAGCAAGCTCGCTCCTACGAAAAGCCATTTGGCGGATAACGCGGAACGGGTTATCCGCCGGCTTGCACGCGGCGGATAACGCTGGCGCGGTATCCGCCCTACAGGAGCGGGTTCAGGCCTTGCCCAGGCGCTTGGCCAGGGCGTCGGCCAGTTGCGCGGTGAGGCCGTAGACCGAGAGCTGCGGGTTGGCGCCGATGCTGGTGGGGAACAGCGAGCCATCGTGGATCGACAGGTTCTCCAGCTGGTGGTGGCGGCCGAGGCTGTCGCATACCGACTGCTTCGCGTCCTCGCCCATGGCGCAACCGCCCATCACGTGGGCGCTGCCCAGGCGGGTGCGGTACAGCTCCAGGCTCAGGCCGTCGATCAGCGCGTGGGCTTCCTTGGCGCTCTTCACGTAGTCGGCGTCGGCATGCAGCGGTAGCACCGCCTTGGCGCCAGCGGCGAACTGGATGTCGGCCATGGTGTGGAAGGCGCGGCGGATGCCGTCCCAGGTGTAGTCGGTCATCTGGTAGTCGAGCACCGGGGTGTCGTCGCCGCGCAGGCTGACCGAGCCGACCGCGCTGTCCGGGTGGAAGCCGTCGCGCATCAGCGCCAGGATCACGTTGGTGTGCGGCAGCTGCTCCATGCGCAGCGCGTTGTCCTCGCCGAAGCGGCCGAGCAGGGTGGCGCTGAGCGCCGGCTGCAGCGGCGGCACTTCGAGCTTGTAGGACATGCGTCCGGTGGCGCCGTCGTCCCACTGGAAGTGGTCGGAATAGATCGACTGCGGCGCGCCGTAGAACGGGTTGATGACCTCGTCGAACAGAGCGGCGCTGAAGTTCACCGTGTGCAGGAAGGTGCGCTGGCCGACGCGGCCGTTCGGGTCCGGCGCCTTGGAGCGCAGGAGGATCGCCGGGGTGTTGATGCCGCCGCCGGAGAGCACGTAGTGGCGCGCCTTGATGGTGATCTTGCGGCCGGTGGGGGCGACGCAGCGCTCATCCATGGCCGAGCATTCCAGGCCGCTGACCTTGTTGCCGTCGTGCAGCAGGCGGTCGGCGCGGGCGAGGAAGAGCAGCTCGCCGCCTTTCTCCAGGGTTGCCGGGATGGTGGTCACCAGCATCGACTGCTTGGCGTTGGTCGGGCAGCCCATCCCGCAGTAGCCGATGTTCCAGCAGCCACGGACGTTGCGCGGGATGACCTTCCAGTGCAGCCCGAGCTTCTCGCAGCCGTTGCGGATCACGTCGTTGTTGGCGTTGGGCGGCATGATCCAGGGCGCGACGCCCAGGCGCTGCTCCATCTTCTCGAACCAGGGCGCCATCTCGGCGACGCTGTGGCCCTTCACGTCGTGTTCCTTGGCCCAGTGCTCAAGCGTCGGCTCGGGAGTGCGGAAGCTGGAGGTCCAGTTGACCAGGGTGGTGCCGCCCACGGCGCGGCCCTGGAGGATGGTGATGGCGCCATCCTTGCTCATCCGGCCGATGCCTTCCTGGTACAGGCTGGGGTAGGCGTCGGACTCCTGCATCTTGAAGTCGGTGCTGGTCTTGAGCGGGCCTTCTTCCACCAGCAGCACCTTGTAGCCGGCGGCGCTCAGGGCCTCGGCAGTGGTGCCGCCACCGGCGCCAGTGCCGACGATGACGACGTCGGCTTCCAGGGTCAGGTCCTTGTCCAGGCGCGAGCCGTTGTGGACTTTCCAGCCGCGGGCCAGGCCCTCGGCGAACAGATCAGGTACGGGCATCGGGAATCTCTCAGGCGAATTCTTGTTGTTCTGGCGACATCAGATCTTCGGCGGGCCGGGGTAGCCGCAGTGGCCCCAGGATTCCGCGCGGCCGTACCAGGCCATCATCACCAGTTGCAGCAGCGAGCTGTGGCCCATCTTCAGCAGGGAGATGAAGCTGTTCTGCCAGCGGTGCAGGAAGTTCTTCACGTCGTCGGCGCTGGCGTTGTCCCAGCTGCCCCAGATGCCGGTGAGCGGCCCGCGGGTGATCGGCAGCGCGAGCACGTCGAACAGCTGCACGGTGAGCTTGAGCATCTCCGGGGAGAGGTGGTTGAGGCTGTTGTCCAGGCTTTCGATGGTGCCCTTGACCGCCTCGGCCATGCGCTCGGCGGGCACCGCGCCGGCCAGCATCACCGGGATCAGCGCCCGCAGGAAGGGCAGGTCGGAGTCGCGCAGCACGGCGAAACCGCTGGCCGGGGTGCTGGCCGAGCAGCCGCTCAGGCTGGCGGTCACGCCCGCCGTGGCGAGGAAGGCCCCGCCCAGCAGGCCGATCTTCAGCACGCCGCGCCGGGAGAGACCCGGCGCGCTCAGGGAGGTGTCTGTCATTCTTGTTATGTCACCTTGGGTGGATGGGGTCGGTCAGCGGATGAACAGCTTGTAGACCAGTTTCTGCAGCGACTTGCCGTAGGGCGGGTAGATCACCCGCGCGGCGTTGAAGCGCGGCTTGCTGAACACGCCCTTGGCCTTGGAGAAGGTCAGGAAGCCTTCGTGGCCGTGGTAGTGGCCCATGCCGGACGGGCCGACGCCGCCGAAGGGCATGTCGTCCTGGGCCACATGCAGCAGGGTGTCGTTCAGGCACACGCCGCCCGAATGGGTCTGGGCCAGCACGTGGTCCTGCTCACGCTTGTCGTAGCCGAAGAAGTACAGTGCCAGCGGGCGGTCGCGTTCGTTGATGTAGCTGAGCGCCTGGTCGAGGTTCTGGTAGGGGATCACCGGCAGCAGCGGGCCGAAGATCTCTTCCTGCATGATCTTCATCTCGTCGGTCACGTTCAGCACCAGCGCCTGCGGCAGGCGGCGGCCCTGGGCCTGCGGGTAGAGCGGCACGACGGTGGCGCCGCGGGCCTGGGCATCGGCCAGGTAGCCGTTCAGGCGCGACAGCTGGCGCTCGTTGATGATCGCGGTGTAGTCGGGGTTGTTCTCCAGTTTCGGGAAGAAGCCCTGGACCACTTCGCGGTAGCTCTCGACGAACTCGTCGACGCGGTTCTGCGGCACCAGCACATAGTCCGGCGCCACGCAGGTCTGGCCGGCGTTGAGCGACTTGCCGAAGGCGATGCGCTCGGCGGCGTCCTTCATCGGCACGCTGGCGGAAACGATGGCCGGCGACTTGCCGCCCAGCTCCAGGGTGACCGGGGTGAGGTTCTCGGCGGCGGCGCGCATCACGTGCTTGCCGACGCTGGTGGCGCCGGTGAACAGCAGGTGGTCGAAGGGCAGCTTGGAGAAGGCCACGCCGACATCCACTTCACCCTGCACCACGGCGACCAGGTCCTCGGGGAACACCTTGCCCAGCAGCTCTTTCAGCACGCGAGCGGATTCCGGGGTGGATTCGCTCATCTTGATCATCACCCGGTTGCCGGCGGCGAGTGCCCCGGTCAGCGGGCCGATGGCGAGGAACAGCGGGTAGTTCCACGGCACGATCACGCCGACCACGCCCAGCGGCTGGTAGATGACCTTGGCCGAGGCCGGCATGAACTGCATGCCGACCGAGCGGCGCGAGGGCTTCATCCACTTCTTCACGCGCTTGGCCGCGTAATGTACGCCGTGCAGGCTGGGCATCACCTCGGCGAGCAGGGTCTCGTCGGCGGAACGGTTGCTGAAGTCGGCGTTGATCGCATCGATGATCGCCTTCTGCTCGGTCACCAGCAGGTTGGCGAGGCTCTTCAGCCACTGGATGCGCTGGCCGGCGTCGGGCATGGGGTTGGCGCGATACGCCTGGCGCTGGCGTTCGAGAAGGGTTTCCAGCTGATTGATCTGCTGCTGGGTCTGCTGCAGGTAGGCGATGTCGGCAACCATGACGGGCTCCTTGGCGGAAGCGGGTGGGGAAGCTCTCCGATGATTCGCACAGGAATCGCGGATGCCTCGCGTTTTTATACTGTCGCTGGTTTTTTAGAGCAATTGCTCTAGAGTGTCAATCAGCATGCCGGTTCCGCGCCGCCAGGCCCAGCCAACGAAAAGTTGGGCGGGCCCGCCAGTTGTGTCAGGTGGTAGCAATCGGTGTACCTTTGCGTCCGCGCAATCCGCTTCGACGAGTTTTGGCAATGGCACCACGCATCAACACCCGTGACCGCATCGCCCAGGCCAGCCTGGAGCTGTTCAACGCCCAGGGCGAACGCAGCGTCACCACCAACCACATCGCTGCGCACCTGGGCATCTCGCCGGGCAACCTGTACTACCACTACCGCAACAAGCAGGTGATCATCGCCCAGCTGTTCGCCGAGTACGAAAGCCACGTCGACCAGTTCCTGCACCTGCCCGAGGGACGCGCGCTGACGGTGGAGGACAAGACCTTCTATCTGGAAGCGCTGCTCGCCGCGATGTGGCATTACCGCTTCCTGCACCGCGACCTGGAGCACCTGCTGGACTCCGACCCGGAGCTGGCCGCCGGTTACCGCGCCTTCGCCCGTCGCGCGATGGACAACGCCAAGGCGATCTACCGCGGCTTCGTCGACGCCGGCATCCTGCAGATGGACGAGCCCCAGCTCGAAGCCCTGACCCTCAACGCCTGGATCATCCTCACCTCCTGGGTGCGCTACCTGTGCACCACTCGCGAAGTGGCCAATGACCTCAGCGAAGCGCTGATGCGCCGCGGCATCTACCAGGTGCTGGCGCTGGAAAGCGGGCACATCGCCCCGCCGTTCCGCGAGGCGGTGGCAGCGGTGTTCGACCGGTTGTACGTGCCGCTGGAGGACTGATCTGCGCATAGCGCGGAGACTTCGGAGTGGCTTCGGCCCTCACCCCAGCCCTCTCCCAAGGGGAGAGGGGGCAGATCCTGCCGGCTGATAGATCGCCTTCATCCTGCGCCGAACGGTCCCTCCCCCATTGGGAGAGGGGCTTTCGAAGTGTTAAGCATCCACCTGGCGCGGCCCCGGCACCCGTGGCCGGCGCAGGGCGATGCCGTGGCGCAGGAAGAACTCCTCCACGCCCTCGGTGGCGTCGGTGTAGAGCGTGCGGTTCGGGTGATCGGCGAGGAAGCGCGCCATCAGCGCCAGGCCGATCCCGCGGGACTGGAAGCCCGGCAGCACGGCGATTTCCGCCAGCCACGTGGTCTGCGCCGTTTCGCTTTCCGCGCGCAGCAGGCCGAGCACCTGTTCGCCGTCCACGGCCAGCAGGAAGTAGCTGGAGAATTCGTAGAGATCGCGCAGCTCCGCAGTAGTGCCGGGTGAGCCCCAGCCCACGGCGCGGTACAGCGCGGCGATGCCCGCGCACTGTGCATCGCTCAGGGGTTCGTTGTGCAGAATCGTCAGCGGCGTGTCGTGCATGGCGGCGCTCCTTCCTGGCGTTTCCTTCCTGGTGCAGTTCCAGTCTGCCTCATTCCGGCGCCCAGTGGCTGACCCAGCTCAGTCAGGCTTCGCGTCGTTCGCGCAGCCACTGCGGGATGCGGCGCTCCAGATAGTAATCCGGGCGGCCAGGCGAGCCGCCGATGAAGCCGACATGGCCGCCATGGGACAGCAACTCCATCTGCGTCGAGGCGGACAGCTCGTCCAGCTGCGGCACGCTGTGGGCGTGGATGAACGGATCGTCGCTGGACTGGATGATCAGCGTCGGCACGCGGATGCCGCCCAGGTAGTAGCGGCTGGAGGCGCGCCGATAGTAGTCGTGCACATCGGCAAAACCGTGCAGCGGCGCGGTCACGCGGTCGTCGAAGTCCCAGAAGGTGCGCATGCCGTCCAGCGGGCCGAGGCGTTCCAGCGCGGCGAGGTTTTCCGCGTGGCCGCCGGCGGCGAAGGCCTGGCGCTTGGTCTGCACATAGGCCACCAGCTCGCGCATGAAGTGCGCCTGGTAGACCCTGGAGAAACCGATGCCGATGCGGTCGGCGCACTGGTCGAGGCGGAACGGCACCGACACCGCCACCGCGCCCTTGAGCGGGCAGCTCTCGGCGGATTCGCCCAGGTACTTGAGCAGCACGTTGCCGCCCAGTGAATAGCCCACCGCATAGAGCGGCGCCATCGGCCGCTTGGCGCGGACGTGGGCGACCACCGAGGCGAGGTCTTCGCTGACACCGGAGTGGTAGCCGCGCGGCAGCAGGTTTGACTCGCCCGAGCAGCCGCGCCAGTTCAGCGCCACGCTGGCCCAGCCTTGCGCCGCCAGCTGTTGCTGCAGACCGAGGATATAGTGCGACGACGACGAGCCAGTCAGACCGTGCAGTGCCAGCACCAGCGGCGCATCCGCCTCGTGCGGGCCGTGCCAGTCGAGATCGATGAAGTCGCCATCCTCCAGCCACAGCCGCTCGCGGGTGCGTTCAAGGCTGGGCGCCTTGCGCAGCAGCGAGCCATAGAGTGTCTGCAGGTGCGGGCCGGGAAGCCACCAGGCGGGTTTGAACGGGGAGGGTATAGTCATCACGGATCGAATGGGGCTGACGAGTCGTGATAGTAACGCCAAGTTGGTCGTGCAATGGATGCCTTGTGCATCCGCCGCCAGGGAAACCCACGCAAAGGAGGGGATGGCATGTGGAAGAAGATCGCGGCATTGAGCCTGTTACTGTGGCTCGCCGCGTGTGGCGAACCGGTGCCGCAGGAGCACAAGTCCTACGTGGGTTTGTGGACCGCGCCGCAGATGAGCCTGCTGGTCACCACGGATGGCCGTGTCGTCTACAAGCGGCTGTCGGGCAGCACCTCGAAGTCCATCGAGGCGCCGATCAAGAGTTATGAGGCCGACGGCTTCACCGTGGGCTTCGGCCCGTTCGGTACGAGCTTCAAGGTGTCAAAACCGCCCTATCAGGATGGCGGGAAGTGGAAGATGGTGGTCGACGGCGTGGAACTGGTGCGCACCAGCACCGTCGATATCGGCAAGTCCATCTGAGGGCTTGCTGCACCCGCAGCATCAAGGAGTCGGCCCGGAAGGCCGACCGCTTCAACCGACATGAGGATCGTCCCCTATGTTCAGCCGCTGGCTGTTCCTCTCCGCTCTCACCGTGGCCTTGCCCAGCTTCGCCTGGGCCGAGGGTGCTTCTTCCGACTTCAGCGAGGACGCGCCCAGCGCCGAGCAGAGTGATCCGCGCGGCGAAGAACTGTTCGCCGAGTTCACCCGCCTGCAGCAGGCCGCCGCCACGGGCGAGCCGCAGGCACTGTTCGACTTCGGCGCCTATTTCTACCACCAGCAGAACTACGCCGGTGCGCGCAAATGGTGGGGCAAGGCGGCCGAGGCCGGCCTGGCCCGCGCGCAGATCCAGCTGGCCATGCTCTATCGCGATGGCGACGGCGGCCCCGAGGACAAGGCCGAAGCAGCGCGCTGGTTTGCCAAGGCTGCCGAGCAGGGCGATGCCGGCGCACAGAACGAGATGGGCGTCCTCTACTGGGGCGGCGAAGGCGTCGACAAGGACCGGGTCAAGGCCGGCACCTGGTTCGAGCGCGCGGCCAAAGGCGGTAGTGAGGATGCCGAGACCAACCTCGGGTGGTTCTACCTCGATGATTCCCAAGGCGTCTATGGCGCCGCCAGCGACGAAGAAGCCGCCCTGCTGGATCGCTACGCCGCCAGCCGCGAAAAGGCCTTCCAGTGGTTCTGCAAGGCAGCGACTAAGGGCAACGCCCGCGCCCAGTTCAAGACCGGTGAGGCCTACTGGAACGGTCTGGGGGCGGGCATGAACAAGCTGCAGGCGCGGCTCTGGCTGGAAAAGGCCGCGCAGCAGCAGGACGCGGAAGCCATCGCCTGGCTGAAGACCGCCGAGGACACGGCCTGGTACACCCGCCTGGAAAACTGGACCCACGCTGCGCTGGATGGCGAGTTGTCCGGCACGGCCGATTGCTCCGGCGCGGCGGATCGTCGTCATGCCGATCGCGCTGTGGAGAATGAATCGCCCGAGCCCGAAGCCGTGGAAGCCAGCGCGGCGGATGCAGCAGAAGCAGTGGACGCCGCCGAACCGGCGAGCCAGTAAGGCTCGCTACCAGCCGAACTCGTCGGCCAGGTCCTCCGCGCGGCGGGCGTCGCCGAGCAATTGCGCCAGCTCGCCGATCAGCTCGCGGCGGTAGAGCGGATTGACGCTGTAATCCTCGGCGAAGATGTCCTCGCCCGCTCCGCGCCACACCCGGGCGAAGGTGGCGAGGCAGGCGGTCATCTGCCACAGATCGTCGAACATCGGCGCGGGGTCCCAGGGGCCGCCGTGCTGGTCGAAGAGGATGCGGCCGCTGGAGCATTCGAGGATGAATGGGTCGGCACCCTGGTCCGCCACCACGATCCAGTCCTCGTTCCACCCCGCCAGCCGCTCACCGGTCAGACCGTGCCAGCGATAGCCGGCCTGCTGTTTCCACAGCTTCGCCAGCGAGGGAATGAAGAACGGATTGCCGGCGGTATCCAGGTTGCAGTCACACGGACCGACTTCGCGGTAGAAGCGCTCCAGCTCGGCGGGCAGGGCGATCTCACCGGCCCAGTCGCTGGCCGGCTGTTCGAAACAGCGCTCGTCCAGTGCCAGCAGTTGTTCGCGGATCGAGAGTGGGGTGGTGGTCATGGTTCAGCCGTCCTTTGCTGTCGGTTGATCTTGTTGCTGCCCTTTGGATTTCGCTCCAGCGATTCCTCAAGAGCGAACCGCTGCAGGTTCTGCAACGGTTCGCTCCCTGCTCAGGGCTCTTGCCGCTGCCACAGCGCGTAATGCACCGAGCCTGCCTTCTTCTCCCGATGCAGCCGCCAGTTGCCCGGCAGGCCGAGACTGGAGGGCACGGCTTCGCTTTCGGTGTAGACCCAGGCGTTGCTGGCCAGCCAGCCGCGTTCTTCCAGCAGGCGGCAGGTGTTCTGCAGCAGGTCCTGGTGGAAGGGCGGGTCGAGGAAGACCAGGTCGAAGGCCTGGGAGGCCGGGGCGTCGAGGTAGCGCAGCGAGTCGGTCATCAATAGCTGGCCGTTGCCGCACTTGAGCGTATCGAGGGTGCTGCGCAGGGCGGCCACGGCTTCGCCGTTGGTGTCCAGCGCGAGGCCCGCGCTGGCGCCACGGGACAGCGCTTCGAGGAACAGCGCGCCGCTGCCGGCGAAGGGGTCGAGCACGCGGGCGCCCGGGACGTAGGGCGCGAGCCAGTTGAACAGGGTCTCGCGCACGCGGTCGGGGGTCGGGCGCAGGCCCGGGCCGTCGGGGAAGGCGAAGCGCCGGCTGCGCCATTCGCCGCCAATGATGCGCAGCTGGCCCTGGCCGCCGTGGGGCTTCTGTGCGGCGCGCGGGGCGCCGCCGGGTCGTTTGCTCATCAGTGCTCCGGTACGCCGGCGGGTTGCTCGGCGGGTTTGTCGGTGGGCGGCGGCAGCGGTTGCTGCGGCACGGAGGGGCCGGCGGTAACGATGACGAAGGCGTCCGGGTCGAGGTGGCGGCGCATGGCTGCCTTCACCTGCTCCACGCTCAGGCCCTGGACCTGGCTGAGGAAGGTCTCCAGGTAATCCAGCGGCAGGTTGTAGAAGCCGATGGCGCCCAGCTGGCCGACGATGTCGGCGTTGCTCGCGGTGGAGAGCGGGAAGCTGCCGGCCAGCTCGCGCTTGGCGTCGTCGAGTTCCTTCTGCGTCGGGCCCTTGTCGAGGTAGTCGCGGACGATGTCCTGGACCAGCTTGAGGGTGCCTTCGCTCATCTCGGCGCGGGTCTGCAGGCCGATGGTGAACGGCCCGCGCGACTGCATGCCGGTGAAGCCGGAGTAAACGCCGTAGGTCAGTCCGCGCTTCTCGCGCACCTGGTCCATCAGACGGGTACCGAAGCCGCCGCCGCCGAGGATCTGGTTGCCCAGGTAGAGCGCGGCGTAGTCCGGGTCGTTACGGGTGATGCCCAGCTGAGCCAGCATCAGCTGGGTCTGCTTGGACGGGAACTCGATGTGGGTGACGCCGGCCTTGGGCATCTGCGGCTCGCCCGGCGCCGGCAGGGCGGCACCCTTGGGCAGGGATTTCGAGACGCTACCGGCGATGGCTTCGGCCTGCTCGCGGGTCAGGTCGCCGACCAGCGCGATGACCACGTTGCCGGCGGCGTAGGCCTTCTGGTGGAAGGCGCGCAGCTGGGCGACGCTGATCTTCGGTACCGATTTCTCGTTGCCGTCGCTGGAGTGGGCGTAAGGGTGGTCGCCATAGAGCCGCTTGAACAGCTCAAGGCCCGCCAGCTTGCCGGGGTTCTGCTTCTGGTACTCGAAGCCGGCCATGACCTGGTTCTTGATGCGCGCCAGGGCGTCCTCGGGGAAGGTCGGCTGGCCGATCACCTGGTCGAACAGCGCCAGGGCGGCGTCGCGCTTGCTCGGCTCGCTCAGGCTGCGCAGGCTGGCCACCGCCATGTCGCGGTAGGAACCGTTGCCGAAGTTGGCGCCCAGGTCGTCGAAACCGGCGGCGATGGCGCTGGTGTCCTTGCCGGGCACGCCTTCGTTGAGCATGGCGTTGGTCAGCATGGCCAGCCCGTAGGCGTCGCCGTCCTGGCTGCTGCCGGCGGCAAAGGTCAGGCGCAGGTCGAACATCGGCAGCTCATGGGCCTCGACGAAGAGCACGCGGGCGCCTTCGGCGGTCTGCCATTGCTGGATGTTCAGCTTGCGGTGGCTGGGCGCCTTGCCGGCGGCTTCGGCGAGCGATTGCAGGCCGGTGGGCGCGGTATTTTCGGCGGCAGCCGGTTTTGTTGGGGCAGGTGCCGGCGCTGCCGCTTCGGGTGCGGCAGCGGGGCGGGAAACGAACAGTACCAGTCCGGCGATCAGCGCGATGACGATCAGCCCGACCAGGCCGTAGCGCAGGCCATTGCGTTCACTCATGGCTCGGCTCCTTGTCGGTGGCGACTTCCGGCAGGACCTGGGCGAGGGTCAGGCGGGAGCGGGTGAAGTAGGTGCGGGCGGCTTGCTGGATATCTTCGGCGGTAACCGCCTGGATGGCTTCCAGGTCCTTGTCCGCCAGGCGCCAGCCGAGGCCGACGCTTTCCAGCTCGCCGATGGTGCTGGCTTGCCCGGCGATGGAGTCGCGCTCGTAGACCAGCCCGGCGATGACCTGGGCGCGCACGCGTTCCAGTTCTTCCTTGCTCGGTGGGTTCTGCTTCAGGTCTTCCAGCTGCTTCCACAGCGCGGCCTCGACCTGGTCGAGGGTCTTACCGGTCTGCACGTTGGGCGTGGCCGAGAGGAAGAACAGGCCGTCGCCGCGGGAGAAGGCGTCGTAGGAGGCCGAAGCACCGGCGACGATCTCTTCGCCGCGCTCCAGGCGGGCGGACAGGCGCGCGCTGTAGCCGCCGTCGAGGATCGCCGAGATCAGGCGCAGGGCGTTGATCTGCTTGGCGTCGTCGCTGCTGCCCAGGGTCGGCACGTTGAAGCCCATGATCAGGCTGGGTAGCTGGGTGCGCACGTGCAATTTGAGACGACGTTCACCCGGCTCGGCCAGCTCCAGCGGTTTGCGCGCGGCGGGCAGGTCGCGCTTGGGAATCTCGCCGAAGTACTTCTCGGCCAGGGCCTTCACCTCGTCGCCGCTGACGTCGCCGACCACCACCAGAGTGGCGTTGTTCGGCGCATACCAGGCCTGGTACCAGTGGCGCAGGTCGTCGATGGTCATGCGCTGCAGATCGGCCATCCAGCCGATGGTCGGCGTACGGTAGCCGCTGGCAGGGTAGGCGGCGGCCTTGAAGCGCTCGAAGGCCAGCGCGCTCGGCTTGTCCTCGGTGCGCAGGCGGCGTTCTTCCTTGATCACCTCGATCTCGCTCTTGAACTGGTCGGCCGGCAGGGCGAGGTGCGCCATGCGGTCGGCTTCCAGCTCCAGCGCTACCGGCAGGCGGTCGCGGGCCAGCACCTGGTAATAGGCGGTGTAGTCGTCGGTGGTGAAGGCGTTCTCTTCCGCGCCGAGGTCGCGCAGCACCAGCGAAGCCTGGCCGGGGCCGAGCTTGCGGCTGCCCTTGAACATCATGTGTTCCAGGGCGTGGGAGAGGCCGGTGAGGCCGGGCGTCTCGTAGCTGGAGCCGACCTTGTACCAGAGCTGGGAGACCACCACGGGGGCGCGGTGGTCCTCGCGGACGACGACCTTCAGGCCGTTGTCCAGGGTGTATTCGTGGGTGGGCTGTGGTTCCGCGGCGCTGGCCATCAGCGGCAGCAACAGGGAGCCGAGCAGCAGGCCGGCGTGACGGCGTGCAAGGGTTTTCATCGTGGACTGAACCTTTCGGGCTGTCCGCGGGGTCTATGCAGGCTGGCGGCCAGCCTCTTAACCCCGGCGGGCGAGGAGATGCTAGGATACCCATCCGTTTTCCGGGCGGCCACGTTCTGGGCTTCTCAAAGCTGTTTCGAAGCTTTTTTGCTGCCAGTTTCCGTGGCGTCCCCTAGAGATTCGATCCCTACATGTTTGGTTCCAACGACGACAAGAAGGCCCCGCCAGCCGGGGAGAAGAAAGGTCTGTTCGGCTGGCTGCGCAAGAAGCCGCAGACCCCGGAGCAGCCCGCCGCCGACACCGAGCCGCAGGTTGAACAGCCTGTTGCCGCCGAACCGGTTGCTGCCCCCGAGCAGGTTCCCGTCGCCCAGACCGAAGCGCTGGCGCCGCGCGCCGAGCCGACGCCGGAACCGACTCCCGAGCCTGTGATCGACGTGGTCCCGGCCAGCGTGCCGGTCGAGCCGCTGGCGCAGCCCGCTCTGCAACCAGAAGCGCAGCCTGCTCCTCAGCCTGAGCTCGTTGTCGCCGAAGCGCCGATCGCAGTCGAGGCGCCGCAGCCCGCTATCCAGCAACCGGCCGTCCAGCCGCCAGTCAGCCAGCCGGTCGAAGCGCCAGTCGCTGCGCAGCCGGTCGAGCCGGCACCAGCGCCTGTCGCCGCGCCCGTTCAGCCCGAACCCGTGGCCGAAGCCCCCGTCGTGGTCGAACAGCCGGAAGCCGAGCCTGCCCCGCAGCCCGAGCCGGAAGCCAAACCGGCTGCCACGGAGCCAGCCAAGATCGGCTTCTTCGCCCGCCTCAAGCAGGGCTTGTCGAAGACCAGCGCCAGTCTCGGCGAAGGCATGGCCAGCCTGTTCCTGGGCAAGAAGGCCATCGACGACGACCTGCTCGACGAGATCGAAACCCGCCTGCTGACCGCCGACGTTGGCGTCGAGGCCACTACCACCATCGTGCAGAACCTCACCAAGCGCGTTGCGCGCAAGGAACTGGCCGACAGCGAAGCGCTGTACAAGGCCCTGCAGGAAGAGCTGGCCGGCCTGCTGCGCCCCGTCGAGCAGCCGCTGACCATCCCCCGCGACAAGCAGCCCTACGTGATCCTCGTGGTCGGCGTGAACGGCGTCGGCAAGACCACCACCATCGGCAAGCTGGCGAAGAAGCTGCAGCTCGATGGCAAGAAAGTCATGCTGGCCGCCGGCGACACCTTCCGTGCCGCCGCCGTCGAGCAGCTGCAGGTCTGGGGCGAGCGCAACAACATCGCGGTGATCGCCCAGCACACCGGCGCCGATTCCGCCTCGGTGATCTTCGACGCCGTGCAGGCCGCCAAGGCCCGTGGCGTGGATGTGCTGATCGCCGACACCGCCGGCCGCCTGCACACCAAGGACAACCTGATGGAAGAGCTGAAGAAGGTGCGCCGGGTGATCGGCAAGCTGGACGAGACGGCTCCCCACGAAGTCCTGCTGGTGCTGGACGCCGGCACCGGGCAGAACGCCATCAACCAGGCCAAGCAGTTCAACAACGCCGTGGAACTCACCGGCCTGGCCCTGACCAAACTGGACGGCACCGCCAAGGGCGGGGTGATCTTCGCCCTGGCCAAGCAGTTCGGCCTGCCGATTCGCTACATCGGTGTCGGCGAAGGGATCGACGATCTTCGAACCTTCGAGGCCGACGCCTTCGTCCGTGCACTCTTCGAGACCCGGGAAATCGCATGATCCGTTTCGAGCAGGTTGGCAAACGCTATTCCAACGGCCATGTCGGCCTGCACGAGATTTCGTTCCGCGTGCCGCGCGGCGAGATCATGTTCGTCACCGGCCACTCCGGCGCGGGCAAGAGCACCCTGCTGCGCCTGATCCTGGCGATGGAGCGACCGACCTCCGGCAAGCTGCTGCTTGGCGGGCAGGACGTCTCGCGCATCTCCACCGCGCAGATTCCCTTCCTGCGCCGGCAGATCGGCGTGGTGTTCCAGAACCACCAACTGCTGGATGATCGCAGCGTGTTCGAGAACGTCGCCCTGCCGATGCAGATCCTCGGCCTGCCCAAGGCGGACATCGCCTACCGCGTCGAAGCGGCGCTGGAGCGGGTGAACCTCAAGGAGAAGGCCGAGGACCGCCCGTCCGACCTCTCCACCGGCCAGCAGCAGCGCGTCGGTATCGCCCGCGCGGTGGTGCACCGTCCGGCCCTGCTGCTCGCCGACGAACCCACCGGCAACCTCGACCCGCGCCTGGCCTCGGAAATCATGTCGGTGTTCGAAGACATCAACCGCCTCGGCACCACCGTGCTGATCGCCAGCCACGACCTGGCGCTGATCGCACGCATGCGCCACCGGATGATCACCCTGCAGCGCGGCCGCATCATCGCCGACCGTGAGGAGAACGCCTGATGAGCGCCAATGACCTGCCCCGCGGCGACGAAGAAGGCACCCCGACGCGCAACACCCGCGAGCGCCCGGAAGATAACGAACACCAGGACCACAGCGCCTCGCTCTCGGCCTACGCAGAAAACCACCGCGCCAGCCTGATGGACAGCCTGCACCGCCTGGTCAGCCACCCCTTCGGCAGCTTCTTCACCTGTCTGGTGATGGGCATCACCCTGAGCCTGCCGATGGGGCTGTCGCTGCTGCTGAACAACGTCGAGCGCCTCGGCGGCTCCTGGCAGCGCGCTGCGCAGATTTCCCTGTTCCTCGACCTCAAGGCCAGCGAGGCCCAGGGCCAGGACCTGCGCGAACAGATTGAGAAAATGCCCGATGTGATCGAGGCACAGCTGATCAGCCGCGACGATGCGCTGAAAGAGCTGCAGGAACAGTCCGGCCTCGGCGAAGCGCTGAAGGAACTGCCTGACAACCCGCTGCCGGCGGTCATCTCGGTGACGCCCAAGCAGATCGACAAGGCCCAGCTGGATGCCTTGCGTCAAAGGTTGTCGGAGCTGCCGGGTGTACAACAGGCCCAGCTGGACCTGGTCTGGGTCGAGCGGCTGTCGGCGATCCTCAAGCTGGGCGACCGCTTCGTCTTCGGCCTGACCCTCCTGCTGGTGCTTACGCTGCTGCTGGTGATCGGCAACACCATCCGTCTGCACATTGAAAACCGCCGTAACGAAATCGAAGTCATCAAGCTGGTTGGCGGGACGGACGGCTACGTGCGCCGCCCCTTCCTTTATATGGGCGCGCTGTACGGCCTGGGCGCGGGCATCCTGTCCTGGGCCCTGCTGGCCTTCGGCCTGGACTGGCTGAACAGCTCGGTGGTCAACCTAGCCGGGCTCTACGGCAGTGATTTCGGCCTGGCGGGCGTGCCCGTCGACGATGGCCTGTCGCTGACCGTGGGCGCCGTGCTGCTGGGCTGGATCGGCGCCTGGCTGGCCGTGGCGCGCCACCTGCGCGAGCTGGCGCCACGCTGAAACCCCCTGATTTTGCAGGGATTAAGCGGGTGTAAAGGAACTTTTACACCCGCTTGCAGTCCGATTTCGCAGTGCTACACTGCGCGAGTTTCGTGAATCGGAGGATTCGCATGACCACTTCTCTGCAACCTGTCTATGCCCTGGCTCCCGGTGCAAACCTGGAAGCCTATGTGCACTCGGTGAACAGCATTCCGCTGCTGACGCCGGAGCAGGAGCGCGAACTGGCCGAACGCCTCTTCTACCAGCAAGATCTGGAAGCGGCACGGCAAATGGTTCTGGCGCACCTGCGCTTCGTCGTGCATATCGCCCGGAGTTATTCCGGGTACGGCCTGTCACAAGGCGATCTGATCCAGGAAGGCAACGTCGGTCTGATGAAGGCCGTGAAGCGCTTCAACCCGGAAATGGGTGTGCGCCTGGTGTCGTTCGCCGTCCACTGGATCAAGGCCGAGATCCATGAGTTCATCCTGCGCAACTGGCGGATCGTGAAAGTCGCGACCACCAAGGCGCAGCGCAAGCTGTTCTTCAACCTGCGCAGCCAGAAAAAGAAACTGGCCTGGCTGAGCAACGATGAAGTGCACCGCGTCGCGGACACCCTCGGTGTCGAGGCCCGCGAAGTCCGCGAGATGGAAAGCCGTCTCACCGGACAGGACATGGCCTTCGACCCGGCGGCGGATGCCGACGACGAGAGCGCCTACCAGTCCCCGGCGCACTACCTGGAAGACCATCGCTACGACCCGGCGCGCCAGCTGGAGGAAGCGGACTGGAGCGACAGCTCCACCGCCAGCCTGCACGAAGCGCTGGAAGGCCTGGACGACCGCAGCCGCGACATCCTCCAGCAGCGCTGGCTGGCCGAGGAGAAGGCGACCCTGCATGACCTAGCTGCCAAGTACAACGTCTCCGCCGAGCGGATTCGTCAGTTGGAGAAGAACGCGATGAACAAACTCAAGGGTCGCATCGAAGCCTGACCGGCTTCGACGCGCCCCGCGAGTCGCGAACCGCACCCTGGTGCGGTTTTTTTCTGTCCGCCTTCCGGACTCTGGAGCATTGCATGCCGCGCCTGCGTCCCGTCCACGGGATGTTCTTCCTGGTCATCGCCCTGCTGGCCTTCGGCCTGGGTACCTGGGTCGCCCGCACCTCGGCGCCGCCCAAGCCGCCGCAGTGGTTCATCGACTGGAAGGAAAAGGTCTTCGAGCCGCTGGCCGATGACAAGCTGACCCTCGACGATCTGCAGGCCCAGCAGCCCGGCGAGCTGTGGCTGACCGCCAGCCAGGACGGCCCGCAGCTGCATTACCGTGGCCGGTTGGTGACGGAAGAGGGGCCCTGGCACGTCGAGGCGGAACTGGCGCTGAGCGACGACGAGCACGCCAGCCTGGCCAAGGCCACCGGCATGCAGGCCAACAGCAAGGACCAGCCGCTGAGCGCCGAGCTGATGGGCCAGCTGGGCAACAAGCCGGTCTCCGAGCTGGCGCTGGCGCCCCAGGAAGACCTGGCAGTCGGCGGCCTTGCGGTGAGCCTGGGCGACCCGCGCCTGCGTCTGCAGGTGGATGGCGGCGAAGCCTGGGTCTATCCGGAGAAGGGCATGACCCTGCTGCACCGCGACGGCACCCTGCAGTGGGTGCGCGTGGTGCCGCGCAGCACTTTCAAGCTCGGGGCGGAAGCGGAAGCACCCTCTCCCCAGCCCTCTCCCTGAAGGGAGAGGGGGCAGTCCGGCAGAGAGTCTGGTTTTCGTGCCCCTCCTGATGCTTCGGGAGTGCTCAGGGCATGAGGTTGGCGCCTGGCGGTCTTCGCGCCCTCAAGGGAGATCGCTGGGGCAAAGCGTCTGACGCCGACCCAGCGACACGGCCAATCCTTTACAGCCGCTGCAGGTACTCGCTGCCACCCAGCTGCCACATCTGCTGGCGAATCCACGAGGCGCGCTGGCGCACGTAGGGGCCGGGCTTGCCGGCGCTCCACTTGCGCGGGTTGGGCAGCACGGCGGCGAGCAGGCTGGCCTGCTGCTGCGACAGGCGTTTCGCGTCGACGCCGAAGTGATGCTGGGCCGCGGCCTGGGCGCCGAATACGCCGGCATCCCATTCCACGCTGTTGAGGTAGACCTCGAGAATCCGCTGCTTGGACCAGAAGGTCTCGATCAGCAGGGTGAACCAGGCCTCGAAGCCCTTGCGCAGCCAGCTGCGGCCGGTCCAGAGGAAGACGTTCTTCGCCACCTGCTGGCTGATGGTGCTGCCGCCGCGCACCTTGCCGCCCTGCTCGTTGTGCGCCAGCGCCTTCTGGATCGCCGGCACGTCGAAGCCGTGGTGCTCGGCGAACTTCTGGTCCTCGCTGGCGATCACCGCCAGCTTGAGGCTGTCCGGCAGATCGTCCCAGGAGCGCCAGCTGCGCTGCAGGTCGATGGGCTTGCCGTTGAACCAGGACTCGACCTTGCGCTCGACCATCACCATGGTGCCTGGCGGCGGTACCCAGCGCAGGATGATGACCAGCGCCACGCTGACGGCGACGAACCAGAGCGCGATCTTGAACAGGCGGCGGAGGACGTTGCGCATGCGAGGCTTTGCCTGGGCGGATGAGCGGGCCATTATAGCGGCACTCACCTGCCTGGAGCTGTCCCATGCTGCGTACTTTCCTGATGCTCGCCGCGTTCTTCGGATTCACCGGCGTCGCCCTCGGCGCGTTCGCCGCCCACGGCCTGAAGAACAAGCTCACGCCCGAGTACCTGGCGGTGTTCCAGACCGGCGTGCACTACCAGATGCTGCATGCCCTGGCGCTGTTCGGCGTGGCGCTGCTCACCGCGCATATCGGCGGTACCCTGGTGACCCTTGCCGGCTGGGCCTTCACCGTCGGCATCCTGCTGTTTTCCGGCAGCCTCTACCTGCTGACCCTGGCCGGGCTGGGCGTGGGCATCATCACCCCGATCGGCGGGCTGTTCTTCCTCATCGGCTGGGCGCTGCTGCTGGTCGCGGCCTTCCAGCTGGGTTGACCCGAGCGTCAGAAAAGCCCGAGTGCGGCACTCCGGAACCTTGGTCATCCGGCGCGATCGGGCTAGAATGCCGACCCCCTCCAGCAACGACCGTCCCGCCCATGCGTATTCAGTTGAATGGCGAACCTTTCGAGCTGCCCGACGGCCACACCGTCGCCAACCTGCTCGAGCGTCTCGACCTCACCGGCAAGCGTGTCGCGGTCGAGCTCAATCTGGACATCGTGCCGCGCAGCCAGCACGCCGCCACCGCCCTGAGCGAAGGCGACCAGGTGGAAGTGGTGCATGCCATCGGCGGCGGCTAGCAGCCGCCTCCCAGACTTTCAGGCCCCGCCCGCCTTCCCTTCAGGAGTGATCCGATGAGCCAATCCAACGCCAACCTGCCGGTCGACAAGCCCTTCACCCTGGCTGGTCGCACCTACAATTCGCGCCTGCTGGTCGGCACCGGCAAGTACAAGGACCTCGAAGAGACCCGCGTGGCCATCGAGGCCTCGGGCGCCGAGATCGTCACTGTTGCCGTGCGCCGCACCAACATCGGCCAGAATCCGGGCGAACCGAACCTGCTGGACGTGATCCCGCCGGATCGCTTCACCATCCTGCCGAACACCGCTGGCTGCTACGACGCCGTCGAGGCCGTGCGCACCTGCCGCCTGGCCCGTGAGCTGCTCGATGGCCACAACCTGGTCAAGCTGGAAGTCCTGGCCGACCAGAAGACCCTCTTCCCCAACGTCGTGGAAACCATCAAGGCCGCCGAAGTGCTGGTCAAGGACGGCTTCGACGTCATGGTGTACACCAGTGACGACCCGATCATCGCCCGCCAGCTGGCCGAGATCGGCTGCATCGCGGTGATGCCGCTGGCCGGGCTGATCGGCTCCGGCCTGGGCATCTGCAACCCGTACAACCTGCGCATCATCCTCGAAGAAGCCACCGTTCCGGTGCTGGTGGATGCCGGCGTGGGCACCGCCTCCGACGCCACCATCGCCATGGAGCTGGGCTGCGAGGCCGTGCTGATGAACACCGCCATCGCCCATGCGCAGAACCCGGTGATGATGGCCGAGGCCATGAAGCACGCCATCGTCGCTGGCCGCCTGGCTTACCTGGCCGGCCGCATGCCGCGCAAGCTGTACGCCAGCGCGTCGTCGCCGATGACGGGCCTGATCAACTAACTATTTCCATCCCGACGCGCGGGCCGGTTTGCCAAGGGCAGCCGGCCCGCGCGTGCATTTACCCGCAAGGTCCGAGTCATGAGTGACATTCCCGAGAATCAGCCCGAGAACCAGCCCGACGCCGACAACCGTCCGATGCGTGCGATCAAGAGCTTCGTCATGCGCGCCGGGCGCATGACCGAAGGCCAGCAGCGCGGCCTCGACCAGGGCTGGCCGAAATTCGGCCTGGAGCTGGCCGACGGTGCACGGGACTTCGATCAGGTGTTCGGGCGCCAGGCGCCGCGTACCTTCGAGATCGGTTTCGGCATGGGCCACGCCACCCTGGAGATGGCCGCTGCCGCGCCGGAGCAGGACTTCATCGGTGTGGAAGTACACCGTCCGGGCGTCGGCGCGCTGCTCAACGGCATGCTGACCCAGGACCTGAGCAATATCCGCGTCTACAGCTGCGACGCCCTCGAAGTGCTGCGTGACTGCGTGGCCGACGCCAGCCTCGACCGCCTGCTGTTGTTCTTCCCGGACCCGTGGCACAAGTCGCGTCACCACAAGCGCCGTATCGTGCAGCCGGCCTGGGCCGAGCTGGTGCGGCAGAAGCTGAAGGTCGGCGGCGTGCTGCACATGGCCACCGACTGGGAACAATATGCCGAGCACATGCTGGAAGTGATGAATGCCGCACCCGGCTATCGCAACCTTTCGGCCGATAATACCTACGTGCCGCGCCCGGAAGAGCGCCCGGTCACCAAGTTCGAACGTCGCGGGGAGCGACTCGGCCATGGCGTCTGGGACCTGAAGTTCGAGCGCATGGACTGATCTACCGGAAAAGGCCTGCCCAGCAGGCCTTTTTCATGCAAGCCGGCTCTTGCAGAAGAGCCGCTCCCGGACGGGAGCATCTACCAGACCGGGACCACCCGGCAGGCCCCAGAGGCCACCCTCACCTCCTGAATAAAAAGCGGCATCCGCCGCGGACGAAAATAAGAGTGACGGACAGGAGTCCGTCGCAAAGGAGTCTGCTGTGTTGAAGAAACTTGCTGTACTGCTGATGGCAGGGGCGTGCGCCCTGCCGGCGCAGGCGAAGGTCGACGCCTCCGAGGCTGCTCGACTGGGCCGCGACCTGACGCCGATGGGGGCGGAGAAGGCCGGCAACGCCAGTGGCACCATTCCCGCGTGGACCGGCGGCATCACCACTCCGCCCGCGGGCTATCAGCCCGGCACCCACCATCTCGATCCGTACGCCGCCGATGCTGTGCAGTACAAGGTCGACAGCAAGAACCTGGCGCAGTACCAGGCCCTGCTCACCCCGGGCACCCAGGCGCTGCTGCAGGAAAACCCGGACTACTACCTGCGCGTCTTCCCCAGCCGTCGCAGCGCCTCCTTGCCCCAGCGCATCTACGACGCCACCCGCTTCAACGCCGAGAACGCCGAGCTGATCGCCGACGGCAACGGCGTGCAGGGCGCCGCAGCAGGCGTGCCGTTCCCGATGCCGAAGAGCGGCCTGGAAGCCATCTGGAACCACATCATGCGTTACCGTGGCGAGCAGATTCACATGGTGACCAACCAGGCCGCCGTGCTCGCCAATGGCAGCTACAACCTGCTCAAGCTCGATCGCTACGTGTACTTCAACTACGGCCGCGAGGGCATGACCCCGCAGGACCTGAACAACACGCTGTTCTACTACAAGTACAACATCGTCGCCCCGGCCAAGCTGGCCGGCTCCGCGCTGGTGGTGCAGGAGACCATCGACCAGGTGCTGTCGATCCGCAAGGCCTGGCGCTTCAACCGCGGCGAACGCCGCGTGCGCCGCCTGCCGAGCCTGGCCTACGACACCCTGCAGCCGGACACCAACGGCCTGGCCACCGCCGACACCGTGGACGTCTACAACGGCGCGCCGGACCATTACGAGTGGCAGCTGCTGGGCAAGCGCGAGATGCTGGTGCCGTACAACAGCTACGCGGTGCACCAGAAGGGCATTCCCTACGCCGATATCCTGCGCACCAAGACCCTCAATCCCGAGCTGCTGCGCTACGAGCCACACCGTGTCTGGGTGGTCGAAGCGACCCTGCGCAAGGGCATGGGCCATCCGTTCGCCAAGCGCCGCTTCTACCTGGACGAGGACAGCTGGCAGATCCTCGCTTCGGACATCTACAACGCCGACGGCAAGCTGATCCGCGCCCAGGAAGTGCACCCGATCAACTACTACGACGTGCCCATGGTGCTCAGCACCCTGGAAGCGCTGTACGACTTCGAAGGGGCGCGCTACTTCGTCGATGGCCTGGACAACAACGAGCCGATGTACGACTTCAACGCTCCGCTGGGGCCGCGCGACTTCACCCCGCAGGCCTTGCGCCGCGAGGGTAACTGAGTCCAGCAGAGGCCGCCGCGAGGCGGCCTTTGTGTTTGTGCGGGATGGCATGTCGTTGCTGGTGCAACGAATCGCCGGCATGGCCCGCCACAACGGTGATCGCTGGCGGCGCCGACGTTGGGGCGGTTGCCTGAACGAAGGGCGGATAACGCTGGCGCGTTATGCACCCTACGGGGCTGACTCCGGCATGCCCCTTCGCGTAGGAGCGGACTCTGTCCGCGATGTGCCACCGGCCAGCTCGGAGCAGCCGGGAATCGATCGCGGATAAATCCGCTCCTACGTTCCGTTTTGCTTCAGCAGGTGCGGGCCGGCTATTCGATCAGCTCGGCGCCCAGCACCGTAGTCTCCGGCATGCGCATGGGCGCCGGGCTGATCTGCAGGTACTTGATGCTGGCGCGGGGGATGATCAGCAGGTCGCCATCGACCTCGATACTGATGACCGGCGATTCCATCTGCTTGCGGATGCCGCGAGCCACTTCGGCGGGGTCGTCGCTCTGTTGCGGGAAGCGCAGCGCCAGGCGCTGGCCATCGGCAAAGTGCAGGTACAGGTGCTTGATCGGCTTCATGTGTCCTCCGGCGGGTGGTGGCCAACCGCCGGAGGCTCGCAGCTCAGCTGCGGTCGGCGATCATGCCAATCACGAAGAACACTAGCAGCAGGACGGGCGCCAGGGTGTAGTTGTTGAAATAACCCAGGCCCTTGGCCAGCCACGGGGTGACGAAGACCATCGCCAGGCCGTAGCCCACGGCGCAGATCAGCACGAACAGCAGGGTGCGGAAGACGAAATTCAGGCTGCCAATGCGCTGCTGTACCCAGGCGTTGATCGCCGGACCGAACAGCACCAGCACGGTGGCCATGATCGCCAGGGCGATGTCGGACAGATGGCCGCGGCACCAGCGGGAGACGTTGGCAATCAGGTCGAGCGCGAAGTCCATTGGGGCTCCTTGGGATTCAGAGTCGCCGGGGAGTGTACACGCCGGGCGACAGCAGCGTCGCCCGGCGCATTCTCAAGGCAGGAAGCGCTGCAACAGGTCGTTGAGGAACAGCTGGCCGCGTTCGCTGGGCGCGAGGCGCTGCGGGTCGTCCAGCAGCAGGCCGTCTGCGCGCGCCTGGCGGCAGGCTTGCTCGATAGCGGCCAGCGGCAGGCCGGTGCGCTCGGCGAAGGTGCCTGCCGGCACGCCGTCGGTGAGGCGCAAGGCGTTCATCATGAACTCGAAGGGCAGGTCGTCCGGCTCCAGGTCGCGCTCGCCGGCCTGGAAGKGTTTCTCCGGGTTCAGGTAGTCCTTCGGCAGGCGGGTCTTCCAGGTGCGCAGGATGCGGCCTTCCGGCGTGCTCAGCTTGGCGTGGGCGCCAGCGCCGATGCCGAGGAAGTCGCCGAAGGTCCAGTAGTTCAGGTTGTGCCGCGCGCGCTTGCCGTCGCGGGCATAGGCCGAGGTTTCGTACTGCACGTAGCCTGCCTGGGCGAGCAGCGCCTGGCCGGCTTCCTGGATTTCCCACAGCTGGTCGTCCTCGGGCAGCTCCGGCGGCTGGCTCCAGAACACCGTGTTCGGCTCCATGGTCAGCTGGTACCAGGACAGGTGCGTCGGCGCCAGGTCGATGGCCTGCTGCAGGTCGGAGAGCGCGTCGGCGACGCTCTGCTCCGGCAGGCCGTGCATCAGGTCCAGGTTGAAGTTGTCGAAGCCGGCGCGGCGCGCCATCTCGGCGGCGCGTACCGCTTCGTCACCGTCGTGGATGCGGCCCAGGGCCTTGAGCTTCTCGGCCTGGAAGCTCTGGATGCCGATGGACAGCCGGTTGATGCCCAGCGCCCGGTAGTCGGCGAACTTGGCCTGCTCGAAGGTGCCGGGGTTGGCTTCCAGGGTGATCTCGATGTCGCTTTCGAAGCCGACTTGCTGCTCCAGGCCCTCGAGGATGCGGCCCAGCGCCTTGGCGGAGAACAGGCTGGGCGTGCCGCCGCCGAAGAAGATCGAGGTCAGCTTGCGGCCGTACACGTAGCCGCGATCCGTCGCCAGATCGGCCAGCAGCGCCTCGACGTAGGCGTCCTCGGGCAGCTCCGGGCCGGCGGCATGGGAGTTGAAGTCGCAATAGGGGCATTTGCGCACGCACCAGGGGATGTGCACGTACGCCGAGAGCGGCGGAAGCTGCAGGCTGCAGGCCGTAGGCTGCAGGTGGGGGCTTTTGCCTGGGGCCTGAAGCCTGTCGCCTGAAGCCTTGGTCATAGTCCCAGCCGCTGCTTCAGCAGGGCCATCGCGCGGGCGCGGTGGCTGATCTGGTTCTTCTGCTCGGGCGCCAGTTCGGCGCTGGAGCATTCGGCTTCCGGCACCCAGAACAGCGGGTCGTAGCCGAAACCGTGTTCGCCGCGGGCTTCGCGCAGGATGCTGCCGTGCCAGAGGCCTTCGCAGAGGATCGGCAGCGGGTCGTCGGCGTGGCGGACCAGGGCCAGCACGCTGACGAACTGGGCGCCGCGTTGCTCGTCCGGTACGTCTTTCATCGCGTCCAGCAACTTGGCGTTGTTCGCCGCGTCGCCCTTGCCGTCGGCGTAGCGCGCGGAATAGATGCCCGGCGCGCCGCCGAGGAAGTCCACCGCCAGGCCCGAGTCGTCGGCCAGCGCCGGCAGGCCGGAGATGCGCGCGGCGTTGCGGGCCTTGAGGATGGCGTTCTCGACGAACGACAGGCCGGTCTCTTCCGGTTCCACGTCGCTGAACTCGCCGATGGAGCGCACCTTCACGTGGGCGCCGAGCATGGCCTGGAGTTCCTTGAGCTTGCCGGCGTTGTGACTGGCCAGCACCAGTTGTTCGAGCTTGATCATGGGTCTGGGAAGATTTCCTGCATGAAATCGAAGCTTTGCGCGGCTTCGTTTCCGGACTGGACCTGGATGGAGAAGGTCAGGGTTTCGCGGCCTTCGATGGGGAACTGCGCCAGGTTGTAGACGGCGCCTTCCTCGACCACGCGCTTGAAGGTCAGAGGGATGTTCTGCCCCATCAGGTTCTTCGCGGAGCCGGCGACGGTGACATTGGCCGGCTTGCCGCTGGCGTCCAGCGGCACGATGTTGATCACGCCCTGGGCCTTGCTGCGCACCACGCCCACCGCTTGCGCGACATTGGGCTGGAGGAAGCTGGAGTTGAACACGCTGTAGTGCACCTGCAGGTCGCCCAGGCGCTTCACCTGTTCGGCGAAGGCGGGCAGGGCGAGGACCAGGCAGGCGAAGAAGGTAAGCAGGCGGCGCATGATGTTTCTCCCGGGCGCGAGTTAGACGGCGATGCGGTGATCCTGCACGCCGGCACCGCTGACCCTGTAGATGCCGATCTCACCCAACAGATTAGGCCAGATTCGCGAGGCCCAGCCGTGCTGGTGCTCGTGGTCCACCGCCAGGCGGTCGAGCACCTTCGCGTGCTGTTCGTGGCAGAGCGCCTCGAAGTCGCGGAAGGTACAGAAGTGGATGTTCGGCGTGTTGTACCAAGTGTAAGGAAGGAATTCCGACACCGGCATGCGGCCATTGCGCGCGAGGTACCAGCGGCAGCGCCAGTGACCGAAGTTGGGGAAGGTGATGATGCAGGTCTTGCCCACGCGCAGCATCTCCGCCAGCACCTTGTCCGGGTAGCGCAGGGCCTGCAGCGACTGGGTCATCACCACCACGTCGAAGCTGTTGCTGGCGAAGTTGCCCAGGCCCTTGTCCAGGTCCTGTTCGATGACGTTGACCCCGCTTTCGACGCACTTGGCGATCTTGTCGGGGTCGATCTCCAGGCCGTAGCCGCCGACCTGCTTGTGGTCGCGCAGCCAGGCGAGCAATTCGCCGTCGCCGCAGCCCAGGTCGAGCACGCGGCTGCCGGCGGGGATCCAGTCTTGGATGATTTCCAGGTCGGCGCGCATGGTGGTCCTTATACGCTGATGCGGTGCATGTAACCGCTGAAGGCTTGCAGGTAGCGCGGGATCGGCATCAGGAAGGCGTCGTGGCCTTGCGGTGCGTCGATCTCCAGGTAGCTGACGTTCTTTTTCGCCGCCAGCAGCGCGTCGACGATCTCCCGCGAACGGGCCGGGGAGAAGCGCCAGTCGGTGGTGAAGGACATCAGGCAGAAGTCCGCCTTCACGTCGGCCAGGGTCCGCGCCAGGTCGTCGCCATGGGCGGCGGCCGGGTCGAAGTAGTCCAGCGCCTTGGTCATCAGCAGGTAGGTGTTGGCGTCGAAGCGGGTGGAGAACTCCTCGCCCTGGTAGCGCAGGTAGCTTTCCACCTGGAACTCGACGCTGTGCAGGTCGTAGTTGAGCTTCTCCGACTTCATGTCGCGGCCGAACTTGGCGCCCATGGCGTCATCGGAGAGGTAGGTGATGTGCCCGACCATCCGCGCCAGGCGCAGGCCGCGCTTGGGGATCACGTCGTGGTCCTGGAAGTGGCCGCCGTAGAACTCCGGGTCCGAGAGGATGGCCTGGCGGGCGACTTCGTTGAAGGCGATGTTCTGCGCCGACAGCTTCGGTGCGCTGGCGATGCACAGGCAATGGCGCACGCGCTCTGGGTAGCTGATGGTCCACTGCAGCGCCTGCATGCCGCCCAGGCTGCCGCCGACGATGGCGGCCCAGCTATGGATGCCGAGGCGATCGGCCAGGCGCGCCTGGCTATTGACCCAGTCTTCCACGGTGACCACCGGGAAGTCCGCGCCATAGGTCTTGCCGGTGGCGGGGTTGAGGCTGGTCGGGCCGGTGGAGCCGTTGCAGCCGCCCAGGTTGTTCAGCGCGACGACGAAGAACTTGCGGGTATCGATGGGCTTGCCCGGACCGATGCAGCTGTCCCACCAACCCGGCTTGCGTTCATCTTCGCTGTGGTAGCCGGCGGCGTGGTGATGGCCGGAGAGGGCGTGGCAGATCAGCACGGCGTTGCTCGCCGTGGCGTTCAGCTCGCCGTAGGTCTCGATCACCAGCTGGTATTCGGGCAGCGTCTTGCCGCAGGCCAGGGGCAGCGGTTCGTTGAACTGCAGCGTCTGGGGGGAGACCAGACCGACGGAATCTTCGGGGAAGACTGTTGGCATCGACCCAGCTCATGAATAAAAAAGGACGGCCAGTCTAAAGAGCGCCGCCCCCTGCGGCAAGCGCGCTCGGAAGGGGCAGGGCAGGGGCGGGGCGGGCGTGGCGCGGGGTTCAGGCGCGCTGGGAAGTGGGCAGGGTGACGACCTTGGCCTGGCGCTGCAGCGGCGCCGGGCGGCGCAGCAGGCGGAGGATGTCGGTGGCCTCGGCGAGCTGGCTTTCCAGCTCCCCGGTGTAGCGCCCCAGCAGCAGCGAGCGCTGCCGCGTCTGCTGGGTTTCCTGGGCCAGCGCCTTGAGCCGCAGCATGTGGGTTTCCAGCATCTGCTTGTGCTCCAGGCTGTACTGCATCAGCGGCATCAGCGCGTCGGCGGCCCACTGCTCGGCTTCCTCGCGCAGGCGCTGGTGCAGGCCGATGACTTCCTGGGCGACGGTGGCGAAGAAGCGCCGGGTCAGCAGGCGCTGCTCGGTGAGTAGGGTCTTCAGGTGCAGGCGGAAGCGGTCGGCCTTCTGCTGCAGCTTGGCCAGCTCGCGCAGGTAGCGCTCGACGCGCAGTTGCGGGGCGTCGAGGGCGTTGAGCGGGTTCTCCTGGTTATGCCGCTGGTAGATGGCCGCGACCATGCGGTTGGCGGTCTCCGATTCGTGCATCAGGCCGACCAGGTCGGTCTCCACGGTGCGGAAGAACTGCAGGATGGCCTGGTTGATGCCGACCGTGGTCCAGCTGCCGCGCAGTTTCTCGTGGACCTTGCGCAGGTGCTGTTCCAGGCGCTCCGGGCGCACCGCGTCGCGCAGCTGCTCGCCCTGGTGGCGCAGCAGGCGTTGGTTGGTCTTCAGGCCGAGCAGGCGCTTGTGGTGCAGGTTGTGGTCGTCCTTGGTCCGCGCCGTCAGCTCGAACAGCAGCTGTCCGCTGTCCTGCTGCTGGTCGTTGAGCAGCGCCTGCTGCTCCTTCACCTTCTCCAGGCGCACGCGCAGGCTGTGCTGGCTGTTGTTGACCAGGGCCAGCACGCGGCCGACCACGGCGTCCTCCAGCAGCCGCTCCTTCTGCGCGACGATGCGCTCGCAGAGCAGCTCCTCCAGCGACTCCATCTGGCTGCGCGCCAGCAGTTCGCGGTCGCCGCGCACCTTGGCCAGCAGCGCCTGCTTGGCCGACAGCGGCAGCACATCCTCGCGGCCGATGCCCAGCTGGCGCGCGGTGGTTTCCTGGATCTGGCGGATGGCGTTCTGCACGAAGGTTTCGCCGGCCAGGTCGTCCCAGAGCACGTCGATCTTGTTCAGCACGGCGTAGAGCGAAGTGTGGCCGTCCTCGCCGAGCTGGCGCACGTGGTCCTGCCAGATCGCCATGTCGGAAGCGGTGACGCCGGTGTCGGCGGCCAGCAGGAAGAGGATCGACTGCGCGCTGGGCAGCATCGACAGGGTCAGTTCCGGCTCGCTGCCCAGGGCGTTCAGGCCGGGGGTGTCGAGGATTCGCAGGCCCTGGCGCAACAGCGGGTGGTCGAAGTTGACCAGCGCATGGCGCCACGCCGGCACCAGCACGATGCCGGGCTTGTCGCTGGCTTCGAGCATGTCCGGGTGGAAGCCCAGCTGGATCGCCTGTTCCACCGGCAGCGGCTTGGTCTTGGCGACCTGGGCGAAGGCCAGCGCCATGTTGGCCGGGTCGGAGGTGTCCAGCGGGATGTTCACCCAGTGCCGCGGGATGCGCTTGAACTGCGCCACGCTGGCCTCGGCGACGCGGGTCTCGATGGGCAGCAGGCGGATGTAGGGGCGTTCCGAGCGCGGGTCGAAGAACAGTTCGGTGGGGCACATGGTGGTGCGCCCGGCCTGGGACGGCAGCATGCGCCGGCCGTAGCCGGCGAAGAACAGGCTGTTGATCAGCTCGGTCTTGCCGCGCGAGTACTCGCCGACGAAGGCCAGGGTGATGTGGTCGACCCGCAGCAGGCGCAGGGTACGTTCCAGACGCTCCTCGATCTCCGGCGAATTCAGCCGGGCACGCTCCAGCCAGCTGCGATAGCGGGTGATCTCGCGGACCAGCTCGCGCTTCCAGGTGACGTAGGCATCGATCTGCTGACTGAGACGTTCCATGCTCATCCGGGCGTTCCTTGGGCTGGCGCGTCCTGCGCAGGGGAATGGATGGCGTGGATTATGCGGTGGACTGTAGGAATAGCAATTGGCCTACAGCACATTCCTACACGTAAGGTCGGCCAAGGTTACCGAGCGGCTATCCCAAGTTCCGCCGGAAGTTTCGTCGGGCGCGGAATGCGCACGCGCTTCTGCCGGTTCAGCTCTCCGCTTTCCAGTTTCACCGCGCTTTTCGGCACGCCGAATGCCTTGCCGAGGAACGCCAGCAGGTGGGCGTTGGCCTTGCCTTCGACGGGCGGCGCGGTGAGGCGGATTTTCAGGCGCTCACCGTGCAGCCCGGCGAACTCGTCGCGGCTCGCCTTGGGCTGCAGGTGGCAGTCGAGGATCAGGTCCTCGCCGTCCCAGTGGTAGAACGGCATGGCCGGTTACATGAACGGCGACAGGATCTGCGGCATGCCGGTCATGGCGGCGAGGTTGCCGATCACCAGCATGTCGATCAGCTTCAGCGCGATGAACGCGAAGATCGGCGAGATATCCAGGCCGCCGAGGTTCGGCAGCAGCTTGCGGAAGGGCGCCAGGAACGGCTCGCAGATCTGGTTCACCAGCTGGGCGCCGGGGTTGTAGCTGCCCGGAGCGACCCAGGAGAGGATCACGCTGATGATCAGGGCGAAGAAGAATACCTTCAGGAACAGCGAGGTCACCGCGATGATCGACCACACCAGCAGCTGCAGGATGTAGCCGCCGACGCCGTAGCCCATCAGGGTCAGGGTGATGACCATGAGCACCAGCTGGACCAGGATGGCCAGCACCAGCGAGGCGAAGTCGATGCCGCCGAAGCCGGGGATGACGCGGCGCAGCGGGTTCAGCAGCGGCTTGGTGGCGCGCACGATGAACTGGCTGAGCGGGTTGTAGAAGTCGGCGCGGACCAGTTGCAGGATGAAGCGCAGCAGCACGATCAGCAGATACAGGCTGCCAAGGGTCTGGATCACATAGATGGCGGCTGTGGAAAGTCCGGTCATTGGGCGGTCCTTGGTAAACGTTGGGCGCCGGCGCGCAGGGCCGGGCGAATCGGGCGGTCGGTCAACGACGGCGCTGTAACGCCATACTGTAGGGAATTCATCGTCGCCGGTCGCCTGTAAGTGTGTTTCGTCACGTGCAAATTCAACCCCGCCTGGCCATCAGGTCAGGGCCACTGCACGCCGGGTCGGCGCTGCGGCTCAGGCCCAGCAGGGTAAAACCGTTGGCCTCCTGGCGGATGCTGACGAAGCGCTGGTTGCCTTCGGCCAGCGGCTCCGGGCTGTCCAGCTCGATGTCCACCTGGAAGCGTGCGGGGTCGGCCTTGCAGCCGCGCACCGCGGTGTAGGCCAGGGTCACGCCGCTGCGCTTGTTGAGGCCGAGCAGTTCCTCGCGCGCCGCCAGGGTGGCGTCGGCGCCGGCCGGGTCGGCCCAGGCGCGGGCAAGCGGCGGGTCCACCCGCAGCCATTCATCGACGAAGCCGCGGCCATTGGACGCGGCCGGCTGGATGCGCTGGAAGCTTTCGCCGTCCTGGCGGTAGCGGAAGATGCCGGGCCGGGTCAGCAGGTCGCCGTCCAGGCTGCCGACCTCGGCGCGCCACTCGAAGCCGTCGGGGCGGGCCTTGAGCTTCACTTCGTGGTCGTCGCGCACGTAGTCGTGCTCGTTGTGCAGCAGGGTGCGCTGGGCTTGGTCGGCCGTGGCCGGGCGCACCACTTCCAGTGCCAGGTGGCTCCAGCGCGAGGTGCACCAGGGCGTGCCGTGCATCATTGCGATGTCGCCGTTGGCCAGGCGTTCGTACAGGTACAGGTCGCCGTAGGCGCCGGAGATGTCCTTATAAGGGCCGCTCTGCCAGTCCAGCGCGCGCACCCAGGTATCGCCTTCGCGGCGGTAACCGCGCAGCACGTTGTCACTGCCGCAGGGAATGGCGAAGCCACCGCTGACCAGTAGCAGCGGAGCGGGACTGGCGCTGAGGCTGACGACGATCTCGTTTTGGTCGGGCAGGGCGACTTCGCTGTCGTTGACCGGCTTCGGCACCGGCAGCAGGCGCTGGCTCAGGTCGGCCTGCAGGGCAGTGACGTCCGGCGTGGCCGGGGCGCAGGCGAGGTGGGCGTCGAAGGCGTCGGCCAGCGTCTGTTTATAGTGCTCGATGGCCTGGCTCAGCTCCGGCGTCACGCTGTTGTCCGCGTCATCGGTGAAGCCGCTGGCCATGGCCTGCTGCATGGCCTGGTAGGCGGTCTTGACGTTGTCGTCGGTCGCTGGCGCAACCGGGCATTGCGCAGCCTGGACGGCGGCGCTGGCCAGCAGGAAACAGACAGCTAGGGGCAGTGCGACCTTCCCTGGTCGCGAAGTCTTGAAGGTCATCGAGATCAGCGGCCCAGCTGCTCGGCCAGTTCGGCGGAGCGGTGGTCAGCGGCGCCAACCGCCTTCTCCACCAGCGCCTCGAAGCCATTGGCCTGGAAGGTGTTGATGGCCGCTTCGGTGGTGCCCTTGGGCGAAGTCACACGGCGGCGCAGTTCGGCCGGGTCGACGTCGCTGGTAGTCGCCATCTGCGCGGCGCCCAGGGCGGTCTGGCGAGCCAGCTGGCCGGCAACTTCGCGGGACAGGCCGAGCTTCTCGCCGGCGGCGGTCATGGCTTCCATCAGCAGGAAGAAGTAGGCCGGGCCGCTGCCGGAGACGGCGGTGACCGCGTCGATCTGGCGCTCCTCGTCCAGCCACAGGGCAATGCCCACGGCGCTCAGCAGTTGCTGCGCCTGCTCGCGCTGGGCGGCGCTGACGCTGACGTTGGGGAACAGGCCGCTGGCGCCGAGGCCGACCAGCGCCGGGGTGTTGGGCATGCAGCGGACGATGGCGCGCGGCTTGCCGTTCACTTCGCCGAGCCAGCGTTCGAGGCTGGCGCAGGGGATGCCGGCGGCGATGGAGACGATCAGCGCGTTTTCGCTCAGCGCCGGCGCCAGGGCCAGGCAGACGTCCTTCATCACCTGCGGCTTGACCGCCAGGACCACCACGTCGGCACCGGCCACGGCGCTGGCGTTGTCGCCGACCACTTCGATGCCGTGCTCGGCGGCGATCTTTGCGCGCTGCTCGGCGCCCGGATCGCTGGCGCGGATGTCGCTCGCGGCGACGCCCTTGGCGCGCAGGCCACCGATGAGACTGGCGGCCATGTTGCCGGCGCCGATGAAGGCAATGCGGGTGCTGCTCATGGAGTCTCTTCCTTTATTCATTCCGTACGTCAGTGCGAAGTGCCGTAGTCGCGGGCGCCGAACAGGGCGGTACCGATCCGCACCCAGGTGGCGCCTTCGCCGATGGCGGCTTCGAGGTCGTGGCTCATGCCCATGGACAGGCTGTCCAGACCGAGATTCAGGGCTTGCATCAGCTCGCGCAGGCGGGCGAAGGCGGCGTGTTGCGCGGCGACGTCTTCGGTGGGTTCGGGGATTGCCATCAGGCCGCGCAGTTTCAGGTTCGGCAACTGCGCCACGGCGCGGGCGAGGGCGGGCAGTTCCGCGGGGGAACAGCCGGACTTGCTGTCCTCGCCGCTGACGTTCACCTGCAGCAGCACGTTGAGCGGCGGCAGGTCCGCCGGGCGCTGCTCGGAGAGGCGCTGGGCGACCTTCAGCCGGTCCACCGAATGCACCCAGTCGAAGTGCTCGGCGATCGGCCGGGTCTTGTTCGACTGGATGGGACCGATGAAATGCCAGGTCAGCGCCAGGTCGGTGAGCTCGACCTGCTTGAGCAGCGCTTCCTGCAGGTAGTTCTCGCCGAAATCGCTCAAGCCTTCGGCATGCGCTTCGCGGATCGCGGCGGCGGGTTTGGTCTTGCTCACGGCAAGCAACTGCACCGACCCAGGCGTGCGATTTTTCGCTTGTTCCGCCTCACGGATTCGTACGCGAACCTTTGCAATATTCTCTGCTATCGTGGACATTACCGTCGCTTTTCCGCCCGGCTGCTGCGTGTTCTGCGGCATTCTACCTGCTTGCTCTTGATTGGGGAGTCCCATGGATATTACCGAGCTGCTCGCCTTCAGCGCCAAGCAGGGCGCTTCGGACCTGCACCTCTCGGCCGGTCTGCCGCCGATGATCCGCGTCGATGGCGATGTTCGCCGCATCAACCTGCCGCCACTAGAGCACAAGCAGGTTCACGCGCTGATCTACGACATCATGAACGACAAGCAGCGCAAGGATTATGAAGAATTCCTGGAAACCGACTTCTCCTTCGAAGTCCCGGGGGTTGCGCGTTTCCGGGTCAACGCCTTCAACCAGAACCGCGGCGCCGGCGCCGTGTTCCGGACCATTCCCTCCAAGGTCCTGACCATGGAAGACCTGGGCATGGGCGAGGTGTTCAAGCGCGTCTCCGACGTGCCGCGCGGCCTGGTGCTGGTCACCGGTCCCACCGGTTCGGGCAAGTCCACCTCGCTGGCGGCGATGCTCGACTACCTGAACAACACCAAGTACAGCCACATCCTCACCGTCGAGGACCCGATCGAATTCGTCCACGAATCGAAGAAGTGCCTGGTCAACCAGCGCGAGGTGCACCGCGACACCCTCGGCTTCAACGAGGCGCTGCGCTCGGCTCTGCGTGAGGACCCGGACATCATCCTGGTCGGCGAGATGCGCGACCTGGAAACCATCCGCCTGGCGCTGACCGCCGCGGAAACCGGCCACCTGGTGTTCGGCACCCTGCACACCACCTCCGCGGCCAAGACCATCGACCGTATCGTCGACGTGTTCCCCGCCGAGGAGAAATCCATGGTTCGCTCCATGCTCTCCGAATCCCTGCAGGCGGTGATCTCCCAGACCCTGCTGAAGAAGATCGGCGGCGGCCGGGTGGCGGCCCACGAGATCATGATCGGCACCCCGGCGATCCGTAACCTGATCCGCGAGGACAAGGTGGCGCAGATGTATTCGTCGATCCAGACCGGCGGCGCGATCGGCATGCAGACCCTCGACATGTGCCTCAAGGGCCTGGTCGCCAAGGGCCTGGTGACCCGCGACGCGGCGAAGGAAAAAGCCAAGATTCCGGAAAACTTCTAACTCCACCGGGCCACCGCGGCCCGGCGCATGGAACGCGCCACACGCACTCGTTCCGTGCTTCGACAGCATCGTCGCAGTCAGCGTGAAACCCCGCGAGAACGAGCATGGAATTCGAGAAGCTGTTGCGCCTGATGGTGGAAAAGGGTGCCTCCGACCTCTTCGTCACGGCGGGCGTGCCGCCGTCGATGAAGGTCAATGGCAAGGTGCTGCCGGTCACCAAGACCGCGCTGTCGCCGGAGCAGACCCGCGAGACGGTGCTCTCGGTGATGAACGAGCAGCAGCGCCGCGACTTCGCCGAAAACCACGAATGCAACTTCGCCATCAGCGCGCGCGGCATCGGCCGTTTCCGCGTCAGCGCCTTCTACCAGCGCAACCTGGTGGGCATGGTGCTGCGTCGCATCGAGACCAGCATCCCGACCATCGACGACCTCAAGCTGCCGGAAATCCTCAAGAAGCTGGCGATGACCAAGCGCGGCCTGGTGATCTTCGTCGGCGCCACCGGTACCGGTAAATCCACCTCCCTGGCGGCGATGATCGGCTACCGCAACAAGAACTCCACCGGTCACATCATCTCCATCGAAGACCCCATCGAGTACATCCACCAGCACCAGGGCTGCATCGTCACCCAGCGCGAGGTGGGCCTGGATACCGACAGCTTCGAAGTGGCGCTGAAGAACACCCTGCGCCAGGCGCCGGACGTGATCATGATCGGCGAGGTACGCTCGCGCGAGACCATGGACCACGCCGTGGCCTTCGCCGAAACCGGCCACCTGTGCCTGGCGACCCTGCACGCCAACAACGCCAACCAGGCGCTGGAGCGGATCATCCACTTCTTCCCCGCCGACCGGCATGGGCAGGTGTGGATGGACCTGTCGCTGAACCTCAAGGCCATCGTCGCCCAGCAACTGGTGCCGACCCCGGACGGCAAGGGCCGCCGCGCGGTGATCGAAGTGCTGCTGAATACCCCGCTGGCTGCCGACCTGATCCGCAAGGGCGAGGTCCACGAGCTCAAGCCGCTGATGAAGCGCTCCACCGAGCAGGGCATGCAGACCTTCGACCAGGCGCTGTATCAGCTCTACACCCAGGGCGAGATCACCTACGAAGACGCGCTGGCCTACGCCGACTCGGCGAACGACCTGCGTCTGATGATCAAGCTGGGCTCGGAGACCGACGCCGACCACCTGAGCAGCATGACCAAGGGCCTGACCCTGGAGCTCAGCGACGACGATCCCAATCGCGGTTTCCGCTGATTCCGCCAGCCCGAGAAGCCCGCCCCGTGCGGGCTTTTCGTTTATGCTGGGTACCTTGAATCGCAACGGGAGAAAGGCATGTCCGCCAACCCTGATACCCACAGCAAGGTCATTGGCTACCTGCTGTGGATCTTCGGCTTTACCGGCTCGCACCGCTTCTATTACGGCAAGCCGATCACCGGCACCATCTGGTTCTTCACCCTCGGCCTGTTCTTCATCGGCTGGATCATCGACCTGTTCCTCATCCCCTCCATGGACGACGCGGCGGACCAGCGCTTTCGCGCCGGTGGCGTGGACTACAACGTCGCCTGGATCCTGCTGACCTTCCTCGGCGTGTTCGGCGTGCACCGGATGTACATGGGCAAGTGGATAACCGGGCTGATCTACCTGTGCACCGGTGGCCTGTTCTTCATCGGCGTGCTCTATGACTTCTGGACGCTGAACAGCCAGATTTCCGAGCGCAACGGGCCGCAGCGCATCTGATCCTTCTCTTGTAGGAGCGAGCTTGCTCGCGAACAGGCCCAGCCTCGACGCTCGGTATGTTCGCGAGCAAGCTCGCTCCTACAGCTAATGCCGTACCTTTCGCGCACCGTCTGCCCCGCCGTCTTTCGTCGCGCCGCCTGGCGCGAGCTGTGCCGCCCGCCTAAGGTCAGGAGGACAGTAGCAGGCGCCGCCGGGCGATCCCCGTGGCGCCGCAGAAGGAGTGGCTGCCATGAGCAACGAATCCCGCCCTGCCGTACTCGACCTGATCGGCAATACCCCCATGGTCCGCGTGACACGCTTCGATACCGGACCCTGCACCCTGTTCCTCAAGCTCGAATCGCAGAACCCCGGCGGCTCCATCAAGGACCGTATCGGCGTCGCCATGATCGAAGCCGCCGAGCGCGACGGCCGGCTCAAACCCGGCGGCGTGATTGTCGAAGCCACTGCCGGCAACACCGGCCTGGGCCTGGCGCTGGTGGGGCGCGCCAAGGGCTACCGGGTGGTGCTGGTGGTGCCGGACAAGATGTCCACCGAGAAGGTCCTGCACCTGCGCGCCATGGGCGCCGAAGTGCACATCACCCGCTCCGACGTCGGCAAGGGCCATCCCGAGTACTACCAGGACGTCGCCGCGCGATTGGCGAAAGACCTGCCCGACGCCTTCTTCGCCGACCAGTTCAACAACCCCGCCAACCCGCTGGCCCACGAGACCGGCACCGCCCCGGAAATCTGGGCGCAGACCGGCCATGATCTCGACGCTGTGGTGGTCGGTGTCGGCTCCGCCGGCACGCTCACCGGCCTCACGCGCTTCTTCCAGAAGGTCCAGCCCGAGCTGGAAATGGTCCTGGCCGACCCGGTCGGCTCGATCATGGCCGAGTACTCCCGCTCCGGCGCCATCGGCACGCCCGGCTCCTGGGCAGTAGAGGGGATTGGCGAGGACTTCGTACCTTCGATTGCCGACCTCTCCAGCGTGCGCCACGCCTACTCGATCAGCGACGAAGAGAGCTTCGCCACCGCCCGCGAGCTGCTGCGCAACGAAGGCATCGCCGCCGGCTCCTCCACCGGCACGCTGCTGGCCGCCGCGCTGCGCTTCTGCCGCGAGCAGAAGGAACCCAAGCGCGTGGTCAGCCTGGTCTGCGACACCGGCACGCGCTACCTGTCGAAGATCTACAACGACCAGTGGATGACCGACCAGGGCCTGCTGCAACGCAAGCGCTACGGTGACCTGCGCGACATCATCGCGCGGCGCTTCGAGGAGGGCCGGGTGGTCAGCGTCGGCCCCGGCGACACCCTGCTCACTGCCTTCCAGCGCATGCGCCTGGCGGACATCTCCCAGCTCCCCGTGCTCGACGGCAAGCGCCTGGTGGGCGTGATCGACGAGTCCGACATCCTCATGGGCGTGCATGACGACCCGGCGCACTACCGCTGCGAAGTCTCCAGCGCCATGAGCGACGCCCCGGAAACCCTCGCCCCCGGCGCCAGCCTCGCCGAGCTGGAAGCCGTACTCGGCCGCGGCCTGGTGGCGATCATCGCCGACGCCTCGGGCTTCCATGGCCTGATCACCAGATTCGACCTGCTCAACCACCTGCGGAGGATCCTCCCATGAGTCAGCACGACGACCGCCTCGGTTTCGCCACCCGCGTGATCCACGCCGGGCAGGAGCCGGACCCGTCCACCGGGGCGATCATGCCGCCGATCTACGCCAACTCCACCTACCGCCAGGAAAGTCCCGGCGTGCACAAGGGGCTGGACTACGGTCGCTCGCACAACCCCACGCGCTGGGCGCTGGAGCGCTGCGTGGCGGACCTGGAGGGCGGCAGCAAGGCGTTCGCCTTCGCTTCCGGGCTGGCGGCTATCTCGGCAGTGCTGGAGTTGCTCGATGCCGGCTCGCACATCGTCTCCGGCAACGACCTCTACGGCGGCACCTTCCGCCTGTTCGAGCGGGTGCGCCGGCGTAGCGCCGGGCACGACTTCCATTTCGCCGATTTGGCCCAGCCCGGTGCCCTGGAAGCGGCGCTGACCGAAAAGACGCGCATGGTCTGGGTGGAAACCCCGAGCAACCCGCTCCTGCGCCTGACCGATCTCGCCGCCATCGCCCGTACCTGCCGCGAGCGCGGCATCCTCTGCGTGGCCGACAACACCTTCGCCAGCCCCTACGTGCAGCGCCCGCTGGACCTGGGCTTCGATATCGTCGTGCACTCCACCACCAAGTACCTCAATGGCCACTCTGACGTCATCGGCGGCATCGCCATCGTCGGCGACAACCCCGACCTCGCCGAGCGCCTGGGCTTCCTGCAGAACTCGGTGGGCGCCATCGCCGGCCCGTTCGACGCCTTCCTCACCCTGCGCGGGGTGAAGACCCTGGCCCTGCGTATGGAGCGCCACTGCGCCAATGCCCTGGAGCTGGCCAAGTGGCTGGAGCAGCAGCCACAGGTGAAGCGCGTGTATTACCCCGGCTTGGCCTCGCACCCGCAGCACGAACTGGCGCGCACGCAGATGAAGGGCTTCGGCGGGATGATCTCGCTGGACCTGGACACCGACCTCGCCGGCTCGCGGCGCTTCCTGGAGAACGTCCAGCTGTTCGCTCTGGCGGAGAGCCTGGGCGGCGTAGAAAGCCTGATCGAGCACCCGGCGATCATGACCCACGCCAGCATCCCGCCGGAGAACCGCGCGGCGCTCGGCATCGGCGATTCGCTGATTCGCCTGTCAGTGGGGGTGGAGGACGTTGAAGACCTGCGCGCCGACCTCGCCAAGGCCCTGGCGATGATCTGAACCGTGGCGCATTTGTAGGATGGCGTGGAGCGAAGCGATACCCATCAACCGCGGCACCGCCAGCATGGGTATCGCTCCGCTCCACCCATCCTACTTTGAAGCTCCCGGTAGGAGCGGACCTTGTCCGCGAAGTCGTGCCGACACTGCGGAATGCCCAAGGCGTGGAGCGTCTAACCGTTCGCGGCTATACGCTCTACCCTTCAAGATTGTGGGAGTGGTAGAGGCCGTATCGCTGCTGCATGTGCAGCTCGAATGACTCCGGCCCCTGAATTTCCCAGTAGGAAGAGTCCACTGCCGTCAGGGTGCAGATTGGCTGTCCCGCGATGAGGGCGGTGAACTCGCCATCTATCGTCTGGTAGATGCCTTGGTACAGCGCCCAGAATTCGGCATTACTCAGCTCCAGCCCGTCCTTGGAAAGATGCTCGATCTCCAGGGCTCGATCGCCGGAGCACCAGTCAATGCGGATGCGCCAGGTTTCGATGGCGGGAAGGTGCGACAGGTCTTCCGCGAACGTCCGCATGTCGTTCAGTTCGTTGCGCGGGCCGTGCTGGGGGATGGTTACCATGAAGTGCTTCCGTTCGTGAAAAGCCCGCCAATCGGCGGGCTTTTTCATGGGGCAGCGCAGCGTTACACCGCGTGGACGATGTGCCCGTCCACCAGGGTGCAGCGCACCACGCCCGGCAGGCAGTGACCGAGGAATGGGCAGTTCTGGCCGCGGGAGAGCCAGGTTTCGCCCGCCAGGGTCTGGCCGTCGGCTTCGAACAGCACCACGTCGGCTGCCGCACCTACGGCCAGCTTGCCGGCCGGCAGGCGCAGGGCGGCGGCCGGGCCGCTGGAGAGGCGGGCGAGCAGGGTCGGCAGGTCGAGCAGGCCGTCCTGTACCAGGGTCATGGCCAGCGGCAGCAGCAGTTCGACGCTGCTGATGCCCGGGTCGGTCGCGGCGAACGGGGCGTTCTTGGCGTCCTGCTCGTGGGGCTGGTGGTGGCTGGCGATGGCCTGGATCACGCCGCTCTTCACCGCTTCGCGCAGGGCGTCGCGGTCCTTGCGTGAGCGCAGCGGCGGCTGCACGTGGTACAGGCTGGAGAAGTCCGCCAGCGCCTCGTCGGTGAGAATCAGCTGGTACAGCGCCACGTCGGCAGTGACCGGCAGGCCGCGGGCCTGGGCCTGGGCGATCATCTCGACGCCACGGGCGCTGGTCAGCTGGCTGAAGTGCGCCCGCACGCCGGACTGTTCCACCAGCAGCAGGTTGCGCGCCAGGGCTACGGTTTCGGCGGTTTCCGGAATGCCGGCGAGGCCGCGGAAGCTGGCAGTCGGGCCTTCGTGGGCGATGCCATCGGCGGCCAGTTCGGCATCCTGGGAGGTGAACACCACGGTCAGGTCGAAGGTCGCTGCGTATTCCAGCGAGCGCAGCAGTACGCGGTTGCTCGCCATCGGCGCCAGGCCGTTGGTGAAGGCCACGCAGCCGGCGTCGCGCAGGGCGACCAGCTCGGACAGCTGCTCGCCGGCCAGGCCCTTGGTCAGCGCGCCGATGGGGAACACCTTGGCGTTGCCGGCTTCGCGGGCGCGGTCGAGGATCAGCTCGGCGACGGCGGAGGTGTCCAGCACCGGCTTGGTCTGCGGCGGGAAGCACAGGCTGGTGACGCCACCGGCAGCGGCGGCGCGGGTTTCGCTTTCGATGCTGCCCTTGCGGCTGTAGCCCGGCTCGCGCAGGGCGACGCTCAGGTCCACCAGGCCGGGCGCGGCGATCAGGCCGGCGGCGTCGATTTCCTGGGCGGCGTGGAAGCCTTGCGGGGCTTCACCGACGGCGACGATGCGGCCGGCCTCGATGTGCAGGTCGCAGACCTGGTCCAGGCCGCTGGCCGGGTCGATCAGGTGGGCGCCACGAATACTGACGGTCATTGCGCGTCCTCCTGTTCCAGCTGGCGTTGGGCGTTCTGGCCGCTCATGGCCATGGACAGCACGGCCATGCGGATGGCGATGCCGTAGGTGACCTGGTTGAGGATCACCGACTGTTCGCCGTCGGCCACGGCGGAGTCGATCTCCACGCCGCGGTTGATCGGGCCGGGGTGCATGACGATGGCGTCGGGCTTGGCCAGCTTGAGGCGCTTCTGGGTCAGGCCGTAGAGCTTGAAGAACTCGCCTTCGCTGGGCAGCAGGCCGCCGGCCATGCGCTCGCGCTGCAGGCGCAGCATGATCACCACGTCGACGTCCTTCAGGCCTTCGTCGGCGTTGGTGAACACCTTCACCCCGTACTGCTCTTCCAGGCCTACCGGCAGCAGGGTGCGCGGGGCGATGACGCGGATGTTCGGGCAGCCCAGGGTCTTCAGCGCCAGCATGTCCGAGCGCGCCACCCGCGAGTGCAGGATGTCGCCGACGATAGCCACCGAGAGGTTCTCGAAGCTGCCCTTGTGGCGGCGGATGGTGAGCATGTCGAGCATGCCCTGGGTCGGGTGGCCGTGGCGGCCGTCGCCGCCGTTGATCACGGCAACGTTGGGGCTGACGTGCTCGGCGATGAAGTGCGCGGCGCCTGAGTCGCTGTGGCGCACGACGAACATGTCGGCAGCCATGGCTTCGAGGTTGCGCAGGGTGTCGGTGAGCGTCTCGCCCTTGCTGGTCGAGGAGGTCGATACGTTCAGCGAGATGACGTCGGCGGACAGGCGCTGGGCGGCCAGCTCGAAGGTGGTGCGGGTGCGAGTGGAGTTCTCGAAGAACACGTTGCACACGGTCTTGCCGCGCAGCAGCGGGACCTTCTTCACCGCGCGGGCGCCGACTTCGAGGAAGGAGTCGGCGGTATCGAGGATTTCAGTCAGCAGTTCGCGGGACAACCCGTCGAGCGAGAGGAAGTGGCGCAGCTGGCCCAGATCGTTGAGCTGCAGCGGGCGCTTGGCGTCGGTCGGCATGTGGCAGGCCCTGAAAGTTGGGGGTGGAGGTCCGGGCGCGCGAAGTTACAGCGCGGTGCTGAGAAGCGTGCGCTCGAGGACGAGTGGTGCGGGACCGCGCAATTTTACCCGCTCGTTGGGTGCCAGGGACAGGGTTTCGCCGACGATATCCGGGCGAATGGGCAGCTCGCGCTTGTTCAGGTCCACCAGGCTGACCAGGGTCACGCTGGCCGGGCGACCGTAGTCGAACAGCTCGTTGAGCGCGGCACGAATGGTCCGGCCGCTCATCAGCACGTCGTCCACCAGGACCAGGTGCTGGCCGTCGATCTCGAACGGCAGTTCCGACGGACGGACCTGCGGGTGCAGGCCGCTGCGGCTGAAATCGTCGCGGTAGAAGGACACGTCGAGGATGCCGAGGATCTCCTCGCTGCCCAGTGCCTTGAGCAGTTCCTGAGCGACCCAGATGCCGCCGGTGTGGATGCCGACGAAGCGCGGCGAGTCGATCCCGCGCTGCGCCAGGTAGTTGCGCAGGTCGGTGGCCATGCGGGGGATGAGTTCGGCGGGGCTGGGCAGGGTCATGACGTCTCCGGTTCGGTTGGCGAGGCCACCCGGCGCGGGCGGCCATCGGGGCGGACCGCTTCCGCGAAGGAATGGTCCGGCAAGCTTAGTGGCTTTCGCTGCGCTGGCGCTGCTTCAGGTCAAGGACGCTGCGGCCGCGGCAGGCAGAGGGCCAGGGATCAGGCGGGGGCGTTGTCGGCCAGCCAGCCCTCCAGCAGCAGGGCGGCGGCCAGGGCGTCCACCGGGCGTTCACGGTAACCATCGCGCTGGCCCTGGGCCAGGCGCTCGCCCTTGGCGGCGTAAGTGGTCAGGCGTTCGTCGTGGGTGTGCACCGGCAGGTTGTAGCGGCCGTGCAGGCGGCGGGCGAATTTCTCGGCGCGCTCGCTCATGTCGCTGGGAGTGCCGTCCATGTTCAGCGGCAGGCCGACGACGATGGCGTCGGGCTGCCATTCCTTGATCAGGGCTTCGACGCGGTTCCAGTCCGGCACGCCGTTCTGCGCCTTGAGCACGCAGAGTTCGCGGGCCTGGCCGGTGATGGCCTGGCCGACGGCGACGCCGATCTGTTTGGTGCCGTAGTCGAAGCCAAGCAGCAGGCGCAGGGGTTTGCTCGACATCAGGCGTGTCCGGCCTGGGCGGTGAGCAGGCTGAGGTTGACCCCTAGGCGCTCGGCAGCGGCCGACAGGCGCTGCTCGGCCGGCACCTCGAAGAGCACCGCCGGGTCGGCGGGGCAGGTCAGCCAGGCGTTGTCGGCGAGTTCCGCTTCCAGCTGGCCGGCTTCCCAGCCGGCGTAGCCGAGGGTGATCAGGTGCTGCGCCGGGCCGCTGCCATCGGCGATGGCGAACAGCACGTCCTGGGAGGTGGACAGCGACAGCTCGCCCAGCTCCAGGGTGGCCTGGTAGCTGCGCCCGGCGGGGTGCAGGACGAAGCCGCGGTCGGTCTGTACCGGGCCGCCGTTATAGATGGTCATGCCCTGGCAGCGCACCGGCGGCAGTTCGTCCGGGCGCAGTTGTTCGAGCACGTCGGCAAGGCTCAGGCCGCTGGGGCGGTTGATGATCAGGCCCATGGCGCCCTGCTCGTTGTGTTCCACGAGGTAGGTCACCGTCTGGGCGAAATTGGAGTCCGCCATGTGCGGCATGGCGATCAGGAAATGGTGCTTGAGGTAGCTGGCGGCTGTGCTTTTCATGCCGGCTAGTGTCAGGCCTGGGGCGCAAAGGGACAAGACTTGAAAGTGTCACCGGACGCCACAGGTGCGGCCGGCTTACTTGCTGGAGAGGCGGTCGCCGCGCTCGAAGCGCCAGGTGCGGATGATTTCCAGGCGGTCGATGTCGTTGAGGTCGCCGGAGAACGGCGCGAAGGGCGCGGCCAGGCGCACGATGCGCTGGGCGGCCTGGTCGAGCAGGGGCTGGCCGGAGGATTCCAGGACCTGCACTTCATACAGCGAACCGTCGCGATTGATCGACACCAGCAGCCGCAGGCTGCCGTAGATGCGCTGGCGACGAGCTTCGTCCGGGTAGTTGAGGTTGCCGATGCGCTCGATCTTCTTGCGCCATTCCTCTTTATACCAGGCGCCCTTGTCGCGCATGGTCGAGGCGGCGCTCAGGCGGTGGATGCGTGGGCGCTTGGCGTAGGCCTGCTGGTCGCGGGCGAGGTCGGCTTCGAGGCTGGAGATTTCCGCCGAGAGCTGGGCGGAGTCGAACTGCGGCGCGGGCTTGGCGACGGTCTCGGCCTTGGGCGTCTGCTGCTTGGTCTGCACCTTGTCCGGGCGCGGGCTGCGGGTGGCGACGGCGGCCTTGGGCGCCTCCGGGCTCTTGGCCTGGCGCGGCGTGGCGGGCGGGGCGACCTTCTTCACCTCGGTGTCCTGGAAGGGCGCCTGTTCGGTGGTCTTGGGGATCGCCTTGTGTTCCAGGGTGCCGCTGCCCTGCTGGTTCATCTGCGCGAGGTAGTCGGCCTTTTCCGGGGCCTTGTCGCTCTTGAAACTGGCCAGGGTGATTTCCAGCGTCTTGCTCAGCTGGCTGGGCATCGGCATGGTGAAGCCCACGCCGAGCAGCACGGCAACGTGCAGGATGGCCGCAATGAACAGGGTGAAACCCAGACGGTCCGCCGGACGTACGCCGGAGGACACGGGGAAGTCTTGGTGGGTTGCAGCGTTCATTGCGGGTCACTGGGCCAAAGTGGGCGAGAGTCTGCCGACGAGGCTTATAAAAGTCTATGACGCACTGCGCGCCTTGAGCTTTTCGTCGATGACTGCCATCAGCCTCTCACCGATGCGGGTGTCATAGGCCGCGTCGATCTCGCGGATGCAGGTCGGGCTGGTGACGTTGATCTCGGTGAGGTTCTCGCCGATCACGTCGAGGCCGACGAACAGCAGGCCGCGCTTGCGCAGTTCCGGGCCGACCTGTGCGGCGATCCAGCGGTCGCGCTCGGTCAGCGGCTGGGCCACGCCACGGCCGCCGGCAGCGAGGTTGCCGCGGGTCTCGCCCTGCGCCGGGATGCGCGCCAGGCAGTATTCCACCGGCTCGCCGTCGATCATCAGGATGCGCTTGTCGCCGTCCTTGATGGCCGGCAGGTAGCGCTGCGCCATCACCTGCTCCTGGCCGTGGCGGGTCAGGGTCTCGAGGATCACCGAGAGGTTCGGGTCGCCTTCGCGGTGGCGGAAGATCATCGATCCGCCCATGCCATCCAGGGGTTTGAGAATGATGTCACGATGCTGTGATGCAAACTCGCGCAGAATGTCGGACCGGCGGCTCACCACCGTCGGTGGCGCACATTGCGGGAAGAGGGTGGCGAAGTACTTCTCGTTGCAGTCACGCAGGCTCTGCGGCTTGTTGACCACGAGGGTGCCGGCGGCTTCGGCCTGCTCCAGCAGGTAAGTGGAGTAGACGAACTCGTTGTCGAAGGGCGGGTCCTTGCGCATCAGGATCACGTCCAGCTCCGACAGCGGCTGGTCGACTTCGTCTTGCAGTTCGAACCAGTGGGCCGGATCGTAGAACACCTTGAGCGGGCGCATGCGACCGCGGGCGACGTTCTCCTTCTGGTAGAGGTCCTGCTGTTCCATATAGAACAGCTCCCAGCCACGGGCCTGGGCAGCCAGCAGCATCGCCAGCGAACTGTCCTTCTTGAAGCTGATCTGCGCGATGGGGTCCATCACGATCCCGAGGCGTACGCTCATGGATGTCCTCCTGGGGGAATATCCGGGGGCTTGGGGCTGCGACTCGAAGCCGCGCCGCAAAGGCTGAAAAGGGACGCTCAGGGTGGCGCTGGATGTGCGCTCGGTCAAGGAAAAAGCCTGCGCGTTCGGGGTCTTATGGCCTGGATTTGCTGGGCGTGGTAAAGATTCTGACGATTGTGGTAAAAGGTTCCCACGATTGGGTCGCAGCCCGACGGTGGCAGGGCGCTTGCGCACTGAAATAAAAAGCGGAAAAACGACTCACCGAGATGGTAAGGGCGAACATGGAACAGCATTCCGACGGTTTGAAAGTAATGGTGATCGACGATTCCAAGACGATTCGTCGCACGGCTGAAACCCTGCTGAAGAAAGTCGGCTGCGATGTCATTACGGCCATCGACGGCTTCGACGCGCTGGCCAAGATCGCCGATACCCATCCCAGCATCATCTTCGTCGACATCATGATGCCGCGCCTGGATGGCTATCAGACCTGCGCCCTGATCAAGAACAACAGTGCATTCAAATCCACGCCGGTGATCATGCTGTCCTCCAAGGACGGCCTGTTCGACAAGGCCAAGGGTCGCATCGTCGGTTCCGATCAGTACCTCACCAAGCCTTTCAGCAAGGAAGAACTGCTCGGCGCGATCAAGACCCATGTGCCCGACTTCACCCCGGTGGAGCACGCTTCCTGAAGTCCGGCGCCTGCGCCGGTGACGCCTATTCCGTATGGGGACCACAATGGCTCGAATTCTGATTGTTGATGACTCGCCGACCGAGATGTACAAGCTGACCGCGATGCTGGAAAAGCACTCGCACCAGGTACTCAAGGCCGAAAACGGCGCCGATGGCGTGGCCCTGGCTCGCCAGGAGAAACCCGACGTCGTCCTGATGGACATCGTCATGCCCGGCCTGAACGGCTTCCAGGCGACCCGTCAGCTGTCCAAGGACCCGGAAACCAGCGCGATTCCGGTGATCATCGTCACCACCAAGGACCAGGAGACCGACAAGGTCTGGGGCAAGCGCCAGGGCGCTCGCGACTACCTGACCAAGCCGGTGGACGAAGAGACGCTGCTCAAGACCATCAATTCGGTGCTGGCCGGCTGATCCAGCCCGTCTGCACGTACTGCACATAATTATTAGAGAAGAAGGCCAGGGCCGGCATGGCGGAAGTCCAGAGTCCTTTCGAGGTTCTCGTCCAGATCGATCAGCGCTGTCGGCAGCTGGCTGCGGGCCTGCCCGCCCAGCGCGAGGTGGTGCAGAGCTGGAACGGCATCGGCTTTCGCATGGCGGGACGCCTGTTCGTTGCACCCATGGGGGAGGTCGGCGAGGTTCTTCACGAACCCCGCTACACACTGCTGCCCGGCGTCCGTGACTGGGTGAAGGGGGTCGCCAACGTGCGCGGCCGCCTGTTGCCGATCATGGACCTGTGCGGCTTCCTCGGCGCGGAGCTTTCGCCTCTGCGCAAACAGCGGCGTGTGCTCGTCGTGGAATACCAGGAAGTCTTCGCCGGCCTCATCGTCGATGAGGTATTCGGCATGCAGCACTTCCCGGTGGACACCTTCTCCGAGCAGCTGCCGCCCCTCGAAGCGGTCCTGCAGCCCTTTATCCATGGCGTCTTCCATCGGGAGCAACCCTGGCTCGTGTTCAGCCCGCATGCGCTGGCTCAACATCCGGGGTTCCTCGACGTCGCCAGCTAGAGTTTGACCGGTTGGGCCGGCATTGCCGGCCCTTGTTGTGACATGGAAACCGTAATCGTGGTGGGTCCAGGCGGGGGCCGAATATGAAAAATATAAAGGCAGGCAGTCTTTTCTCGGGCGCGCGCAGCAGCTCGCTGATCCTCGGACTCTTCGTGGTCCTGATCGTGGCGATCGTCTTGCTGTTCGCGAACTTCGCTTACCTCAACACCCAGGCGAACCACGACAAGCAGTACATCGGCCACGCCGGCGAGCTGCGCGTGCTGTCCCAGCGTATTGCCAAGAACGCCACCGAAGCGGCGGCGGGCAAGGCGGAGGCGTTCAAGCTGCTGAAAGAGGCGCGCAACGACTTCGAGAAGCGCTGGAACATCCTCACCAAGGGTGACGAGACTACCGGCCTGCCGCCGAGCCCGGCTTCGGTACAACCGCAGATGGCGGACGTACAGAAGGACTGGGACACCCTGCGCAAGAACGCCGACTCCATCCTCGCCAGCGAACAGACCGTACTGTCCCTGCACCAGGTAGCCGCGACCCTCGCCGAAACCATCCCGCAGCTGCAGGTGGAGTACGAAGAGGTCGTCGACATCCTGCTGGAAAACGGTGCCCCGGCCGACCAGGTTGCGGTAGCCCAGCGCCAGTCGCTGCTGGCCGAACGTATCCTCGGCTCGGTGAACAAGGTACTGGCCGGCGACGAGAACTCCGTGCAGGCCGCCGACAGCTTCGGCCGTGACGCCAGCCTCTTCGGCCGCGTACTCAAGGGCATGAAGGAAGGCAACGCGGCGATGAGCATCTCCAAGGTGACCAACGCCGAAGCGGTGGACCGCCTCAACGAGATCGCCGAACTCTTTGAATTCGTCTCCGGCTCGGTGGACGAAATCCTCGAGACCTCGCCGGAACTGTTCCAGGTCCGGGAAGCTGCCAACACCATCTTCGGTGGCTCGCAGACCCTGCTGGACAAGGCTTCCAGCCTCGCCGACGGCTTCGAGAACCTGGCCGAGGGCCGGGTCTTCAACCAGGTCGCCAGCGTGGCCCTGGGCATCATCGTGCTGGGCGCGATCATCCTCATCGGTCTGGTGATGGTGCGTGAAACCAACCGCCGACTGGCCGAGACCGCCGAGAAGAACGAACGTAACCAGGCGGCGATTCTGCGACTGCTCGACGAAATCGCCGACCTCGCCGACGGCGACCTGACGGTGGCCGCGACGGTAACCGAGGACTTCACCGGTGCCATCGCGGACTCCATCAACTACTCCATCGACCAGCTCCGCGAGCTGGTGGAAACCATCAACCTGACCGCCGTGCAGGTGGCCGCCGCCGCCCAGGAAACCCAGGCCACCGCCATGCACCTGGCCGAGGCTTCCGAGCACCAGGCCCAGGAAATCGCCGGCGCCTCCGCCGCGATCAACGAAATGGCCGTGTCCATTGACCAGGTATCGGCGAACGCCTCCGAGTCCTCGGCGGTAGCGGAACGTTCCGTAGCCATCGCCAACAAGGGCAACGAAGTGGTGCACAACACCATCACCGGCATGGACAACATCCGTGAGCAGATCCAGGACACCTCGAAGCGGATCAAGCGCCTCGGTGAATCGTCCCAGGAGATCGGTGACATCGTAAGCCTGATCAACGACATTGCCGACCAGACCAACATCCTCGCCCTGAACGCCGCGATCCAGGCGTCCATGGCGGGCGACGCGGGCCGCGGCTTCGCCGTGGTAGCGGACGAAGTACAGCGCCTGGCGGAACGTTCCTCCGCTGCGACCAAGCAGATCGAGGCGCTGGTGAAGACCATTCAGACCGACACCAACGAAGCGGTGATCTCGATGGAACAGACCACCTCCGAGGTGGTTCGTGGTGCCCGCCTGGCGCAGGACGCCGGTGTGTCGCTGGAAGAGATCGAGAAGGTATCCAAGACCCTGGCAGCGTTGATCCAGAACATCTCCAACGCCGCCCGTCAGCAGGCCTCCTCCGCCGGCCACATTTCCAACACCATGAACGTGATCCAGGAGATCACCTCGCAGACCTCCGCCGGTACCACCGCCACCGCGCGCAGCATTGGCAACCTGGCCAAGATGGCCGGCGAGATGCGTCACTCCGTATCCGGCTTCAAACTGCCGGACATCGCCGAACAGGCCTGAGCAGAGGAGGTGCGCTGCTCTTCACCGGGTAGCGCATGACAGTCTTGAGCGAGGGGCGCGACATGCAGGCAAGTGGCGTCTGGTCGTTGCAGCCGTTGGCCGACATGTCGGCCGCGGACTTCCGCGACTGGCAGGCACTGTTGGAAGACCGCACCGGCGTCGTGGTCAACGAGCAACGCCGTGCCTTCCTGCAGACCAGCCTGGGCGCGCGGATGCGCGAACTGGGCATAGCCGACTACGGCACCTATTACCGCCAGGTCACCGACGGCCCGCGCGGCGCCGTGGAGTGGTCGAACCTGCTGGATCGCCTCACCGTTCAGGAAACCCGTTTCTTTCGCCACCAGGCATCCTTCGAAGTGCTGGAGAGCTACCTGCAGCAGCGCCTCGAACAGGTCGGCCCGAGCCGGCCACTGGCCTTGTGGAGCGTCGGCTGTTCCAGCGGTGAGGAGCCTTACTCCCTCGCCATGGTGACGGCCAAGGTGCTGGAATCGGCCGGCCTCGCCCCGCTGTTCGGGGTGACCGGTACCGATATCAGCCTGAATGCCCTGAATCGCGCTCGCGAGGCCCGCTACGCGCCGCGCAAGCTGGAAGACATCGACCCTGAACTGGTCACGCGCTACTTCAGCGCGCAGGATGACGGTCGATACGCAGTGATACCCGATCTCGCCGGGCGCGTCTGTTGCACCCGGCTGAATGTGCTGGAACTGGCCAAGGCGCCAATGTCCGGCATGGACGTGATTTTTTGCCAGAACCTGCTGATCTATTTCCGCCGCTGGCGGCGGCGGGAAATCCTCAATCGCCTGGCCGAGCGCCTGGCGGTGGGGGGACTGCTGGTGATCGGTGTGGGCGAGGTGGCCGACTGGCAGCACCCGCTCCTCGAACCGGTCGCCGATGAGCGCGTTCTGGCCTTTACCCGGAAGGGATGACACAGACACATGAGTGGAGTGGCTATGGGTGATCGGCACGATTATGTCGCCCTGGAATGGGTAAAAGGCGAGATTGCCGAAACGCTCAAGCAGGCGCGGCAGGCCCTCGAATCCTACGTCGAGAATCCCCAGGACCCGACGCGGATGGGCTTTTGCCTGGCCTATATCCACCAGGTGCGCGGCACGCTGCAGATGGTGGAGTTCTATGGCGCGGCCCTGCTCGCCGAGGAGATGGAATACCTCGCCCAGGCGCTGATCGACGGCAAGGTCTCCAGCCACAGCGAAGCGCTGGAAGTGCTGATGCAGGCCATCCTGCAGCTGCCGGCCTACCTGGAACGCATCCAGAGCGCCCGCCGCGACCTGCCGATGGTCGTGCTGCCGCTGCTCAACGACCTGCGTACCGCCCGCGGCGAGAAGCTGCTGTCGGAAACCAGCCTGTTCTCCCCCGACCTCTCCCAGACCTCCCCGGTGCTGCCGGTGGACGCCCTGGCGCGCCTGCGCACCGCCGAACTGCCGGCGCTGCTGCGCAAGCTGCGGCAGATGCTGCAGGTCGCCCTGGTCGGCGTCATCCGCAACCAGGACCTGCCGACCAACCTGGGCTACCTGGCGCGCGTTTTCGCCCGCCTGGAATCCCTGTGCAAGGACGCTCCGCTGGGCCGCCTGTGGGTGATCGCCTCGGCCATGGTCGAAGGCCTGGCCAACGGCAGCATCGCCAACGGCACCTCGGTGCGTAACCTGCTGCGCCAGGTCGACCGCGAATTCAAGCGCCTGGTCGACGAAGGCGCCGACGCCATGAACCAGCCGGCGCCGGACGAACTGATCAAGAACCTGCTGTTCTACGTCGCCAAGGCCTCCGACCAGTCGCCGCGCGTGCGTGCGGTGAAGGACGAGTACCGCCTGGACGATGCCCTGCCGGGCGCCGCCCTGGTGGACGAGGAACGCGCCCGTCTCGCCGGCCCCGACCGTGACGCCATGCGCTCGGTCGTCGGCGCGCTGTGCGAGGAGCTGGTGCGGGTCAAGGACAGCCTCGACCTGTTCGTGCGCAGCGACCGCAGCGGCGTCAGCGAACTGGGCGGGCTGCTGGCGCCGCTCAAGCAGATCGCCGATACCCTCGCCGTGCTGGGCTTCGGCCAGCCGCGCAAGGTCATCCTCGACCAGATCGACGTGGTCAGCGCGCTCGCCCACGGCCAGCGCCAGCCCAACGACGCGACCCTGATGGATGTCGCCGGGGCACTGCTGTACGTCGAAGCCACCCTGGCCGGCATGGTCGGCCCGAGCGAAGAGCCGGGCAGCGAAGAGAACGTCCTGCCGACCACCGACGTCGAGCAGATCCACCAGGTGGTGATCAAGGAAGCGCGCAATGGCCTGGAACTGGCCAAGGACGCGATCATCGAGTTCATCGCCTCGCAGTGGAACCATGAGCACCTGGCCCGCGTGCCGGAACTGCTGACCCAGGTTCGCGGCGGCCTGGCGATGATCTCCCAGGAACGTGCGGCGAAACTGCTGGAAAACTGCAATCGCTACATCCAGGAACAACTGCTGGTGCGCCAGGCCGTGCCGGACTGGCACAGCCTGGACACCCTGGCCGACGCCATCACCAGCGTCGAGTACTACCTCGAACGTCTGTCCGAGGACCACAGCACCCAGGGCGACGTGATCCTCGACGTCGCCGAGGAGAGCCTGGACAGCCTCGGCTACTCGCTCAAACCGCGTCCGTCGATCCTCGACGCCGAGCCGGCCACCCATGTGCCCGCGCCGCTGGACAACCCGCTGGACGAGATCGACGTGCTGGCCGCCGAGCCGCTGGCCGAGCCGACCGAAGCTGTGCCGGTGGAAGAAGTCCCGGAATTGGCTGCACCGGTGGAGATCGGCGACAGCCTGGAGCCTGCTGCCGTCGACGAACCCCAGGCCGAGCTGGCCCAGTTCGAAGCGGCTGAAAGCCAAGCGCTGGAAGCTGAACCGGTTGCGCCGCAATCCGACGAATTCGTCCTCGACCTCGCCGACCTCGATACGCCCAAGGCCGCCGAGAGCCAAGACAGCTTCACCTTCGAAACCCTGGAACCGCTGGTCGAGCCGACCGCGCCGCAGGACGCGTTCGAGCTGCCGAGCGACCTCGGCGCCAACACCGAAGCCGAATCAGAAGCAGAAGTGCAGCCCACCGCCGAAGCCAAGCAGAGCTTCAGCTTCGAACCCCTGGAACTGGACAGCGGCCTGCCGGCCACCGAGCCGAGCGCCGACCTGGGCGCCTGGACCCTCGACGATATCGAGCCGCTGGCTGCGGCACCCGAGCTACCGGCCGCGACCCTGGAGCCGGAAAGCCTCAGCTGGGACATCGAGCTGGAGCCCGCCGCACCGATCACCGACACCACCCTGGCCGACGAAGGCTGGTCGCTGGACGACAGCCACAAGGTCGACAGCATCGAGTTCAGCCTGGAAACGCTGGAAGAAACTCCCGCGCAGCCGCTCAGCGACGAGCTGAGCTGGAGCCTGGACGACGCCGCTCCGCTGGCGGATGCGCCGCTGGTCGAGACCGCGCAGGTCGAGACCACATTGCCCGCCGCCGAATCCTGGGAACCGCTGGACCTTTCCGCGCCCCAGAGCGAAGCACCGGCCACCGCGCTCGACCTGAGCGACGACTTCAGCAGCCTGTCGCCGCTGGACGCCGCCCCTGCCGCGGTGGACGAGCTGACCTGGGACATGCAGCCGGTCGCCCCGGCCGCCGAGCCAGGCGCCGAGGAAGACTGGTTCAGCGTCGACCTGAGCAAGCCGGCCAACGAAGCGCCGGCGCCTTCCCTGGAGTTGGACGAAAGCTTCGCCAGCCTGGAGAGCGCCGAGCCTGCGCCGCTGGCAAACCTGGACTCGATGGATGAGCTGAGCTTCGACGCCCAGCCCGTCTCCGCCGAACTGGGCGCCGCCGAAAGCGAGCTGGTCAGCGACGACAACTGGACCCTGGGCGAGTTGAACGAGCCGGGCGCACTGGAGGCTGGCGTCGACCTGAGCCTCGACGCGCCGCTGGAACCGCTGGAGCTGGAGCCGCTGGCCAACGCCGAGCTGCCCGCCGTCCAGGCCGAGGCCTGGAGCGAAGCGAACATCGCCGACCTGGAGCTGCCGGAAGTCGAGCTGCCCAGCCCGCCGGCCGAGCCCGAGCCGGTCACCGAGGCAGCGGCCAAGCCGCTGTCCCTGGCCGAAGTCATGGCCGCCCCGGTGCAGGCGATCAATCCGCCGGCCCAGGACGTCCCGCCGAGCCTGCTGCCGCCGCCTGCCGACGAAAAACCGATCGACGAAGAGCTGCGCGAAGTCTTCATCGAGGAAGCCGGTGAAGTGCTGGAAACCATCGGCGAGCACCTGCCGACCTGGCTGGCCAGCACCGACGACCGCGAGTCGCTCACCGAAATCCGCCGCGCCTTCCACACCCTCAAGGGCAGTGGCCGCATGGTCCGCGCGCTGGTGATCGGCGAGCTGGCCTGGTCCATCGAAAACCTGCTCAACCGCGTGCTCGACCGCAGCATCGCCGCCTCGCCTGCCGTGCTGCAGGTGGTGCAGGATGTGGTCGCGCTGATGCCCGAACTGGTCGAGGAATACGCCGCCAGCGCCCAGCGCCAGCGTGACGACGTCGACCGCCTGGCCGCAACCGCCCATGCCCTGGCCAAGGGGCAGCCGGTGCCGCCGCCCGGTGGCGGGCTGCCTGAATCGGCGCCGTCGGTGGAAGACATCAGCCCCGAGCTGGCGGATGTCGAGGACATCGCCGCGCAAGCGGCCAACGAAGGCCTCGACGAGAGCCTCGATCCGCAGCTGCTGGAAATCTTCCGCAACGAGGCGGAAACCCACCTGGAAACCCTGGTCGGCTTCCTCGCCGATTGCGCGCAGCAGCTGCCGCAGCCGGTGACCGACGACCTGCAGCGCGCCCTGCACACGCTCAAGGGCAGCGCGCACATGGCCGGCATCCTGCCGATCGCCGAAATCGCCACGCCGCTGGAGCGGCTGGTGAAGGAATTCAAGACCAACCTGCTGCAGGTCGACCTGCGCGAGGCCGAGCTGCTGCACGCCGCCGAAGGCCTGTTCCGCGTCGGCCTCGACCAGCTCGTCGAAGGCCGCCCGCTGGCGCCCATCGAAGGCAGCCCGGAGCTGCTGGCGCGCATCGCGCAGATTCACCAGGAGCGCCTGGAAGCCGCCGAGGCCAAGCGTCGCGGCGAAAGCGGCGAGGGCAGCGGCAACGACCCGCACCTGATCGGCATGTTCCTCGCCGAGGGCATGGACATCCTGCTCGACGCCGAGGACCTGCTGCGCCGCTGGCGCGAGCACCCGCAGGAGCGCCAGGAACTGGGCGCCCTGTATGACGAACTGGAAACCCTCAGCCGCGGCGCACAGATGGCCGAGCTGCCGCAGATGGCGGAGCTCGCCGACGCGCTGCTGGCCGTCTACGGCGCCGTGCGTGAGGGCCGCCTGGAGACTGGCGAGGTCTTCTTCTCCACCGCCGAGACCGCCCACGAAGCGCTGATCGGCATGATGGACCAGGTGGCCGCCGCCCTGCAGGTGAGCGCACAGCCGGAACAGGTCGAAGCGCTGCATCGCCTGCTCGACGCCCCGGCCCCGGAGCACGCCCCGGCACAGCCGCAGGAGGCGCTGGACGTCGAGTTCGTCGACCTGGAAAACCTCACCGCCGAGGACTTCCCCGCCGAGGACGACGAGTTCCTCATCGACGGTCGCCCGGTGGACGACGACAACCTGCCCGACGGCCTGAACTGGTCGCCGCGCAACGACCACGACGGCGCGCCGCGACACGCCGCCGACGATGACGACGAAGACGTCATCACCGCCGAGACCCCGCACGCCCACCCGGCGCCGCAGCAACCGCCGCGGGCGCTGGACGAGGAAATGGTGGCGATCTTCCTCGAAGAGGCCGTGGACATCCTGGACAACGCCGGCCAGGCGCTGGACCAGTGGCTGGCCTCGCCCGAAGGTCTTGCCGCGCTCTCGACCCTGCAGCGCGACCTGCACACCCTCAAGGGTGGCGCGCGCATGGCGGAAATCCGCGAGATCGGCGACCTCTCCCACGAACTCGAATCGCTTTACGAAGGCCTGCTGGACCATCGCTTCCAGCACAGCCAGCCGCTGGGCGACCTGCTGCGTACCTGCCACGACCGCCTGGCGACCCAGCTCGACCAGTTGCAGGCCGGCCAGGCGCTGACCGACCCGGCCGACTTGGTGCAGACCATTCGCACCTTCCGCCAGAACCCGGCTGCCGGCCTTGCCGCGCCCCAGGCCCTGGCTGCCCAGCCGCAGCTGGACGCCGTGGCTGAAGATGACGAAGCCCTCGAACTGCCGCAACTCAGCGAAGACGACATCGAGCTGGAGCTGCCCGCCGAGGCGGAATCGCAAGCCGAGGCCGCCGAAGGATCCGAAGCTGCTGCTGAACTCAGCGAGCTGGAAGCCACCGAATTGGAAGGCCTCGAGCTGGACAGCGGTGACCTGGACAACATCGAGCCGGACAGCAGCGTCACCGAAGCAGCGGCCGAGCCGGAAGCAGACGACGCCGAGCTGCAAGCCTTCCTCGAAGAAGCCGAGGCCGAAGTTGCCGACGGGCAGCTGGCCGCAGCGGAAATCGTCGAGCCAGCCGCTGCCCCTGCCGCACCCGTGGTGCAGGACAGCGAGTACGAGCTGGACGAAGACCGCGATCCGGAGCTGGTGGAAATCTTCCTCGAAGAAGCCTTCGACATCCTCGAAAGCTCCTCCGGCGCCCTCCATCGCTGGATGGAAAACCCCGACAACAGCGTCGAGCTGGAAGCGCTGCAACGCGACCTGCACACCCTCAAGGGTGGCGCGCGGATGGCCGAGATCCGCCCCATCGGCGACCTCGCCCACGAACTGGAATTCCTCTACGAAGGCCTCTGCGGCGGGCGCCTGCGCGCCAGCCCGACGCTCTTCGAGCTGCTCCAGCGTTGCCACGACCGTCTCGCCGAGATGCTCGAAGCCGTCCAACAGCATCGCCGGGTGCCGGGAGGTGAATCGCTGATCGACGCGATCCGCCGATTTCGCGCCAACCCCGAAGAACAACTGAGCATCCCCAGCAGCGTCAGCCTGCAGGCGATCAGCTCCAGCCCGTCCGTGGCAGAAGGCCCGGAAGCCGACATCCTGGATATCTTCCTGGAAGAGGCCGACGACCTGCTCGAAGGCATGGAACAGGCCCTGGGCCGCTGGGACGCCGAACGTGAGAACGGCGCGCTGGACGAGCTGCTGCGCATCCTCCACACCCTCAAGGGCGGTGCGCGCCTGGCTGGTCAGTCCAGCCTCGGCGACCTCGCCCACGACCTCGAACAGCACCTGGGCGAAGCCCAGCAACAGGGCGCGCCCTGGCCGGAAAGCCTGCTGCTGGACGTGCAGTCCGGCTTCGAAGGGTTGCAGGCCGAGGTCGACCAGCTGCGTCTGCACCTGGGCGAAGTCGAGGTTTTCGACAACCAGCCCGAAGACATCCACGTCGAGGCACCGGTCGAACAGCCGGCCCCGGTGAGCCTGCCGGTACTGCCGGAAGCCATCATGGCCGCCGCCGTGCCGCAGCGTATCGACGCGCCGGTGGTGCTGCCGTTCGTGCGCCGCGCCCAGGAAGCCGCCCAGGAAGCCGCCGCGCGCCGCGCGCCGCAGGAACTGGTGAAGGTGCCCGCGCAACTGCTCGAAGGCCTGGTCAACCTGGCCGGTGAGACCTCGATCTTCCGTGGCCGCGTCGAGCAGCAGGTGAGCGACGTCGGTTCGACCCTGGGCGAGATGGATGCCACCATCGAGCGGGTACGCGACCAGCTGCGCCGCCTCGATACCGAGACCCAGGCGCAAATTCTCTCGCGCCACCAGGCCGACGCCGACCGCGCCGGCTATGAAGATTTCGACCCGCTGGAAATGGACCGCTACTCGCAGCTGCAGCAGCTCTCCCGCGCGCTGTTCGAGTCCGCCTCCGACCTGTTCGACCTGAAGGAAACCCTCGCCGCCAAGAACCGCGACGCCGAGACCCTGCTGCTGCAACAGGCGCGGGTCAACACCGAGCTGCAGGAAGGCCTGATGCGCACCCGCATGGTGCCCTTCGACCGCCTGGTGCCGCGCCTGCGCCGCATCGTCCGCCAGGTGGCGAGCGAGCTGGGCAAGCAGGTCGAGTTCGTGGTCAGCAACGCCGAAGGTGAGATGGACCGTACCGTGCTCGAACGCATCGTCGCGCCGCTGGAGCACATGCTGCGCAACGCCGTCGACCACGGCATCGAGTCCGGCGACGCGCGCCGCAGCGCCGGCAAGCCGGAGCAGGGCACCATCCGCCTGACCCTCGGCCGCGAAGGCGGCGACATCCTCCTGACCCTGGCCGACGATGGCGCCGGTATCCGTCTCGAAGCGGTGCGGCGCAAGGCCATCGAGCGCGGCCTGATGACCGCGGACAGCGAGCTGAACGACCACGAGGTGCTGCAGTTCATCCTCGAGGCCGGCTTCAGTACCGCCGAGAAGGTCACGCAGATTTCCGGCCGTGGCGTGGGCATGGACGTGGTGAACTCCGAGGTGAAACAGCTCGGCGGTTCCATGAGCATTCACTCTGCCGTCGGCGAAGGCACTCGCTTCGACATCCGCCTGCCATTCACCGTGTCGGTGAACCGCGCGCTGATGGTGCTCTCCGGCGAAGACCTGTATGCCCTGCCGCTGAACACCATCGAAGGCATCGTGCGGGTCTCCCCGTACGAGCTGGAAGCGCTCTACGAACAGGCTGCCGCCGACGAAACCGGCGCCGCGCCGCGCTTCGAGTACGCCGGCCAGAGCTACGAACTGAAATACCTGGGCGACCTGCTCAACAACGGCCAGCATCCCAAGCTGGTCGGCCAGTCGCTGCCGTTGCCGGTGATCCTGGTGCGCTCGGCGGACCACGCCGTGGCGGTGCAGGTCGACGCCCTGGCCGGCTCGCGCGAGATCGTGGTGAAGAGCCTCGGCACGCAGTTCGCCGGCGTCAGCGGCATCTCCGGCGCGACCATCCTCGGTGACGGTCGCGTGGTGGTGATTCTCGACCTGCTGGCGACTATTCGCGTGCTCCACGCCCAGCTCATCCAGCACGTGCCGCGCCGCCAGCTGGCCGGCCCGAGCGTGGCGGAGATCGAGCACCAGCGCCCGACCCTGGTCATGGTGGTGGACGACTCGGTCACCGTGCGCAAGGTCACCAGCCGCCTGCTGGAGCGCAACGGCATGAACGTGCTCACCGCCAAGGACGGGGTGGACGCCATCGCCCAGCTGCAGGAGCACAAGCCCGACATCATGCTGCTGGACATCGAGATGCCGCGCATGGACGGTTTCGAGGTGGCCACCCTGGTGCGCCACGATGAACAGCTGAAGGACCTGCCGATCATCATGATTACCTCCCGTACCGGCGAGAAGCACCGCGACCGCGCCCTGGCCATCGGCGTCAACCAGTACCTGGGCAAGCCGTACCAGGAATCCGAGCTGCTGGAGAGCATCCAGCAGCTGGTGAAATCCCATGTCTGAGCAGAGCACGCCGCGTATCGCGGTGATCGCCGACACCTCGCTGCAGCGCCACGTGCTGGCGCAAGCTTTGGCCGGCCATGGCTACCAAGTGGTGCTCAACGCCGACCCGGCGCGCCTTGAGAGCGAGCAACTGGACGCCTGCGAGACCGACCTGTGGCTGGTGGACCTGGCCCAGCAGGAGGACTCGCCGCTGGTGGACAACCTGCTGGAACAGTCGCGGGTGCCGGTGCTGTTCGGCGAGGGCCACGCGCCGGAGCGGCACTCCGAACATTATCCGCGCTGGGAACGCCGGCTGGTGTCCAAGCTGCGCAAGCTGGTGGGCGACCCCAGCGCTGGCGTCGGCCGCAGCCTGGCTGCGCTGCTCGACGAAGCGCAGCGGCCGACCCGCGTGGCGCTGCCTGACGACCTCGCCGCTTCCCCGCTGAAGGCTGGCGAACCGGCCGCGCAGGTCTGGCTGCTGGCCGCCTCGCTGGGTGGCCCGGCCGCGGTGAAGACCTTCCTCGATGCGCTGCCCGGCGGCCTGCCGGTGGGCTTCCTGTATGCCCAGCACATCGATCCTTCCTTCGAGGCCAACCTGCCGCAAGCCGTCGGCCGCCACAGCCAGTGGCACGTCAACAGCGTGCGCGACGGCGACCCGGTGCGCTGCGGCGAAGTGGTGGTGGTGCCGATCAGCCGCGAGCTGGGCTTCGATGATTCAGCGCGCATGCGCGTGGAAGATCGCAGCTGGCCCGAGCCCTACAGCCCGTCCATCGACCAGATGATGCTCAACCTCGCCCAGCAGTACGGCGATCGTTGCGGCGTGATCGTGTTCAGCGGCATGTGCAGCGACGGCAGCGCCGCCGCCGCCTACGTGCGCCGCCAGGGCGCGCCGATCTGGACCCAGCGCGCCGACAGCTGCGCCTGCTCGAGCATGCCCGACAGCCTGCGCGAAGGCGGCTACAGCCTCTTCACCGGCGACCCTCGCGAACTCGCGGCGGCGCTGGTCAATCACCTTGCCGAACAATGCGTCGGCGCAGTCACCCAGTGAGATAAGGCCCGATGAGTGATCTCCCCGTCGCCAATGCCGGCGTTGCCAATAGCGCGGTTGCCCATGCTGCCGCGGCCAACGCCGCTCCCAGCAGCCTGACCGCGCTGCTGGTGCCGCTGGCCGACCGCAACCTGCTGCTGCCCAACGTGGCGGTGGCCGAGCTGATCACCTACCGCGCGCCGCACCCGGTGGACGGCCTGCCGTCCTGGTACCTGGGCCAGGTGGCCTGGCGCGACCTGCGCCTGCCGCTGCTGTCCTTCGAGGCGGCCTCCGACGGCCAGGCGGAAGTCAGCCCCGGCGCACGGGTGATCGTGGTCAACGCCCTGGGCGGGCGTCCCAACGTGAAGTTCTTCGCCCTGCTGGTGCAGGGCATCCCGCGTTCGGTGAAGGTCGGCAGCGACCTCAAGCGCGCCGACGTGCCGCTGGCGCCGCTGGAACTGGACGCGGTGGACCTGGGCGACGCCCAGGCGCGCATCCCCGACCTGGCCGCGCTGGAGCAGAAGCTGGCCGATTCCGGCCTGATCTGAGCCCGCCATGAGTGCCGGCCTGCGCCTCGCCCAGCTGGGGGACCAACCTGGCTTCGAGGTCGCCAGCGCCACCCTCGGCGGCCACCGCTTCGAGCGCCACAGCCATGACGAATTCGTCATCAGCGCCAACCTGCGCGGTGAGGAAAGCGTCTGGCTGGATGGCCACCGCTTCGACGCCGGCCCCGGTGCCTTCACCGCCTACAACCCCGGTCAGATCCAGGGTGGCGGCGTTGCCGAAGGCCAACCCTGGCAGTTCGTCAGCCTCTACCTCGCCCCGGATCAACTGGCCGCGATGCTCGGCCTGCAACGCCTGGAATTCGAACGCCCCACTGAGCGCCTGCCCTTGCTGGCTGCCGCGATGGCCGACGCGGTCGAACGCGTGTTGGGCGAAGACTCCTTCGTTCGCCAGCGCGGCGAGGAGCGCCTGACGCTGCTGCTGGCCGAGATAGCTCGGGCCCTGGGCGTGCGCCTGCCGCAGGACGGTTTGCAGGGCGGTGGGCGGATTGCCGATCTGCAGGACTGGCTGGCCGCTGACCTCGCGCGCCAGCCCAGCCTCGACGAGATGGCGGCCTATCTCGGCCTGTCGCGCTTCCACCTGCTGCGCAGTTTCCAGAGGCAGGTCGGCCTGAGCCCTCGGCAGTGGGCCATGCAACTGCGCACCCGCCGCGCCCAGGCGCTGCTGCGCGCAGGCCTGCCGGCTACCGAGGTGGCGCATGAACTCGGTTTCGCCGACCAGAGCCACCTGAACCGGCACTTCCGCGCCGCCTACGGCGTGTCGCCGGGCAGCTTCCAGCGCGCCCTGCGCTGAGCAATCCGGTTCAAGTCCGGCCGCCGCTGCCCAGGCACAATTGCGCCATCGCCCATCTGTTCGAGAGCTGATCCATGACCCTGTTCTTCGCCGCGCTGCTGTTCGGCATAGTCTTCTGCCTGTCCCCCGGCGCGGTCCTCGCCGAAACCCTGCGCCGCGGCCTGAAAGGCGGCTTCCGCCCGGCGCTGCTGGTGCAGTTCGGTTCGCTGATCGGGGATGCGGTATGGGCGCTGATCGGCCTCACCGGGCTGGCGCTGCTGCTGGGCCACGAAACCCTGCGCCTGCCGCTGACCCTGGCCAGCGCGGCCTACCTGGCCTGGCTCGGCGTGCAGAGCCTGCGCGATGCACGCGATGTCAGCGCGGTGGACGAAGGTGACAGCGGCGAACACCACGCCGGGGCCTTCGCTTCCGGCGCCATGCTGTCGCTGTCGAACCCGAAGAACATCGTCTACTGGGGCGCGCTGGGCGGCGCCATGGCCGGCCTGGTGAACGGTGTGCCGTCGCTGGCAGATTCGCTGGTGTTCTTCGCCGGCTTCATGACCGCCTCGGTGCTCTGCTGCTTCCTCTGCGCCGCCCTGGTGGACTGGCTGCGGCGCAATGCTTCGCCGCGCTGGCATCGGGTCAGCCATGCGTTGTGCGGGGTGGTGTTGCTGGTGCTGGCGGGGTTGGCGTTGCGGGGTATCTGAGTTGGCTGGATAGACTGGCGCTGGGCTGTTCGCGAGCAAGCTCGCTCCTACAGGTAGCCGGCTAGCTCGGTTGGCTTTTCGTAGGAGCGAGCTTGCTCGCGAACCCGCCCCACGCCGAAGCCTCTAGAAATCACCCCAAAGCTGCTGCGCCACACTCAGCGCCACAACGGGAGCGGTCTCGGTGCGCAACACACGCGGGCCGAGGCGTGCGGCGTGGAACCCGGCGCCCTTGGCTTGCTCTACTTCTGCATCGCTCAAGCCACCCTCCGGGCCGATCAGGAAGGCCAGGCTGGATGGTTTGTCATGGCTGGTCAGCGGCTCGGCCACCGGGTGCAGCACCAGCTTGAGCTGCGCTTCGCAGCTTTCCAGCCATTCCGCGAGGGTGACCGGGGCGTTTAGCACCGGCAGCACCGAGCGGCCGCATTGTTCACAGGCGCTGATCGCCACCTGGCGCCAGTGAGCCATGCGCTTGTCGGCGCGTTCGTCCTTCAGGCGGACTTCGCAGCGTTCGCTGACGATCGGGGTGATCTCGCTGGCGCCCAGTTCGGTGGCCTTCTGGATCGCCCAGTCCATGCGCTCGCCGCGGGAAAGGCCCTGGCCCAGGTGCACGCGCAGCGGCGATTCGGCTTGGCCGTCGAAGGCTTCGCGCAGCTCCACGCGGACGTTTTTCTTGCCCACTTCGATCAGTTCGCCCAGGTACTCGCGGCCCGAGCCGTCGAACAGCTGCACGGCGTCGCCGGCCGAGTGCCGCAGCACGCGGCCGATGTAATGGGCCTGGGCTTCGGGCAGCTCGTGCTGGCCGAGGGAGAGCGGGGCGTCGATGAAGAAGCGGGAGAGGCGCATTTTTTTGGCTACAGGCGGCAGGCTGAAGGCTACAGGCGGACTAGTGTATCGCCTGCCGCCTTCAGCCTGAAGCCTGCCGCCGCTGTCAGCCCGGATCGCGATGCTCGGGGAAGCGCTCGCTGACCGCCACGCTGACGCTGTCGCGGGTGGCGATGTCGATGCCTTCGCTGGCGACCTCGGCGAGGAAGTCGATCTGCTCCGGGGTGATGATGTACGGCGGCAGGAAGTACACCACGCTGCCCAGCGGGCGCAGCAGCGCGCCGCGCTCCAGGCCGTGCTGGAAGACCTTCAGGCCGCGGCGTTCCTGCCAGGGGTAGGCGGCTTTCGTGGCCTTGTCCTGGACCATCTCGATGGCGAGGATCATGCCGGTCTGGCGGATTTCCGAGACGTGCGGGTGGTCGGCCAGGTGCGCGGTGGCGCTGGCCATGCGTGCCGCCAGGGCCTTGTTGGCTTCGATGACGTTGTCCTGCTCGAAGATGTCCAGGGTTGCCAGGGCGGCGGCGCAGGCCAGTGGGTTGCCGGTGTAGGTGTGCGAATGGAGGAAGGCGCGCAGGGTGGCGTAGTCGTCGTAGAAGGCCTGGTAGACCTTGTCGGTGGTGAGCACCGCGCTCATCGCCAGGTAGCCGCCGGTCAGCGCCTTGGACAGCACCAGGAAATCCGGGGTGATGCCGGCCTGTTCGCAGGCGAACATGGTGCCGGTGCGGCCGAAGCCCACGGCGATCTCGTCGTGGATCAGGTGTACGCCGTAGCGGTCGCAGGCTTCGCGCAGCAGCTTGAGGTAGACCGGGTGGTACATGCGCATGCCGCCGGCGCCCTGCACCAGCGGCTCGACGATCACCGCCGCGACTTCCTTGTGGTGCTGTTCCAGCGCCTGCTCCATGGCCGCGAACATCGTCCGTGAGTGTTCTTCCCAGCTCACGCCTTCGGGGCGCAGGTAGCAGTCGGGAGTCGGCACCTTGATGGTGTCCATCAGCAGCGACTTGTAGGTCTCGGTGAACAGCGCCACGTCGCCCACCGACATCGCCGCCACGGTTTCGCCGTGGTAGCTGTTGGTCAGGGTGATGAAGCGCTTCTTCTCCGGCTGGCCGAGGTTGTGCCAGTAGTGGTAGCTCATCTTCAGCGCCACTTCGATGCCGGCCGAGCCGCTGTCGGCATAGAAAACCCGCGAGAAACCGGCCGGCGCCAGGCGCAGCAGGCGCTCGGACAGCTCGATCACCGGCTGGTGGCTGAAGCCGGCGAGGATCACGTGCTCCAGCTGGTCCACCTGGTCCTTGATGCGCTGGTTGATGCGCGGATTGGCGTGGCCGAAGACGTTGACCCACCAGGAGCTGACGGCGTCCAGGTAGCGCTTGCCTTCGAAGTCCTCCAGCCAGATGCCCTCGCCGCGACGGATCGGGATTACCGGCAGGCGTTCGTGGTCTTTCATCTGGGTGCAGGGGTGCCACAGCACCTGGAGATCACGCTGCATCCACTCGGCATTCAGGCCCATGGGCTGCTCCTTCTATCTGGCGGGGGTTCTGGGGGCGACTGGCGCGGGTTGCGCAAGCCTATGCAATGCACCTGAGATGAACAAGGACACGTCCTACGACACATGTCGTAGGTTGCCGACCAACACGGCTATTCGGCTTTCAGGCGCTCACGTATGCTTCGCGCCTTTGCACCAATTCGGGGAAGTCTGGCGATGAAAATGGGATGGCTGCGCGCTGCCGCGCTGCTTGCTCTGGGGGTGTTCAGCGTAGTGGCGCTGGGCAAGGACAAACAGCCGACCGCCATCGTGGTCGGTGGCGGACTCGCCGGCCTCTCCGCGGCCTACGAGCTGCAGCAGGCGGGCTGGCAGGTCACCCTGCTGGAAGCCAAGCCGCAGGTGGGCGGCCGTTCGGGCCTGGCCACCAGCGAGTGGATCGGCAACAAGAAAGTCCAGCCGACCCTCAACGGCTACCTGGATACCCTGAAGGTGAATTCGGTGCCGGCACCGGAATTCGTCCGCACCCCGAGCTACCTGATCGACGGCCTCTACTACACCAGCGCCGACCTGAAGACCAAGATGCCCGCGGTCGCCGCTGACCTGGAGCGCTTCGAGAAGTCGCTGAACGAGCTGTCCGCTTCCATCGACGACCCGCTGAACCCGCTGGCGAACAAGACCCTGTTCGCCCTCGACCAGCTCACCGCCGCGCGCTGGCTGGACAAGCTGAACCTGTCGCCGACCGCGCGCCTGCTGGTCAACCAGCGCATCCGCTCGCACTACGACGAGCCGTCGCGCCTGTCGCTGCTCTACCTCGCCCAGCAGGGCCGTGTGTACCGTGGCGTCGACGACCGTGACCTGCGCGCCGCGCGCCTGCCCGGTGGCAGCCAGGTTCTGGCCCAGGCCTTCGTCAAGCAGATCAAGACCATCAAGACCAACGCCAAGGTCACTGCGATCAACCAGGACAAGGACGGCGTGACCGTCAAGGTCGGCGCTACCGGCTACACCGCCGACTATCTGGTGCTGGCCGTGCCGCTGCGCGCGCTGGGCAGCATCACCCTGACCCCGAGCCTGAACGAGAAGCAGCAGGCTGCGCTCAAGGGCACCAACTACGGCTGGCGCGACCAGATCCTGATGAAGTTCAAGCGTCCGGTGTGGGACGACAAGTCGCGCCTCTCCGGCGAGATCTACAGCGATCAGGGCCTGGGCATGATCTGGGTCGAGCCCGCGACCAAGGGCGGCGTCAACGTGCTGATCAACCTGTCCGGCGACAACGCCCGCGTGATGCAGGCCTTCGGTGACCGCCAGCTCTCGGAGCAGGTGCTGATCCGCATGAACAAGTACTACCCGAAGATGCGCGGCGCCTACGACGGCTATGAAATGCGTCGCTACAGCACCGACGTCGGTACCGGCGGTTCCTACCTGGCCTACGGCCCGGGGCAGATCAGCCGCTTCTGGCGCGTCTGGGAGACCCCGGTGTCCCGCGTGGCCTTCGCCGGCGAGCACACCGATGCGCTCTATCCGGGCACCATCGAAGGCGCCCTGCGCAGCGGCAAGCGCGCCGCCAGCCAGGTCCGCGACCTGTACGCCGGCAAGACGCCGGTGCTCGAAGGCAAGGCCATGGTCGCCGAGAGCAAGCCGGCCGCCAGCGACAAGGCGGATGAGAAGGGCGAGAAGAAGGGCATCATGTCCTGGCTGCCGTTCTGACCTGAGCGATATCAACGACAATGCCGGCGAAAGCCGGCATTGTCGTTTCTGGCTCTGGAACGGGCGTTTCAGGTCGAAACCTATCTTGTCAGTCGATGTTTCAAAGCAGGTTTTTCTGCTTTTATTCGATGGATTAATCGCTAGTCTTTAATTCCCGTTTTCAAGGATGTCGATCGATGCAATGGCGTAATTCCCCCGCTCGCTACGGACTGGTCAGCCTGTTCATGCACTGGGGCAGTGCGCTGGTGATCTTCGGCCTGTTCGGCCTGGGTCTGTGGATGCGCGAGCTGGACTACTACGACACCTGGTACCACCGCGCCCCGGAAATCCACAAGAGCATCGGCATCCTCCTGGCCATCGCGCTGATCGTGCGCGTGCTTTGGCGCTTCATCAGCCCGGCGCCGCCGACTCCGGCCAACCACGGCAACCTCACTCGCCTGGCTACCAAACTCGGCCACCTGGCGCTGTATGGCCTGCTGTTCGCGGTGATCATCGCCGGCTACCTGATCTCCACCGCTGAAGGCAAACCCATCAGCGTGTTCGGCTGGTTCAACGTGCCCGCCACCCTGAGCGGCATCACCGACCAGGCCGACATCGCCGGCGTGATCCACCTGTACCTGGCCTGGACCCTGGTGGTGCTGGCCGTGCTGCACGCCCTGGCGGCGCTCAAACACCATTTCCTCGACCGTGACGAGACCCTGGTCCGCATGCTCGGTCGTGCCGCGAAATAACACCTCACCCCAAAGGGAGATTGCTTCAATGCTGAAGAAGACGTTCGCCGCTCTGACGCTGGGTACCGCCCTGTTCTCTGCTGGCCAGGCCATGGCCGCCGACTACAAGATCGACAAGGAAGGCCAGCACGCCTTCATCGAATTCCGCATCAAGCACCTGGGCTACAGCTGGCTGTACGGCCGCTTCGACGACTTCGACGGTGCCTTCACCTTCGACGAAAAGAATCCGTCCGCCGACAAGGTCAAGGTGACCATCAACACCAACAGCGTGAACTCCAACCACGCCGAGCGTGACAAGCACCTGCGCAGCGCGGACTTCCTCAACGTCTCGAAGAACCCGACCGCGACCTTTGAGTCCACCGCTGTGAAAGCCGACGGCAAGAATGCCGAAATCACCGGCAACCTGACCCTCAATGGCGTGACCAAGCCGGTCACCCTCAAGGCTGAACTGGTCGGCCAGGGCGATGACCCGTGGGGCGGCTACCGTGCCGGCTTCCTCGGCACCACCACCCTCAAGCTGAAGGACTTCAACATCCAGCGCGACCTCGGCCCGGCTTCCCAGGAAGTCGAGCTGACCCTGTCGGTCGAAGGGGTGCGTCAGTAAGACGCAGGAATGCGAAAACGCCGGCGAATGCCGGCGTTTTCGTTTGTGCGGTCAGTCTTCGTGGCCCTGTAGGCACTGCCGCAGGAGGCGGGTGAGAGTACGCTGCTCGCCGTCGTCCAGGGGTGCGAAAAGACTGTCATGGGTTCGTGCGAGTATGGCCTGGGTACGCTCGTCGATGCGCTTGCCGGCGTCGGTGAGGAACAGCTGGAAGCTGCGTTGATCGATCGGATTGCGCTCGCGGCGGACCAGGCCCAGAGTCTCCATCTCGCGAATCTTGCGGGTCACCAGCGCCTTGTCGCGGCACATCCGCCGACCGAGGCTCTGCAAGCTCTGCCCTGCATCGGCGCCGATCAGTTCGAGCAGGCGGATGTCGGGTGGCGTGAGGTCAATGCCCTCGGCGCACAGTTCGTCCTGAAGGGTCTCGCGCAGGTGCTCGAGGACCTTCATCAGGGCTTGTGGCAGGTCGGGATTCACGCTGTGGGTCATCGGCTCGGTCACGGTAAACCTTGTGTAAATCAGGTTGATCGGATCAACCATTTTTTCGTATTTTAGTTGATGTTATCAACTTTGTTCGTCCATGCGACTGCCTTGCGGGAAACCTACTGCGATATCGGCCTCTGGCTAAAACGTTTCAGTAGTTTTCCCTCAGGGCTTTCGGACGTTTACAAACACAGCTGAATGTAAGTATTTTTGCCAGCTTTTCCGGACCGGCAAGCCCACAGCCAAACCGGATGCTTTGCTCACGAGGACAACGATATGCAACGAAAGCCAGCCATGCGCGCCCTGGTCCCGGCCCTGCTCGTCGCCATGGCCACTCTTGCCGGCTGCGACAAAGCCCAGGCCCCGCAGGAGAAGCAGATCCCTGAAGTCGGTGTGGTGACCCTGCAGCCGCAGGAGGTGACCCTGAGCACCGAACTGCCCGGCCGCACCACTGCGTATCGCATCGCCGAAGTTCGCCCGCAGGTGAACGGCATCATCCTCAAGCGCCTGTTCAAGGAAGGCAGCGACGTCAAGGAAGGCCAGCAGCTGTACCAGATCGACCCGGCCACCTACGACGCCACCCTGCAGAGTGCCCAGGCCAACCTGGTGTCCACCCAGCAGCAGGCCGAGCGCTACAAGGAGCTGGTGAAGGACGAGGCGGTGAGCAAGCAGCAGTATGCCGACGCCCAGGCCGCCTACCTGCAGGCCAAGGCCACGGCCGACAGCGCCAAGATCAACGTGCGCTACACCAAGGTCTACTCGCCGATTTCCGGCCGCATCGGCCGCTCCAGCGTGACCGAAGGCGCCCTGGTGCAGAACGGCCAGACCACTGCCATGGCCACCGTGCAGCAGCTGGACCCGATCTACGTCGACGTCACCCAGTCCTCCACCGCGCTGATCCGCCTGCGTCGCGAGCTGGCTGCCGGCCAGCTGGAGAAGGCCGGCGACAACGCCGCCAAGGTCAAGCTGTACCTGGAAGACGGTTCCGAATACCCCATCGAGGGCAAGCTGGAGTTCTCCGAGGTCTCGGTCGACCAGGGCACCGGCTCGGTGACCGTGCGCGCCATCTTCCCCAACCCGAACAAGGAGCTGCTGCCGGGCATGTTCGTCCATGCGCAGCTGGAAGAGGGCATCAAGAAGCAGGCCATCCTCGCGCCGCAACAGGGCGTCACCCGTGACTTCCGTGGCATGGCCACGGCGCTGGTGCTCAACGCCGAGGACAAGGTCGAGCTGCGCACCATCAAGACCGAGCGCACCGTTGGCGCCTACTGGCTGGTCAGCGATGGCCTGAAGCCCGGCGAGCGCCTGATCACCGAAGGCCTGCAGTACGTCCAGCCGGGCGCCCAGGCCAAGGCCGTACCCGCGAAGAACGTGGCACCCACCGCCGGTGCCGCCGACAAGCCCGCCGCCGCTCAACCGGCCAAGCAGGGTTAATCAAGGGGATTCGTAATGTCGAAGTTTTTCATTGACCGGCCCATCTTCGCCTGGGTAATCGCCCTGGTGATCATGCTGGCGGGCGGTCTGTCGATCCTCAAGTTGCCGGTGAACCAGTACCCGGCCATTGCGCCGCCGGCCATCGCCATCCAGGTGAGCTACCCGGGCGCCTCCGCCGAAACGGTGCAGGACACCGTGGTCCAGGTGATCGAGCAGCAGATGAACGGTCTCGACCATCTGCGCTACATCTCCTCGGAGTCCAACTCCGACGGCAGCATGACCATCACCGTGACCTTCGACCAGGGCGCTAGCCCTGACATCGCCCAGGTCCAGGTGCAGAACAAGCTGCAGCTGGCCACCCCGCTCCTGCCGCAGGAAGTGCAGCAGCAGGGCATCCGCGTGACCAAGGCGGTGAAGAACTTCCTGATGGTGGTCGGCGTCGTCTCCACCGACGGCAGCATGACCAAGGAAGACCTGTCGAACTACATCGTCTCCAACATCCAGGACCCGCTGTCGCGGACCACGGGCGTGGGCGACTTCCAGGTGTTTGGTTCGCAGTACGCCATGCGCATCTGGCTCGACCCGGCCAAGCTCAACAGCTACCAGATGTCCCCGGGCGACGTGAAAACGGCGATCCAGGCGCAGAACGTGCAGATCTCCTCCGGCCAGCTGGGCGGCCTGCCCGCGGTCAAGGGGCAGCAGCTCAACGCCACGATCATCGGCAAGACCCGCCTGCAGAGCGCCGAGCAGTTCAAGGAAATCCTCCTCAAGGTCAACGCCGACGGCTCCCAGGTTCGCCTGAAGGATGTCGCCGACGTCGCCCTGGGCGGCCAGGACTACAGCATCAACGCCCAGTTCAACGGCAAGCCGGCCTCGGGCATCGCGATCAAGCTGGCCACCGGCGCCAACGCGCTGGATACCGCCAAGTCGATCCGCGCCACCCTGGCCACGCTGGAGCCGTTCTTCCCGCAGGGCATGAAGATCGTCTACCCGTACGACACCACCCCGGTGGTCTCCGCCTCCATCCATGAGGTGGTGAAGACCCTGGGCGAAGCGATCCTGCTGGTGTTCCTGGTGATGTACCTGTTCCTGCAGAACTTCCGCGCCACGCTGATCCCGACGATCGCCGTGCCGGTGGTGCTGCTGGGCACCTTCGGCGTGCTCGCCGCCTTCGGCTTCTCGATCAACACCCTGACCATGTTCGGCATGGTGCTGGCGATCGGGCTATTGGTGGACGATGCCATCGTCGTGGTGGAAAACGTCGAGCGGGTGATGGCCGAGGAAGGCCTGTCGCCCAGGGAAGCCGCCCGCAAGTCCATGGGCCAGATCCAGGGCGCGCTGGTGGGTATCGCCATGGTGCTCTCGGCGGTATTCCTGCCGATGGCCTTCTTCGGCGGCTCCACCGGGGTGATCTATCGCCAGTTCTCCATCACCATCGTCTCGGCCATGGCCCTGTCGGTGCTGGTGGCCCTGGTACTGACCCCGGCGCTCTGCGCCACCATGCTCAAGCCCATCCAGAAGGGCGACCACGGCGAACACAAGCGCGGCTTCTTCGGCTGGTTCAACCGGGTGTTCCTCTCCACCACCCATGGCTACGAGCGCGGCGTCACCTCGATCCTCAAGCACCGCATGCCGTACCTGCTGATGTACGTGCTGATCCTCGGTGGTATGGTCTATCTGTTCACCCGCATCCCCACCGCGTTCCTCCCCGACGAGGACCAGGGCGTGCTGTTCGCCCAGGTGCAGACCCCGGCCGGTTCTTCCGCCGAGCGCACCCAGGTGGTGGTGGACTCCATGCGCGAGTACCTGCTGGAGAAGGAAAGCAGCTCGGTGGCCTCGGTGTTCACCGTGACCGGCTTCAACTTCGCCGGCCGCGGCCAGAGCTCGGGCATGGCGTTCATCATGCTCAAGCCCTGGGAAGAGCGTCCGGGCGCGGAGAACAGCGTGTTCGCGCTGGCCCAGCGCGCGCAGATGCATTTCTTCAGCTTCAAGGACGCGATGGTGTTCGCCTTCGCCCCGCCGGCGGTACTCGAACTGGGTAACGCCGTGGGCTTCGACATCTTCCTCCAGGACCAGGCTGGCGTCGGCCATGAAGTGCTGATGCAGGCGCGCAACCAGTTCCTTGGTCTGGCTGCGCAGAACCCGATGCTGCAGCGCGTGCGTCCCAACGGCCTGAACGACGAACCGCAGTACAAGCTGCTGATCGACGACGAGAAGGCCAGCGCGCTGGGCGTTTCGCTGGCGGACATCAACACCACCGTGTCGATCGCCTGGGGTTCGAACTACGTCAACGACTTCATCGACCGTGGTCGGGTGAAGAAGGTCTACCTGCAAGGCCGGCCAAACGCGCGGATGAGCCCGGAAGACCTGGACAAGTGGTACGTGCGCAACAGCGCCGGCGAGATGGTGCCGTTCAGCGCCTTCGCCACCGGCGAGTGGAGCTACGGCTCGCCCAAGCTTGCGCGCTACAACGGCGTGCCGGCCATGGAAGTGCTCGGTGAGCCGGCCCCGGGCCGCTCCACCGGTGAGGCCATGGCGGCGGTCGAGGACATCGTCAAGCAACTGCCCAAGGGCGTCGGCTACTCCTGGACCGGTCTGTCCTACGAGGAACGCCTGTCCGGCTCGCAGGCTCCTGCGCTCTATGCGCTGTCGCTGATCGTGGTATTCCTCTGCCTGGCGGCGCTGTACGAGAGCTGGTCGATTCCGTTCTCGGTGATGCTGGTGGTGCCGCTGGGCGTCATCGGTGCGCTGCTGGCGACGTCCATGCGCGGGCTGTCCAACGACGTGTTCTTCCAGGTGGGTCTGTTGACGACCATCGGCCTGTCGGCGAAGAACGCCATCCTCATCGTGGAATTCGCCAAGGAGCTGCACGAGCGAGAGGGCAAGCCCATCGTCGAGGCGGCCATCGAGGCCTGCCGGATGCGTCTGCGCCCGATCGTCATGACCTCCCTGGCGTTCATCCTCGGCGTGGTACCGCTGGCGATCTCCACCGGCGCCGGCTCCGGCAGCCAGCATGCGATCGGTACCGGCGTGATCGGCGGCATGGTCACCGCGACCGTCCTGGCGATCTTCTGGGTACCGCTGTTCTATGTGGTGGTCAGTACCCTGTTCAAGGACAAGCTGTCCAAGGAACAGGAAGCCACCGAGAAGGGGCATTGATATGAGAAAGTCCTTTTTGTCCCTGGCCGTTGCAGCAGTCGTGCTTTCCGGCTGCTCGCTGATCCCCGACTACGAGCGCCCCGAGGCGCCCGTGGCCGCGGCCTATCCCCAGGGCGATGCCTACGATGCGGCGCAACCGGCCAATGCCGGCGTCGACATCGGCTGGCGCGAGTTCTTCAAGGACCCGCAACTGCAGCGACTGATCGAAACGTCGCTGGCAAACAACCGCGACCTGCGCGTCGCCGCACTGAACATCGAAGCCTACCGGGCGCAGTACCGCATCCAGCGGGCCGACCTGTTCCCGGCGGTGGATGCCAGCTTCGACGGCTCGCGCCAGCGTATTCCGGCGGACCTGTCGCAGACCGGCAGCTCGATGATCAGCAGCCAGTACGGCGCCACCCTGGGCGTGACCTCCTGGGAGTTGGACCTGTTCGGCCGCCTGCGCGCCCTGCGTGACCAGGCGCTGGAGCAGTACTTCGCCACCGAGGAAGCGCAACGCAGCACCCAGACCAGCCTGGTGGCCAACGTCGCCAACGCCTACCTGACCCTGCGCGCTGATCAGGCGCAACTGGAGCTGACCCGCAATACCCTGGGCACCTACCAGAAGAGCTACGACCTGACCAAGCGCAGCTACGAGGTCGGCGTCGCTTCGGCCCTGGACCTGCGCCAGTCGCAGACCCAGGTGGAAAGCGCACGGGCGACCCTGGCGCAGTACACCCGTCTCGTTGCGCAGGACCAGAACGCCCTGGTGCTGCTGCTCGGCTCCGGCCTGCCGGGCGACCTGCCCCAGGGCCGCCAGCTGTCCGACGAGCTGCTGGCCACGGTGCCGGCGGGCCTGCCCTCCGAACTGCTGCAGCGCCGCCCGGACATCCTCCAGGCGGAGCACCAGCTCAAGGCGGCCAACGCCAACATCGGCGCGGCGCGTGCGGCGTTCTTCCCGAACGTCAGCCTGACCGCCAATGCCGGCACCATCAGCCCGGACCTCGGCGGCCTGTTCGACGGCGGCTCCGGCACCTGGCTGTTCAAGCCCTCGATCAGCCTGCCGATCTTCAACGCCGGCAGCCTGCGCGCGAGCCTGGACCTGGCCAAGGTGCAGAAGGACATCAACGTGGCGCAGTACGAGAAAGCCATCCAGACGGCCTTCTCCGAGGTCGCCGACGGCCTCGCCGCCCGTGGCACCTTCAACGAGCAGCTGCAGGCGCAGCGCTCGCTGGTGGATGCCAGCAGCGAGTACTACCGCCTGGCCGACAAGCGCTACCGCACCGGTGTGGACAACTACCTCACCGTGCTCGACGCGCAGCGCTCGCTGTTCAGTGCCCAGCAGCAGCTGATCACCGACCGTCTCAACCAGCTGACCAGCGAGGTCAACCTGTACAAGGCCCTCGGCGGCGGCTGGCAGGCCACGGCGGCGCAAGCCAAGCCGATCTCCAGCGAGGCGCCGAAAGGCTGAGCCTCACCGGCTGGAAACGAAAACGCCGCCCCTTGGGGCGGCGTTTTTGTTGGTGCGCCCTGGGAAGGGCCGGTGCACGCGGGTGGCCAATCGCGGACGGAGTCCGCTCCTACAGTGCAGGTGAGCACGGCACTCCGTGCAGCCCCGTGTTGGCGGCGGATAACGCCTGGGGCGTTATGCGCCCTACGGGTTGCCCGGTGTTCGGGGCGGTTCGCGAGCAAGAACTAGGCGTTCCCCTCGGTCCTACAAGTGCCGGCTAGCTCGGTGTGCTCTTCGTAGGAGCGAGCTTGCTCGCGAACCTGCGGACTACAGCATCGCACTGCGCCCCGCCGGCTGGATCTGGTTGTCCGCCAGCCAGTCCAGCGCGCATTCGCGCAGGCGTTCGCCCTGGTAGACGTACCAGGCCTGGAGCAATTCGGGATAGCCCATCAGCACGTGGCGGAAGGCCTTGAACGGCTTGCGCCCCTCGATGGCATTGGCCAGGGCGGAATAGGCGTGGGGCTCGGGGACTTCGCGGAGGAAGTCGCGCATCAGCTCCAGCGACTGGCCGCTGCTCAGCGGTTCGATGGGCAGCAGGCGCTCCGGCTCGCGGTGCAGCAGCTCGGCCAGCTCCGGGTCGGGGTCTTCTTCGGGGATCAGCAGCACCTGGCCGCTGAACAGGTCGAGGTAGTGATCGATACCCTGGGTATCAAGCGCGAAGGCCAGTTCGTCGAGGTCGATGGTCAGCGGGCGCATGGTCACTCTCCCTAGATGGCGAGTGACCGATGCTACGCCATGCGCATGACAGCTGTCCTGCCAATGTCGGCCGATGCGGGCGCACCGACCGAGGCGCGCGTCACAGGCGGAAGCGCCCGACCTGCAGCTGCAGTTCGTTGCCCAGGCGCGCCAGCTCGGTGCTGGAGCTGGCGGTCTGCTCGCTGGCCGCGGCGGACTGGTCGGCGATCTCGCGCACCTGCACCACGCTGCGGTTGATCTCCTCGGCGACGCTGCTCTGCTGCTCGGCAGCAGAGGCAATCTGCAGGTTCATGCCCTGGATATCGGCGACGGTGCGGGCGATATCGCCCAGCGCCTCGCCGGCGCGGCGGGTCAGTTCCACCGAGCTGCCGGTCAGGCGGCGGCTGTCTTCCATGCGTGTCACCGCTTCCTGGGCGCCGCGCTGGAGGGCGGCGATCAGGGTTTCGATTTCCTCGGTGGACGACTGGGTACGCTGCGCCAGGCCACGGACTTCGTCAGCGACCACGGCGAAGCCACGCCCGGCATCGCCGGCACGGGCCGCCTCGATGGCGGCGTTGAGCGCCAGCAGGTTGGTCTGCTCGGCCACCGACTTGATCACCACGAGCACGCTGCCGATCTTCTCGCTTTCCTTGCGCAGCGATTCCATGGCCTCGGCGGAGCGATCCACCTCACTGGCCAGGCGGTCGATCTGGTTCACCGCGTCCCGGACCACCTTGTCGCCCTCGCGGGCCTGCTGGTCGGCCTGCTGGGCAGCGGTGGAGGCCTGCTCGGCGTTGCGCGCGACTTCCTGCACGGTGGCGGCCATTTCGTGGATGGCGCTGGCGACCTGCTCAGTCTCCACCCGCTGGGCGTTGACCCCGGCGCGGGTCTGCTCGGTAACGGCGGAGAGTTCGTCAGCAGCGGTGGCCAGCTGGCTGACACTGCCACCGATATGCCCGAGCAGCTGCGACAGGCTCTCGCGCATGCGCAGCATCACCCGCTGCAGCTGGCCCAGCTCATCGCTGCGCTGCACGTTGAGATCGCGCGCCAGGCCCTGGGACAGGTCGCCCCCGGCGATGCGCTCGGCCAGTTCCAGCGCCTCATGCAGCGGGCGGACGATCTGCCGGTTGATCGCCCAGCCCGACAGCAGACCGAAGGCCAGGGCCAGCACGGCGATGAGAATCTGCCGGGACTTGGCGGCGGCGGTCTCGGCATCGTTGCGCGCCAGGGTGTCGTCGTACAGGTGGTCGCTCGCCGACAGCAGCGCCTCGCTGGCGCTGCTCAGGCTGGTGCGTGCCTGCTGCGTGGCACTGACGCCGTCGCGGAAGTGCTCGATGCCGGCACGGTAGTTCTGCAGGTCCTTCAGCGCGCTGCCCAGGCCGTCGGCGGCGAGGGTCGGCAACTGGCTTTGCAGGGCGCTGCCACTATCGCGCAGCTTGTCGAAGGCGGCGAAGGCGGCCTGTTCGGCGCTGGCGGATTGTTCGAAGACGTAGCCGCGTACCTGGTAGCGCACCACCAGCAGTTGCTGGTGCAGCTGTCCGACGGCTTGGGCGCCATGCAGCAACTGGGCATCGCCGGGCTGTTCGGCGAGCAGGTCGAAGAGTTGCTTGTCCAGCGCCTCGAAGGCTTGCAGGGCGCTCTGCGCGCTGCCTACCAGAGTGCTGCGGGCCTGGGTGCGCTGGTCCACTGCGCGGGTCAGGGCGGCGAAGGCTTCGCGGTACTGGCTGACGGCCTGGCGCGCCGCGTTCAGCTGGTTGGCATCGATGTCGCTGCCTTTCAGGCGTTGCTCGATCAGTTCCAGCATCTTCGTGCTGTGCTGCTCGACGCGCTCGGCCTGGCTGCGGTCGCCGCCCAGCTCGAACTGCAGGCGAGCCAGGTTGGCCTGCTGGCTGAGGTCGTTGAGCTCGGTGATGGTCGCCATCTGCGCGCCGCGCTCGGCCTGGTTGTCCAGGCTGTGCAGGCCGCCGAGCAGCACCAGCAGGGTGAGGAAGAGGAGGATGCCGAAACCCACCACCAGCTTCAGGCTGACGTTCAGGCGTCCCAGCTGTACTACTAGCCAATCGTACATGTCGAATACTCCAGGCAGGCGTCGCCACGGGATCGACGGCCCGTGGCTGGCAACAACGAAAAGGCAAAGGCGAGGCGGAATTGTCGGGACGCATCTTCGTGCGTCAGAGGCTATCGGCGGTGCGCCGGGAAACTGAAGGCGGGAATTTGTCGCGGGGTTTCTGGCGCGGTGCACGGCGAAACCTGTAGGAGCACACCCTGTGCGTGATCACGGGCAGGCCTCACTCCTACCGGGAGATTTCGGCGCGTGGGCCCGCCCTCACCCTAGCCCTCTCCCAGGGGGAGAGGGGACCGTTCGGTGCAGGATGACACCGAGGTATCAGCCGGCAGGGACTGCTCCCTCTCCCAGAGGGAGAGGGGACCGTTCGGTGCAGGATGGCACCGAGGTATCAGCCGGCAGGGACTGCTCCCTCTCCCAGAGGGAGAGGGGACCGTTCGGTGCAGGATGGCACCGAGGTATCAGCCGGCAGGGACTGCCCCCTCTCCCTGAGGGAGAGGGCTGGGGTGAGGGGGAAGCCCAAGTACCGATGTCCGGGTAGGGGGGGCAAAAAGACCCGAGTCATGCGGACTTTCTCTTGGCGGGTAGGGGTGGATGCCGTACAGCTCTTGTAGGAGCGAGCTTGCTCGCGAACCAACTCCGCAGCGGGGCTTGTTCGCGAGCAAGCTCGCTCCTACGAAAAGCGAAAAGCGAAAAGCGAAAAGCGAAAAGCGAAAAGCGAAAAGCGAAAAGCGAAAAGCGAAAAGCGAAAAGCGAAAAGCGAAAAGCCGCCGGGTGATGTTCGGGGGCGAATGAAAAAGGCCCGCATTGCGCGGGCCTTCTTCAGGGCAGGGCAAGTCAGACGCGGAAGCGGCTCACCAGCATCTGCAGCTCGTTGCCCAGACGTGCCAGCTCGATGCTGGAGGCGGCGGTTTCCTCGCTGGCGGCGGCGGTCTGCTCGGAGATGTCGCGCACGTTCATCACGCTGCGGTTGATCTCCTCGGCCACTGCGCTCTGCTGCTCGGAAGCGGCGGCGATCTGCTGGTTCATCGCCTGGATGGTCGACACGGTACGGGTGATGGCGCCCAGGCGCTCGCCGGCGCGGCGGGTCAGGTCGACGGTGCTGACGGTCAGGTCGCGGCTGGTCTCCATCATCTGCACGGCCTGCTGGGTGCCGCTCTGCAGGCCGGCGATCAGCTCTTCGATCTCCTCGGTGGAGGACTGGGTGCGCTGCGCCAGGCCACGTACCTCGTCGGCCACCACGGCGAAACCACGACCGGCGTCGCCGGCGCGGGCGGCTTCGATGGCGGCGTTGAGCGCCAGCAGGTTGGTCTGCTCGGCCACCGCCTTGATCACATCCAGCACGCTGCCGATCTTCTCGCTTTCACGCTTGAGCTTGAGCACCGACTCGTTGGTCCGGCCGACTTCGCCAGCCAGGCGGTCCATCTGCGTCACCGCTTCGGTTACCGCGCCTTCGCCGTCGCGGGCCTGGCGGTCGGCGGCGGAGGCGGCCTCGGAGGCTTCCTCGGCGTTGCGCGCGACTTCCTGCACGGTGGCAGCCATCTCGTTCATGGCGGTGGCGACCTGGTCGGTCTCGACTTTCTGATTGTTCACCCCGGCACTGGTCTGCTCGGTGACCGCGGACAGCTCCTCGGCGGCACTGGCGATCTGCGTCACGCCGTCGTGGATGCGACTGATCAGCTCGCGCAGGGACAGGTTCATGCGCTGCATGCTCTTCTGCAGCTGGCCCAGCTCGTCGTTGCGGGTGGTGGGAATATCGCGGGACAGGTCGCCGTCGGCGATGCGCTCGGCATGGCCCAGCACGTCACGCAGCGGATTGACGATCTGCGCGGTGATGATCCAGGCGGCGATGCTGCCCAGCACCAGGGCGATCAGCGCGGCGAGGCCGAGCAGGGTCTTGGCCTGGGCCACACCGGCGTCGCGCTTGGCGGTCTGGGTGGCGGTCAGCTCGTTGCTCAGCTTCTCGATCTGCTGGCCGCCGTCGCGCATGCGGTCGCGGGCCGCCTGGCTGTCGTTGACCTCGTTGCGGTAGTTGGTCAGCGCGTTGCGGTAGGTTTCCAGCGCATCGAGGGTGGCGCGGAATTCGCCGCTCAGCTCGGCCGGCGAGGTGCTCATGTCGCTCTTCACGCCGTCGATCAGTTGCTGCAGGGCGGCGAAGGCCGGCTGTTCCAGGTTCTGCGCATCGGTGCTGGTGTAGGCCATCACCTGCAGGCGTGCCTGCATGACCTCACGGCCGATGCCGGAAAGGTCCTGCAGGTGCTGCAGGCTCTCGGCGCTGCCGCCGCTGACCAGCTTCTGCTCGGCCTTCTGCAGGCCCTCGCTGACGGCGCCCGCGGCCTTGATCAGCACCTGCTTGGCGGCGTCGCGCTCTTCGAAGGACTTCAGCAGCTGGTCGTAGAGGCGGCGGTACTCCACCGACAGCTCGTGCTGCTGGTCGATGACGCGGCGGTCTTCTTCCTCGGTGAAGTGCTGTTTCAGCGCCTGATGGCGCTGGTCCAGGCGGTCCAGGGTCTGGGTGACCAGCCGCGCGTCTTCCGGGGCGCGGGTGGACTGGAATTTCAGGCGGGCGATGCGCAGGTCCTTGGCGATCGCGATCAGCTCGGAGATCTCGCCGAGCTTGTCGCCGCGGCTGATCACGTTGCCCAGGTTGATCCAGCCGGTGAGGGCGATCAGCAGGGTGAGCAGCAGCACCAGGCCGAAGCCGGATGCCAGTTTGAGTTTGACACTGAGGTTGCTGAACCAGCGAAACATGAAGGCGGCGCTCCAGGGTTGTACGGGGCCGGTACGCATGGCTGAGCAGGAAATGCGCAGAGTGGGGACGACCGGTAGCGCAGATATCGGCGCCGCTGCCTGGAACTAGAGTGATGGCACTTTGGTTTTTTGACCGGCGGTTCACGCTGGAGGCCGCGTGGTCACTGGGCTGTAGCGATTCGAAGTTAGAACAGGCGTGCCAGGAGAGCGGTCACGGCGGTCTCGACACGGAGGATGCGTTCGCCCAGTTGCACGGGGTTCAGCCCGGCTTCGCGCAGCTTGTCGACTTCGTAGGGAATCCAGCCACCTTCCGGGCCGATGGCCAGGGTCACCGGCTCGCTCAGCGCCCGCGGGCATTCCGGCCAGGGGCCGGGGTGGCCGATCAGGCCGAGGCTGCCGGCGGCCAGCGCCGGCAGGCGGTCTTCGACAAAGGGCTTGAATCGCTTCTCGATGATCACCTCGGGCAGCACGGTATCGCGCGCCTGTTCCAGGCCGAGGATCAGTTGCTCGCGCACGGCCTCGGGGTCGAGGAAGGGGGTCTGCCAGAAGCTCTTTTCCACCCGGTAGCTGTTGAGCAGCACCAGGCGTGGCACGCCCATGGCGGCAACGGTCTGCAGCACGCGGCGGAGCATCTTCGGGCGGGGCAGGGCGAGCAGCAGGGTGAGCGGCAGCTTGGCTGGCGGGGCCTGGTCGAAGCTGACCTGCAACTCGGCCTCGTTGGCTTCCAGGCGCAGCAGGCGGCCTTCGCCCATCAGCCCGCCGAGGCGACCGACGCGCATCCGGTCGCCGCTTTCGGCGCGGTGGACTTCCTGCATGTGGACGAGGCGGCGGTCGCGCAGGATCACGCGGTCCGCCGCCACGAAGTCGGCGTCATCGAGCAGCAGCAGGTTCACGAACGGGTGGCCGGCGGCTGGTCGCCCTTCGATTCTTCTTCTTCGTCTTCCGGGCCGCGCTTGCGGATCAGGTGGCTGAACAGTACGCCAGCCTCGAACAGCAACCACATCGGTACCGCCAGCAGGGTCTGCGACAGCGGGTCCGGCGGGGTGAGGACCATGCCGACGACGAAGCAGCCGATGATCACGTAGGGGCGGATCTTCTTCAGATACGCCACGTTGACCACCCCGATCCACACCAGCAGCACGGTGGCCACGGGAATCTCGAAGGCCACGCCGAAGGCGAACAGCAGGGTGAGGAAGTCCAGGTAGCTGTTGATGTCGGTCATCGGCGTCACCCCTTCCGGGGCCGAGCCGAGGAAGAAGTGGAACATCAACGGGAACACCAGGAAGTAGGCGAAGGCCATGCCGGCGTAGAACAGCACGATACTGGAGGCCAGCAGCGGCAGGGCGACGCGCTTCTCGTGCTTGTACAGGCCCGGTGCGATGAAGCCCCAGACCTGGGCCAGGATCACCGGCATGGCGAACAGCACGGCGACGATCATGGTGAGCTTCAGCGGCGCGAGGAAGGCCGACGCCGGGTCGATGGCGATCATCGTCGCGCCTTCGGGCAGGAAGCGCCGCAGCGGCTCGGAAGCCAGCGCGTAGATCTTCTGCGAGAAGTACAGCAGGCCGATGAAGATCACGAAGATCGACACCACGCAGCGCAGCAGGCGCGTGCGCAGTTCGGTCAGGTGCGAGACCAGGGGCATTTCCTGGTCATGTTCGGGCTGGTCGGGTTTTTCGGCGCTCATGGGTTACGCGGCGTCTCGGACGAAGCGGACGGCGGGCTCGGCTGCTCCGCCAGGCCCGCTTGCGGGGCCTGGGGCGCGGCGCTGGGCTCGGCCGGTGCGGCGGGTGCCGCTTGCGGTGCAGGCGCGATGCCTGCGCCCGGCAGGCTGTTCAGGCGGCTGTTGGGCGCGATGGTATTGGGCGCAATGCTCGGCGCCGCAGGCGCCTCGCCGGTCGCGGCCTGGCCTTCGGGCTGGGCCGACGGCTGCTGCGGGTTGAACGCTTCCCGGGCCTGATCCTGCAGGTCGGTCAGCGGCGCCATCAGCTTCTTGGCTTCCTGTTCCATCTGCAGGATGTGCTCGTTGTGCAACTGGCGGCGGATTTCGTCCGCACCCAGCTCACGCTCCACTTCCGTCTTGATGGCGTTGAAGCTGCGCTTGAGCCGGCCGATCCACAGGCCGGCGGTGCGCGCGGCACCGGGCAGGCGATCGGGGCCGAGCACCAGCAGGGCGACGAGGCCCACCAGCAGCAGTTCGCTGAAGCTGATACCGAACATGAATCAGTCCTTGCGCGCCGGCTCTTCGACCTTCTGCGCCTGGGCGTCGATGGTGTGCGGCTGGTTCAGCGGCGGGGTGCCGGCGGCGTTGGCGTTCGGGTCTTTCTTCTCGTCTTCTTCGGTGTTCATCGCTTTCTTGAAGCCCTTGATGGCTTCGCCGACGTCCGAACCCAGGTTCTTCAGGCGCTTGGTGCCGAAGACCAGGACCACGACGATCAGGATGACGACCCAGTGTTTCCAGTCAAAGATGCCCATCTTGTTCTCCTAGGATTGTTCGTGTCAGGCCGACGGCTGGCGCGCAGCTTTCTCGTCGTGCCCGGAAAGGCCGAAGCGGCGATCCAGCTCTTCCAGTACCGCCTGCGGGTGCTGGCCGAGGGCGGCGAGCATCACCAGCGAATGGAACCAGAGGTCGGCCGTTTCGTAGATCAGGTCCGTGCAGTCGCCGCTTGCGGCGGCGTCCTTGGCAGCGAGGATGGTTTCCACCGATTCCTCGCCGACTTTCTCCAGAATCTTGTTCAGGCCCTTGTGGTACAGGCTGGCCACGTAGGAGCTGTCCGGTGCGGCATTCTTGCGCGCTTCGAGGACTTCCGCCAGACGGGCGAGGGTATCAGTGCTCATGGAGTTTTCCTGTACCTACGTGGGAGTAGATGGCACCCGGGTCCTTGAGCACCGGGTCGACGGTCTGCCAGGCGTCGTTCTCGAATACCCGGTAGAAGCAGCTCTCGCGGCCGGTGTGGCAGGCGATGCCGCCCAGCTGCTCGACCATCAGGATCACCACGTCGGCGTCGCAGTCCAGCCGCAGTTCGTGCAGTTTCTGCACGTGGCCGGAGTCCTCGCCCTTGCGCCAGAGCTTGCCGCGCGAGCGCGACCAGTAGATGGCGCGGTTCTCGGCGGCGGTGAGGGCCAGGGCCTCGCGGTTCATCCAGGCCATCATCAGCACGCGGCCGGTGCGATGGTCCTGGGCGATCGCCGGCACCAGTCCATCGGCATTCCACTTGATTTCGTCCAGCCAGTCTTTCATCTCGGGTTCCGTACAGCGGGCACGTCGGGTGCCCGGAGCCACTGTCTACAACGGTTTAGTGTGCCAGCCAGGGCGGCGACTGGCTATCGGCGCAGAATCAGATACAGACCACCGGCCAGCATCGCCCAGGCCGGCCAGGCCGCGAGGCTGTGGGTGGCAAGGCCGGTCTCGGCAGCGCCGGCGACCAGCACTGCGCCAATCAGCCGCGCCGGCCAGGCGCTGGCCATGCCGGGCTGGGCGCCGGTGAGGCGCGCTTCGGCTTGCGGCTCGCGGGACAGGCGTTCGAGCGTGTCGCGGGTCATCTGTGCCAGGTGCGGCAGCTGTTCGATGTGCTGCTGGGCGTTGCGCAGCAGGGTGCCGGGGCTGACGCGGTCGCGCATCCAGCGTTCGAGGAAGGGCTGCGCGGTGGTCCATAGGTCCAGCTCCGGGTAGAGCTGGCGGCCCAGGCCTTCGATGTTCAGCAGGGTTTTCTGCAGCAGCACCAGTTGCGGCTGCACTTCCATGTTGAAGCGGCGCGCGGTCTGGAACAGGCGCAGCAGCACCTGGCCGAAGGAGATGTCCTTGAGCGGCTTCTCGAAGATTGGCTCGCACACGGTGCGGATCGCCGCTTCGAAGTCGTTGACCTTGGTTTCCGCCGGCACCCAGCCCGAGTCGATGTGCAGCTGGGCGACCTTGCGGTAGTCGCGCTTGAAGAAGGCGATCAGGTTGCGCGCCAGGTAGTCCTGGTCCTCGTCGGTGAGGCTTCCGACGATGCCGCAGTCCACCGCAATGTACTGCGGGCTCCACGGCGTGCGGGTGCTGACGAAGATGTTGCCGGGGTGCATGTCGGCGTGGAAGAAGCTGTCGCGGAACACCTGGGTGAAGAAGATCTCCACGCCGCGCTCGGCCAGCGCCTTGAAGTCGGTGCGCTGGTCGCGCAGGGTCTCCAGGTCGGTCACCGGGATGCCGTAGATGCGCTCCATCACCAGCACCTTGGGGCGGCACCAGTCCCAGTAGACCTGGGGCACGTAGAGCAGCGGCGAGCCTTCGAAGTTGCGCCGCAGCTGGGAGGAGTTGGCCGCTTCACGGAGCAGGTCCAGCTCGTCGTAGATGGTCTTCTCGTAGTCGCTGACCACTTCCGCCGGGTGCAGGCGGCGGGCGTCGGCGGAGATGCGTTCGGCCATGCGCGCGAGGATGTGCAGCCAGGCGATGTCGGAACGGATCACCGGCTCCAGGTTCGGCCGGATGACCTTCACCACCACGTCCTCGCCGCTCTTGAGCTGCGCGGTGTGCACCTGCGCCACCGAGGCGGAAGCCAGCGGTTCGCGCTCGAAACGGGAGAACACCTGCTCGATCTTCGCGCCGAGCTGCTGCTCGATGAGCGCCACGGCCTGTTCCGGCGGGAAGGGCGGCACCTTGTCCTGCAGGAAGGCCAGCTCCAGGGCGATGTCGTCAGGCAGCAGGTCGCGGCGGGTGGAGAGAATCTGGCCGAACTTGATGAAGATCGGCCCGAGATCTTCCAGCGCCAGCCGGATGCGCGCGCCACGGCTGAGCTCCAGCGGCTTGCGCGGCAGCCAGCGCCAGGGCAGCAGCCCACCGAGCAGGCGCAGCCACCAGGGCAGGAAGGGCAGTTCGAGGACCATGTCGTCCAGACGGTAGCGGATGGCTACGCGCTGGATGCGCAGCAGGCGGCGGAAGGCGAGCAGCTTCATGCGTCAGGCTTGATCTTCTGGGTCAGGCGGGTGATCCGCGCGTCGAGGCGGTCGAGGGACATCTTCAGCTGGTCCAGCTCGGCGAAGCGCGCTTCGGCTTCGTGCTGGCCGACCAGGCTGCGGCTTTCCTCGGCGAGATAATCGGCGAGGCTCAGGCGCAGGCTTTCCAGGCTGTCGCCGGCCCAGGCCATGCCACCGCGCAGGCGCGCGCCGAGCAGGTGCGCGGGCACCGGGCCGAGCCAGCGGGCAACTTCGTATTCCCAGTCCAGCTCCAGGCTCTGGAGGATGTCGGCCAGCTCCAGCAGCATCGCGCTGTCGCCGCCCATGGTCACTTCAGGGCTGTGCAGGACGCGGGTCTTGTCCTTGGCCAGGGCCAGTTGCAGCAGGCTGCCGGCGGGGGCTACGAGGGTGCAGTCGGCCGGCGCCTCGTGGTGCGCGGCCAGATGCAGGCCGTCGGCGTCGGGCAGGATGAACAGCCGCAGCGCGGGCGCCTGGCAGTCCACTTCCAGCACCTTGCCGGCGAGCCGGCCGAAGCGCCGCAGGGCCACGCCGTCCAGCCGCAGCACGCGGTTGACGGTGGCTTCGGCGCTGGCCAGGGCGGCCTGCAGGAGCAGGGTCATCAGGGCTTGATGCCGCGGTGCAGGGCGACCACGCCGCCGGTCATGTTGTGGTAGGTGACGCGGTCGAAGCCGGCCTCCACCATCATCGACTTCAGCGTTTCCTGGTCGGGGTGCATGCGGATCGATTCGGCGAGGTAGCGGTAGCTCTCGGAATCGTTGGTCACCAGCTTGCCCATCAGCGGCAGCAGGGTGAAGGAGTAGGCGTCGTAGGCCTTGGACAGCAGGCTGCTGGTGGGCTTGGAGAATTCCAGCACGAGCAGGCGGCCGCCGGGCTTGAGCACCCGCAGCATGGAGCGGATGGCTTCGTCCTTGTGGGTGACGTTGCGCAGGCCGAAGGCGATGGTCACCGCGTCGAAGTAGTTGTCGGGGAACGGCAGCTTCTCGGCGTCGGCCTGGACGAAGCTGACGTTGCCGGCGACGCCGCTGTCGAGCAGCTTGTCGCGGCCGACCTTGAGCATCGAGGCGTTGATGTCGGCCAGCACCACTTCGCCGGTCGGGCCGACCAGGCGGGAGAACTGGCGGGTCAGGTCGCCGGTGCCGCCGGCGATGTCCAGCACCCGGTTGCCGGCGCGCACGCCGGACAGCTCGATGGTGAAGCGCTTCCACAGACGGTGGACGCCGCCGGACATCAGGTCGTTCATCAGGTCGTACTTGGCGGCGACCGAGTGGAACACCTCGGCGACCTTCTCGGCCTTCTCGCTCTCGCGCACGGTCTTGTAGCCGAAGTGCGTGGTGGGATCGGCGCTGTCCTGGCCGGCTTGGGGCTTGCGCGGTTCGCTCATGGCGTTTGTACCCTGGAAGTCAGTGGCGGGCATTCTAACAGGATGCGGAGAAAACGCCGCCCCGCTCGCCAGCCTGTGAGGGCTGCCTGGGTGCGGCGATAGGGCGCGGCGCGTATGATCGACGGGGTCAGTCAATCGCGGAGTTCCAGCATGTCCCGTATCCACGTCGAACGTTCCCACTCCCTCGGCCTCGAAGCCGCCCGCGCCAAGGCGGAGAAGCTCGCCGACAAGCTCACCCGCGAGCACGGCGTGAGCAGCGAGTGGCAGGGCGATACCCTGCTGTTCAAGCGCAGCGGCGTGGACGGGCGCATCGAAGTGGGCGCGGACAAGGTGGCGGTGGACGTGAAGCTCGGCCTGATGCTCTCGGCCATGGGCGGCCTGCTCAAGGGTGAGATCGAACGCGCCCTGGACAAGGCGCTGGCCTGATTCCCTCCGGCCCCGTTTCCTGCGGGGCCATGCCATCTCCCGGTGGCGCCGGCTTTCCTACAAAGCCTGGTATGTGTTTTCTAATTTTCCCCGATACCTTGGCTCACAGTCCCGCCTTTCGCGGGCAGCTATTCGACATCATCGAATCCGAATCTGTGAGGTGCCACCATGGCCAAGGCTGTCAGCAAGAAGAAAGTCGTAGAACTCGAATCCTCCCTCTACACCGATGCCAAGCACTACGCGCGGCAGATCTGGCTCGCGGGCCTGGGCACCTACGCCAAGGTCGGCCAGGAAGGCAGCGAGTACTTCAAGGAACTGGTCAAGTCCGGCGAGTCCGTGGAGAAGAAGGGCCGCGAGCTGGTGACCACCCAGATCGATGCCGCCAACGACAACGTCAAGGGCCGCCTGCACAGCGTCAAGGCCAAGCTCAACTTCGACAAGATCGAAGCGGCGTTCGACGCCCGCGTCGGCTCTGCCCTCAACCGTATCGGAATTCCCTCCAGGCGTGATGTGGAGGCGCTCTCTGCTAAGCTGGATGAGCTGAGCGCAGTGCTCGAGCGAGTCGCGAGAAACCAATAAGGAGAGCAGGATGGCTGGCAGAAAAACTACCGATAAAAAAGAGTCCGGCTGGATCGGCGAGATCGAGAAATACTCGCGGCAGATCTGGCTGGCCGGCTTGGGGGCCTACTCGAAGGTCAGCAAGGACGGCAGCAAGGTATTCGAGTCCCTCGTGAAGGATGGCGAGAAGGCGGAGAAACAGGCCAAGACCGAAGTCGAGGGTGCGGTGAAAACCTCCACCCGTTCCGCGAAGGCGCGCGTGGATGCCGTCAAAGGCGCTGCGATCGGCAAGTGGGGCGAGCTGGAAGAGGCCTTCGACAAGCGCCTGAACAGCGCGATTTCGCGTCTGGGCGTACCGAGCAGCCGTGAAGTGAAAGACCTGCACAGCAAGGTCGACAGCCTCACCAAGCAGATCGAGAAGCTCACCGGCGTCAGCGTCAAGAGCGCCAAACCGGCCGCCAAGGCCGCCGCCAAGCCTGCAGCGAAAGCCGCCGCCAAACCGGCTGCGAAACCCGCTGTGAAGACCGCGGCATCCAAGCCGGCTGCCAAGGCCGCTGCGAAGCCTGCAGCGAAACCCGCCGCCAAGGCCGCTGCCAAACCGGCTGCCAAGGCTGCCGCGAAACCCGCTGCCAAGCCTGCTGCGAAGCCGGCTGCCAAGGCTGCGGCCAAGCCCGCCGCGAAACCGGTCGCCAAGCCCGCTGCTGCGAAAGCCGCCGCGAAGCCTGCTGCCAAGCCCGCTGCAAAACCGGCTGCCGCCGCCAAGCCTGCCGCTGCGAAACCTGCAGCCAAGCCGGCCGCGGCGAAGAAGCCTGCCGTGAAGAAGCCCGCCGCGCCCAAGGCCGCCGCCAAGCCGGCAGCTCCGAAGCCGGCAGCCGCTCCGGCCGCCACTCCGGTACCGTCGGCTCCCGCCGCCGCTACACCGGCCGTGACGCCGTCCGCTGCACCGACGACTACGCCGTCGTCCCAGGCCTGATCGGTCTGTTGCAACACCCACGCCCGGCCTTGTGCCGGGCGTTTTCATTTCAGCGCGGCGTGAACGCCCTCGGTCAGGGCGCGAGGTAGCGCTGGGCGATGCGCTCGGCGACCCGCTGCGAGTCCGGACGCAGGTGCGGTGCCACCAGCATCATCACCTGGAACACCACGTGGCGGACGTCGCCGGCGTGGCCGAGGATGCGCTGGTAGTCGAGGGAGAACAGCAGGGTCAGGGTGATCTGCTCCACCAGCTGGCCGAGGGCCTCGGTATCGCTGACCAGTTCGTCCTGCGCCTTGAGCTGCGCCAGCAGGGTGGCCAGGGTGCGCTTGAGCTGGTTGAGCCAGGCGCGCATGCCGCGGGCCAGCTTGGGCAGCTTGCCGGACAGGTTGGAGAGGTCCTGGAAGAGGAAGCGGTAGTGCGCCAGGCGCTCGACGATCAGGTGCAKGAACAGCCAGTAGTCCTCGGCCCCCAGTTGCACGTCGGCAGGCGGGTCGAGCAGCGGCGCCAGCTCGTCCTGGAAACGCTCGAACAGCGCCAGCACCAGCGGCTCCTTGCCGTGGAAGTGGTAGTAGAGATTGCCCGGGCTGATGCCCAGTTCGGTGGCGATCTCCAGGGTTGAAACGTTGGGCTCGCCCTGCTCGTTGAACAGCTGCAGGGCGCATTCGAGAATCCGGTCGCGCGTTTTCATCCGTGTTCAGGTTCCAGCCGCAGTGGGGCCGACGATAGCTTCGGGAGAGGGTGGCTGCCAATTGCCGTGCGGCAAACTTCTGCATGGTGCCCCGCGCTGTGGCTCGCCGGAGCATCCTACTAGTGCTTCCGCATGGCGTCCCTGTAGGAGCGAGCTTGCTCGCGAACCTTGCCGGACGGACACGGCATCAGGCGGTACGCGAGCAAGAACTAGGCGTCCCCCTCGATCCTACGAAGAACAAAGCAGAACAGTGCCAGTGGTGGGCGGGGAGTGAACAACCCGCAACGGGTTGCTCGCGCCTCCTGCGTTCGTCAGCGCACGTGCACGTAGGTCCCCGGTGCGGCCTCTCTGGGCGGATGCTCGGCGTTGCCCAGTTCGAAGCTCACCGCGCGGCGCTCCCCGGAGCGTTGCTGTATCCACTCCAGCCACAGCGGCCACCAGCTGCCTTCCTGGCGCTGGGTGTCGTAGTACCAGGCGCGCGGGTCGGAGCTGATCTTGCCGTTCTCGAAGTAGCAGGCCTTGGGGTTGCCGGGCGGGTTGAGGATGCTCTGGATATGCCCGCTGTTGGACAGCACGAAGCGGCTGTCGCCGCCCAGCAACTGGGCCGAGCGGTACACCGCGTCCCACGGGGTGATGTGGTCGGTGATGCCGGCGACGTGGAAGTTGTCCACCGCCACCTTCTTCAGGTCGATGGGCGTGCCGTTGACTTCCATGGCGCCGGGACGGGCCAGCGGGTTGTGCTTGAAGAAGTCGAGGAAGTCGCCGTGCAGCGCGGCGGGCAGGCGGGTGTTGTCGTTGTTCCAGTAGAGGATGTCGAAGGCCGGCGGCTGCTTGCCCAGCAGGTAGTTGTTGACCCAGTAGTTCCAGATCAGGTCGTTGGGGCGCATCCAGGCGAAGATCTTCGCCATGTCGCGGCCGTCCAGCACGCCGTGCTGGTAGGAGCGCCGCTTGCTGGTCTCCAGGGTCTGCTCGTCGGCGAACAGCGCGGCCGGAGTTTCCACCTGGCTGTCCAGCAGGCTCACCAGGTAGGAGGCGCTGGAAATCTTGCGCAGCTGTCGGCGCGCCTGCAGGTGGCCCTGCAGCGCGGCGATGGTCAGGCCGCCGGAACAGGCGCCCAGCAGGTTGACGCTGCGGCTGCCGCTGATCGAGCGGCACACCTCGATGGCCTCGTCGAGCGCATCGGTGTAGGTCGACAGGCCCCATTCGCGGTGGCGCGCGTCGGGGTTGCGCCAGCTCACCATGAACACCTGCAGATTGTTCTTCAGGGCGTACTGGACGAAGCTCTTCTCCGCCGACAGGTCGAAGATGTAGAACTTGTTGATCTGCGGCGGCACGATCAGCAATGGCTTGGCATGCAGGTGCTCGCCCATCGGCTTGTACTGGATCAGCTCCAGCACCTCGTTGCGAAACACCACGGCGCCGGGCGTGGTGGCCAGGTTCTGGCCGACCTCGAAGGCGCTGCGGTTGACCTGGCTGGGCATGCCGCCGTTGTGCATCAGGTCATCGAGCAGGTGCTGCACGCCCTTCACCAGGCTCTGCCCGCCGGTGTTGAACAGTTCCTTCACCGCCAGCGGGTTGAGCAGGGTGTTCGACGGCGATGCCGCATCGGAGAGGATCGACAGCAGGAAGCGTGCGCGGGCGCGGTCGTCGCCGTTCAGGTCGCTCTCGTCGACCCAGGCCAGCAACTGCTTCTGCCAGGCCAGGTAGGTCTGCACGGTGCGCCGGTAGAAGGGGTTGAGGCGCCAGGACGGGTCCTGGAAGCGCGCGTCCTGCGGGTTGGGCTGCAGCGGCGAGTCACCGATCAGCACCTTGCCCACCTGCTTGCCGAAGGCCGCCAGGTGCTTCGCCGAATGCACCGGCCGGCGCACGCCCTGCAGCGCCAGCAGGCGCAGGGTGGACAGCATGTCCTTGCCGCGCAGGCCGAGCATCGCACTCTGCGCATTCATGTATTGGGTGGGGACGGGGACGCTACCAGGCTCAGCTTTCTCTCGCATGAACAGCACTCCGTAAAGGGTCCGACCTGCCAATGGCGACGCAAGGCCTGTACCAGAATCGGGAAACTCCCGTTCCAGACGCCTGCCGCCGGTTCGAGGGGTGTGCACGGGTATCGACGCGAGAGGGCAACTGCCCGAAAACAGGGCAGCGGATCAGCAGCCGGGTTGCCCTGCGGTCACCTGTGAAGGTGGCCGCAGCGGCGGTCCCGAATCAGGCGCTACGTGTCGATACCCGTGAACACGCCTGTTTGTTGTTCGGCTCTTTAAAAAAAGTGCCTGAGCAGCGATCGGTCAAGGCAGGATGCCCACCGACTGTGACGAAGCTGTGATGCTCGAGCCAGCCTCAGCTGGCTTTGGGAGCGAAAGGACGCGGGTGAATGATCGCGCGCTGCCGTTCTTCCTGGAGGAACTTCATGATGATCGGCGCCACGGTTTCCGCGCGGGTCACCAGGAACAGGTGGCCGTCGTCGATCACGTGCAGCTCGGAGTTGGGGATGCGCCAGGCCAGCATGCGCATGTTGATCAGCGGGATGATCGGGTCGTCGTCGCCGGCCAGGATCAGCGTCGGCTGCCGAATCTTGTGCAGCCAGTGGATGCTGGTCCAGCCGAGGCCGGCGAACAGCTGCCAGTAGTAGCCCATCTTGCCGGACGAACGGACCTTGCTGGCGAAGGCCATGGCCAGCTTCGGATCGCGGCGGAAGGCGCCGCCGTAGATGTCCGGGGCGATGTGCACGCCGTAGGACGGCTGGATGTAGCGCCGCGGGCTGGCCATGCGCCAGAGCACCGCCGGCTTGCCCGGCACCATCACCGCACCGGCGGCGGTGGCGGCGAGGATCAGCTTCTTGCAGCGTTCGGGGTAGTCGTGGGCGAACTGCTGCGCCAGGGCGCCGCCCCAGGACACGCCGATGGCCGTCACCTGGCCGTAGTCCAGGTAGTCGAGCATCCGCGCGGCCAGCTTCGCCAGGCCGGGGAAGCGATACGGCGTGCTCGGCGTGGACGAGCCGCCGACGCCGGGGACGTCGAAGGCGATCACCTCCAGGTCCGGGTCCAGCGCGGCGACGAAGGGGAAGACCAGTTCCAGGTTGGCGCCGATGCCATTGAAGATCAGCAGCGGCGTCATGTGCTTCTTGCCCGGACGCACGGCGGTGCGGATGGTCTGCCCGTCGAGTTCGATGGTGCGGAACTCGAAGGGCTGTGCCGCCGGCGCCTTGCTCGGCAGGATCTCCTCCGCGCTGGCTTTGCTGCGCGCGCGCCGGCTCGTCGGCGCGGCGACTTCCGGTGCCGGCGACGATTCTGCTAATTCGGCGTCGTCCACGGCGCCAGCTTGCGGGAGGAGTTCTGTTTTCATCGTTCGTGTACGTAGGTTCCGGGAGAAGCTTCGCCAGCCGGATAGGCTTTGTTACCCAGGGCAGTCGGCGCCTTGCGCGTCTTGCCCGAGCGGTCGGCGAGCCAGTTCTGCCAGTGCAGCCACCAGGAGTCGGCGTGCTTGCTGGCGTTTTCCTGCCAGGTCTTCGGATCAACCGTGAGTTCCGGGCCGGTCATGAAACGCGCCTTGGGGTTGCCCGGCGGGTTGAGGATGCTCTGGATGTGCCCGCTGTTGGAGAGCACGAACTCGCACTTGCCGCCGAGCAGGCGCGCGGAGCGGTAGCAGGCTTCCCACGGGGTGATGTGGTCGTTGAGCCCTGCCAGGCAATAGAAGTCGCAGGTCACCTGCTTGAGATCGATCGGCGTACCTCCCACCTCCAGCGCGCCGGAGCGGCTCAGCGGGTTGGTCTTGAACATCTCCACCAGCTCGCCGTGCAGCGCAGCGGGCAGGCGCGTGGTGTCGTTGTTCCAGAACAGGATGTCGAAGGCCGGTGGCTCGTTGCCCAGCAGGTAGTTGTTGACCCAGTAGTTCCAGATCAGGTCGTTGGGGCGCATCCACGCGAACACCTTGGCCATGTCCTTGCCTTCGAGCACGCCGGCCTGATAGGAGCGGCGCTTGGCGGCTTCCAGGGTCTTCTCGTCGGCGAACAGGGCGACCTGGGTGTCCAGCTCGAAGTCCAGCACGCTGACCATCTGGGTGAAGGCATGCACCTTGTTCTCGCCCAGGGCGGCGTAGTGGCCGAGCAGGGTGACGGTGGTGATGCCGCCGGAGCAGGCCCCGAGCATGTTCAGGTCCTTGCTGCCGGTGATCTTCAGGACCACGTCGATGGCTTCCTTGAGCGCCTCGATGTAGGTGGTCAGGCCCCACTCGCGCTGCGCCTTGGTCGGGTTGCGCCAGCTGACGATGAAGGTCTGTACCTGGTTGCGCAGGCAGAAGCGCGCCAGGCTCTTCTCCGGCGACAGGTCGAAGACGTAGAACTTGTTGATCTGCGGCGGCACCACCAGCAGCGGGCGCTCGTGCACGCTCTCGGTGATCGGCTTGTACTGGATCAGCTCCAGCACGTCATTGCGGAACACCACCGCGCCGTCGGTCATGGCCAGGTTCTTGCCGACCTCGAAGGCGTCCATGTTGACCTGGCTGGGCATGCCGCCGTTGTTCACCAGGTCCTTGGCCAGATGGGTGAGGCCGTCGAGCAGGCTCTTGCCGCCGGTCTCGAAGAAGCGTTTGACCGCCGCCGGATTGGACAGCGTGTTGGTCGGCGCCATGGCCTCGGTCATCAGGTTGATGACGAACTGGCCGCGGCTGATGTCCTGGGGCGACAGGTCGCTCTCGCCCATCCAGGTGTGCAGCTCCTTGCGCCAGGCCAGGTAGGTCTGCAGGTAGCGGCGGTAGAGCGGGTTCTGGCTCCAGGCCGGGTCGTTGAAGCGGCGGTCGTCGTCCGAGGGCTTGAGCTCGGATTTGCCGAGCAGCACGTTCTTCAGTTCGAGGCCGAAATGGGTCACGTGCTTGGCGCTGTGGAAGGGCTGCTTGATCGCCTGCAGCAGCACCATCCGGGCAGAAGTGAGCAGGTCCTTGCCGCGAATCCCGATCACCGGGTTCAGGGCGAGTGTGTTTTCCGCGGCTTGCTGGGGTAGATCGCTGTTGTTCTTCTGGGTCATCGGCGACGCTCCATTGTCCTGAGACGCATACTGGCGGGGCTCACCTGGGTGACGTAAGGCCAAGTACTTCTCGGGGTTGCGGAACGTGGAGGGTGCTCCACGCGATTCATCACTTGGCGGCATCACTGGAAAATCAGGGAGACCACGCTTCGCGCAGCGCAATTCCGGTGCGCTGCACTGCCTTGGTTACCCGAGTTTCCTTCGCCGCGCAAGCTGGTGCAGCGTGGGCCTTCTCCTAGGAGTATGTCGGGAAAAGTTAGAAAACGCGCCCTAGAGCGGGGGCATCTCGCCAATTCCCTGACGGCGGCCACGCGAGCAGCAGTCTGCCGAAGGAATGTTGCAAATGGCGTGCCCTGGGCGAATGCCCGACGAAGGTTGGTGCGGAGGGGAGGGAAAGATCGAACGAATTGTAGGAGCGGATTCATCCGCGATGGGTTGGGTGCGGCGCCGGACCGATCGCGGACGGAGTCCGCTCCTACCCAGTCGGTCGGTTCGGCGTTCCCGATCTACAGCATGAGTTTGACGACAGACTCCGATGGGTCGCGCGACTTGCCGGCCTTTTCCAGCTGCGCCAGGTAGTCGGCCCACATCTCGTCCTGGCGCACGCACAGTTCGTAGAGATAGTCCCAGGTGAACAGGCCGCTGTCGTGGCCGTCGTCGAAGGTCAGCTTGAGCGCGTACTGCCCGGCCGGCTCGATGTTGCTCAGGCCGACGTTCAGCTTGCCCACCTGCAGCACCGGGTTGCCGTGGCCCTGCACCTCCGCCGACGGCGAATGCACCCGCAGGAACTCGGCGGACAGTTCGTACGACTGTTCCCCGTAAGTCAGCGAAAGCTTCTTCGAGGCCTTGTGCAGCTTGATGGCGGAAGGGATGCGCATGGACGGCTCCTGGACGACGATTGCGGCATTGTAGCGCCGCCGGAAAAACAGCGGGGCGCCCTGAGGCGCCCCGTCGCAGCGATGTGGATCGCTTAGAGGATGTAGCGGGACAGGTCTTCGTCCTGGGCCAGTTCGCCCAGGTGGCCGTTGACGTAGGCCGCGTCGATCACGATGGCCTTGTCGCTGTGCTCGCTGGCCAGGTCGGCGGCGTCGAAGGACACCTCCTCCAGCAGGCGTTCGAGCAGGGTATGCAGGCGACGGGCACCGATGTTCTCGGTCTTCTCGTTGACCTGGAAGGCGATCTCGGCGAGGCGCTTGATGCCGTCGGCGGCGAATTCGATGTCCAGGCCTTCGGTCTTCAGCAGCGCGGTGTACTGCTCGGTCAGCGACGCGTGCGGCTCGCTGAGGATGCGCTCGAAGTCGCTCGGGCTCAGGGCTTTCAGCTCGACGCGGATCGGCAGGCGGCCCTGCAGTTCCGGCACCAGGTCGCTGGGCTTGGACAGGTGGAACGCGCCCGAGGCGATGAACAGGATGTGATCGGTCTTCACCATGCCCAGCTTGGTGTTCACGGTGCAGCCCTCGATCAGCGGCAGCAGGTCACGCTGCACGCCCTCGCGGGAAACATCGGCGCCGCCGACGTTGCCGCGCTTGGCGATCTTGTCGATCTCGTCGATGAAGACGATGCCGTGCTGCTCCACCGCCTCCAGGGCGCGGGCCTTGAGGTCTTCCTCGTTGACCAGGCGCTGGGCCTCCTCGTCGCGGACCATCTTCATGGCTTCGGCGACCTTCAGCTTGCGGCTCTTGCGCTTGCCCTTGCCCATGTTGGAGAACAGGTTCTGCAACTGGTTGGTCATCTCTTCCATGCCGGGCGGGGCCATGATTTCCACGCCCGAAGGGATGTCGGCGACCTCGATGTCGATTTCCTTGTCGTCCAGCTGGCCTTCGCGCAGGCGCTTGCGGAACAGCTGGCGGGTGTTGGAATCCTCGCGCGGCGGCTCGTCACCGAAGCCGCCGGTGCGTGCCGGCGGCAGCAGGGCGTCGAGGATGCGCTCTTCGGCGGCGTCTTCGGCGCGGTACTTGACCTTCTGCACTTCCTGCTCGCGGAGCATCTTGATCGCGGCATCGGCGAGGTCGCGGATGATCGACTCGACGTCACGGCCGACATAGCCGACCTCGGTGAACTTGGTCGCTTCGACCTTGAGGAACGGGGCGTTGGCCAGCTTGGCCAGGCGCCGGGCGATCTCGGTCTTGCCGACGCCGGTCGGGCCGATCATCAGGATGTTCTTCGGTGTCACTTCGGCGCGCAGCTCGGCCGGCAGCTGCATGCGCCGCCAGCGGTTGCGCAGGGCGATGGCGACGGCGCGCTTGGCGTCGTCCTGGCCGATGATGTGGCGATTGAGTTCGTGGACGATCTCGCGGGGAGTCATGGACATTGACTAGCTACTCCGGAACGACAGCGCTCAGACAGCGCTGTCGAGCTCCTCAAGGGTCAGGTTCTGGTTGGTGAACACGCAGATGGAGCCGGCGATGTTCAGCGCGGTTTCGGCGATCTCGCGGGCGCTCATGTCGTCGCTGCCTTTCTGCAGCAGGGCCAGCGCGGCGGCCTGGGCGAAGCCGCCGCCCGAACCCATGGCGATCAGGCCATGCTCGGGTTCGACCACGTCGCCGTTGCCGGTGATGATCAGCGAGGCGTCCTTGTTGGCCACCGCCAGCATGGCTTCCAGGCGGCTCAGGGAGCGGTCGGTACGCCAGTCCTTGGCCAGCTCGACAGCGGCGCGCACCAGGTGGCCCTGGTGTTTTTCCAGCTGCTGCTCGAAGCGTTCGAAGAGGGTGAAGGCATCGGCGGTGGCGCCGGCGAAGCCGGCCAGCACTTCACCGTGGTACAGGCGGCGGACTTTCTTCGCGTTGCCTTTCATCACGGTGTTGCCCAGGGAAACCTGGCCGTCGCCGCCCATGACGACTTTGCCATTGCGGCGGACAGATACGATGGTGGTCAAGGGTCTTACTCCACACTGCGGGGCGTTGTGCCCGAATGCAGAGTCAGATGGGGACTGCGAAGGCGGGGTTCAAGTCCCGCACCGGACGAGTAGCGCGCATTTCGCGCGCCACCCGTCGGCGCAGGGCCTGATTTCGCGGGGCTTCAGCGGGTCTGGCGCTGCTGTAACAGCAGGTTGCTGAAGCCGTTGCCGGCGAGCTGCTTCTGTGCGGCGGAGGCCTTGGTGCGGTCGCCGTAGGGGCCGACCATGACGCGGTACCAGGTTTCGTCGCGCACGGTGCCGGACTCCACGCGGGCGTTCTGGCCCATCATGATGATCTGCGCGCGCAGGTGGTCGGCGTCGGTCTGTTTGCGGAACGAGCCGGCCTGCAGGTAGTACTGGGTCGCGGCCACGGCCGGCGGCGGGGTCGGCTTGGCTGCGGTGTCGCTGGCCGGAGCCTGCGGCAGGGCCGGCTTCTGCGCGCTGGCGACCTGGGTCGCGGGCGGCGTGGCTGGCTTGACTACCGCGGGCGGCGGCGGGTTCTGCCCGCTCAGGGCGGTCAGGGCGCGCTGGGTGTCGATCTTCTCGGCTTCTTCCTTGGTCGCGACCACGGTCGCCGGCGGCTGCGCGGGTTGCGTCGGCTTGGCCGGCGGCGGCACGGCATCCGGCGGCACCGCGACTTCCGAGCCCGGCAGCAGGGTGTAGAAGTCGTACTTGGGCTTCACCCCGGTCGGCGCCGCAGGCTGTTGCTGCTGCACGGTGCCGGAGGGCTTGTTGGAGCCGACCACGGTCTTGGCCGTCTCCGGCTTCTCGCGTTTGACGTCGTTGCGACCCGGCTCCAGCTTCATCAGGAACATGATGAAGCCGCCGATGGCCAGGCCGGCGACCAGCCAGACCCAGCCGGGGACCGAAGTCTTCTTGGCCGGGGCCTGGTAGCGGCTGGCGCCGCGCTTGGGAGCGGGTTTCTTCTTCGCCATGGGTGCTTACATGCGCTCCAGGGTTTCCAGGCCCAGCAGCTCCAGGCCCTGCTTGAGGGTACGGCCGGTCAGCGCGGCAAGGCGCAGGCGGCTTTCCTGTTGCGCCGGGTCCTCGGCAGTGAGGATCGGGCAGTGCTCGTAGAAGCTGGAGAACAGCCCGGCCAGCTCGTACAGGTAGGCGCAGAGGATGTGCGGGACACCCTTCACGGCGACGTTGTTGAGCAGGTCGGTGAATTGCGCCAGCTGCGCGGCCAGGGCGATTTCCTGGGGCTGCTGCAGGTGGATGCTGCCGCCCACTTCGTCATAGGTCTTGCCCAGCTTGCGGAACACGCCGGCTACACGGGTGTAGGCGTAGAGCAGGTACGGCGCGGTGTTGCCCTCGAAGCTCAGCATCAGGTCGAAGTTGAAGCTGTAGTCGCTGGTGCGGTGCTTGGACAGGTCGGCGTACTTAACCGAATCGATACCCACCACGTGGCCGATGCGGCGCAGTTCTTCCTCGCTGAAGGGCGTTTCGCCTTTCTCCACGCGCTTCTCGTTGAGGCCTTTCACCAGGGTGTAGGCGCGCTCCTCGGCTTCGATCAGCAGGTCGATCAGCTTCACGGTGCCGCCGTCGCGGGTCTTGAATGGCTTGCCGTCGGCGCCGTTCATGGTGCCGAAGCCCATGTGCTCCAGGTCCATGCTGGCCGGGACGAAACCGGCGCGGCGGGCGACTTCGAACACCTGCTGGAAGTGCAGGGCCTGGCGCTGGTCGACGAAGTACAGCACGCGGTCGGCGTGCAGCACCTTGTGGCGGTAGCGCATGGCGGCGAGGTCAGTGGTGGCGTAGAGGTAGCCGCCGCCAGCCTTCTGCACGATCACCGGCAGCGGCTCGCCTTCGGCATTCTTGAACTCGTCGAGGAACACGCACAGGGCGCCGTCGCTCTCGACCAGCAGGCCCTTGGCGGTAAGGTCGGTAACCACCTGCGCGAGGTCGTCGTTGTAGGCGCTCTCGCCCTTCACGTCGGCCATGGTCAGCTTCACGCCCAGCAGGTCGTAGACCTTCTGGCAGTGCGACAGGGAGATGTCGTTGAAACGGTTCCACAGGGCGATGCACTTGGGATCGTTGGCCTGCAGTTTCACCACCAGCTCGCGGGCGCGGTCGGCGAACTCGGGGGACTCGTCGAAGCGCTTCTTGGCGGCGCGGTAGAAGACTTCCAGGTCGTGCAGTTCGGCCTGGGCGTCCACCGGTTGTTCTTCCAGGTAGGCCAGCAGCATGCCGAACTGGGTGCCCCAGTCGCCTACGTGGTTCTGGCGGATCACGGTGTCGCCGAGGAATTCCAGCACGCGGCTGACGGCGTCGCCGATGATGGTCGAGCGCAGGTGGCCGACGTGCATTTCCTTCGCCAGGTTCGGCGAGGACAGGTCAACCACCACGCGCTGGGCGGCACCGGCCTTGCGCACGCCGATGTTACCGTCGGCGAGGGCCTTGTCGAGGCGGGCGGCGAGCCAGGCCTGGTCCTGGAAGAAGTTCAGGAAGCCGGGGCCGGCGATCTCGACCTTGGCCACTTCCGGGCTCTGCGGCAGCGCCGCGACCAGCTTGGTCGCGAGGTCGCGCGGCTTCATCCCGGCCGGCTTGGCCAGCATCATGGCGATGTTGCTGGCGAAGTCACCGTGGGTTCGGTCCTTGGTGTTCTCCACCTGGATGTCGGGCGTCAGGCCGGCCGGCAGGGTGCCGTCTTCGGTGAGGCTGACAAGGGCTTGCTGGATCAGGTGGCGAATCGTGTCTTTCATGGTTTTCTCCGTGCTCGCGTGCTTCCGGCGCGCGCGACCGGTTATCGGGCTCAGAACCGCGCATTATCCGTGGCCGGGCATGGCTTGCCAACCGCGGAGCGCTCCTTGTTCAGTCTCGCCGCTGCGCCATCCGTCGCGGCTGATGGAAGTCAATGTAGGACGGATGCGCAAGCCCGGACGGTTTTATCCGTGCGAGGCATCTGTCAGAAGAGGTCGATCGGGTCCACGTCCAGCGACCAGCGTACCTGGCGCCCGCTGGGCATGCCTTCCAGCGTCTGCAGCCAGGGTGTCAGCAGGCGGTGCAGCGGCGCGCGGGCGGTGCTCATCAGCAACAGCTGGGCGCGGTAGCGTCCGGCGCGGCGCTCCATGGGAGCCGGCACCGGGCCGAGGAGTTCCACGTCCTGGCCCAGCGTAGCCTGCAGGCGCTCGGCCTCGGCGCAGGCTTCGTCGAGGAAGCCTTCGGCCTGCCCCGGCTTGTGCGCCTCGGCGCGCAGCAGGGCGAGGTGCGAGAACGGCGGCAGGCCGGCGGAGCGGCGTTCGGTGAGGGCCTGGTCGGCGAAGGCGAAGTAGCCCTGTTCGGTGAGCTGCACCAGCAGCGGGTGGTCGGCCAGGTGGGTCTGGATCAGCACGCGGCCCGGCTCCTCGGCACGCCCGGCGCGGCCGGCGACCTGGACGATCTGCTGGGCCATACGCTCGCTGGCGCGGAAGTCGGCGGAGAACAGCCCGCCGTCGGCATCGAGGATCGCCACCAGGGTGACGCGCGGGAAGTGGTGCCCCTTGGCGAGCATCTGCGTGCCGACGAGGATGCACGGCTCGCCTTTATTGATGGTGGCGAACAGGTCGCGCATGGCGTGCTTGCGCGAGGTGCTGTCGCGGTCGATGCGCAACACCGGGTAATCCGGGAAGAGGATGCGCAGGCGCTCCTCGGCGCGCTCGGTGCCGGCGCCCACCGGGCGCAGGTCCACCGTGCCGCATTTCGGGCAGTTGCGCGGCGGCCGCTCGCGGTGGTCGCAGTGGTGGCAGCGCAGCTCGCCGCTGCCCTGGTGCACGGTCATCCGCGCGTCGCAGCGCGGGCACTGGCTGATCCAGCCGCAGTCGTGGCACAGCAGGGTCGGGGCGAAGCCGCGGCGGTTCAGGTAGACCAGCACCTGCTGGCCGGCGGCCAGGGTTTCCTTGATCGAACGCTGCAGCGGCATGGAGATGCCCGAATCCAGCGGCAGGCTCTTCACGTCCAGGCGGTGGAACTTCGGCTGGTGCGCGCCGCCGGCGCGCTGGGTCAGGCGCAGCAGGCCGTAGCGACCACTCTGGGCGTTGTGCAGGCTTTCCAGCGCGGGGGTGGCGGAGCCCAGCAGGATCGGCACGTTCTCCAGCCGCGCGCGCACCATGGCCAGGTCGCGGGCGTGGTAGCGCAGGCCTTCTTGCTGTTTATAGGAAGCGTCGTGTTCCTCGTCGATGATGATCAGCCCCGGATTCTTCATCGGGGTGAACAGCGCCGAGCGGGTGCCGATGATGATGTCGGCGTCGCCGTCACGGGCGGCCAGCCAGGCGTCGAGGCGCTCGCGGTCGGTCAGCGCGGAGTGCAGCAGGGCGATGCGCGCGTTGAAGCGGCGCTCGAAGCGGCTCAGGGTCTGCGGGCCAAGGTTGATCTCGGGGATCAGCACCAGCGCCTGCTTGCCGGCCTCCAGGGCCTCGCGGATCAGTTGCAGGTAGACCTCGGTCTTGCCGCTGCCGGTGACGCCGGCGAGCAGGAAACTGTGGAAGCTGCCGAAGCCGGCGCGCACCGATTCGAAGGCGGCACGCTGTTCGGCGTTGAGCGGCAGTTCCGCCTGCGCCAGCCACGGGCCGTGGTGCGGCGCCACGCTGTGGACGCGCACTTCCAGGCTGACCAGGCCCTTTTCCTGCAGCAGGTCGAGGCTGTCCTTGTTGATCTGCAACTGGCTGAGCAGGTCGTGGGCGACGCCGTGGGGATGCTGTTTGAGGATTTTCAGCGTCTCGCGCTGGCGCGGCGCGCGGGCCAGGCGCGAGTCGTCCTCGCGAGCGCCCGGCTCGGCGTGCCAGAAGCGCTGCTGGCGCGCCTCGGCCGGCTCGCCCTGGCGCAGCAGGTTGGGCAGCGCCCAGGAAAAGGTGTCGCCCAGGCTGTGCTGGTAGTACTGCGCCGTCCAGCGGCACAGCTCCAGCAGGTGCGCCGGCATCGGCGGCTCGTGGTCGAGCACGGCCAGGGCCGGGCGCAGTTTGTCGGCCGGGACCTCGGAGGTCTCCACCTTGTCCACCAGGACGCCGACCATCTCGCGGCGGCCGAACGGCACGCGCAGGCGCACGCCCGGCTGCAGGCGCGAAGCATCGACCCCGCGCGGGGGCAGGTAGTCGAACAGGCGGCGCAGCGGCGAGGGCAGGGCGAGACGCAGGATGGCGGGTGCGGGCACGCGACGGATTCCGGGGCGGCGAGGAACCCTGGATGGTAGCATGGGCGATACGACGGTCGGTCATGCCTGATCTTGCGTTGCAGGCGTTCTCTGGTATGATCCACGCCCTTAATTTCCGTGCGGTGCCCGGTAAAAGATCCCGCCCGCGGTCCTCGATGACCGTGGCTCGGCTTCTGCCAGAGACTGGGTGGCGGCACACCACCGAGAGGAAGAGACCATGAAACCGGAAATCCATCCCGCGTACGAAGATATCGAAGCTACCTGCAGCTGTGGCAACGTGATCAAGACCCGTTCCACCCTGTGCAAGGGCATTCACCTGGACGTCTGCTCCGAGTGCCACCCCTTCTACACCGGTAAGCAGAAAGTTCTGGACACCGGCGGCCGTATCGACCGCTTCAACCAGCGCTTCGCCATGTTCGGCAGCAAGAAGTAAGATCGATTTCCGAGAAAGGCCATCCATGGTTTTTCACGGTATCTCGAAGAAGGCGTCCCTCGTGGGCGCCTTTTTTATGGCCGTCCTTTTTTCCCTGGCCGACGGCCGCAGCGTCCGTCTGATTGGCATGGCCTGGGCTACCTTGTAGCTATCGCGCCGAACACCGATCTCACCGCCTGCCAGCAGGCTGTGAATCGAGGCGCGGCTGCTGAAGCAGTTCGATGATGCAACCCTGCGCGGCCTCGAAGGTCGACAGGTAGAGGCGCGCGGCTGGGTCATCGACCGCTCCGCGCGCGGTGGCGTAAAACCCGGACAGGCGCGCTGGATGCTGCCCTTGACCGACCCGGCGATGATGGAGGTATTGCCATGAGCTTGCGCTCGTTCGGAATCCTGACCCTGCTGGCGCTGCTGAGCGTGCTCGGCGGCTGCGCCACCAACCCGGCCACCGGCAAGTCTGACTTCGTGATGATGAGCGAGCAGAGCGAGCTGGAGATGGGCCAGAAGTACAGCCAGGAAATCCTCAAGCAATACCCGCGCTACGAGGACGAGAAGCTGCAGGCCTATGTCCAGCAGGTCGGCGAGCGCGTCGCCCGTGCCGGTGACCGGCCGCAACTGCAGTACCACTTCACCGTCATCGACACCCCCGACATCAACGCCTTCGCCCTGCCCGGCGGCTACATCTATATCCACCGCGGGCTGATGGCCTACCTCGGCTCCGAAGCCGAGCTGGCTGCGGTGCTCGGCCACGAGGTCGGCCACGTCACCGCCCGCCACAGCGTGCGCCAGCAGAGCCAGTCCAGCGCCTGGGGCATCCTCGGCCAGGCCGTGGCCATCGGCACCGGTGTCGGTGCGGCGGCGGACCTGACCAACGTGCTCGGGACCGCCTTCGTGCGCGGTTATGGCCGCGACATGGAGCTGGAGGCCGACGGCTTGGGCGCCAAGTACCTGGCCCGCGCCGGCTATGACCCCACTGCGATGATCCAGGTGGTGCGGGTGCTGAAGAACCAGGAAGACTTCGCCCGCGACGAGGCCGCGCGCAAGGGCCAGGCGGCCCAGCCGGTCGGTTACCACGGACTGTTCGACACCCATCCGGACAACGACGAGCGACTCAAGCAGGTGCTTGGCCCGGCCCAGGCGCTGGCCACCAGCGGCCAGCGCGAGGTCGACGTCGAGCGCTACCTGAAGGCCATCGATGGCATGCCCTTCGGCGACTCCGCCGCCAGCGGCGTGCGCCGCGGGCAGAGCTTCTACCACTCGGAGCTGGACTTCACCCTGACCTATCCGTCCGGCTGGGGCATCCTCAACCAGCCGACCGCGCTGGTGGGCTACACCGCCGACCAGCAGGCCTACATCGGCATGAAGCTGGTGCCCCGCGAAGGCCAGCTGACTCCGGCGGAATACCTGCGCAAGGGCGCTGGCGGGCGGTTATCGAACGAAGAAAGCTTCCAGCAGGCCGGCCTCGATGTCGCCACCGGCGTGGTGCCCGGCTCGCCGGCCCGCCGCGCTGCGGTGATCTACCAGAAGGACCACGCCTTCCTGTTCATCGGTGTGGTCAAAGGTCGCGCCTCGCTGGAAAGCGAGGACGACCACTTCATGCAGGTCATCCGCAGCTTCCGGCCCATGCGTGCGGACGAGCAGAAGCTCGCGCAACCGCGCCGGATCGCCGTCGTTCAGGTCAAATCCGGGCAGACTGTCGAGGAGTTTGCGAAGGCCGAATCCGGTCCGCAAACTGACTCGATAAATCGTATACGTTTATTGAATGACTTGTATCCAACTGGTCAGCCAAAACCGGGCGACTGGCTGAAAGTCGTACGCTAGAGGTCTTGACAGCAGGGGCTTGGGCTACCTTGGCAGGTGCGGGGTTTGTGCGTATGCTCGGACCCCCGTCTGTCCAACAAGCAACAAAAGCGGAAGTGCCCAAATGTCTGATCTCAAGACCGCTGCCCTCGAATATCACGCCCAACCCCGCCCCGGTAAACTGAGCGTCGAGCTGACCAAGCCGACCGTCACCGCCCGCGACCTGTCGCTGGCGTACAGCCCGGGTGTCGCCGAGCCGGTGCGCGAAATCGCGCGTGATCCGGAACTGGCCTTCAAGTACACCGGCAAGGGCAACCTGGTCGCGGTCATTTCCGACGGCACCGCCATCCTCGGCCTGGGCAACCTCGGCCCGCTGGCCTCCAAGCCGGTCATGGAAGGCAAGGGCGTCCTGTTCAAGCGCTTCGCCGGTGTCGACGTGTTCGACATCGAAGTCGACGCCGAGAGCCCGCAGGCCTTCATCGATACCGTCAAGCGCATCTCCATCACCTTCGGCGGCATCAACCTGGAAGACATCAAGGCACCCGAGTGCTTCGAGATCGAGCGCGCGCTGATCGAACAGTGCGATATCCCGGTCTTCCACGATGACCAGCACGGCACCGCCATCGTCACCGCCGCCGGCATGCTCAACGCCCTGGAAATCGCCGGCAAGAAGCTGGAAACCGCGAAGATCGTCTGCCTGGGTGCCGGCGCTGCCGCCATCTCTTGCATGAAGCTGCTGGTCAGCATGGGCGCCAAGGTCGAGAACATCTACATGATCGACCGCCAGGGCGTGATCCACGCCGGCCGCAACGACCTGAACCAGTACAAGGCAGTGTTCGCCACCGAGACCGACAAGCGCACCCTGGCTGACGCCCTCGACGGCGCCGACGTGTTCGTCGGCCTGTCCGGCGCCAACCTGCTGAGCCCGGAAGACCTCAAGCGCATGGCGGCCAACCCGATCGTCTTCGCCTGCTCCAACCCGGACCCGGAAATCAAGCCGGAACTGGCCCACGCCACCCGCGATGACGTGATCATGGCTACCGGCCGTTCGGACTACCCGAACCAGGTCAACAACGTACTGGGCTTCCCCTTCATCTTCCGCGGTGCCCTGGACGTACGCGCCACCCGCATCAACGAAGAAATGAAGATCGCCGCCGCCCTGGCCCTGCGTGACCTGGCCAAGCAGCCGGTACCCAAGGACGTGTGCGACGCCTACGGCGTGAGCGCCATCGAATTCGGCCGCGAGTACATCATTCCGAAGCCGATGGACAAGCGCCTGATCACCATCGTTTCCGATGCCGTGGCCAAGGCCGCCATCGAGACCGGCGTGGCGACCCTGCCGTATCCGAAGCACTACCCGCTGCAATCGGTGGAAGACGTCTTCAAAGGCTGATTCCGTCTGACCCGGAGAACCCCGCCTCGGCGGGGTTTTTCTTTTTCCGCTGAATGAAAAGAAGAGTTACCGATTAATGACTGAAGGCAGAGGCCTTCAGATTCGTCGCAACTATCCTTCCCGGCTCATGCATTGACGCGTCCGCAACCCCGGAGCGGTCGGGCGCATGGGGGGAACATCATGAATCGGACTTTGCTGGCAGTCGCCACCCTGGCGGCCAGCGCCGCGCTCATCGGTTGCGCAGGAGCACCGCAGATGAGCTGGGAGCGGGTGGGGGACTCGGCGCAGCGTGCCGTCACCAGCGCCGACGTCTGGGCCCCGGTGGCCGGCGCGGCGGTGATCGCCGCGGGCAACTGGGACCACAAGTGGCAGAAGTCGGCGAGCAATCACGACTGGTTCTTCGGCGGTGATGCCAACCAGGCCGCCGACCGCATGCTCAACCTGGCCACCGGCCTGAGCGTGGTGACCGCCCTGGTGGCTGCGCCCAAGGACGTCAGTGACGAGGAGAAATGGAGCTGGCGCGGGCGCAACCTGACGCTGCTGGCGGCGGACCGCTACGCGGTGACCGGTTTCGTCGAGGAGGCCAAGGAGTGGTCCGGGCGCGAGCGGCCGGACAAGATTCCCGACGACTCCTTCCCGTCCAAGCACACCGCCGTGACCGCCGTACACACCAGCTTCACCCGGCGCAACCTCGACTACATCGACATGAATCCGACCTGGCGCTACACCGCCAAGGCCGGGCTCTACACCCTCGATGGGCTGACCGCGCTGTCACGGGTGGAAGGCGACAAGCACTATCCCACCGACGTGCTGGTGGGCATGGCAGTGGGCAACTTCTTCGCCAACTTCACCTACAACCTGTTCCTCGAAGGCCCGGAAAGCGAGCGCTACAACGTTGCGGTGGTGCCCGAGACCGGCGGCATGAGCCTGCGCGCAGCGATGCTGTTCTGAGATTGGCGCGGCGGCGGGGGCAGCGGCTAGTCTTGCCGAAGCCTCCCTGTGGACGACGCCGTCGATGCCGCTACGCCTGCTGCTGATCCTCCTGTGCCTGTGCGCGGCAACGTCCGCGCGCGCCGGCGAGGTGCTGCGCGTTGCCGCCGACCGCTGGCCGCCCTACGCGGACCGCCAGCTGCCGGGCAACGGCGTGGCTGTGCGCCTGGTGCAGGCCGCGCTGACCCGCGCCGGCTATGCCAGCGAGTACGTCGAGGTGCCTTGGCCGCGGGTACTGCACGGGGTGGAGAACGGCGAGTACGACCTGGTGGCGGACGCCTGGTATTCGGCGGAGCGCGAGCGCTTCGGCGAGTACTCCGAGCCCTACCTGGTCAATCGCGTGCGCCTGATCAAGCGCCATGGCTCGTCCATCACCTTCAGCAAGCTGGCCGACCTCTACCCCTATCGTATCGCCATGGTGCGCGGCTACGCCTATTCCGCCGAGTTCGACGGCGACCCGAAGCTGCAGCGGGTACCGGTGTTCAGCTTCGTCAACGCCGCGCTGATGCTGCAGGCGGGGCGCGTCGACCTGACCCTGGAAGACGAGATCACCGCGCGCCTGCACCTCAACGGCGACCTCGCCGAGCTCAAGGGGCAGCTGGAGTTTCTACCGCTGCCGCTGACCGAGAACGGCCTGCATATCCTGGTCGGCCGGCACAATCCGCACCACGCCGAGATAGTCGCGGCCTTCAACAAGGCGATCCGCGAGATGCGCGCGGATGGCAGCTACGACGAGCTGATGCGCGAATACGGCTTGTAGGAACGGCGATGTTGTCCGGCGCGAGGCGGGCCCATCGCGGACGGAGTCCGCTCCTACGCAGCTTGAAGTTTCGGCGTCAGGCGGCTCCGCCTTGCTCCGCACCGAGCTCCATGTTCAGCAGGCCGCAGGGCGCATAACGCGCCAGCGTTATCCGCCGCGGTGCAATTGGCGGATAACCCGTTCCGGGTTATGCGCCCTACAAGGGTTTCGCAGGTGGAGTCCGCTCCTACGCAGCTGGAAGTTTCGGCGTCAGGCGGCTTCGACCTGCTCTGCGCCCAGATCCTTCTTCAGCAGGTGCGCCGCCAGGGTGCGCAGCGGCGTGAGCTGCCGGCAGATCAGTGCCAGTTGGGTCTGCACCAGGCGATGGGCGTCGTCCTGTTCTTCGGGCAGTTCTTCCAGGCGCTTGGCCAGCGCATCCTCCGCGTCGCTATAGATATCCACCGGACGCCGTTCGTTGAGCCGTGCGGCGATGTCGTCGAGGCTGCTGGTCAGGCGGTCGGCGGCCTCGGCGATGAGGTCGTCGTTGACGTCCGGCGGCAGCTGGTTGCGGTGCGCGCCGAGGGCGGAGAGGTAGCTGAGCAGGGTGTGCGAGAGCACCAGGAAGCGGAAGCCGATCTCCGCGTCCTTCCGGAAGTGGCCGGGCTCCAGCAGCATGKTCGACAGCGTGGTGGACAGCGTCGCGTCGGCGTTGTGCGCGTTGCGCCGGGCGGTGCGATAGGCGAGGTCGTCGCGCTTGCCGTTGGCGTACTGCTGCATGATCTCGCGCAGGTAGCGGCTGTTGCACGCCAGGGTGCCGCCGACCAGGCGGTGCAGGCTGCGCCCGTGCCAGTCGGGCAGCACAAGGAACACCGCGATGCCGGCGATCAACGCGCCGAGCAGGGTATCGACCAGGCGCGGCAGGATCAGCCCGTAGCCGTCGCCCACCTGGTTGAAGCAGAACAGCACCAGCAGGGTGATCGCCGCGGTCGCCAGGGTGTAGCGCGTGCTCCGCGTGGCGAAGAAGGCGACCCCGGCCGCCACCGCCAGCAGTGACTGGATCAGCGGGTTGGGGAACAGGTCGATCAGTGCCCAGCCTGCCACCAGGCCGACCAGGGTGCCAAGTATCCGCTGCACCAGGCGGATGCGCGTGGCGCCGTAGTTCGGCTGGCAGACGAACACCGTGGTGAGCATGATCCAGTAGCCCTGGGTCGGGTGGATCAGGTGCAGCATGCCGTAGCCGGCCGCCAGCGCCAGGGACAGGCGCAGGGCGTGACGGAACAGCAGCGAAGTCGGCGAAATCTGCAGGCGTATGCGTTCCAGTGCGTCCTTGAACGAGCGCGGCGAGCGGTCCAGCAGGGTGCTGTCCTGCTCGTCGTCGAGCATGTCCGGGTTGCTCGCGCCGCTGAGCTTGCGGTCCAGCGTGGTGAGGTTGGCCGCCAGTGCGCCGAGGGAGCGCAGCAGCCCGCGCCACGCCGGGTTGCCCTGCTGACGCAGGTAATCCAGCGAGGCGTTGAGGTCCGCCAGCGCAAGTTCGCTGTCGTTGTAGTCGAACGGCTGGCGCAGCTGGATCGCCTTCGCCAGCGCCTTGCATGCCTTGCCCTGCTGGTTGAGCAGGCGCTGGCAGCGGAACAGCACGTCGCTGTGGAAGAACGCTTCGGCCAGCTGGTTGTAAGGGTAGTGCGAGGAGCTGGCACGCTCGTGGACGTCCTGGGCGATGAAGTAGAGCTTCAGGTAACGGCTGATCTTCGGACTTGGGCGTCCGTGGGAGAGCCGCGCGAGGATGGTTTCCTTGGCCTGGTTGAGCGCCACCACGACCCGGCCGTTCTGCCGCGCCAGCGCCAGGCGCTGGGCTTCGACGTCGAGCTGGCGCAGCGGCTCCAGCAGGGTCGACTTGATCTTCAGGTACTCGCCCAGTTCGAGGAACAGCTTCGCCAGGCTCTGCTGCACCGGCTGGTTGGCGAACAGCGCGTTCCACAGCACCGAGAGCAGCCCGTACCAGCCGGCGCCGGCCACCAGCAGCAGCGGTTCGCGCCAGAAGTCGGTGGGTGTGCCGCCGCGCTGGTCGACGCCGATCATGGTGTAGATCGACAGGATCAGCGTGGCCGAGGCGATGGCTGCGTAGCGCTCGCCGAGGGCGCCGAGCAAGGTCATGGCAAAGGTCGACAGCGCGAGGCCGGCGACGAACAGCGGCGGGTAGGGGAACAGCAGCTCCACCGCCAGCGCGGCGATGCTGAAGCAGGCCAGGGTCACCAGCAGCGCCTGCAGGCGGCCGAGCCAGTGGTCGTCGGTTTCTGCCAGGGCGCTGGCGATGACGCCGAGGAACAGCGGGATCACCAGTTCCGGCCGACCCTGTAGCCAGCACGCGAGCATGACCCCGCTGAGGGCGACGAACACCCGCAGGCTATAGGCGAACTTGTCCAGCGCCCAGAGGCGCCGCAGGGACTGGAGCAGTGGCGAGGAAAACATGCGCGTGCGGGACTTCCGGATGTCTGCCGCTCAGACTAGCGGATCGCTCCGGGCGCGGCTATCGCGAGGGCGACAGCTTGGGTGCCGCCAGCGTAGGAGCGGACTCCGTCCGCGATAGGTTCGCCTCGCTCCGGATACCATCGCGGACGAAGTCCGCTCCTACGCGAGGGGAGAGGTCGGCGTGACCTGTAAGAGGCTGAGTCAGAGAATGCGCGCCTTGAACGAGCGGCCCTTGATCTTGCCTTCGTTGAAGTGCTTCAGCGCTTGCTTGGCGGAATCGCGCTCGATGGCGACGAAGGCCTGGAAGTCGAAGATGGCGATCTTGCCGACCTGGGCGCCCTTGAGCCCGGCGTCGCCGGTCAGCGCGCCGAGGATGTCGCCTGGGCGCAGCTTGTCCTTGCGCCCGCCGGCAATCGCCAGGGTGGTCATCGGCGGCAGCAGCGGGGCGTCGTTGGCCTTGAGGAAGTCGATGCGCTCCCAGTTCAGCGGCGCGCCCTGCAGGTCTTCGATGGCCTGGGCGCGGTTGGCTTCGGCGGGGGTTACCAGCGACAGCGCCAGGCCCTTCTCGCCGGCACGACCGCTGCGGCCGATGCGGTGAATGTGGATCTGCGCATCGCGCGACAGCTCGACGTTGATCACCGCTTCCAGCGCGGCGATATCCAGCCCGCGCGCGGCCACGTCGGTAGCCACCAGCACGCTGCAGCTGCGGTTGGCGAACATGGTCAGCACCTGGTCGCGCTCGCGCTGCTCCAGGTCGCCGTGCAGGGCCAGGGCGGAAATCTTGCGGGCGTTGAGCTGCTCCACCACTTCCATGCACTGCTGGCGGGTATGGCAGAAGGCGACGCAGGACTGCGGGCGGAAATGCTGGAGCAGGCGAACGACAGCATCGAGGCGCTGCTTCGCATCGATCTCGTAGAAGTGCTGTTCGATCTGGCTGTCGTCGTGCAGCGCTTCCACTTCCACGCGCTCGGGGTTCTTCAGGAACTTCGCCGCGAGCTGGTCGATTCCCTCGGGGTAGGTGGCGGAGAACAGCAGGGTCTGCCGGCGTGCCGGGGCCTGGCCGATGATGTCGGCGATGCTGTCGTAGAAGCCCATGTCGAGCATGCGGTCGGCTTCATCGAGCACCAGGGTGTTGAGGCCGTCGAGCTTCAGGGTGCCGCGGCGCAGGTGTTCCTGGATGCGTCCTGGGGTGCCGACCACCACGTGGGCGCCGTGCTCCAGCGAGCCGATCTGCGGGCCGAAGGGCGTGCCGCCGCAGAGGGTCAGCACCTTGATGTTGTCGGCGGCGCGGGCGAGGCGGCGGATTTCCTTGGCCACCTGGTCGGCCAGTTCGCGGGTCGGGCACAGCACCAGCGCCTGACAGCCGAAGTAGCGCGGATTCAGCGGGCTGAGCAGGCCGATGCCGAAGGCCGCGGTCTTGCCGCTGCCGGTCTTGGCCTGGGCGATCAGGTCGCGTCCCTTGAGGATCGCCGGCAGGGCGGCGGCCTGGATCGGCGTCATCTCGCGATAGCCGAGAGAGTCGAGGTTGGCCAGCAGGTCGGCCGACAGCGCGAGGCTGGAAAATGCAGAGGTGGTCACGAAGGAAACCCGGGTGAATCCATATGGCCGCGCAGTGTAGCAGGAGAGCACCCTTCGCAGGGCTGAGAAGCTGATATGGCAAGGGTTTGCGGCCGCTCGTCCGAATTCCCCGAAGCGCCTGGATCGGGTTTTTCCAAGAGATTCGCTTTCCGCAGATTTTTGTCGTAGAGTTTCCGGACTGTGTTTGCATGGGTCGCCGTCGATCGTGACCTGATGCGGTCGGTTATTCCACCCCGTCCTGCTCGACTCCTTGTAACTCCTTGCAACTCAGTTCCTGGCCATTCGTGGCTAATTTTAAAAATACGTTCCAAGGAGAACACCATGTCGAATCGTCAGAACGGCACCGTCAAGTGGTTCAACGAGACCAAAGGCTACGGCTTCATTACCCCGGAAAGCGGCCCGGACGTATTCGTTCACTTCCGCGCCATTGAAGGTACCGGCTTCAAGACCCTGGCCGAAGGCCAGAAGGTCACCTTCGAAGTCGTGCAGGGCCAGAAAGGCATGCAGGCCGAGCGCGTACAGGTAGCCTAAGCGCTTCCTGGCGTCAGCCAAGAAAACCCCGGGTGGAAACATCCGGGGTTTTTTATTGCCTGAGTACTGATTGCCTATAGTGCCGGTATCCGTGCCGACATCGCTTTCCGGAGTTGCCATCCATGCCCTCGAACCCCTTCCGCCTGCTGCTTGCCGGCCTGCTTGTTTGCGGTACTGCCGTCGCCGCTGACGCGCCCGCCCAGCCCGCCACCTGGGGCTGGGTCGAGACGCTCACGCTGATGCMCGAGCAGGCGCCGCTCAAGGCCAAGCTGGACACCGGCGCGCAGACCTCGGTGATGGATGCGCGCAACATCACGCGTATTCGCAAGAATGGCGAGCGCTGGGTGCAGTACGACGTGATGATCACCGACCCGGCCTCCGGCAAGGAGCAGCGCCTGCCCTTCGAGCGCCGCGTCGAGCGCGTGCTGAAGTTCAAGACCGATACCGGCGTCGAGCGCAGCCCGGTGGTGCTGATGGACGTTTGCCTGGGCGGCAAGGTCTACCGCGAGCAGTTCACCCTGCGCGACCGCCAGACCCTGGACTACCCCGTGCTGCTCGGCCGCCGCACCCTGGAACACCTGGGCCCGGTGGACGCGTCGAAAAGCCAGACCGTCGCGCCCACCTGCAAACCCTGATCAGTGCTCGTTGACGCCGTGCTCGGGCTCGACCCGGCGCGGCGTGGTGCGGCCATCCTCGGCGTTGAGCTGGAAGAAGATCGCCGCGGCCAGCATCGACAGCGCCCCGACGCTGAAGTAGGTCGCGTGGAAGGCTGACAGCACATCCCCTTGGGCGCTTTCCGGGTCGGCGTTGAAGCCGCCCAGCAGCGCCGCCGCGCAGGCGATGCCCATGCCGATGGACAACTGCATGACCACCGAGAGCAGGCTGTTGCCGGCGCTGGCATTGTCGTCGCGCAGGTCGATCAGGGTCAGGGTGTTCATCGCGGTGAACTGCAGCGAGTTGATCCCGCCCAGCACCGCCAGTTGCACCAGCAGCAGGGCATAGGGCGTGTTCTGGTCGACCAGGCCGAGGCTGGCGATCATCGCCCCCATGAGCAGCGTGTTGCTCACCAGCAGCTTGCGGTAGCCGAACAACTCCAGCAGCGGCTTGGCCAGCGACTTGATCACCATGGCGGCCAGGGCCATGGGGATCATGGTCATGCCCGCGCGCGACGGTGAAAAGCCCAGGCCGACCTGCAACAGCAGGGGCGTGAGGAAGGGCAGCGAGCCGCTGCCCAGTCGCGCGAACAGGTTGCCCAGCACGCCGACGGCGAAGGTGCGGGTGGCGAACAGTGCCGGCGGGAACAGCGGCGACTCGATGCGCAGCGCGCGCAGCCAGTAGGCCGCCAGCAGCACCAGCCCGCCTACCAGCAGCAGGACCACGCGCACGTGGGGCATGTGAAGTTCGCCCAGGCCTTCCAGGGCGATGGTGATCAACACCATGGCGCCGCCGAAAAGCAGGAAACCGATCGAGTCGAAGCGCGTCGCCCGCACGCCGTGCAGGTCTGGCATCAGCCGTAGGGCGACGATGAAGCCGAGCAGCCCCACCGGCAGGTTGATCAGGAAGATCCAGTGCCAGCTGGCGTACTCCACCAGCCAGCCACCCATGGTCGGGCCGGCCAGCGGGCCGAGCAGGCCGGGGATGGTGACGAAGCTGAGGATGCGCACCAGCTCCGTGCGCGGGTACACGCGCAGGATCACCAGGCGCCCCACCGGCATCATCAGCGCGCCGCCGATACCTTGCACCACGCGGGCGCCGACCAGGGTGCCGAGGCTCGGCGACAGCGCGCAGAGCAGCGAGCCGAAGCTGAACAGGAAGATCGCGAAGAGGAACACCCGGCGGGTGCCGAAGCGGTCGGAAATCCAGCCGGAGGAGGGGATCAGCAGCGCCACCGTGAGCAGGTAGGCGATCACCACGCCTTGCATGCGCAGCGGGTCCTCGTCCAGCGAGCGGGCCATGCTCGGCAGCGCGGTGTTGAGGATGGTGCCGTCCAGCGCCTGCATGAAGAAGGCGATGGCCACCAGCCAGGGCAGCAGGCGGGCCACGCGGGGCGTGAGGATGAAGGGTTCGCTCATGGTCGGTCCGTCGGGCGGGAATGGCTCTAGCTTAGGGAATCTTTGACGGCCATGGGAGAAATCGGTCGCTGTGTTGCGGCCGGATTATCTCGTTGGCAATGCTCAACGGATTGTACGAATGGCCCCGCGACACAACTTGCGCGCTGCGGGAAAGTTCAGGGCCACAGGCTGCAAGACAGTCTTCGCCGCAGCACCGTGAACCTCTGCCGGCTTTGCTCTGCGGCGCCGGACAGGGCGGAACATTGGTCCTGCCTCCCGGTCGATATGGCGTCCGGTATTCCCAGGAGACAGCGATGTCCGTCAAACCCCGCGTCACCCTCGCACTGGCTGCCCTGCTGGCGGCTTCCTCCGCATTCGCCTTCAACCTCGGCGACGCCGCCAAGGCGGTGTCCGGTGCGACCGGCTCCGATACCTCACGCGTTGCCTCCACGCCGCAGACCAGCGGCCTGCTCGATGCCCTGACCGGCCAGCTCGGCGTCAGCGACGAACAGGCTCTCGGCGGCACCGGCGCACTGCTGGGCCTGGCCAAGAACAAGCTCAGCACTGGCGATTACTCGCAGCTGGCGAAGACCGTCCCCGGCCTCGACAAGCTCACCGGCAGCAACGCCCTGGGCGGCCTTGGTGGCCAGCTTGGCAACCTCGGCGGCGGCGCCTCCAGCGGCCTGCTGGGCAACGTCAGCAGCATGGGCGATGTGAGCAAGGCCTTCGGCGCGCTGGGCATGGACCAGGAGATGACCGGCAAGTTCTCCAGTGTGCTGCTGGATTACCTCGGCAAGCAGGGCCTCAACAGCAACCTGCTCGGCACCCTGGGCAGTCTCTGGGGCACCGGCGCCTGATATCCGCCGGCCGGCGCGGAACCGCCGCGCCGGCCCCCGGTCCTATCGACGATCCGGCCCCGCCCTGGGGCCGGACAGCCGCTTTTCGGAGCCGTCGATGTCCACCCGTTCCGTCGTCTTCCTGGCCACCGCCTGGCTGCTCGCTACCCCTGTCTTCGCCGCTACCTTCAACGAAGTAAGCGAGCCGACCACGCAGGCGCCGTCGATCCCGCCGGCGGCCAATGCCCTGCTGGGCAATCTCACCCATCAGCTGGGCGTCAGCGAAGAGCAGGCCATCGGCGGCACCGGCGCCTTGCTCGGCCTGGCGATGAACAGCCTGAAGGACAACGACACCGCGCAACTGCAGAAATCCCTGCCGGACCTGCAACAGCTCGCCGGCACCAGTTCGCTGGGCGACCTGGGCGGGGCGCTGGGTGGCTTCGGTGGGCTGGGCAACGCCGCGGCGCTGCTGGGCGGGATCAACAACCTGGAAGACGTCGACCAGATCTTCGGCGTGCTCGGCATGGACCAGTCGATGATCGGCCGCTTCGCCGGGGTGATCCTCGACTACTGCAACCAGCAGGGCCTGAACAGCCAGTTGCTGGGCACGCTCGGCGGCCTCTGGGGCACGCCAGCCGCACCGGCCACTCCGGTGGCCGGGCGGGGCGCATAAGCGGCGTCAGAACTCCTGGCGCAGCTGCTCGATGCGCTGGTCCTTCTGCTCCCACAGTTGCGACACCCAGCGCTGCACGTACTGGCGAAACTCGGGGTCGTTCTCGTAATCGCCTTGCCAGAGCGCGGGGTCGATCTCCCGCGCCTGGATGTCGACTATCACCCGCGGCACACGCCCGCACAGCAGGTCCCAGAAGCCCGGTCGCGGGCCCTTCGGGTAGACCAGGGTGACGTCCAGCAGGGTATCCAGCTGCTCACCCAGTGCGGCGAGGACGAAGGCCACGCCGCCGGCCTTGGGCTTGAGCAGGTTCTGGTAGGGCGACTGCTGCCGGGCCTGCTTGGCCGGGGTGAAGCGGGTGCCTTCGAGGTAGTTCACCACGGTCACCGGCATGCGCTTGAACTTCTCGCAGGCGGCCTTGGTGATCTCCAGGTCCTTGCCCTTGAGCTCCGGGTGCTTCTCCAGGAAGGCCTTGCTGTAGCGCTTCATGAAGGGGTAGTCGAGCGCCCAGAAGGCCAGGCCGAGGAAGGGCACCCAGATCAGCTCCTTCTTCAGGAAGAACTTGAAATAGGGCGTCTTGCGGTTGAACGCCTGGACCAGCGCCGGGATGTCGACCCACGACTGGTGGTTGCTGATCACCAGGTAGGAGGTGTCGCCGCGCAGCTGGGCGGTGCCGCGGATGTCCCAGACGGTGGGGGTCATCAGGGCGAAGATGGCCTTGTCGATTTCCGCCCAGGTCTCGGCGATCCACATCACCCCGCGCGAGCAGGCGTCCTTGGCGGACTGGCCGGGGACGATCAGTTTCAGCAGCGCGATCAGCAGCATCGGGCCGATCAGGATCAGGGTGTTGAGCAGCAGCAGAAGGCTGGCGATGACGCCCATCAGTGCCTGCATGAAGTCCTTTCCTTGTGCGTGATTGGCCGGCCCATCATACGCAGCCGACCCCAGGTTCCCAAGCGGCACTCCCGCCAACGAGGCGGGCGGACTATGCTGCGCAAATCACCTGCCGGGAGCTGTCATGTCCGACTCGCCGTACCTGCGCATTCCAGTGCAAGCCGTCACCCTCGGGATGTACGTGCAGGAGCTTTGCGGCTCCTGGGTCGACCATCCGTTCTGGCGCGCACGCTTTCTCCTGGAGGACCCGGACGACCTCCGACGTCTGCAGCGCAGTGCGGTCCGCGAAGTACTGATCGACCCGCGGCGCGGCCTGGTTCCCGCTGCGCCGACGGTGCCTGAAAGTCCGCCCGCGAAGCCCGTCGAGCCGCCGAGCGAGACGCCCGCCGAACGCCCGGTGCCAGTCTCGCCGATCCTGCGGCGCAACCTGCAGGATGAGCTGCAGGTCGCTCGGCAGCTGTGCATCCGCTCCAAGGAGCGGGTCATCGCCATGTTCCAGGATGCCCGCCTGGGCCGCGCGGTGGAGGCCGAGAGCGCACAGGAACTGGTGGGCGAGATCGCCGCCTCGATGCAGCGTCACCCCAACGCGGTGATCAGCCTGGCCCGGCTCAAGACCGCCGACGAATACACCTACCTGCATTCGGTCGCGGTTTGCGCGCTGATGATCGCCCTGGCCCGCCAGCTCGGTCTCGACGAGCTGCTGGTGCGCGAAGCGGGCCTCGCCGGCCTGCTGCACGACATCGGCAAGATGTGCGTGCCCATGCGCGTGCTGAACAAGCCCGGCCGTCTCGACGAAAGCGAGTTCGCTAGCGTGCGCGAGCATCCCTGGCGCGGCGGCGAGATTCTCCGCGAGGGCCGCCAGGTCAGCGCGCTGGTGCTCGACGTGTGCCTGCACCACCACGAGAAGCTCGACGGCACCGGCTACCCGCATCGCCTGGCCGGCGAGCAGATCAGCCTGTTCGCGCGCATGGGCGCGGTCTGCGACATCTACGACGCGATCACCTCCGACCGCCCCTACAAGGCCGGCTGGGACCCGGCCGAATCGCTGCAGCGCATGTCCCAGTGGTGCGGCAGCCACCTCGACGAGAAGGTCTTCCGCGCGTTCATCCGCTGCCTGGGCATCTACCCCATTGGCGCGCTGGTGCGCCTGGAAAGCGAGCGCCTGGCGGTAGTGGTGGAGCAGGGCGCGGAACTGCTGCTGCCGATGGTCAAGGTGTTCTACTCGACGCGGACCCGCGCGGCGATTCCCTTCGAAGTGGTCGACCTCGCCCGCCTCAAGGGCCGCGAGCGCATCGTCGGCCGCGAGTCGCCGGAGAAGTGGGGCTTCCGCAACCTGGAGTCGCTGTGGAGCGGTCTGGATCGGCGCCGCGGTTCGCTGTTCGAGCGCTGAGCCTGCTGGCGAACCTATGGCGGCCGTGATAGTCCTATGCGCATACCCGCACAACCCCGGAGATTCCGCGTGAAACGCGCCCTCGCCCTGCTGTCCCTGCTCGCTCTGCCCGGCCTCACCCTGGCCGCCGAACCCAAACTCTACGGCCGCTACGAATGGGTCAGCCTGCCCGAGCTGAACCAGACCCTGCAGGCCAAGATGGACACCGGCGCCTACACCTCGTCGCTGTCGGCCAAGGACATACAGATCTTCCAGCGCGATGGCGAAGACTGGGTGCGCTTCAAGCTGGCCACCAAGGACGGCGGTGACTCGGTCTACGAGCACAAGCTGTCGCGCATCTCGAAGATCAAGAATCGCTCCGACGGCGGCGCCGATGACGAGGACGAAGCCTCCAGTCCCGGCCTCAGCCAGCGCCCGGTGATCGAGCTGCCGGTGTGCCTGGGCGGCGACCAGCGCACCATCGAGGTCAACCTCACCGACCGCAGCCACTTCAACTACCCGTTCCTGATGGGGACCAAGGGTCTGCGCAAGTTCCACGTCGCCGTCGACCCCGGCGAGCGCTTCACCGCCGGCAAGCCGAGCTGCTCCTGATCCCCGATTGACGCGGCGCGGGGCATGATGGACCCTTCTGGGACTTTCCCGGGAATCGGAATCCCATGCCCCACATCCTCATCGTCGAAGATGAAGCCGCCATCGCCGACACCCTGCTCTACGCCCTGCAGGCCGAAGGTTTCGAGACCACCTGGCTGAACCTCGCCGGCCCGGCCCTCGAACGCCTGCAGCGCGAGCCCTTCGATCTGGTCATCCTCGACGTCGGCCTGCCGGATATCAGCGGCTTCGAAGCCTGCAAGCAGCTGCGGCGCTTTTCCGAAGTGCCAGTGATCTTCCTCACCGCGCGCAACGCCGAGATCGACCGCGTGGTGGGCCTGGAGATCGGCGCCGACGACTACGTGGTCAAACCCTTCAGCCCGCGCGAAGTGGCTGCGCGGGTGAAGGCCATCCTCAAGCGCACCGCGCTCCGTGAAGCGCCGGCCCAGGCGCCGGTCGGCAACGGCCCGTTCGAGGTGGACGAGGAGCGCTTCCAGATTCGCTACCACGGCCAGTCGCTGGCCCTGACCCGCCACGAATTCCGCCTGTTGCAGACGCTGCTGGCGCGCCCCGAACGGGTGTTCAGCCGCGAGCAATTGCTCGATGCGCTGGGTGTCGCCGCCGACGCCGGCTACGAGCGCAACGTCGACAGCCACATCAAGAGCCTGCGCGCCAAGCTGCGCCAGGTCGCCCCCGCCGCCGAACCGATCCAGACCCATCGCGGGCTGGGCTACAGCTACGCGCCGGACAAGAGCTGATGCGCCTGTCGCTGCGGATCTTCCTGGTCTACTTCTTCTTCGTCGGGCTGACCGGCTGGTTCGTCCTGCGCACGGTGATGGACGAAATCCGCCCTGGCGTGCGGCAGTCCAGCGAAGAGACCCTGGTGGATACCGCCAACCTGCTCGCCGAGGTGCTGCAAGCCGACGTCAAGGCCGGCACCCTCGAGCAGAGTCGCCTGCCGGACATCCTCCGCGCCTACGGCTCGCGCAGCCCGCAGGCGGATATCTGGGGGGTGAACAAGACCGCGGTGAACCACCGCATCTACGTCACCGACGACCGTGGCATCGTCCTGCTCGATTCACTCGGCCAGGCCGTGGGCCAGGACTACTCGCGCTGGAACGACGTCTACCTGACCCTGCGCGGCCAGTACGGCGCGCGCTCCAGCCGCGAGTCGGCGGACGACCCGGAATCCTCGGTGATGTACGTCGCCGCGCCGATCCGCGATGGCGAGAAGATCATTGGCGTGGTCTCGGTCTCCAAGCCCAACCGCACGCTGCAGCCCTACATCGACCGCTCGCAGCGGCGCCTGGCCTGGCTCGGCGCCGGGCTGATCGTGCTCGGCCTGCTGGTGGGGGCTGGGCTGTCCTGGTGGCTGAGCCGCTCGCTGGATCGCCTCACTCGTTATGCCCAGGCCGTCAGCGAAGGCCGCCGTGCCGAGCTGCCGAAATACCGCGGCGGCGAGATGGCGCAGCTGGCCGATGCGGTGGAGCGCATGCGCGTGCAGCTGGAGGGCAAGGACTACGTCGAGCGCTACGTGCACACGCTGACCCACGAACTGAAGAGCCCGCTGGCGGCGATCCGTGGCGCGGCTGAATTGCTCGAAGGCGAGATGCCCGCCGAGCAGCGTGCGCGCTTTGTCGGCAACATCGCCGGGGAAAGCGAGCGTTTGCAGCAACTGATCGAACGCCTGCTGAACCTCGCCCAGGTGGAGCAGCGCCAGGGGCTGGAGGAACGCGTGCCGGTGAATCTGCATGAGTTGGCCAGCGAGCTGATCGACGAACGCCTGGTGCGTGCGCAGGGCGTGCAGCTGGAGAACGCGATTCCTCCGCAGGCCATCGCGCAGGGCGAGCGCTTCCTGCTGCGCCAGGCCCTGGGCAACCTGCTGGACAACGCCCTGGATTTCACTCCGGTCGGTGGCGTGATCCGCTTCGCCGCCCAGCCCGAGGGAGACGGCTGGTGCGTCGAGCTGTGCAACCAGGGCGAGGCGATTCCGGACTTCGCCCTGCCGCGCCTGACCGAGCGCTTCTACTCGCTGCCGCGCCCGGTAAGTGGGCGCAAGAGCACCGGGCTGGGGCTCAACTTCGTCGCCGAGGTGGCGACGCTGCATGGCGGTGAATTGCGCGTGGAAAACGTCGAGGGCGGCGTACGCGCGAGCCTGCGGTTGCCCCAGTAGGAGCGAGCTTGCTCGCGAACAAGCCCCGCTGCGAATTCGGTTCGCGAGCAAGCTCGCTCCTACGAAGAGCCGAAGCCACACAATTCCCACAAAGTCTCCACACTTCGCCCCGAGCGCCCCCACGCGCGGGCCTCAGGCTTGCTCCGTCGTCCACCCACGGAGAAGCTTTCGATGAACCGCCAACTCGGCATCAAGCTCGGCGCCATCGCGCTGTTGATCGTCCTCTTGCTGATACCCCTGCTGATGATCGACGGCCTGGTCGACGAGCGTCAGAACTACCGCGACGAGGTCCTGCAGGACATCGCCCGCAGCGCCAGCTACAGCCAGCAGCTCACCGGCCCGCTGGTGGTCGTGCCCTACACCCGGACCATCCGCAGCTGGCGCCTGGACAAGTCGAGCCAGCAGCGCGTGCTGCAGGAGCGCGAGGTGCGCGGGCGGCTGTACTTCCTGCCGGAGGTGTTCAGCCTCGACGGGCAGATGAATACCGAGCTGCGCCATCGCGGTATCTACGAGGCGCGCCTGTACCACGCCGACAGCCAGGTCAGCGGCAGCTTCGTCCTGCCGGCCAACTACGGCATCAGCGGCGACCTCGACAGCTACCGCTTCGACGAGCCGCTGCTGGCGGTGGGCATCAGCGATGTGCGCGGCATCGAGAACGCGCCGAAGCTGAAGGTCGGTGACCAGCTGCGCGACTTCCAGCCCGGCACCCAGAGCCAGTTCCTCGGCAATGGCGTGCACGCCGTGCTGCCGTTCAAGGCCAGCGAGCGCGAGCAGCGCTTCGACTATTCCTTCGAGCTGTCGCTGCTGGGCAGTAGCCGCCTGGACATCACTCCGGTGGGCCGCGACAGCCAGGTCAAGCTGGTCTCCGACTGGCCTCACCCGAGCTTCGGCGGCGAGTTCCTGCCGACCGAACGCAGCATCAGCGCCGACGGCTTCAGCGCACGCTGGCGCACCAGCTTCTTCGCCACCAACCTGGAGGACCAGCTGCGCGCCTGTGTGGCGCCGGCCCAGGCCGACGTTGCCCGCGCGGTCGGTGCGGACGATCCGGATGCCTTGCGTCCCAGCTCCGCCGAGTGCAGCGAATTCGGCCAGCACCGCTTCGGCGTGGCGCTGGTGGACCCGGTGGACCAATACCTGAAGACCGACCGCGCGGTGAAATACGCGCTGCTGTTCATCGTCCTCACCTTCGCCGGCTTCTTCCTCTTCGAAGTGCTCAAGCGCCTGTCGGTCCACCCGATCCAGTACGCCCTGGTGGGCATGGCGCTGGCGCTGTTCTACCTGCTGCTGCTGTCGCTCTCCGAGCATGTCGGCTTCGAGCTGGCCTACCTGCTGTCCGCTGGCGCCTGCGTCGGGCTGATCGGCTTCTACCTCTGCCACGTGTTGCACAGCCTGTGGCGCGGTGCCGGGTTCAGCCTCGGCCTGGCCGGGCTCTACGGGATGCTCTACGCGCTGCTCAGCGCCGAGGACTACGCATTGCTGATGGGCTCGCTGCTGCTGTTCGGTGTGCTCGGTGGCGTGATGGTGCTGACCCGTCGCCTGGACTGGTACGGCATCGGCAAGCCGCGTGGCGATGACCTGGAATTTTCCCTGGAAGACGTGCGCGTGCAGCGCTGAGGAGAATGGAGATGCCCAACCTGATGCGTTTTTCCCTGTGCCTGTTGGCCGGCCTGCTGGTCAGTGGCCTGTGCCTGCCGGTGCTGATGCTGCTCGGCCGCTTTGACTGGATTGCCCTGCTGGTGGCCACCGGCAAGCCGCTGGCGCACCTGGCACTGTTGCTGCCGGCCGAGCTGTGGACGCAACTCACCGGCGTCGAGGACGCGGCCAACAATCCCCATGTGCGCTCCTTCCTGGAGATGTGCATGGGCGTTGCGCAACTCGGCCTGCTGCTGGCGCTGCCGATCTACCGACTGGGGAACAAGCCATGAGTGCCTGGAACGGATTGCGCGAGGAGCGCGAAGTGGGCCGGCGGCTGGCGCGGCGGATCGCCGGGTTGTTCGAGCTGGGGCTGGAGCGGCGGGTGGTGCGTGATGAGCGCTTCCAGCGCAGGGTGGTGCGGCGCGGTTTGTGCGAGGTGAAGTCCTGGCGCGCAGGCTTCGCCCTCACCCCAACCCTCTCCCAGAGGGAGAGGGGGCTGGGCGGTGCCGGCTGGCGGGTCTGGAGCACGCCGGCGCGACCTCAGGAGTGCTCGGCGTAGGATGGGTGGAGCGAAGCGATACCCATCGTCCAGTCAGCCCGGCACCGTCGCCTGCATCGACGGCCGCTGGCTGACTTCGGCGAACCACTGGGACAGCTGCGGGTAGTCGGCGCGCCAGTCCCAGTGCGGCTGGCGGAAGTCCAGGTAACCGAGAGCGCAGGCCACGCCGATGCCGGCGATGTCGAAGCGTTCGGCCAGCTCGGCGTGGGCCGGGCCGTCGAAGTAGGCGAGGGTGCGGACGATCTTCAGCTGCTGATTGTCCAGCCACTGGTCCCAGTGCTTTTCCTGCGGGCGCATGGCGCTTTCGTAGCGGATCAGTACAGCGGCATCGAGCACCGCATCGGCCAGCGAGGCAAGGGTGAGGCGCCGCCAGCGCGCTGTGCCTTCGCGGGGGATCAGCGGCTCGCCAGCGTGCTGCTGGTCGAGGTATTCGAGGATTACCCGGCTGTCGTGCAGGGTCTGGCCGTCGGCCAGGCGCAGCGCGGGAATCTTGCCGGCGGGGTTGTCCTGCAGCACGCCGGCGTCCGGCGCGATGGGGGTGTGGACGGCGGCGTACAGCTCCACGGAATCGACCTGGCCGGTCTCGTGCAGCAGGACCATGACCTTGCGCACGAAGGGCGAGGCGGCGGCGTGGAACAGGACGGGGCGGGTACTCATCGACAGCAACTCCTGAGGTTCGGTCATCGGGTCAATCGTGGATCTGCACCAGGCGGTCGGTGCCGGATTCGGCACCCCACACCTCGCCGGGCCGGCCTTGCAGCTGGCGCACGCGGGCGTTGGCCTGATCGCTGGGGAAGACGGTGAATTTCTCGCCCTGCGGGTCGAAGCGCAGCAGCGCATTGGCGGTGAAATCGCTCAGCCAGACCTGGTCCATGGCATCGACGTAGACCGCATAGGGCAGCGGATGATCGCCCGGCAGCTTCCAGGTTTTCCACTTGTTATCGCTGGGGTCGAAGCGCGCCAGGCTGCCGGTGCCCCACTGGCTCAGCCACAGGCGGCCGACCGAATCGGCCCACAGGCGGCGCGGCCCGCTGTCCTTGCCGGGCGCATCGAAGGTGGTGGCGCTGTCGGCGATGCCGTCGATCTGGCCGATGTAGTTGCCCGCCTGCGAGGCGAACCAGATGCCGCCATCGGGCGCCACGGCGATCCCGCGCGGACCCTTGCCGCGTGGCGCCTGCCAGACCTTCATGTCGCGGCTGGTCGGATCGAGGCGGCCATACACACCGCTCTGCCCGGTGAACCACAGCACGCCATCGTCATCGAATACCGCAGAGTCGAGGTTGGCGCGGGCCACTTCCTTGGGCAGGGGAATGACCTCCACGCCCAGGCGCTCGGCATCGACATGGAGGATCGCGTTGCGGCCGCTGTCGACGATCCAGGCGTCGCCGTTGCCATCGGCCACCACGCCCTGCGGGCTGGAGCCCTTGCCCAGGCTGACCTGCTCGCTCTGCCCGGTCTGCGGGTCGAGGCGGCCGAGTACGCCGAGTTTCTGCGCGGTGTACCAGACCTTGCCGTCTTCGGTGGGTGCCACGGCCTGCGGGCCGGAGCCCTTGGGCAGGTCGAAGTACTTCACCTCGGCGGCGGATGCGCCGGTGGCCAGCAGCAGGCCGGCGAGAAGAAGGCCGCTCAGGGGAAGGGACAGGACGCGAAGCATGGGGCTCTCCTTGGCAGAGTCCGGAATCAGGTGAGACTGTACGCCGGTCAGTGTGGCCGACGAAACGAGGGAGAACGGCTTGTGACGACGATTTCCGTACGCGGGGCGGCCTGCCGCCAGGGTTCACCGGTGAACGACGACGCCATCGGCTACACCGCCCAGGCAGCCTGGGTGCTGGACGGGGCGACCAGCCTGGGGCCGGGCCTGGTGGATCGCGAAAGCGACGCGCGCTGGCTGGCGCAGTGCGCCAATGGCCATCTGCAGCGCCTGCTCGAAGCCGAGCCGTATCTGCCGGCCGAAGAGCTGCTGGGGCAATTGCAGGCTGGCATCGCCGAGGATTTCCTGCGCGATGCCGGTGTTGCCGCGACCACTGCGCTGGACCTGCCCACCGCCTGCCTGAGCCTGTTACGGGTTCTGGAGGATGGTTCGCTGGAGCTGCTCAATCTTTGCGACACGCGTATCCACCTGGCCTGGGACGACGGCCACGTGGAAAGCTTCGGCGAGACGCCGCTGGAGGAAATCGACCGGCAATCGGTGCAGCGCCTGCTGGCGCTGCGCGAGGCGAACCCGGACTGGAGCCACGCACAGCTGTGGCAGGCCAGCCGCGAGTGGGTGCGGCGCAACCGCGCGCTGGCCAATACACCGGAGGGTTACTGGGTGCTCGACCCAACCAGCCGCTGGCTGCCCCATGTGCAGCGCCGCGTGCTCGATCCTTCGCGGCTGGCGGCGTTCATGCTGGTCACCGATGGCTTCGACCGCCTGCTGGATTTCCGTCGCTACGAGCTGCAGACATTGTTCGCCGAGTTGCCCGAGCGTGGCGTGGAAGCATTGATCGACGAACTGCGCGCGCTGGAAAGCGCCGATGGCCAGGCGCTGGACTATCCGCGCCTGAAGATCCATGACGATGCGAGCGTGGTTTGGGGAGAAGTGAGGGTGGGCATGGCGTAGGAGCGGACTCCGTCCGCGATGGCATCCGGCGCGATGCGGATCTATCGCGGACGGAGTCCGCTCCTACGCTGTCTGATGTACCGGAGCGGTCTGGCGGATAACGCTGGCGCGTTATGCGCCCTGCGGGTGCCGGTGATGCCGTGGGGAGGTTGGGACGGTAGGGCGAATAACCTGGAACAGGTTATCCGCCGTCTTTTGCTCGGCGGATAACGCTGGCGCGTTATCCGCCCTACGAAGGGCTGTTACGTCAGAACTTGTAGTTGACGCTGGCCACCACGTTGCGACGATCGCCGTAGTAGCAGTAGAAGCCGTCGCAGGTAGAGATGTATTCCTTGTCGAATACGTTGTTGGCGTTCAGAGCGACGTTCAGGCCGTTGAGGCTGTTGTCCAGGCGGCCGAGGTCGTAATGCACCGCGGCGTCGTAGAGGGTGTAGGAGCCGGTGTCGCCGTCCGACTTGTCGCGCACGTAGCCCATGCTGCCGATGGCGATGTTGTGGGTCTCGCCGACGTAGCGGGTGCCGAAGCCCAGGCCGAAGCCGTCGAGCAGGCCGTCATGCCAGGTGTAGTCGGCCCACAGCGAGGCCTGGTTTTCCGGAGTGAGCGGCAGCGGACGGTTCTTGTCCAGCGGGTTGGCGACCTTGGTCATCTTGCTGTTGGCGTAGGTGTAGGCAGCGGTCACCTTGAGGTTCTCGTTGACGTTGCCTACGGCCTCCAGCTCGAAGCCGCGGACCTGTGCTTCGCCCACCGGGCGGCTGATGAAGTCGCTGCCGGTGAGGACGATGTTGTTGCGGGTCAGGTCGTAGACGGCGGCGCTGAGCATCAGATCGGTGCCCACCGGCTGGTACTTCACGCCCAGTTCGTACTGCTTGCCGGTGCTCGGCTCGAAGGCCGCGCCGTTGGTGCCGCCGGCTTCGGTCTGGAACGACTCGGCATAGGACACGTAGGGCGCCACGCCGTTGTCGAACACGTAGCTGAGCGCCGCGTTGCCGCTGAAATTGCTGTCGCGACGGGTATCGGTGGCGCCGTTGGCGTTGTAGAACTTCGAACCGGTGTGCGCCCAGTCCTGGCGGCCGCCGAGGGTCAGGCGCCAGTTGTCGAGGGCGATCTGGTCCTGGGCGTACAGGCCGGTGTCGCGCATCTTCTGGTTGTAGTCGTTGTACGCGGTGTAGGCGACGTTGCTGAAGTCCTGGCCATAGATCGGCTTGGTGATGTTGCTGGTCGGTGCGGCACCGTACAGCCACTTGTAGTTGGTGTTGGCGCGCTGGTGATCCAGGCCCAGCAGCAGGGTGTGCTTGAGCGGGCCGGTGGAGAAGTCGGCCTGCAGGTTGTTGTCGATGGCGAACTGGCTGATGTCTTCGTCCACCACGTTGGCGCCGCGGGACAGGGTGCCGTCGTCGGCCACCGAGGTGGCGGTGCCGCCGGCGGTGATGCCCTGGAACGACAGGTCGCTCTTGGTGTAGCGCAGGTTCTGGCGGAACTGCCAGACGTCGTTGATGCGGTGCTCGAAGGCGTAACCCAGGGCGTAGTAGGTCTTGTCGTAGAACTCCCAGTCCGGGTCACCGAGGTTTTCGTGGTACTTCACCTCGCCCGCCGGGGTCGACAGCTTGGTGCCCTGCAGCGGCAGGAACTGGCTGGTGATGCCGGTATCGTCGCGGTTGAACTGCGAGAGGAAGGTCAGCTTGGTGTCTTCGTCGAAGTTCCAGGTCAGGCTCGGCGCGATGTTGTAGCGCTTGTTGTCGACGTGATCGACCTGGGTGTTGCTGTCACGCACCACACCGCTGACGCGGTACAGCAGGTTGCCGGCGTCGTCGACCTTGCCGGTGCTGTCGAAGGAAATCTGCTTGTGCTCGTAGCTACCGACCTGCAGCTGCACTTCATGGCTGCTCTCGGCTTCCGGACGGCGGCTGGTCATGTCCAGAAGGCCGCCGGGCGGGGTCTGGCCGTACAGCGAAGAAGCCGGGCCGCGCAGCAGGGCAACACGCTCCAGGTCCCAGGTTTCCAGCTTGGGCATCACATAGGAGCCCTTGGGCAGCGGCAGGCCGTCGAGGAACTGGGTCGGCTCGAAGCCACGCACCTTCAGCCACTCGGCACGTGTGTCGTTACCGTAGCTGCTGGCAATCACGCCGGGCATGTAGCGCACCGCGTCGTCCAGGCTCTGCACGTTGCGGTCCTGCATCTGCTCGCGGGTGGCGACGGAGATCGAGCGCGGCGCTTCCAGCAGCGGGGTGTCGGTCTTGGTGCCGGCGCGAGTGCGGGTGGCGAGGTAGCCGATGGCCGGGCCGTCCGGGTCTTCCTGCACGGCGCTGATGGTGGTGGCCGACATCGACAGGGTGTCGCTCGGCTCCGGGCGCAGGCTGAAGCTGCCCGACTCGCTCTCCACCAGCTCCAGGCCGGTGCCCTTGAGCGCCTGGCGCAGTGCGCCGACGGTGTCGTAGCGACCCTGCACGGCATGCGCGCTGCGGCCCTGGGCCATGGCCGGGTCGAGGCTCAGCGACAGGCCACCTTCGGCGGCGATGCGGTTGAGGGTGCTGGCCAGCGGGCCGGCGGGCACTTGGTAATCACGCACGGCTTCGGCGGCGATGGCCGAAGAGGTGGCCAGCAGGATGGCGGTGGCCAGCAGGCAGGGGCGAAGCGACAGTTCGAACGGGCGGCGCATTGAAAACGACTCCTGAATGAAAACGTTTCTCGATGCCTCCTTGCCGGACGAGAATTGAAAAGTGATAGGGCTGGGTGAAAATAATTTTCCGAGGCGGTGTCGACGCTGGGTGGAGCGAGCTTTTCGTAGGAGCAACTGTCTTCTCCTGGATGACTCTGCGCCTGTATATCCCCCTCACCCCAACCCTCTCCCTCAGGGAGAGGGGGCAGACTGTGCCGGCTGATGCTGTGGGTTCATCCTGCGCCGAACGGTCCCCTCTCCCTCTGGGAGAGGGCTAGGGTGAGGGCCGATCCGAGCATCGAGCTACCCCGTAGGAGCGGAGCTTCTCCGCGAGGCATTCAGCCGCTTGCGGATTCGCGGACAGGGTCCGCTCCTACGGGATGTGCTTTACCCGCGCGGCACCACGCGGGACCACCACTGGCCGTGCTTCTCTATTCGCACCGGCAGCGTCGGCTCCAGCGAACTGAGCGCCAGGTCGATGTTCTGCAGCGGGAAGCTGCCGGTGATGCGCAGGTCCGCGACCGCCGGATCGACGCCCAGGTAGCCGGGGCTGTAGCGCGCCAGTTGGTCGAGCAACTGGCCCAGGCGCACGTTGTCCACCACCAGCATGCCGTGGGTCCAGGCGTCGGCCGTCGGGCTGTTGGCGTGCTGATCACCGAAGCCGTCGGCGCGCACGCGCACCTGCTGGCCCTGGTTGATCACGCGCTCGTCCGGCAGTTGCTCCGGGCGCGCGGCCACGGCGGATTGCAGGACGCTCAACAGGGTGCCGTCGCCATCGTCGCGCTCCACCAGGAAGCGCGTGCCGAGGGCGCGCAGACGGCCTTCGTCGGTCTCGACGATGAACGGCCGGCTGTCGCCGTGGGCGGTTTCCACCATGATCTCGCCGCTGAGCAGGACGATGCGCCGCTGCTCGGCATCGAAACGCACGTCGACGGCGGTGCGGCTGTTCAGTTTCAGCAGGGTGTTGTCCGGCAGGCGCAGTTCACGCTGCTCGCCGGTGGCGGTGACCAGGTCGGAGAAGGCGTAGCGCACCGGCGTGTAGCGGTTGCCGACGCCCAGCGCCAGCGCGCCGACCAGCAGCAGTGACAAGCCGGTGCCAGCCAGGCGGCGGACCTTGCGCCGGGATTCGCCGGGCGAGCGCAGCAGGGCATTGCGCGCGGCCTTGGGCGCGGCGCCGGCCAGGGTGCGGTCGAGCATGCCCAGCTGGCTCCAGGCGCGGGCATGTTCGCTGTGCGCGGAATGCCAGTGGGCGAACTCGGCTTCGTCGTCGGGACGCGCTTCGCCGGAGCCCAGTCGCAATTGCCAACTGATCGCCTCGTCGAGCACCTGCAGGGAAACCGGTCCCTTCACGTCGGCTCGCCATACAGCGCGATGTAGCACTGGCGCAGGCCCTGGGCGATGTACTGGCGCACGCGCGGTACGGAAACGCCCAACTGCTCGGCAATCTCGGCATGGCCCAGGCCATCCAGGCGGTTGAGCAGGAAGGCGCTGCGTGCGCGGGTGGACAGTTTGCCCAGGAGGCGGTCGATCTCGCGCAGGTCGGCGAGGATCAGGCAGTGCTCCTCGGCCGAGGGCTGCACGGCTTCGGGCAGGCATTTCAGTTCTTCGAGATAGGCGTGCTCCAGCGCCACGCGGCGCCAGTGGTCCACCAGCAGGCCCTTGGCGACGGTCACCAGGAAGGCGCGCGGTTCGCGCAGGGAGGGCAGCTCGCGACGGCCGAGCACGCGGACGAAGGTGTCCTGGCTCAGGTCTTCGGCGCGCTGCGGACAACCCAGGCTGCGGTTCAGCCAGGCAGTCAGCCAGTCGCGGTGATCGCGATACAAGGCGCCAACGAGTTCGCCGCTACCCATCTGGATGGCCGACAAGCTACTCCCCCAATGATCTCGAATGGGATCAAGTTAAAAAACGATAACCATTCGCAAATGATCGCAAAGTGCAGTCACCGGCGCAATTGGCACCCGTCGGCTTTTATCGGTCATCGCCCAGGAATAGTCGGCGTTCTACAATCGAACAGGCCATTTCAACGAAAGATCCCGCCATGTCCGAGCCCTTGCTGATCATCGGTTCCTACCTCTCGCCCTGTGTGCGCAAGGCGCTGGTCCTGCTGGAAATTAAGGGCGTGGAGTACCGCATCGACTCCATCGTGCCGTTCTTCGGCAACGTCGAGTTCGAGCGCCTGAGCCCGCTGCGCCAGGTGCCGGTGCTGGTGGACGGCGAGCTGGTGCTCAACGATTCCTCGGTGATCTGCCAGTACCTGGAGGAGCGTTATCCACAGCCCGCGCTATACCCGGCGGACATCGCCGACCGTGCCCGCGCCCGCTGGATCGAGGAGTTCGCCGATGGCCGCATGGGCCAGGTGGTGATCTGGCAGTTGTTCGACCAACTGGTGATCGGCCGCGGCGTCTGGGGCCGTGAGCCGGACGCGGCGGTGCTGGAGAAGACCTACCAGCAGGACCTGCCGTCGATTTTCGACTACCTGGAAGCGCAGCTGCCGGAGAGCGGCTGGCTGTTCGGCGAGCTGTCCATCGCCGATATCAGCGTCGCCTGCTTCATGCGCAACGCGCAGTTCGCCCGCTACACGCTGGACGCCGGGCGCTGGCCGAAACTGGCCGCCATGCTGGAGCGCACCTTTGCCTTGCCGGCTTTCCAGAAGCTGCACCGCTTCGAGCTGGCCATCGCCCGCACGCCCATCGTCCAGCAGCGCCAGGCGCTGATCGCCGCCGGCGCACCCGTCAGCGCAACCAGCCTGATGCGCGAGCAGCCGGTGCGTGGGCCGATGAGCCGCAGCTGAGGCGCTGAGCAAAAAAAGGCCGCCTGAGGGCGGCCTTTCTTGTTTATCCACCGGCAAGATCAATGGTGCGCGGCATCCACCGCGATGGGCTCGCCGGAGACGTCGGCGTAGCTGCGCTTGCGGTCGGCCAGGGTGTAGTGGATCAGCGCGCCGAGGCCAGCGCCGAAGAACCAGGAGAACTGCGACAGCGCATCGAACGCCGGCGCCAGTGCCAGCACGATGGCGATCAGCGCTGCCGGTACGAACGCTGCCACCGCGCGCAGGTTTACGCCGCCGCTGTAGTGGTAGCTGGCGTCGCGGCTCTCGCTGTACAGCTCGGGCAGGTTCACCCGGCTGCGGCGCACCAGGTAGTAGTCGGTGACGATGATCCCGTACAGCGGGCCGAGCAGCGCGCCCAGGCCGCCGAGGAAGTACACGATCACCGCCGGGCTGTTGTACAGGTGCCAGGGCAGGATCAGCACCGCGATGGTAGCGCTGAGCAGTCCGGCGCGGCGGAAGTTCAGCAGGTTCGGCGCCAGGTTGGTGAGCACGTAGGCCGGGGCGACGAAGTTGGCCATGATGTTCACCGCCACGGTGACGATCAGGAAGGCCAGGCAGGCCAGCACCAGGCCGAAGGTGTTGGGGATCGCGGCGACGATTTCCGTGGGGTTCTGCACCAGCTTGCCGTCGATGCTGAACTGCGCGCCGGCCAGCACCACGGCGATCAGCGCGAAGCCCAGCATGTTCACCGGCAGGCCCCAGAAGTTGCCGACGCTGATGGTGCGGCGGTCCGGGCAATTACGGGTGAAGTCGCAGAAGTTGAGGATCATGGTGCCGTACAGCGACACCCACAGCGCGGCGGCGCCAAACACCTTCAGCCACATGGTCGAGCCGGTCGGCGCGTTGCCGCTGGACCAGGAGATCGACAGGCCGGCGCGCCAGTACATCCAGCCGGCGAGGCTGGCGAAGGCCACCAGGATGATCGGCCCGGCGAAGGATTCGTAGCGGCGCACCATCTCCATGCCGTAGGCGAAGATCACCAGCTGCACGCACCAGATACCGAGGAAGGTGATCCAGCCGAGGGTCGACAGGCCGAGGATCGAGTCGTGGTCGTAGGCCGCCAGGCTTGGCGCGATGGCGCTGAGCAGGACGCGCAGGACCACCGAGGCGAGGTAGGTCTGGATGCCGAACCAGGCGATGGCGATTACCGCGCGGATCAGCGCCGGCACCTGGGCACCGTGGATGCCGAAGCTGATGCGGCACATCACCGGGTAGGGCAGGCCGGTCTTCTGGCCCATGTAGCCGGACAAGTTCATCAGGCCGTAGATCACCAGCGCACCGAGGGCGAAGGCGGCGAGGATCTGCGCGCCGCTCATGCCGAGGGCGAAGAGGCCGATGGCGAAGGAGTAGTTGGCGATGTTGTGTACATCGTTGGTCCACAGCGCGAATAGGCTGTAGCGCCCCCAGTTGCGCCCGGCCGCTCGGGTCGGCGCCAGGTCGGCGCTGTACAGGCGCGGGCTCAGGGTTGGCGCGGCGGTCTTCGCGGACGCCGCGCCAGCGGCAGGTTGGGCAGGGGCAACGCCAGACAGGTGGGTAGGGCTGGAGTTCATGGGCTACTCGGCTTTTGTATGCACGGCTTTTTGTGGTTTGTGTGCAAAGCCAGAAGCATGCCAGTGCATCAGCACACTGCCTTTCCGCTCTCTCCGAAGTCGACTGCGAATTCCCCCGCGCCCTTGATTGGTGCGGGCTGGATGGCTGTCCTAATCGACAGGAAATTATTTTTCCATAGCAATCATTGACTTGATAGTCAGGTTGATAAAGATCCCTGGGTGGGTGGGCTGTGGATTTTGTACACAATAATTGTGCACATGCGTTACGCCTCCCGTTCGGAGTGACCGGTAAGCAATCGCGGACGAAGTCCGCTCCTACGCAGGGTCTACCCGCTGGCGTAGGAGCGGACTCCGTCCGCGATAGGCTGGGCATTGCACCGATTCCTTGATCTGCGGCCATAAAAAAACCGCCCCGGAGGGCGGTTTCTTCAACGCGGCGCGAAGTGCTTACAGGCCGTTCTTGGCCTTGAACTCGCGACGACGGCGGTGCAGGACCGGCTCGGTGTAGCCGTTGGGCTGTTTGGTGCCTTCGAGGACCAGTTCCAGCGCAGCCTGGAAGGCCACGTTGTCGTCGAAGTTCGGCGCCATCGCACGGTACTGCGCGTCACCGGCGTTCTGGCGATCCACCACCGAAGCCATGCGCTTGAGGCTTTCCAGCACCTGCTCCTGGGTGACCACGCCGTGGCGCAGCCAGTTGGCCAGCAGTTGGCTGGAGATACGCAGGGTGGCGCGGTCTTCCATCAGGCCGACGTCGTTGATGTCCGGCACCTTGGAGCAGCCGACGCCCTGGTCGATCCAGCGAACCACGTAGCCGAGGATGCCCTGGGCGTTGTTGTCCAGCTCGTTCTTGATCTCTTCCGCGCTCCAGTTGGTGTTCGGGGCGAGCGGAATGGTCAGGATGTCGTCCACCGAAGCCGGTGCACGCTTGGCCAGTTCGGCCTGACGGGCGAACACGTCGACCTTGTGGTAGTGCAGCGCGTGCAGGGTGGCGGCGGTCGGCGACGGAACCCAGGCGGTGTTGGCGCCGGCCAGCGGGTGAGCGATCTTCTGCTCGAGCATGGCGGCCATCAGGTCGGGCATGGCCCACATGCCTTTGCCGATCTGGGCCTTGCCCTGCAGGCCGGTAGCCAGGCCGACGTCGACGTTGTTGTTCTCGTAGGAACCGATCCACTTCTCGGTCTTCATGGCGCCCTTGCGCACCATGGCGCCGGCTTCCATGGAGGTGTGGATCTCGTCACCGGTGCGGTCGAGGAAGCCGGTGTTGATGAACACCACGCGCTCGGCGGCAGCCTGGATGCAGGCCTTCAGGTTGACGGTGGTGCGGCGCTCTTCGTCCATGATGCCGACTTTCAGCGTGTTGCGCGGCAGGCCCAGCAGGTCCTCGACGCGGCTGAAGATTTCGGCGGCGAAGGCGACTTCTTCCGGGCCGTGCATCTTCGGCTTGACGATGTACACGCTGCCGGTGCGGCTGTTCTTGCGAGTGGCGCTGCCGTTCAGGTTGTGAATGGCGATCAGGCTGGTGAACACGCCGTCCTGGATGCCCTCGGGGACTTCGTTGCCCTCGGCGTCGAGGATCGCCGGGTTGGTCATCAGGTGGCCAACGTTGCGGATGAACAGCAGGGAGCGGCCGTGCAGGCTCAGCTCGGAACCATCGGCCTTGGTGTAGACGCGGTCCGGGTTCATGGTGCGGGTGAAGGTGCTGCCGCCCTTGGAAACCTGCTCGGCGAGGTCGCCTTTCATCAGGCCCAGCCAGTTGCGGTAGACCACGACCTTGTCGTCGGCATCGACGGCGGCCACGGAGTCTTCGCAGTCCATGATGGTGGTCAGCGCGGACTCCATCAGGACGTCTTTCACGCCAGCGGCGTCGGTCTGGCCGATCGGGCTGGTCGGGTCGATCTGGATTTCGAAGTGCAGGCCGTTGTGCTTGAGCAGCACGGCTTGCGGCTTGGCGGCGTCGCCCTGGAAGGCGAGGAACTGAGCGGCGTTCTTCAGGCCGGTCTCGCTGCCATTCTTCAGGGTCACGGCCAGTGCGCCGTTCTTCACCGCGTAGGCGGTGGCATCGACGTGGGAGCCAGATTCCAGCGCGGCGGCTTCGTCGAGGAAGGCGCGGGCGAAGGCGATCACCTTGTCACCGCGGACCTTGTTGTAGCCCTTGCCCTTCTCGGCGCCGTTCTCTTCGCTGATCGCGTCGGTGCCGTACAGTGCGTCGTACAGCGAGCCCCAGCGGGCGTTGGCGGCGTTCAGGGCGAAGCGCGCGTTCATCACCGGCACGACCAGCTGCGGGCCGGCCATGCGGGCGATTTCTTCGTCGACGTTCTGGGTGCTGGCCTGGAAGTCGGCCGGCTCGGGCAGCAGGTAGCCGATTTCCTGGAGGAAGGCCTTGTAGGCAGCGGCGTCATGGGGCTTGCCGGCGCGAGCCTGGTGCCAGCCATCGACCTTGGCCTGGATCTCGTCGCGCTTGGCGAGCAGGGCCTTGTTCTTGGGGGCCAGGTCGTTGATTACGGTTTCTACGCCCGCCCAGAACTTGTCGGCTGCGATGCCGGTGCCGGGAATGGCTTCGTTGTTCACGAAGTCGAAAAGGACTTTGGCGACCTGCAGGCCACCGACTTGAACGCGTTCAGTCATTGCTTGCCTCACTCTGCTCAGGACCAGCTCTGGACACAGGCAAAACGCCTTGTAGTCCGAGCCGCGGAATACTACATGATGCCGTGGGAAAAATCAGTGGGCTAGCGTCGCGGTTAGACCAAAGTACGCATATCAGTCACGTAGCAGGTCTTATGTTCGCAAATATCATCTGGATTGTTCCAGATAAATCTTAAAACTGTACACGAATTACCCGAACGGGTACCTGTGGCAGCCCGTCGCAGTCCGCTAGTCTCGCCGTGCCTATACTGCCTTTTCCCTGTCGGAGAATCCCGCATGTCCGTGACGCTTGCCACCCCCACCGATCTGGACGACCTGGTCCCGCTGTTCTCCGGCTACCTGGATTTCTACGAGGTACCGGCACCCCACGCGAAGATTCGCGAGTTCCTCGCCGCGCGCATCGGCAGCGGGCAGTCCACGGTGTTCATCGCCCGCAGCATCGACGGGCTGGCGCTGGGCTTCGTGCAGCTTTATCCGCTATTCGCCTCGCTGGCGCTGCAGGCGTCGTGGCTGGTCAGCGATCTCTACGTGCTACCCGCCGCGCGCCGCGACGGTTATGGTGAAGCGCTGATGAACGCTGCCCGCGCCCACGGCGAGGCCAACGGTGCCTGCGGCCTGATGCTGGAAACGGCGAAGATCAACCACGCCGGCCAGGCCCTCTACGAGCGGCTGGGCTACAAGCGGGACGACAAGTTCTATACCTATTGGCTGGACCTCACGGCCTAGCCCTTCGCGGAGACTGCCCATGGACCACCTCGTACTGACCGTCATCGCCCAGGACCAGCCCGGCCTGGTGGAGCGCGTGGCCAAATGCATCGCCGCCCACGGCGGCAACTGGCTGGAAAGCCGCATGTCGCGCATGGCCGGACAGTTCGCCGGAATTCTCCGGGTGGCGGTGCCTGCCGAAGGTTATGACGAGCTGGTGGAAGGCCTGCAGGGGCTGAGCGAACACGGCATCCGCGTGCTGGTGGCCGAGAGCGGCATCGAGCCGGCCTGCAACTGGAAGCCGATCCACCTCGACCTGGTGGGCAATGACCGTCCCGGCATCGTCCGTGATATCACCCGGCTGCTCGCCGAAAACGGCGTGAACCTGGAGCGCCTGACCACCGAGGTACTGCCGGCGCCGATGAGCAGCGAACCGCTGTTCCACGCCGAAGCGCTGCTGGCCGTACCGCTGACCCTGCCGCTGGATACCCTGCAGGAGAAGCTGGAAGAGTTGGCGGACGACCTGATGGTCGAGCTGAATTTCCACAGCGGCGAGTAATCACAGCGCCTTTGGCGCAAGGCCTGTGGAAAAACCTGTGGGCTCTCTGTTGATGGATTGACAGAGAGCCCATTTCATATGGGCTCCTGGCTGCTTAATTTATCCACGTCCTGCTGCGCGGCTGTGCACAGATTGCGGGGATCGCGCCGTGGGCAAACTGTTGATAACTAGCCACAGCCTTCTGTTTCCGGGCGCCACAAGGATTTGAGTGCTTTTTGTACAGGTTCCAGCTCATCCCATGAGTGCTGCGCCTGACCCTACTGCTGTGCACAAATGCATTGGAAGAGTCTGTGGAGAAGCCGTTCATGGATCGCTACAGCCCCCGTCGGTATTGAGTTACAGGAGCTTGTCCACTTTCTGATCGGGTAGCTCCGGCCCATCCACACGAAACGGGGATCAGCCTGTGGAAAAGCCGGGGGAAGAATGCTGAAGGCCAAGAGAGGCGGGGCTTGTATGGAATCGATCAATAATTGATCGGGTCGTGTGGAAGCAGGAGGGCGAGGGAAGAACTGGGAATGGCTTGTGGAGAATTTTGCCCTTATCCCCGCAATCGCGGGATAGAGCTGTGGACAATCTGCGGGTGACTGCCTGCAAGCCACGCCAATTGTGGCTTGCAGGCAGTGGATCAATTAATGATCAGTCGCCGCGGGACAGGCGGTACCAGATGTCCACGCTGTAGACGACCAGTCCCGCCCAGATGCAGCAGAGGGAGATCAGGCGGGTGCTGTCCAGGTGCTCGCCGAACAGCAGGATCGCCTGCAGCAGCACCAGCGTTGGCGCCAGGTACTGCAGGAAGCCGAGGGTGGCATAGGGCAGGTGGCGCGCTGCGGCGTTGAAGCACACCAGCGGTACCAGGGTGATCGGGCCGGCGGCGGCGAGCCAGATGGCGTCCTTGGTGGTCCAGAAGTCCGCGTGCACGCTCGGGCCGTCGGCGAACAGCACCAGGTAGCCGATGGCCAGTGGCAGCAGGATCCAGGTTTCCACCACCAGGCCGGGCAGCGCGGCGACTGGCGCCTGCTTGCGGATCAGCCCGTAGAAGCCGAAGGTCAGCGCCAGCGTCAACGATACCCAGGGCAGGCTGCCCAGTTGCCACAGCTGCTGCGCCACGCCCAGCGCGGCCAGGCCGACCGCGACCCACTGCAGCGGGCGCAGGCGTTCGCGCAGGATCACCAGGCCGAGCAGAACGTTGATCAGCGGGTTGATGTAGTAGCCCAGGCTGGCCTCGATCATGTGGCCGTTGTTCACCGCCCAGACGTAGACCAGCCAGTTGCTGGCGATCAGCAGGCCGCTGGCGGTGAGCACGGCGATGCGCTTGGGGTTCTCGCGCAGCTCGCGCCACCAGCCGGGGTGCTTCCACACCAGTAGCAGCAGGGCGCCGAACACCGCCGACCAGATGGCCCGGTGGGTGATGATTTCCAGGGCGGGAATGCTTTCGAGCAGCTTGAAGTAGATCGGGAAGAGTCCCCAGATGACATAGGCAGTCAAGCCCAGGGCGTAGCCCCGGCGGGGATTGGCGGTGGCCATGGAACATCCTTGGTTAGGCAGCTAATGAGTGGCTGCACAATTCTAGGGCGCTCGCGCTGGCTTGTCTGTGCCGCTTCGCTGGATGTCCCGGTGGTGCGGGCGGTTGTGCGTAACGATGGCGTTACGGCGATGCCAGCTGTTGTAGGAGCGAGCTTGCTCGCGAACCCGCCCAGCCGCGTTGCTGCGAGTGAATCCGTTCGCGAGCAAGCTCGCTCCTACAAAAAGCCATGAGGCGTTCCCCTGGCAGGGTGATCAGAACAACCGCAACGGCTCCTCATCCAGCGCCGCCATTTGCTCGCGCAGCACCAGCACCTGTTCGCCCCAGTAACGCTCGGTGCCGAACCAGGGGAAGCTCGGCGGGAATGCCGGGTCGTCCCAGCGGCGTGCCAGCCAGGCGCTGTAGTGCATCAGGCGCAGGGCGCGCAGGCCTTCGATCAGCGGCAGTTCGCGGGGATCGAAATCGTGGAATTCCTGGTAGCCGTCGACCAGTTCGGAGAGCTGCCCGAGGCGCTCCTGGCGGTCGCCGGCGAGCATCATCCACAGGTCCTGCACGGCCGGGCCCATGCGGCAGTCGTCGAGGTCGACGACGTGGAAGGTCTCGTCGCGGCACAGCAGGTTGCCGGGGTGGCAGTCGCCGTGCATGCGGATGGACGTGTATTTCACCCGGGCGTAGAGGTCGTCGATCTTCTTCAGCAGGTCACGGGCGACCGACTCGTAGGCCGGCAACAGGCTTTTCGGGATGAAGTTGCCTTCCAGCAGGGTGGCCAGGGACTGGTGGCCGAAGTTCTGCGGCGTCAGCGCCTCGCGGTGCTCGAACGGGCGGTTGGCGCCGACTGCATGCAGGCGGCCGAGCAGTTGGCCGAGGCGATACAGTTGATCGAGGTTGCCCGGCTCCGGCGCCCGGCCGCCGCGGCGCGGGAACAGGGTGAAGCGGAAGCCGGCATGTTCGAAGAGGGTTTCGCCTTCGTGTACCAGCGGCGCCACCAAGGGGACTTCGCATTCGGCGAGTTCGGCGGAGAAGGCGTGTTCTTCGAGGATCGCCTCGTTGGTCCAGCGGCCGGGGCGGTAGAACTTGGCGATCAGTGGTTCGCCGTCCTCGATGCCGACCTGGTAGACGCGGTTCTCGTAGCTGTTGAGCGCGAGTACGCGGGCGTCGCTGAGGAAACCGATGCTTTCCACCGCATCCAGCACCAGGTCGGGGGTGAGGTCGGAGAAGGGATGGGACATGGCGACGTTCCGGCAATGGTAAAGCTGCCTAGTTTACCCAGTCCGCCCCCTTTGGGTGGGCTGCCGCCTCAGCGGTCGGCGCAGTGTTTTCTCAGGTACGCGACGAAGTCCGTGGCCAACGCCCGCCGCTCGCCCTTCACCAGGGTCAGTTTCTGCATCGTGCGGACCTTGCACTTCAGCGGCTGAGCCTGTTTGTCCGCACTGTGCAATGGCGTCAGCAGCAGGTCATAGGGCGTGCCCTGGCGAACCTGTTCGGCGAGATCGGCTTCCTCGCCGCCGATCAGCAGGACCTTGTTGTGGGTGTCGAGCTGGTACTGGTCGACCACCGGTTCGAGAATCGACATCAGCTCGTCGCTGGCGCCGACCCGCAGCACGTCGGGGCCGGCCTGGCTGGCGAAGGGCAGGAAGAGCAGAGCGAGCAGCAGCAGTGGGCGGCGCATGGTGGGAGCTCCGGATGATCGAGGTTCCGCCCGAGCCGGACGGAATTGCGATCACCATTGGAGCGCGGCGCAGCGTCGCCGGGCTTGATATGAGGCAGGGAAATCAGAGTGGCGTGCCGAGGATCACCTGGGCCGGGGAGAACTGCGCGCGCACCTGGGTGCCCGGCTTGAGACGCAGGATCTCGATGCGCTCGGGGTCGATCAGCGCGCAGAGCATCTGCCCGCTGGGCAGCTGGATGCGCACCTCGCTGGGGCCGTCGTCGGCTTCGCGGATGTCGTCGATATGCCCTTCCAGCGTGTTCAGCCCGTCCGGGCAGGGGATATGCGGCAGATCGACATACAGCCAGCCGGCCTTCATCAGCGCCACCACCGGCACGCCGTCCGCCAGCTCCAGCTTCTCGGTACTTTCGCGGGTGACCCGCGCCTGGATGCGCGAGCCGCCGGGCAGTTCGAGGGTGATCATGTCGTTGAGCCCGGACGGCTCCACCGCGCAGACGCGTCCGTGCAGCTGATTGCGCGCGCTGGTGCGCATCATCAGGCGGCCGATCAGCTCCAGGTCGGCCTGGTGCTCGACGTGCTCGACTATGTGTTCGCGCAGGGTTTCCAGGCGCTGGTACAGCGCCAGCAGGCGCTCGCCCTCGGTGGTCAGGCGCGCGCCACCGCCGCCCTTGCCGCCGACGCTGCGTTCCACCAGCGGGCGGTCGGACAGGTTGTTCAGTTCATCGATGGCGTCCCAGGCGGTCTTGTAGCTCATCCCGGCGGCCTTGGCGGCGTGGGTGATCGAGCCGAGCTGGGCGATCTGCGCCAGCAGGGCGATGCGCTGCGGGCGGCGGGTAACGTGTTGGGTCAACAGGCTGAGGGTGGTCATGGGTTCGCAGGTGCTTGTTGGTATGCAGCGAGGCTCCTTTGCTGGCGGGCAAAACGCAAGGGGCAGATGTCAGTAATGTGGCCGAACGGTCGTCTATTCCGGGGCTGGCGTGCGCGCCAGGCAGTAGACGTCGACCCGCCGCGCACCCGCGCGGCGCAGCAGGCGGGCGATGCGCTCGGCGGTGGCGCCGGTGGTCAGCACGTCGTCCACCAGCGCCAGGTGCAGGCCCTCGACGCTCGCGCCGGCGGCCAGGGTGAAGGCATTGCGCAGGTTCTTCTTGCGGGTGGCGGCGTCCAGGCCCTGCTGGGCGGGGGTGTCCTGCGTGCGCAGGACCAGTCGGTTATCCACAGGCAACCCCAGCGGCGCGGCCAGCCAGCTCGCCAGCAACTGTGCCTGGTTGAAGCCGCGTTGCCGCTCGCGCCGGCGTGACAGCGGCACCGGGACCAGCCGGTCCGGGCGCGGCAGTCCTTCTTCATAGGCATGCAGCAGATGGCGTTCGAGCAACTGGCCGAGCAGCCGCCCGAGCGGCGCATTGGCCTGGTGCTTGAAGCGAGTGACCAGCGCGTCGACGGGGAAGCCATAGCGCAGCGGTGTCTCGACTCGATAAAAAGCCGGCGCGCGGCGCAGGCATTGCCCGCAGGTCAGTCCGCAAGCGGGGAGGGGGAGGGCGCATACCGAGCAGTGCCCGCCGAGCCAGGGCAGGTCGTCGTCACAGCCGGCGCAGAGCGGCAGGCCGGTCTGCTCGGCCGCAGCGCCACACAGCAGGCATTGCACGCGAGGGCGCCACCAGACGGGACGCCATTGAAGCCAACGCATTCAGCCCCTCCATGGTCGGGGCTGTGCGGCTGAGGCGGCTCAGTGAATCAGCCAGCTCAGCACCACCAGGCCCAGCACCGTCCAGATCAGACCGCCAAGGATCGAGCGCCGCAGGAAGGCGCGGATGCCACTGTAGAGCAGCAGCAGGCCGATGAAGAGCAGGACGAAGCTGAAGATCGAGACGTCGATTCCCACAGCCCGTGCCAGGCCGTGGAAGAACTCGTCCATGGCGCGCCACAGGCCGCCGAGCACGCCCGACAGCAGATCGACGATGAAGCGGATGGCCTTGCCGACCATCTGGCCGAGGCCGTCGAAGAATCCTTCTGTTCCCATCTGGGGTATGACTCCTGAATGTTCTGCCTGATTGGAGCGGCGATTGGGCGGATCGGTTCAGCCGCAAGCGCAACGGCACCGCTGTAGTTGATCAATAAATGGTCACTTGTCGACCTGTGTCGCGAGAGTGGTTGACAGCGTCACAGCTCCACATATGATGCCTTGAGCCTGATTTCCCCGGTGGCGCGCCGCCGGGGCACCTTAGACAAGAGGCGCCCCCAAGCGTCGAAGGACTTTGCCGATGAGTGCCACCGCAGCCCAAGTAACCCGCCACGACTGGACCCTTGCCGAAGTCCGCGCCCTGTTCGAACAGCCCTTCAACGACCTGCTGTTCCAGGCGCAGAGCATGCATCGCGCGCATTTCGACCCGAACCGCGTGCAGGTTTCCACCCTGCTGTCGATCAAGACCGGCGCCTGCCCGGAAGACTGCAAATATTGCCCGCAGTCCGGCCACTACAACACCGGCCTGGACAAGGAAAAGCTGATGGAGGTGCAGAAGGTGCTGCAGGCCGCGGCTGAAGCCAAGGCCATCGGCTCGACGCGCTTCTGCATGGGCGCCGCCTGGAAACATCCTTCGGCCAAGGACATGCCCTACGTGCTGGAAATGGTGAAGGGCGTGAAGAAGCTCGGCCTGGAAACCTGCATGACCCTGGGCAAGCTGACCCAGGAGCAGACCCAGTCGCTGGCCGAGGCGGGCCTGGACTACTACAACCACAACCTCGATACCTCGCCGGAGTTCTACGGCAACATCATCACCACCCGCACCTACAGCGAGCGCTTGCAGACCCTGGCGTACGTGCGTGAGGCGGGGATGAAGATCTGCTCCGGCGGCATTCTCGGCATGGGCGAGTCGGTGGACGATCGCGCCGGCCTGCTGATCCAGCTGGCCAACCTGCCCGAGCACCCGGAGTCGGTGCCGATCAACATGCTGGTGAAAGTGAAGGGCACCCCGCTGGCCGAGGAGAAGGACGTCGATCCGTTCGACTTCATCCGCACCCTGGCGGTCGCCCGCCTCATGATGCCGAAGTCCCACGTGCGCCTGTCCGCCGGCCGCGAGCAGATGAACGAGCAGATGCAGGCCCTGGCCTTCATGGCTGGCGCCAACTCGATCTTCTACGGCGAGAAGCTGCTGACCACCACCAACCCGCAGGCCGAGAAGGACATGCAGCTGTTCGCGCGTCTGGGCATCAAGCCCGAGGAGCGCGAGGAGCACGCCGACGAGGTGCACCAGGCCGCCATCGAGCAGGCACTGGTGGAACAACGCGACTCCCAGCTGTTCTATAACGCGGCTGTTTAAAGCCGCTGCAGGCTACAGGCGGTAGGCCGCAGGCGGGAGCGTCGCAGCCTGCTGTGGCTCAGCCTGCTGCCTATAGCCTGCCGCCTGGAGCCTGCTTCATGCCCTTCGATCTCTCCGCCCGCCTGGCCCAGCGCCAGGCGGACGACCTCTACCGCCGCCGTCCGCTGCTGCAATCGCCGCAGGGGCCGGAAGTGGTCATCGACGGCCAGCCGATGCTGGCCTTCTGTTCCAATGATTACCTGGGCCTGGCCAATCACCCCGAGGTGATTGCCGCCATGCGTGCCGGCGCCGAGCGCTGGGGCGTCGGCGGTGGCGCCTCGCACCTGGTCAACGGCCACTGCGGCCCGCACCACGAGCTGGAGCTGGCGCTTGCCGAGTTCACCGGCCGCCCGCGCGCGCTGCTGTTCTCCACCGGCTACATGGCCAACCTCGGCACCGTCACCGCCCTCGTCGGCAAAGGCGACAGCGTGCTGGAGGACCGCCTCAACCACGCCTCGCTGCTGGACGCCGGCCTGCTCTCCGGTGCGCGCTTCTCGCGCTACCTGCACAACGATGCTGCCAGCCTCGCTTCCCGCCTGGAGAAAGCCGAAGGCAACACGCTGGTGGTCACCGATGGCGTGTTCAGCATGGACGGCGACCTGGCCGACCTGCCCGCACTCTGCGCCAAGGCCAGGGAAAAGGGCGCCTGGGTGATGGTCGACGACGCCCATGGTTTCGGCCCGCTGGGCGCAACCGGCGGCGGCATCGTCGAACACTTCGGTCTGGGGATGGATGATGTGCCCGTGCTGGTCGGCACCCTCGGCAAGGCCTTCGGCACCGCTGGCGCCTTCGTCGCCGGCAGCGAGGAGCTGATCGAGACGCTGATCCAGTTCGCCCGCCCCTACATCTACACCACCAGCCAGCCGCCCGCCGTGGCCTGCGCCACGCTGAAGAGCCTGGAACTGCTGCGCGCCGAGAGCTGGCGCCGTGATCACCTGAATGCGCTGATCGCGCGCTTCCGTGCTGGCGCCGAGGCTATCGGCCTGAGCCTGATGGACAGCCCGACGCCGATCCAGCCGATCCTCATCGGCGGCAGTGCGCAAGCCATGGCGCTGTCCGCCGAGCTGCGCCAGCGCGGTATTCTGGTCGGCGCGATCCGCCCGCCCACCGTGCCGGCCGGCACCGCGCGCCTGCGCGTGACCCTTTCCGCCTCGCACACCGAGGCGCAGGTCGACCGCCTGCTGCTGGCGCTCGCCGAAAGCTGGCAGCGTGTGTCGTCTAGCCTTCTGGCAGAGATCGATGCCGAGGAGGGCGATGATGCGTGACCAACTGATCCTGCTGCCGGGCTGGGGCCTGGGCAGTGCGCCGCTGGAACCGCTGCGCGACGCGCTGCTGGAGCAGGCACCGCATTTGAATGTGCAGATTGAGCCGTTGCCGGCGGACGCCGACCCAAACGCCTGGCTTGATGAGCTGGACGACAACGTCGCTCACGACGCCTGGATCGCCGGCTGGTCGCTGGGCGGCATGTTGGGCGCGGAGCTGGCGGCGCGGCGTGGCGAGTCCTGCCGCGGGCTGGTCACGGTGGCGAGCAACGTCTGCTTCCGCCGCCGCGAGGACTGGCCGGACGCCATGGCCAATGACGTCTTTGAGGACTTCTTCGAAGCCTTCCTGCTGGAGCCACACCTGGTGCGCAAGCGCTTCACGATGCTGGTCAGCCAGGGCGCCCGCGACCCGCGCACCCTTGCACGCCAGCTGCAGGTGGCGCTGCCGCAACTGAATGTCGAAGGCCTGACCGCCGGCCTGCAACTGCTCGGCCAGCTCGATGCCCGCGCCGCCCTCGGTCGCTATCCCGGCCCGCAGTTGCACCTGTTCGCCGCCAACGATGCGCTGGTCCCGGCAAGTGCCGCCGACGCGCTGCTGGAATGGCTGCCGGACGTTGAAGTCAGCCTGCTGCCCGGCGCCAGCCATGGCCTGCCGCTGGAGCAGCCGGACGAAGTGGCCGGCGCCATCCTGAAGTTCATCCACGAGGGCGACGATGCCTGATTGCAGTACCAGCGCGCTGCCCGACAAACGCCAGGTAGCCGCCTCCTTCTCCCGCGCCGCGTCGACCTACGACGCGGTGGCCGAACTGCAGCGCGCCGTTGGCAACCGCCTGCTGGAGCTGCTGCCGGCGCAGGCCGCGCTGCAGCGCTGGATCGACCTGGGCAGCGGCACTGGCTATTTCACCCGCGCCCTGGCGGCGCGTTATCCACAGGCGCAGGGCCTGTCCGTCGATATCGCCGAGGGCATGCTGCGGCACGCCCGCGAGCAGGGCGGTGCGCAGCACTTCATCGGCGGCGACGCCGAGCGCCTGCCCCTGCGCGATGGCGCCAGCGACCTGCTGTTTTCCAGCCTGGCGATCCAGTGGTGCGCGGACCTGCCGGCAGTGCTGGGCGAGGCGCGCCGCGTGCTGCGCCCCGGCGGCGTCGCGGCCTTCAGCAGCCTGTGCATCGGCACCCTGGGTGAGCTGCGGCAGAGCTGGGAAGCGGTGGACGGCTTCGTCCACGTGAACCGCTTCCGCGCCTTCGAGCAGTACCAGCAGCACTGCGCCGGCAGCGGCCTGGAAGTGCTGGAGTTGCGTACCGAAGACCGCGTCCTGCACTTCCCCGACCTGCGCAGCCTGACCCACGAACTCAAGGCGCTCGGCGCGCACAACCTCAATCCGGGGCGGCCCGACGGCCTCACCGGGCGCGAGCGAGTGCGTGCGCTGATCGCTGCTTACGAGCGCTTCCGCCAGTCCGAGGGGCTGCCGGCGACCTATCGGGTGGTATACGCCGTCCTGCGCAAACCTGAATTCCCGTAGGAGCGGACTCCGTCCGCGATGATTTCCGGCGCGATGCGGACCTATCGCGGACGGAGTCCGCTCCTACGAAAGACGCCAGAGGAAAGCCATGTCCCACGCCTACTTCGTCACCGGCACCGACACCGAGATCGGCAAGACCACCATCGCCGCCGGCCTGCTGCACGCAGCACGGTTGACTGGCCTATCAACGGCAGCCGCCAAGCCGGTGGCGTCCGGCTGCGAGCGCAGCTCCGAGGGCCTGCGCAATTCCGACGCGCTGGCGCTGCTGGGCGAGTGCAGCGTGCCGCTGGCCTATGAACAGGTGAATCCCTTCGCCTTCGAGCCGGCCATTGCCCCGCACCTGGCCGCCCGCGAACAGGGCGTCAAGCTGACGGTGGAAGCGCTGAAAGGCCCGGTGCGGTCGATCCTGGAACTGGGCGCCGACTTCACCCTGGTGGAAGGCGCCGGCGGCTGGCGCGTGCCGCTGGCAGGGGAGGAGAACCTCTCCGACCTGGCCATCGCCCTGGAGCTGCCGGTTATCCTCGTCGTCGGCGTGCGCCTGGGCTGCATCAACCATGCGGTGCTCAGCGCCGAGGCGATCCAGCGCGACGGCCTGCAGCTGGCCGGCTGGGTGGCGAATATCGTCGACCCGACGACCTCCCGTCTGGAAGAAAACCTCGCGACCCTCGCCGAACGCCTGTCCGCGCCCTGCGTCGGACGCGTGCCACGCCTGGCCCGCGCGACTCCGGCGGCGGTGGCGGCGCACGTGGACCTGGGCATCCTGGATTTGTAACCGACCCTTGGCCTGCCGGGCGGGGTCTGCTTGAATAATGGCCACTTGCTGCTTTTTGCTCTGGAGGCGTGTCGATGGAAATCTCCGGTAATGCTTTCTCTGCGGGCCTTTACGGCGTGCAGAACGGCCAGCGCCGCGTCGACCGCGCCAGCACCGACATCGCCACCGCCGGCACCGCGCCCAGCGAAGTGCTCAACGACCGCCTGGTCGACCTGCGCCGCGGCGAGCACGAGGTGAAGGCCAACGCCAAGGTCATCCAGGCAGCCGACGAAACGCTCGGCACCCTCATCGATATCCGCGCCTGACGGCGACCGTTTCCCATCCCTGAATCTTTCCGAGCGGCCGGCTGTCCTTGAGACACGCCGGCCGCTCTGCCATGGGCTTTAATTAGCCTCATGGGCGCTGCGTGAAGGCACCCCGCAGACACCCCGGCAAGCGTGACCGCACGGTCGGTTTGCGCGCTTGACAAGGGTATGGCGTAAACGTATGTTTCAAACGCCTGTTTGACTGTCCGGATGCGTGCGCGCACCGACTGGGCGGCCGGGAATGCTCCCGCACTGCGACCGCAGCTATCGGTCGCCCATTAACCAGAACCCTTCGTAGAGGTTTACCGCTATGCCTGATTACAAGGCCCCCTTGCGTGATATCCGTTTCGTTCGCGACGAGCTGCTGGGCTACGAAGCGCACTACCAGAACCTGCCGGGCGCCGAAGACGCCACCCCGGACATGGTCAATGCCATCCTCGAAGAGGGTGCGAAGTTCTGCGAACAGGTAATCGCTCCGCTGAACCGCACTGGCGACCTGGAAGGCTGCAAATGGAGCCCGGAAGGCGTCAAGACTCCGACCGGCTTCAAAGAGGCCTACCAGCAGTTCGTCGAAGGCGGCTGGCCGAGCCTGGCCCATGACGTCGAGCACGGCGGTCAGGGTCTGCCCGAATCCCTGGGTCTGGCCATCAGCGAAATGGTCGGTCAGGCCAACTGGTCCTGGGGCATGTACCCGGGCCTGTCCCACGGCGCCATGAACACCCTGCACGCCCACGGTACCCCGGAGCAGCAGCACGCCTACCTGACCAAGCTGGTTTCCGGCGAGTGGACCGGCACCATGTGCCTGACCGAGCCGCATTGCGGCACCGACCTGGGCATGCTGCGCACCAAGGCCGAGCCGCAGGCTGACGGCACCTACAAGATCACCGGCACCAAGATCTTCATCTCCGCTGGCGAACACGACATGGCCGACAACATCGTCCACATCGTGCTGGCCCGCCTGCCCGACGCCCCGCAGGGCACCAAGGGCATCTCGCTGTTCATCGTGCCGAAGTTCCTGCCCAACGCCGAAGGCAACGTGGGCGAGCGCAACGCCGTTTCCTGTGGCTCCATCGAACACAAGATGGGCATCCACGGCAACGCCACCTGCGTGATGAACTTCGACGCCGCCACCGGCTTCCTGATCGGCCCGCCGAACAAGGGCCTGAACTGCATGTTCACCTTCATGAACACCGCTCGCCTGGGTACCGCGCTGCAAGGCCTGGCCCACGCCGAAATCGGTTTCCAGGGTGGCATCGCCTACGCTCGCGAGCGTCTGCAGATGCGTTCGCTGACCGGCCCGAAAGCTCCGGAAAAAGCCGCTGACCCGATCATCGTGCACCCGGACGTACGCCGCATGCTGCTGACCGCCAAGGCTTTCGCCGAAGGCAACCGCGCCATGCTGTACTTCGCTGCCAAGCAGGTCGACATTGTCCAGCGCAGCCAGGACGAAGAAGAGAAGAAAGCCGCTGACGCGATGCTGGCCTTCCTCACCCCGATCGCCAAGGCGTTCATGACCGAAGTGGGCTTCGAAGCCGCCAACCACGGCGTGCAGATCTATGGCGGCCACGGCTTCATCGCCGAGCACGGCATGGAACAGAACGTCCGCGACAGCCGCATCTCCATGCTGTACGAAGGCACCACCGGCGTTCAGGCGCTGGACCTGCTGGGCCGCAAGATCCTCATGACCCAGGGCGAAGCGCTCAAGGGCTTCACCAAGATCGTGCACAAGTTCTGCCAGGCCAACGAAGCCAACGAAGCCGTGAAGGAGTTCGTTGCACCGCTGGCTGCGCTGAACAAGGAGTGGGGCGACCTGACCATGAAGGTCGGCATGGCTGCCATGAAGGACCGCGAGGAAGTCGGCGCCGCATCGGTCGACTACCTGATGTTCTCCGGCTACGCCTGCCTGGCCTACTTCTGGGCCGACATGGCTCGCCTGGCTGCCGAGAAGCTGGCTGCCGGTACCAGCGAAGAGGCCTTCTACCAGGCCAAGCTGAAGACCGCGCGCTTCTACTTCCAGCGCATCCTGCCGCGCACCCGCGCGCACGTCGGCTCCATGCTGTCCGGTGCCAACAACCTGATGGACCTGGCCGAGGAAGATTTCGCCCTCGGTTACTGATCACGGCAGGGCGGCATGCCGCCCGTCCGCTGACCAGTAGAAAGCCCGCCGCCAGGCGGGCTTTTTCGTATCGCGATCCGTACAAATAGCCGCAGAAAATGCCATCATTACGCCACTTGCCGATCGACTGACGGCGAGCCCGGCACCCACTCTGCGGAACCCTTTGTGCGACCCACGGCCCCTTACCGGCTCAGCCATTTCATTGCGCCATTGCTGCTGATCCCGGCCGGCATCGCCGTCGGCTCCCTGGGCCAACTGTCGGACTTCTTCATCTCCCTGTTCAACGTCCTGCCGACCCTGTTGCTGCTGCTCGGCGGCGCCCTGTGCATGGTCTACGGACGCCAGCGCCAGCTGTTCATGCTGGCGGCGGTGTACATCGCCTACTTCCTGCTCGATACCCAGGTCGACTACTTCCAGGCCAAACGCGTGGTGATGCCGGATGCGGCGCTGGTGTTCCACCTGTGCTGCGTGCTGCTGCCGCTGCTCTACGGGATGTACGGCATCTGGCAGGAGCGCATGCACGTGCTGCAGGACCTGCTGGCGCGCAGCGCCGCGCTCATCGCCGTCGCAGGCGTGGCTACAGCACTGGCCAGGCGCTTCCCCCAGGGGCTGGCGGAATTGCTCAGCGACACCTACTGGCCGGCCCTGCACGGCCAGTGGATGAACCTCGCGCAGCTGTCCTATTTCGGCTTCCTGCTGGCCTTCATCGCCCTGATCGCCGCCTACGTGCGCCAGCCGCGGCCGCTGCACGCAGCTCAGTTGATGGGGCTGCTCGGGCTGCTGTGGATGCTGCCCAAGGTGTTCATCCTGCCCCATGCGCTGACCGTGATGACCAGCCTGGTGATGCTCACCCTGGCCGGCGCCGTCGCCCACGAGGCGTACCAGATGGCCTTCCGCGACGAGCTCACCGGCCTGCCCGGACGCCGCGCGCTGAACGAGCGCTTCCAGCGCCTGGGCCAGCAGTACGTGTTGGCGATGATCGACGTGGACCACTTCAAGAAATTCAACGACAGCCACGGCCACGACGTCGGCGACCAGGTGCTGCGCATGGTCGCCAGCCAGCTGCGCCGCACCGGTGGCGGCGGCAAGGCGTATCGCTATGGCGGCGAGGAGTTCACCGTGGTCTTCGCCGGCAAGACGGTGGAGCAGTGCCTGCCGCATCTGGATGGCGTGCGCCAGGCCATCGAGGGCTATGCGATGCACCTGCGCGATCGCGGCAGGTGATCAAAGGTGCCGACCAGGCGCTGTACTCGGCCAAGAGCGGCGGACGCAACCGCGTTGCCGTGCACGGCCAGACGCGCCGGGGCGCCGTACGTACCGCCTGAAGCGCAACCGGTTATGACCGCGCATTCAGCGCGTGCAGCGTGATTGTCCGCGCCGTCGTGCGCCGTTAGGTTCGAGGTTTCCGCGCCACGCTGGCGCCCCGAACCGAACGGAGATTCGCGATGCCCGAGTACAAGGCCCCCCTGCGCGACGTGCGCTTCCTCACCGACGAAGTCTTCGACTTCACCGGCCGCTACGAAGCTCTCGGCGCCACCGACGCCACCCCGGACATGTTCGCCGCCATCCTCGAAGAGGGCGCCAAGTTCTGCGAGCAGGTCATCGCCCCGCTGAACCGCTCCGGCGACGAGGAAGGCTGCCACTTCGACAACGGCGTGGTGACCACGCCCAAGGGCTTCAAGGAAGCCTTCGCGCAGTACGTCGAGGCCGGCTGGAACGGCGTTTCCAGCGACCCGGAATTCGGTGGCCAGGGTCTGCCGCCATCCCTCGGCCTGCTGGTCAGCGAGATGATCGGCGCATCCAACTGTTCCTGGGGCATGTACCCCGGCCTGACCAAGGGCGCCATGGCTGCCATCCACGCCCACGGCACGCAGGAGCAGAAGGACACCTACCTGCCGCGCATGACCAGCGCGGTGTGGACCGGCACCATGTGCCTCACCGAGCCGCACTGCGGCACCGACCTGGGCATCATCAAGACCCGCGCCGTGCCCAACGCGGACGGCAGCTACGCGATCACCGGCACCAAGATCTTCATCTCCGCCGGTGAGCACGACCTCTCCGAGAACATCATCCACCTGGTCCTGGCCAAGCTGCCCGACGCGCCGGCCGGCACCAAGGGCATCTCGCTGTTCATCGTGCCGAAGTTCAATCTCGACGCGAACGGCGAGGCCGGCGAGCGAAACGCCGTCGCCTGCGGCTCCATCGAACACAAGATGGGCATCAAGGCTTCCGCCACCTGCGTGATGAACTTCGACGGCGCCCGCGGCTTCCTCATCGGCGAAGCCAACAAGGGCCTGGCCTGCATGTTCACCATGATGAACCACGCGCGCCTGGGCACCGGCATGCAGGGTCTCTGCCTCGGTGAGACCAGCTACCAGGGCGCCGTGCGCTACGCCCAGGACCGCCTGCAGATGCGTTCGCTGACCGGCCCGAAGGCGCCGGAGAAGCCCGCCGACCCGATCATCGTCCACCCGGACGTGCGCCGCATGCTGCTGACCATGAAGGCGTTCAACGAAGGCAACCGCGCGCTGGCCTACTTCACCGCGCAACTGCTGGACATCGAGCACCTCTCCCAGGACGCCGAGGAGCGCGAGCGCGCAGGCAACCTGCTGGCCTTCCTCACCCCGATCTGCAAGGCCTTCATGACCGAGACCGGCCTGGAAGTCACCAACATCGGCATGCAGGTGTTCGGCGGCCACGGTTTCATTCGCGAGTGGGGCATGGAGCAACTGGTGCGTGACTGCCGCATCGCGCCGATCTACGAGGGCACCAACGGCATCCAGGCGCTGGACCTGCTGGGCCGCAAGGTCCTCGGCAGCCAGGGCAAGCTGCTGATGGGCTTCACCAGGCTGGTGCACCAGCTCTGCCAGCAGCACGCCGAGCACCCGCAGCTGAAAGCGCAGGTCGCCCAGCTGGCGACGCTGAACAAGCAGTGGGGCGAGCTGACCCAGAAGGTCGGCATGGCCGCCATGAAGAACCCGGACGAAGTCGGCGCCGCCTCGGTCGACTACCTGATGTTCTCCGGCTACGTCACCCTCGGCTACTTCTGGCTGCGCATGGCACTGGTCGCCGGACAGAAGCTGGAGGAGGGCGCCGGCGAGGCGGCCTACTACCAGACCAAGCTGGCCACTGCCGAGTTCTACTTCAGCCGCCTGCTGCCGCGCGCCCAGGCACACGTTGCAGCGGCGGAAGCCGGTTCCGAGGTGCTGATGCGCCTGTCGGCCGAGCAGTTCGCCCTGTAATCCCCGAATGGCTGCGTAGGGCGCATAAAGCGGAACGCTTTATCCGCCGGCCGGAATGGCGGATAACGCCGGTGGCGTTATGCGCCCTACGCGCTGTCGGCGGAGCGAATCGTTCGCTAATCCGCGTGCTAGACCCGGAGGCCCGCTTCTAGCGGGCCTCCTCGGTTCTCGCTACATATTGTGACCAATATGTCATTGCTCGGTCACAACATGACGCTTAAAGTCTGAAAAGTTGTTGGAGTAAACTCCGGCGGCGTACCTTCGTGTACCTCCTATTCTGATACCGCTGGCTGCCTGATCAGCCGTCGTTTTCGTTCGAGGATCCATCATGGCTGACTACAAAGCTCCCCTGCGCGACATGCAATTCGTCCTCAATGAAGTCTTCGAGGTCGCCAACCTGTGGGCCGAACTGCCCGCCCTGGCCGAGACCGTCGACGTCGAGACCGCTGCCGCGATCCTCGAAGAGGCCGGCAAGGTCACCGGCGGCGTGATCGCCCCGCTGAACCGCAGCGGCGACGAAGAAGGCTGCAGCTGGAGCGCCGAGGGCGTGAAGACCCCGACGGGCTTCCCCGAGGCCTACCGCACCTATGCCGAAGGCGGCTGGGTGGGCGTGGGCGGCGCGCCGGAATTCGGCGGCATGGGCATGCCCAAGGTGATCGGCGCCCAGGTCGAGGAAATGGTCAACTCGGCCAACCTGTCCTTCGGCCTGTACCCGATGCTGACCGCCGGCGCCTGCCTGTCGCTGCTCAACCATGCCAGCGAAGAATTGAAAGCCAAGTACCTGCCGAACATGTACGCCGGCACCTGGGCCGGTTCCATGTGCCTGACCGAGCCGCACGCCGGCACCGACCTGGGCATCATCCGCACCAAGGCCGAACCGCAGGCTGACGGCAGCTACAAGATTTCCGGCACCAAGATCTTCATCACCGGCGGCGAGCACGACCTGACCGAGAACATCATCCACCTGGTCCTGGCCAAGCTCCCCGACGCGCCGGCCGGCTCCAAGGGCATCTCGCTGTTCCTGGTGCCGAAGGTGATGGTCAATGCCGACGGTTCGCTGGCCGAGCGCAACGCCGTGTCCTGTGGCTCCATCGAGCACAAGATGGGCATCAAGGGTTCCGCCACCTGCGTAATGAACTTCGACGGTGCCACCGGCTGGATCGTCGATGCGCCGAACAAGGGCCTGGCCGCCATGTTCACCATGATGAACTACGAGCGCCTGGGCGTTGGCATCCAGGGCCTGGCCACTGGCGAGCGCTCCTACCAGAGCGCCGTGGAATACGCCCGTGAGCGTATCCAGAGCCGCGCACCGACCGGCCCGGTTGCCAAGGACAAGGCCGCCGACCCGATCATCGTCCACCCGGACGTGCGTCGCATGCTGCTGACCATGAAGGCGCTGAACGAGGGCGGCCGCGCCTTCTCCAGCTACGTCGCCATGCAGCTGGACACCGCCAAGTACAGCGAAGAGCCGACCACCCGCAAGCGAGCCGAGGAACTGGTCGCCCTGCTGACTCCGGTGGCCAAGGCATTCCTCACCGACATGGGCCTGGAAACCACCATCCACGGCCAGCAGATCTTCGGCGGCCACGGCTTCATCCGCGAGTGGGGCCAGGAGCAGCTGGTGCGCGACTGCCGCATCACCCAGATCTACGAAGGCACCAACGGCATCCAGGCGCTGGACCTGATGGGTCGCAAGATCGTCGGTAGCGGTGGCGCCTACGCCAAGCTGTTCACTGATGAAATCCGCGCCTTCACCGCCTCGGCCTCCGCCGAGCTGGCCGAATTTACCGGCCCGCTGAACGCCGCCGTGCAGAACCTCGATGAGCTGACCGCCTGGGTCCTGGATCGCGCCAAGGGCAACCCGAACGAGATCGGCGCCGCTTCGGTCGAGTACCTGCACGCCTTTGGCTACACCGCTTACGCGTACATGTGGGCTCTCATGGCCCGCGCTTCGCTGGGCAAGGAAGGCCAGGACGAGTTCTACACCAGCAAGCTGGGCACCGCGCGCTTCTACTTCGCCCGCCTGCTGCCGCGTATCCACTCCCTGTCCGCCTCGGTGAAGGCCGGCAGCGAATCGCTGTACCTGTTGGACGCCGCGCAGTTCTAAGCGGCTGACGAAAAAGCCCCGCTTCGGCGGGGCTTTTTCATGGGGTTATTTCTTTTGCGAAGGACGGTATTTCGAATCCGTGTAAGCCAAAGCTTACAAACAGCGGTGGTGATCGGCGTCTTTCTGATAACGGCCTGCGGCGGTAACCTTCTCCTCAGTCAGGACATTGCGCAGGAAGCGCCAAAGACAACACGGAAATATAGGGATTCCACCACGGATGGTGGCCTGCATGGACGTCAGGATATCGGTCTGCAAAACCCCGCTTCGCAAGAAGCGGGGTTTTTTCTTGCCCGCGATTTCCTCTCGCCTCGGGACTCTACCTTGGCGTAGGAGCGGACTCCGTCCGCGATAGGCTCGCAGCGCGCCGGAAACCATCGCGGACAAAGTCCGCTCCCACGCGCGGTCGAACGTCACCGTAGGGCGAATAACGCGCCAGCGTTATCCGCCGCTGGTTATCGGGACGGCGGATAACCTGTTCCAGGTTATGCGCCCTACGTGGCTGATTGGAGCCCGCCTCGTCACACCGCCCCATCCAGCAACGACCGCAGCAGCTCCACCGTCGGTTGCTGCCGCTGCGCATCGCGATAGACCAACCCCACGCTCAGCGGAATGCGCGGTTCGCTCAAGGGCTTCCAGAGCAGGTCCTTGTGCGCATGCATCTGCCTTGCGCGTCCCGGTAGCACCGTGGCGAAGCGGCTCTGCGGCAGGCTGTCGAGGATGCCGCCCATGTGGTTCAACTCCGCCTGCACCCGTGGCCGCCGGCCGATGGCGGCCAGTTGTTCCTGCCAGATCTGCCGGGCGCGGAATTCCTCGCCGAAGAGCAGCATCGGCAGTTCCGCTGCCTGGGCCAGCGAGACCTTCTTGAAGTCCTTCAGCGGATGCTCCGCCGGGATCACCAGTTGCAGCTCGTCCGGGTACAGCTCCAGGCCGTGCAGCGCCGGCTGGCGCGGCGGCAGGAAGCCGATGCCGATATCCAGCTGGCCGGCCAGCAGGCGCCGTTCGATCTCCACCCCGGAGAGTTCGTAGATGCGCACCTGCAGGTGCGGCTGCGCTGCGTGCAGGCGTTCTACCAGGTGCGGCACCAGGCTCGCGTTGACCGTCTGCAGTACGCCGATGACCAGGCTGCGCGCGCTTTGCCCACGAAAACCGCGCAGCGCCTCGCGGGCGCGTTCCAGGCCTTCCAGCAGCGGCACCGCGTGGTTGTACAGCGTGTGCGCGGCGGCGGTCGGCAGCAGGCGCTTGCCGCTGCGCTGGAACAGCGCCACGTCGAGGTTCTGCTCCAACTGGCGAATCTGCTGCGACAGCGCCGGCTGGGAAATTGCCAGGCGTTCGGCCGCGCGCCCGACATGGCCTTCCTCGTAGAGCGCGACGAAATAGCGGAGCTGGCGGAAATCCATAAGGTCTGCTTATCAACGAAACTGGAAAATCGAAATGGATAGTCGCCTATCCAAGCCTCTACTCTAGCGCTTGTCCGCTGTCTCAGATGGGTAGACAAAGGTGGAAAGCATCGTCATCCAGGGCGTTTTCATAGGCAAAGTCGAAGAAAGCTGGGGAGGTCTGCTCAGCGATATCGACCGCCTGGAAGCGCATCAGGAAGTCTGGCTCGGCGCCGAAGGGCTGCCGGGGGACGCACGGCCCGACCTGCGCCGCGCCGGCGGCCTGGACCGCGCGCTGCACCACTACCCGGCCGAGCACTACCGCCACTGGCGCAAGCAGCACCCGCAGACGCGCTGGCGACAGCCGGCCTTCGGCGAGAACCTGTCGACCTTCGGCCTCAGTGAACAGGAGGTCTGCATCGGCGACCTGTTCCGCTGGGGCGAGGCGCTGATCGAAGTGAGCCAGCCGCGCTCGCCCAGCTACCGCCTGGCGCGGCGCTGGAACCTGCCCGAGCTGCCGCAGCAGGTGCAGGAGCAGGGGCGCTGCGGCTGGTTCTACCGGGTGCGCCGCTCCGGCATGGTTGCCGCCGACGCGCCGCTGGAGCTGGTGCAGCGGCACTACCCGCAGCTCAGCGTGGCGAGCCTGCTGGACTGGTACTTCGGCCACCCGCTGGAACGTACCGGCCTGCGCCTGATGATGGCCTGCGACGCGCTTTCCCTGCGCTGGCGCAAGACCACCGCGCAACGCCTCACCAGTGGCGTGCTGGAAGACTGGACGGCTCGCCTGGCGGGCCCCGAATGTTTGGAGCAGGGCGGCCTGCAAAGCTGAGCCGCACTGTTCCGCAAATGCCCTCGCGCCCGCCCCCGGACGTCGTCTTGGTCCTGTGGGGCGGCTTTTATCCTCGCCGCCGAGCCTGTCACAGGGCTCGGCGGCGTTGTCATGCCGACGTAACACCGCGTTCCTAACCTTCCGCCGATAGCTTCTACTGACAACCCGAGCCGTCAGAAAGGCGGCCGCGCGGAAGGAACCTTCTGATGAGCGAGCGTTTCCAGGATTTCCACGACCGACTGGCTGCCTTCGACGACGAGTCGATCAACCCCTCCGGCAACGTGCCGATGAGCGAGATCATCGATGCCTCACGCCGCCGCCTGCTGAAGAACAGCCTGGTGCTGGGTGCGGTCGGCTTCCTTGGCGGCAGCCTGTTCCCCGGCCGTTCGCTGTTCGCCGCCGACGCACCGGTGCCCACCGCGCTGCTGGGCTTCAAGGGCGTGCCGGTGCAGCAGGACCCGAAGTTCGACCGGGTAATCGTTGCCGAAGGCTACAGTGCGCGGCCGTTCTTCTCCTGGGGCGACGCCGTGGTGAGCGGCTCGCCAGCCTGGAAGGGCGACGCCAGCGAAGACTGGAAAGCCCAGGAGCTGCAGGCCGGCGACAACCATGACGGCATGCACTACTTCGCCTTCCCCGATGCGCCGGACAGCCACGGCCTGCTGGTGATCAACCACGAGTACATCAACCCGACGCTGCACCCCAGGGGCCAGACCTTCGAGGATCGTCCCGACGGTTCGCGCGGCCGCCCGGAAGGCGAGGTGCGCAAGGAAATCGCCGCTCACGGCCTGAGCGTGATAGAGGTGAAGAAGGACGCCGGCGGCCAGTGGCAGCGCGTCGAAGGCTCGCGCTACAACCGCCGCATCACCGGCAGTTCGCCGCTGGACCTGTCCGGTCCGCTGGCCGGCCACGACCTGCTGCGCACCGCCAGCGACCCCGAGGCCAAGCAGGTGCTCGGCACCCTGAACAACTGCTCCATGGGCGTCACGCCCTGGGGCACCTACCTGGCCTGCGAAGAGAACTGGCATCAGTACTTCGTCAACCGCGACAAGGCCGACTACGCCAAGCGCGTTTCGCACAAGCGCTACGGCCTGTCCAACGGCCAGTTCAGCAACTACTACGCCTGGGAAGCGGTGGATCAGCGCTTCGACGCCACGCCGAAAGCCGACCAGCCCCACGGCGGCCACGTCAACGAACCGAACCGCTTCGGCTGGGTGGTGGAGATCGACCCGTTCGACCCGACCTCCACGCCGAAAAAGCGCACCGCCGTCGGCCGCTTCTGCCGCGAGTGCTCGACCCTCTCGCTGGGCGCCGACAACCGCATGGCGTTCTATTACGGCGACGACACCAAGGGCGAGTACATCTACAAATTCGTCCCGGCCGGCAAATACGACGCGAGCAACCGTGCAGCGAACGCCGACCTGCTGGACGAAGGCACCCTCTACGTCGCCCGCTTCAATGCCGACGGCAGCGGCCAGTGGCTGCCGCTGGTGCATGGGCAGAACGGCCTGACCGCCGAGAACGGCTTTGCCAGCCAGGCCGAGGTGCTGGTGAATGCCCGCGCCGCCGCCGACAAGCTCGGCGCCACGCCCATGGACCGCCCCGAGTGGGTCGCCGTGCAGCAGACCACCCGCGAGGTCTACGTCAGCCTCACCAACAACGATGCCCGCGGCAAGAAGCAGCCGGTGGACGCCGCCAACCCGCGCAAGGAAAACCTCCACGGGCAGATCCTGCGCTGGAACGAAGCCGGCGGCGACCCGACCGCCACCAGCTTCCAGTGGGAAATCTTCCTGCTGGCCGGCGAGCACCAGGGCGCCAGCGCGCCGGAGAACCTGATCGGCACCATCAACGGCGACATCTTCTCCTCGCCGGATGGCCTGTACTTCGACACCGCCGGGCGCCTGTGGATCGAGACCGACTACGACGACGCCGAAGCGCCGATGCAGGCCATGGGCTGCAACCAGTTGCTCTGCGCCGACCCGCACAGCCGCGAGGTGCGCCGCTTCCTGGTCGGCCCGCGCGGCTGCGAGCTGACCGGCATTACCCAGACCCCGGACGGCAAGACACTGTGGGTGAACATCCAGCACCCGACCCTCAGCTTCCCGGCCAGCGATGGCAAGAGCATCCCGCGCTCCACGACGCTGGTGATCACCAAGGATGATGGGGGAGTGATCGGGACTTGATGGCAACTGAGGGGAGGCCTGGCGCCAGAGCTTTCCCCTCACCCCAGCCCTCTCCCGCAGGGAGAGGGAGCCGTCCGTGCCGGCTGGCGGCGCCGTTTTATCCTGCTCCGATCAGTCCCCTCTCCCGCTTGCGGGAGAGGGTTAGGGTGAGGGGCTCTGCTCTCTTGCTGGATGGTGGGGGCCTAGGCTGTGCCCGTGAAGCGGCAAGCCATTGCACCGCTATCGCGGTGATCGCGGAGAAGCTCCGCTCCAAAGAAGGACGGCCCTGTGCAGGCCAGGGGATACGGTACGGGGGCGGTTCGCGAGCAAGCTCGCTCCTACGAAAAGCGGTTTGGCGCATCTCGCCAGGCCGCCATTGAACCTGTAGGAGCGAGCTTGCTCGCGAACCCCGCCCCCACGCGGAAACTCAAAGCTCGACCTCACCCCCGGCCAGCGCGCACAGCTCGGTGAAATCGATAATCTCCGTCTCCCGCCCATCCACCCGGATCAACCCGTGTTTCTGCAGGCGGGTGAAGCTGCGCGAAACCGTCTCCACCGCCAGCCCCAGGTAATCGCCGATCTCGTTGCGCGACATGCTCAGGCGGAAGCGCGTGGCGGAGAAACCGCGCTCGCGGAAGTGCGCGGAAATGTTCAGCAGGAAGGCTGCGATGCGCGAGTCGGAGTTGAGCCGCGAGAGCAGCAGCTTCATCTGCTGATCCTCGCGGATCTTGCGGCTCATCATCAGCATGATCTGGTGCGACAGGCCGGGAATCTGCAGCGACAGCTCCTCCAGCTGGTTGAACGGAATCTCGCTGCACAGCGTGCTTTCCAGCGCCTGCGCCGACACCGGGTAGCTGCCTTCGCCCATGCCGGAGAAGCCGAAGATCTCGGTGGCGAAGTAGAAGCCGGTGATCTTCTCCAGGCCCTGTTCGTTGGTGGTGAAGGTCTTGATCGAGCCGGAGCGCACCAGGTACACGCTATGGAACGGGTCGCCCTGGCGGAACACGAAGTCACCCTTGTGCAGGAGATGGCCCGGCTTGATGATCGCCTCCAGCTCCATGACCTTGTCGTCGCTCAGGGTCGGCGGCGCCAGTCGGCAGTTCTTGCAGTACGGTTGCGGTTTGATCATCTGATTCATCCATATCCCCATGCGCCGGCCAATCGCGCGCAATCAAGCGGTTCTCGGGCGCATCGCCCCCACGTAAAACCATAGCAACTGAACGTGATCTGTCATCCGTCGGCTGCTCGATGGGGAAGTCAGCCAATGGATTTTTCATACCGGCTTGACCCTTTCTTCACCGCGCCGCCCGCAGTCTCCACGTCCATGCGCCAGGGGGTTATCGGGGGAGCCCACCAACTCCGGGGTGCAGCGACGCGCTTTGTCAGCAAGGGGCGCGCGTCGATCCCGCTCACTTCCGGAGACATGCCCATGAACAAACTGCCACAGATCACCCTGGCCTTCTGGGTGATGAAAATCTGCGCCACCACCCTGGGGGAGACCGCCGGCGACCTGCTGTCGATGACCCTCAACGTCGGCTATGCGATCAGCTCGCTGATCCTCATCAGCCTGTTCCTCGTCACCCTGGTCGGCCAGCTCGCCAGCAAGCGCTACGTGCCCTGGCTGTACTGGCTGGTGATCCTCTCCACCAGCACCGCCGGCACTACCATGTCGGACTTCATGGACCGCACCCTGGAGCTCGGCTACGCAACCGGTTCGGCGATCCTCATCAGCATCCTGGTGGCGATCTTCGCGGCCTGGCGTTTCAGCGGCACCTCGCTGTCGGTGGACAACATCCGCAGCTTCAAGGGCGAGATGTTCTACTGGATCGCCATCCTCTTCTCCAACACCCTGGGCACCGCGCTGGGCGACTTCCTCGCCGACGACTCCGGCCTGGGCTTCGCCGGCGGCGCGCTGCTGATCGGCAGCCTGATCGCCGTGGTGGTGCTGCTGCACTACTTCACCAAGTTGTCCTCGGTACTGCTGTTCTGGGTCGCCTTCGTGCTGACCCGGCCGTTCGGCGCGACCCTGGGCGACGTGCTGACCAAGTCCCACGAGAAGGGCGGGCTGGACTTCGGTACCATCGGTTCCTCGGCCATCCTCGCCGCCATTCTGGTGGCGCTGGTGGTGGTGGTCAGCGTGCGGCAGAAGCGCGAGGAGCAGGGCAGCGCCGCGGTGCTGTCTTCCTGACGAGGTGAAGCGCAGCCCGTCCGCGAAAGTGCGACGGGCTAGCCTTGTGAAATTTGTTCTGTTATTTTTCATGAAAAATAATCAGAACAATTTCACGAGGTAGCGATGTTCCTGCGTTCGCCCGAACCGGTCGGCACCTACTACGCCGGCGCCAACCCCGAGCTGATCCAGCCCCGCGAAGCCCTTCGCGAGCCGCTGGAGTGCGAAGTCCTGGTGATCGGTGCCGGTTTCAGCGGCCTGCATACGGCGCTGCAACTGGTCGAAGGCGGCCGCCAGGTCTGCATGATCGAAGCCAGCCGCATCGCCTGGGCTGCCTCCGGGCGCAACGGTGGGCAGGCACTGCCGGGCTGGTCCAGCGACCTGGGCCCCATCGAGGACGACCTCGGCCACGAAGGCGCGCTGCGCCTGTGGCAGGGCATGCTCTGGGCTGCCCACGAACTGCGCGACCTGCCGCAACGCCACGGCTTCGACTGCGACTACCGTATCGGCCACCTGTGGACCGCCGTGCTGCAACGTCGGGTCGGTTCGCTCTACGACTGGCAGGCCGAAGCCAACCGTCGCTGGGGCTATGAAGGCCTGCAATTCATCCCCCGTGAAGAGCTGCCGCAGTGGATCGCCAGCGACCGCTACCAGGCCGGCCTGTACGACCCCAACTCCGCACACCTCAACCCGCTGAAGCTGGCCTACGGCCTGGCCGGTGCCATCGAACGCGCCGGTGGCCGCATCTTCGAACAGACCCGTGCGCTGAGCTTCCGCGAGACTGGCACCGGCTATGAGGTCACCACAGAGCATGGCAGCGTGCGCTGCGCCTCCCTGGTGCTGGCCTGCAACGCCTACATCGACGGGCTGGACCGCGACGTCTCCGAGCGCATCTTGCCGGTCGGCACCTACCAGGTCGCCACCGCGCCGCTGGGCGAGGAACTGGCCCGCTCGCTCCTGCCGAAGAACTGCTGCGTCACCGACAACCAGTTCGTCCTCGACTACTTCCGCCTGACCCCCGACCATCGCCTGCTGTTCGGCGGCGGCTGCACCTACCTGGGCGGCATGCCCACGGACATCCGTGCCGCCACGCGCCCCTATGTCGAGCGGGTGTTCCCGCAGCTCAAGGGCGTGGAGCTGGAATACGCCTGGGGCGGGCACATCGACTGCAGCATGCGCCGCACCCCGGACATCGGCCGGCGCGGTGATCTCTACTGGCTGCAGGGCTATTCCGGCCACGGCGTGCTGCCGAGCCTGGCCGCGGCCCACGCCGTGAGCGAAGCCATGTGCGGTCGCAGCGACGAGCTTGACCTCTATCAACGCATCCGCAATCCCGGGTTCCCCGGCGGCCAGCGCTTCGCCGCGCCACTGGAAGCCGCCGGCAAGGCCTGGTATCGATTACGGGATTTCATCTGATCCGGACCCTGCCATGACCCAGACGGCCACCAACGAACACCTTGCCACGCTGATCCGCGACCTGCGCAAGCACAAGAACCTCACCCTGGGCGAGCTGGCTGAGCAGATCGGCCGCTCGGTGGGCTTCCTGTCCCAGGTCGAGCGCGGCCTGTCGCAACCCACAGTCGCCGACCTCACCGCCATCAGCGAAGCGCTGGGTGTACCGACCACCTACTTCTATGCCGGCGATACTCGCCGCGAGCGCGACTGGGTCACCCGGCCGAACGACCGCCGCACCCTGTACTACGCCGGCGGCGTCACCGACATCCTCGCCTCGCCGAACATGTCCGGCGGCTTCTCCATGCTCGACAGCATCCTCGCCCCCGGCGCCACCAGCGGCGAAGGCCATCTGGACGACAGCTCGGAGCAGGGCGGCTTCGTCCTCGAAGGCGAGCTGACCCTCTGGTACGAGGACGACACCGTCACCCTCTACCCCAACGACAGTTTCCAGCTGCCGCCGCACAGCCAGTTCCGCTACGGCAACCTCACCGACAAACCAACCAGGGTGCTGTGGATCTTCACGTGATTTCCCAAGCCAGCCCGCGAGGGTTGGCTTGGGAAAACGATCCGGCCGCCCCCGCACAAAGGCCCCAGAGAACATCATGAACCGCCCGATGCATCCCGACCTGCTCAGCGAAGTCCGCGCCTTCCGCCAGCAATACCCGGACATCCGCTACGTCGACCTGATCTGCCTGGACATTCCCGGCCACTTCTACGGCAAGCGCTACCCCGTGGACATGCTGGAAAAAGTCGCCGCCGGCAGCCCGCTGAAACTGCCGCAGAACTGCGTGCTGCTGGGCGTGCAGGGCGGCCTGCACCCCATCGGCGACTACTGCTTCAACGACGGTGACCCGGATGCGCCGCGCCGCCTGATTCCCGGCTCGCTCAAGCCGGTGCGCTGGGAGAACCAGCCGCTGGGACAGATGCTGATCAGCTCCGACGGCACCGAGGCGCCCATCGAATTCGAACCGCGCGAAGTGCTCGCCCGCGTCATGCAGCGCCTGGAGGCCAAGGGCATCCGCCCGGTGGTGGCCTTTGAGCTGGAGTTCTACCTGTTCGACAGGAAACTCGACGCCGGCCTGCCGCAGTACCCGCGCGACCCGCTGTGCGACGACGAGGACGACCAGCCGAACATGCACATCGAGCGCCTGTCGCGCTTCTCCGATGTGCTCCATGAGATCGTCGAGGCTTCCCGCGAACAGGGCGTGGACGCCAACGTCATCACCGCCGAGATCGGTCCGGGCCAGTTCGAGATCAACTTCGCCCACTGCGACGACGGCCTGCACGCCGCCGACCAGGCTGCGCTGTTCACCCGCGCCACCCGCGGCGTGGCGCTCAAACACGGCTACCGCGCCAGCTTCATGAGCAAGCCCTACCTGCACGCACCGGGCAGCGGCATGCACGTGCACGTCAGCCTGTACGACCGCGACGGCAACAACCTGCTCGACCGCGACAACCAGCAGGCCCTGCGCCATGCCGTGGCCGGTTGCCTGGAGCTGCTGCCGCACTGCATGCCGATTTTCGCCGCCAACCACAACGCCTACCGCCGCTACGGCTCCCGCGTGAACGCCGCGAGCAAGGCCAGCTGGGGCTTCGAGGACCGCGATGCGTGCATCCGCATTCCGGAGTCCGACGGCAGGAACCTGCGCATCGAGCACCGCCTGGCTGGCGCCGACGCCAACCCGTACCTGGTGCTCGCCGCGATCCTCACCGGCATGGAACACGGCCTGGAAGCCCGCCAGGAACCTATCCCGCCGCTGAACGAAGATCGCGACAGCGGCATCGACTTCCCCCGCGACATGCTCGGCGCCGTTGCCGAGATGGAAGACCACCCGGTGGTCAAGGAAGGCCTGGGCAGCGAGTTCGTCTTCGTCTACTGCGAGAACAAACGCCACGACCACCTGGACTTCATGAACGAAGTCAGCGCGCGGGAGTACCGCTGGTTCCTTTGAGAGCCGGAGACCAAAGCCGATGTTGGAATTTTGTAGGAGCGAGCTTGCTCGCGAACCCGGCCCCGCTACGGAGCCGTTCGCGAGCAAGCTCGCTCCTACGAAAAGCAGACGCTCCCGGAGGGCTCGATTCCCGACGCCACACCGAACGGCCCCCTATCCCTTCAGGGAGAGGGTTGGGGAGAGGGCCGCCAGCCCTGCCGCAATCTGCACAAGCCCACACGCCGGCTCGCACAAATTCTCTGAACCCGCTCCGCTCGCCAGCGGTCAATTCCATGCACGAGAGAGACTCACAAGGAGCCACCGCATGGACCTCATCCGCATCATCATCGCCATCATCCTGCCGCCGCTGGGCGTGTTCCTCCAGGTCGGTTTCGGCGGCGCGTTCTGGCTCAATATCCTGCTGACGCTGCTCGGCTACATCCCCGGCATCGTCCACGCCGTGTACATCATCGCCAAGCGTTAACCCGCGCGGCTGCCCTCCCAGAAATGCTCCGCCAGCATCCGTAGCTCCGCCGACAGTTCCGCCATCCGCGCAGCGCTGCGCTGACAGGTGCCGACCTGCGCCGCGTTGCTGTCGGCCGAGCCGCGGATGGCGTGCAGGCTGCGCTGCACGTCTTCGCTGGCGGCGCCCTGTTCCTCGATGGCCTCGGCGATCTCCAGGCTCATGCGCTGGATCGCCGAGACCTGCTCGCTGATCTTCTCCAGCGTGCCCGCCGCCTGGCCGGCCTGGGTCAAGCTGGCCACTGCCTGCTCGCAGCACAGCCATAGCGCACGCACGGACTCCTCGGCGCCCTGCTGGAGATTGCCGACCAGCGACTGGATGTCCCGCGCGGAGTCTTCCGTGCGCGAAGCCAGCGCCCGCACCTCGTCGGCCACCACCGCGAACCCGCGTCCGCTCTCCCCGGCGCGCGCTGCCTCGATGGCGGCATTGAGCGCGAGAAGATTGGTCCGCCCGGCCACGTCGCGGATCACCTCCAGCATCCGCGAGATCGCCTCGCTGTGTTCCTTCTGCTGCTCGACCGCCACGCTGGCCGCGCGCACGCCAGCTTCCAGCTCCGCCAGTTGTCCGCGGGTGCCGTGCACGTCCTGGTGGCCGGACTGGGTGATGCGCTCGCTGCACTGCGCCGCCACCGCGCTGTGCTGCGCATGGCGGGCGACCTCCTGAACGCTTTGCGCCAGTTGCTGCATGGCGCTGGCGACCTGCTCCGTCTCGCGCTGCTGCAATTGCGTGGCGACGCTGCCGCCGGCCATGGCGTCGGCCAGCGCGGCGGCGTGCTCGGCCAACTGCTGCGACGCGTCGGCCATGCGCCCGACCACTGCGGCGGTCTCCGCCTCCAGCATGCGCAAGGCAAAATCCAGCTCGCCGAATTCGTCCGCGCGGCCCGAGTAGAGCTGCTGGCTCAGCGGGTTGTCGGCAATCTTCCGCGCACGCCCGAGCAGCGCGCCGAGTGGTTGCAGACGCAACACCAGCCAGGTGCCGGACGCCCCAAGCGCCAGCAGGAAGCCCAGCACCGTCAGCTTCGGCAATAGCAGTGCCAGCAGCGCACCGCCTGCCTGCGCCAGCACCAGTCCGAGCACCAGTTGCGCCACCAGCGGCAAGCGTGGGCGGCGCAGAGGCTTGCCGGCGCGCATCTGTCCATACAGCCGCTCCGCCGCCTCGATCTGCGCGGCGCCAGCGCGGGTGCGCACGGACTGGTACTCGATCACCTTGCCGCCATGGCGGATCGGCGTGACGAAGGCGCTGACCCAGTAGTGGTCGCCATTCCTGCAGCGGTTCTTCACCAGCCCCATCCAGCTGCGCCCGGCCTGCAGGGTCTGCCAGAGGTGGGCGAAGGCGGCGGGCGGCATGTCCGGGTGGCGCACGCGGTTGTGGTTGAAGCCCAGCAGTTCCTCGGCGGAAAACCCGCTGATCTGCAGGAAGTCCGGGTTCACGTGGGTGACCGCGCCCTTCAGGTCGGTGGTGGACAGGATGTTGGCGTTCACCGGGACATCTACCTGGCGCCCGCTGACTGGCAGGTTCAGCTTCATCGCTGGTGCTCCAGGCTGTCGTGGAAGAGTTGTTCCGGTGCCAGCGGCTTGCTGAACAGGAAGCCCTGGGCGTGGCGGCAGCCTTCGGCGCGGAGGAAGTCCAGATGCTCCTGGCGTTCCACCCCTTCGGCCACCACCTCCAGGCCCAGGCTGTGGCCCAGGCCGATGATGGCGCGGCAGATGGCGCTGAGTTCCGGGTCGTCCGGCACGCGGGTGATGAAGCTGCGGTCGACCTTGAGGATGTGCAGCGGGTAGCGCTTGAGGTAGCCCAGCGAGGAATAGCCGGTGCCGAAGTCATCCAGTGCCAGGCGCACGCCCTCGGCGGCCAGTTCGCGCAGGCAGGCGAGGGTTTCCGCGCCGTCCTGCATCAGCAGGCTCTCGGTGATTTCCAGCACCAGGCTGCGCGGCGCCAGGCCGCTTTCCGCGAGGATCTGCTGGACCCGCGCGGCGAAGCCCGGCTGCTGCAGCTGGCGGCTCGACAGGTTCACCGAACAGTACAGGTCGCGGTGCCCCTGGCGCTGCCACTGGGCCGTCTGCCGGCAGGCCTGGCGCAGCACCCAGTCGCCGACGCGGACGATCTCGCCGGACTCCTCCAGCGCCGGGATGAAGTCCAGCGGCGACACCGAGCGGCCCTGGTGCTTCCAGCGCAGCAGCACCTCCACCGCTTCCCAGCGCGGCGGCTCGCTGTCCAGGTGGACGATGGGCTGGTAATGCAGACTGAATTCCTCGTGGCGCAGGGCCTGGGCCAGTGCGCTTTCCAGCTCCAGGCGGCGCTGCGCCTGCTCCTGCAGCTCGCGGCTGAAGCGCGCGTACTGCGCCTTGCCGGCCTCCTTGGCGCGATACAGTGCCAGGTCCGCGGCCTGTAGCGTGTCGATGGCCTGGCCGTCGCTGATCAGCCCGGTGATGCCGATGCTGGCGCTGACCACCAGCGTGCGGCCGTCCACGTGCAGCGGCTGGCGCAGGCAGTCGAGCATGCGCTGGGCGACCTGTTCGGCGTCGCACAGGCTGGCGAGGTCATCCAGCAGCACGACGAACTCGTCGCCGCCGAAACGCGCCAGGTGATCGCCAGGGCGCAGGCAGCGCAGCAGGCGCTGGGCAACCTCCACCAGCACGCGGTCGCCCACCGCATGGCCGAGGCTGTCGTTGATCAGCTTGAAGCGATCCAGATCGATGAACAGTAGGCCGGACTCCCGCGCGCCGGGTCGGTTCTGGCGCATCAGCGCCTGCTGCAGCAACTCGTCCAGGCGCAGGCGGTTGCCCAGCCCGGTGAGCGGGTCATGCCGCGCCGCGTGGCTGAGCTGGTGCTCGCTGGCCTTGTGCTGGCTGATATCGGTCTGCGAGCCGGCCATGCGCCCGTCGGTGACGATGCCGCGCGCCAGTACCCAGAGGTAATTGCCGTCGCGCTGGCGGATGCGGTACTCGTGGCTGAGCAGCGCGCTGTTGCCGCGCAGGTGCGCGTCGATGGCCTTGCGCAGGCCGGGCAGGTCGTCCGGGTGGACGCGGGCGAACCAGCTGGTGCTGCCTTCGCCGAGATTGTCGCGGGACAGCCCGAGCATCCGCGCCCAGCGGTCGGAGACGTACAGGCGGTCGTTGCCCAGGTCCCAGTCCCAGATGCCGTCGTTGGCGCCGCGCAGGGCGCGGGCATAGCTCGCCTCGCTGTCCTCCAGCGCCTGGCGCTGGGCGGCGCCGTAGGTGTCGATGGCCAGCGACATGTCGAAGAACACCCGCTTGAGCAGGCTGGCGTACGTCTTGGCTTCCGGGGCATCGCCCAGCAGGTCGGCGAGCATCTGGTTCAGGTACAGGCGATAGGCGCCCAGGTACCACTTCAGCTCGACGCCGACCTGCTGGTGCACCAGCCCGATGCGCAGGCGGTCGCGCACGTAGTCGGCGTCCTGCGGGGCGTCCCATAGCTGGCGGTAGTATTCGAGCTGGCTGCATTTCAGCCGCGCCAGCGTCGCCGGTTCGGCGAGGATCGACGCCAGTGGCGGATACTCGCGCAGGTGATCGTAGAGCTGCTCGACGAAGCGCTGGTGGCAGCGCTCCAGTTCGCCGGCGCGGCCATTGAGGTGCCGCGCATCCTCGTCCTGCCACTCCAGGTAATTCAGGCGCTGTTCGACTTCCTTCGTCGACAGGCCGATGCGCTCGAGCACGCTCTCGAGCTTCGGTCCCAGGCCCATGTTCGGCTCCTTGCGGGTCTGCTGTTTTTGTCGGGCATGAAAAAAGCGCCGGCCCGTCGGCAGTCGAAATCGACGGCGACAGACTCGGCGCTTTGTCTTGCAGGCCCACATGTCCTGCCCGGCAAAGCCAGCTTCCGCAACGGCGGAACGCGGGTGGAAGTCTTTTACACCAGCGGCGCGGGCCCCGACAACTCTGCCAGCGCGCCGCTCAGGCGCTGGCGCAACTCGCCCAGCTCGCGGGAGCGGAAAGCGTGACGGGTGCGCTCCAGCACACCGATGGCATCGGCCAGCAGCGCGGTGATCTTCCCGGTCTCGCCCAGCGGTGCATCCTGGAACCAGCGGCACAGGGGCGCCTGCTGGCAATCACAGGGGCCTTCCATCACGCCGCAGCGCAGCTCATAGGCGGCCAGCAGCGCACGAACCTGACGGGCCAGCGCCGGGTCCTCGGACGCGACAAGCAATTGGACGGGATGCCGGTGGAGAGTCATGAGGGGATTACTCATATCAGGGAGATGCCAATTTAATGGCTAATGGCTATCTGATATTGACCCCTGTCATAGGCTGAGGCGTCTTCCGCCAGAGAGTCGACGGCTGGTGTGAAATTTCTCGCATTGCGCTGCCGGTAAATTGCCAGAAACGCTCGGTAAACGTAGGGCGCACAACCTGGGACAGGTTATCCGCCATACCCTTGGCGGCGGATAACGCTGGCGCGTCAGGCGCCCTGCGTGCTGGATTCTGGCTGAGGGGACGAATAGTGCCGGCTGACTCCAGGCTTTCATCCCGCTCCGAACTGTCCCCTCTCCCGCTTACGGGAGAGGGCCAGGGTGAGGGGCCTTTGATCCTGCAGGAGCGGACCTTGTCCGCGATGCTCATCGGGTTGGGGCGTGAAGCGATGGGTATCGCTCCGCTCCACGCCATCCTACGACGTGCACCGGGGCGCTATCAGTGCAGCGAACGCACCTGGTTTTCCATGATGCGCACCGCATCGGTCCAGCGCACCCAGACCTTGCCCTGCCAATCCATCACGCTGGTCGGCTGGCCCTCGATCTGCTCCATGCGCCGGCGCGGCAGGTGCGGATTGTTCTGCTGCGCATCGCGCAGGGCCGGCAACACCTCGGTGCTGATCCACTGCCGCAGGCTGCGGTTCTCCGGGTGATAGAAGTGCACCAGCAGCAGTGCGTAGAGGCCACTCTCGCTGACCAGATAGAGCTTCTCCTTCGAGCCCATCAGCAGCTCGTGGCGAATCTGGTCCGGGTCGAGCTTGCTCGTCACCCGCTCGCCGATTTGGCTATTGGTCAGCTTCGCCAGGTCGCGAATGACGAACCACGCCTGCTTCTCGATCAGCAGCCCGCGCAGGCGACGGTTGTAACGGGGGAACACGGTAGGAATCAGGCCTTCGTCGGCCGACGTCGAATCGGAAAACTTCATGCTGTTACTCCATGTACGTCCAGAAGCCGCCGCCCGAACAACCACAGAGGGAGGCGGACCGTGCAAGGGTGGAATACCGAGACATCTAGAGGACGAAAACCCGGTCGAGCCGAAGCCCGCCTTACACGGTCCGCCATGGAGTGCCGGAAGACGCTGAGTCTTACAGGCAGCGTTATCCGCCATAGCGTGTGCATTGCCGTCCTCCCATGTCTTCAGGATTCCACTCCTGGCCACGGCGAACCGTGGCAGGCAGAACGCTACGCAGAGCCCCTGTAGGACAGCAATGCAGTTGGGGCGTAGGGCGATTCTTGATTTGCCGGCCATTGCTCGGCTGCATCATTTGCCATGGCGAAATACGCGGCCTGGGGTGGCGCAAGGACCAACGGATGCTCCATCGGTCTGATTCGACCTTGAGGCTGCAGGTTTGAATTTCTATAGTGTGACTGCGCCATTGGCGTAGTTGTGCTGACAGGAATGTCATGATCTTCATCGAGACGCCGGTTTTCACCGAAGACCTGCATGAGCATTTGAGCGACGAGGAGTATCGGCAATTTCAGCGGTATCTCGCCGCGAATCCGGAAGTCGGTGACGTCATTGTGGGAACGGGCGGACTGCGCAAGGTTCGGTGGACCTGCGGAGGAAAGGGTAAGCGCGGAGGTGTGCGGGTGATCTACTACTACTGCCTCTGCCTAGCCAGTCAGATTCGCCTGCTGCTGATCTACCGCAAGGGTGCCAAGGACAATCTCACGGAGCTGGAGAAAGGCCTGCTCCGCAAACTGAACCAAGGGTGGCAGTGATGGAAAAACGTCTCTTCGACCGGCTCGTTGAAAGCATGGAGCAAATGAACGAGATCGAGAGTCGCGCGCGCGAGCCCTCCCGGGTTTTCCACGTCGATGCATTTCAGGTGCGCAGCATCCGCAAGGCGACAGGCCTTTCCCAGGTCGCGTTCGCCCGGACAATCGACGTGGCGGTGGGCACGTTGCGCAATTGGGAGCAGGGGCGTCGCGAGCCGGACGGTCCTGCCAGGGCGCTGCTGCGCGCGATCCATAACGATCCAGAGCATGTGCTCGCAGCGCTTCGCGAATAGACACTGGTGAGGCCAGAAACGAAAAAGCCGCGCATCTGCGCGGCTTTTTGCTGAAAGGGTGGTGGGCCCACACGGACTTGAACCGTGGACCAAAGGATTATGAGTTGCCTAGAAATGCTGCAAGCCCAGTGAAATCGGGCGTAGTTCAGCGCAGGTACAGTTAGCTGAAAGTTGCGCCGTAGAGCTGGTTAAGCGTAATTTAGTGAAATCTGTAAAAGCTGGGCACTGTACCGCCAGTGTACTGTTTTTTGTACCGTTAAGGCTTCAGAAACCAAGCGATCAGCCTGGCCGTTGAGAAGGGCGACTTGTCGGTAAGCATGATGGTCTACGTGCGAGTTTTAGGTGGCTTTGACTGCGATTTCGCAGTCGTGCCGGCAAGAATGCCCCCTTGGATGAAATCCAGGGGGTGTTTGACTGATAGCTGCCGTGCTGCAGGTTCGACGCCAGAGGGTGAAAGAGGGGGAGCCCAGTCCTATCCCACTCTTCCATGTCTGCGTAAATACGCCATCAGTTGCTCAAAACGCGGGTCAGCCGCGAGTTCCGGCGCGGATGTCCGTATCGCCTCAAGGCAGGCGTCGAGGTTGCTCGGTGGCCATTGGGTCTGATCTCCTATCACCAGGCTCAGAAAGTCCAGCGCCTGCTCTGGGTACTTGCCGCAAAGAGCGGCGTCATGAAGACGATGCACCAGGTAGTCGGGGTGGGGCAGCGATTGCAGCCAGGCGCGGAGCAGCGCCAAGGCTTCGGGGAACGCGTCTTGTGCCGCTACGCACAGGCGGCCGAGGCTTTCGGCAATGGCGGGTGAAATGTTGTCCCGGGTTTTGGGCCAGATAGCATGGAGGTAAGGGACAACCCGGTTGGTCCAGTAGTCGGCTCGTTGATCGCCCGCACCCTCTAGCGCTCTCACCAGAGCTTGCGCTGAGCTATGCAGACCGTCCAGAGGTAGTGAACGTGTCGCGGCCGACAGCTCAGCAGTGGTGAACGTGTCACCCGGATCGAGGGCGGCGAATGTCAGCAACGATGCGTATTGCTCGTCGTGCTTGCCCAATGCCGCATAGTGGCGCGCGGTCTCGAGGAAAGCCGTCTTGAGCATTTCCATCAAGGGCCGGTACAGACGCGGTGACCATAGGAAACCCTCCCACGCCGCACGTGCTTCGGCTTCGGAGCGCTGCCACTCGAAAAGCGGCAACAGGTGTTGCGTTGCCCAATCCTCGTCTACGCGGAACAACGCAATGATATGGGCTGCCAGCAATACGCGGCCATGTCGGAACTTGTCGATACGGGTGTCGCAAAGTTCGGTGAGTGTGGGCTTGAGTACTTCCGGCAAGCCGTGCCCATCCTCCAGCGAGCGTCGATACCACCAGCGCAGCAATGCTTCGGTGACGTGGCCCACGGGATGGTTGATGGCGCGCATTACTGGTTCGTCGGTATTGACGCCGTCCTGATGATCTTGAGTCAGGATACGGCGAGCGAGCACGAAGAAGAGTGCTTCGTGGCCTTCGAAGGTCTTAGCAATAGCCTGCAGCCACCAGCTGACGCCGTGGCTTAGGGTCTGCAGCATGACATCTGGAGCATTGACCAAGAATGGGGCCATGTACCGCCAAGAGCAGTTTTGTAGTTCCTCTTCTGACCACGCCTGTAAAGCGTCCCGCCAGCGATCATTTGGCCAGATATTTTGTCTTGCTAGGTGGCATAAGGCATATGCAGTGGCTTGGAAGCTATCTTTGCACCGCTCTCGCCAGTCATCTTGTTTGGACTCGGGCAGTACCGGGTTTGCAATCAAGTAGTTCAGCAACCCGCGCCTGCTGCGAGGTATTGATACGAAATCCCGCCATGGGTCCCTGTCTCCGACCCAGTCACTCCCAATCCAGTATGGAAATTCATCGCGCTGATCCGCCGCCAGGGTCCACTCTGGATATCGTGTCAAAAGCCCCGTTAGCCGCTGGTTGCCGTCAGCACCCAAGACCGCGCCGGCCTCGGCGATCTTTGCCAGTCGGAGCCAGATTTCGCGGTCTGCGATACGAGTCCAGCGCTCCGGCTCGATGTCGTCCCTGAACATGTCGCGCGGAGGCCCGGCGAGTACGGCCTGCTCCAGTTCCAGTAGCATCCCTTCATCGAGGTGTGGCGCCATCGCTACCAGCAAGCGTATGGCTTCCCGTTCGGTTTCCACCGACCACAGCCACCAGTGCTCGTCGGCTAGCAGCCAGCCGAGTGCCTGGCGATGGGGTATCACGTCTCCCTGCGCGGCAGCAAAGAAGGCGAGGCGCCGGAACAGTGGATAGGGCGTGTGCCACCAGGACTGCGCCACCAGTGCTGCCCGCGTAGGCGATTGCGCAACAGTGGCGAGCCACGCATCTCGAGTCAGGTCGATCAATGCGGTCCAGTCGTGGAAATCCCGGTTCTGTGAGTGTTCACTGATCGAGGGTTGATGCATGTAGGACAGGTCGCTCCTGTCCTCGACACTGCCAAGTTCGCGCATGAGATCAAGCGCGTCGCGTAACAAGGCACTGACATCGGACAGCAGCTCCGGTAATGCGGCGTCCCAGCGCTCATCCCTTGGCAGATCGCGCAGGCCGGAATGGACATGCTCCGTCGACAGCACGATCTCCCATTCCACCAGGTCCTTGATGCGCTTCGGCTCGCGGCTTTCACCTTCCTCGGTGTGCCAGCGGAACGGTTCGCGTAACGATACGCGAGGTGTCAGCATCTCCCGTAGTTCCAGGCGCAGGGTAGCGCTGAGCCCATCGCGCTTGAATCGGTCGATCCAGCGGTACAAGTCGAAGTCGCGCAGCCATGATTTCACGCGTCCGGTTAGCAGAAGCCGCCATAGGGTGTGCATCAGCGGGCTGGGGATCGCGTTGGGTGCGCCCTCACGAATGTGCGCCAACTCGGCGGTGTTGCCGTCACGTTCAAGCTTGGCCAGCTCGTCCAGACGGTGTTCGATTGACCAGATTAGATCGTCATGAAGCTGCCCGCCGTGCTTGACCAACCAAAGCAGCAGCGCCGGGTCGTTCAGATGACGGGTCAGCCATCGCGCCAGTTGCCGCATCACCTCGTCCCAGCGGCTGCCGCGCGCACCGGCATCAACGATACACATCGACGGTGCGAGCGAATACGGCGAAGGTCGGCGAGTCAGGCTGAAGGTGAGCTTTTCATCTACGGTCGTTCTGGGCGGGACACCGAAGCGGCCCAGGTCGGCATGCCGGTAGCGTCCCTCGCTCAGCGGCTCCAGCCAATCCAGTAATGGCACCGGGTCCAGATCGGCAAAGCGCCTGGCGGGCAGCCCGCCAGGATCGCTCAGAGCCCACAGCAGGCGCCCGACGAAGTCGTCCTGCCGGGTGCTTGCCAAGGGGCGGGCCATGGCGCATTCGACCACAATGCGCTCCTTGCCGCGCACGCCGTCCCGGTAGGTTTCGGCCCACGCGCGCAGGGTCTTGTGCAGGTAGGCATGCCGGTTGTGCTCGCGGTAGAGGATGGGTGTGACGTTCTTGGCACGCCACTCGTTGCTCCGTTCCTCTTCCTTGCCTTTGGAGAAACTTCCGAAGGCGAACATCTCCGGCGGTGACTCACCCAGCAGGCGGTCGGCGGCGAGCGCGTCCATCATGTAGCGCAGCACGGGGTCGTTGATGCTGTAACCGACGAAGCATACGGTGTAGTTGCGGAGCAGCTCGCTAACGAAACGTGCCGCCCAGCGCTCGTTGAGATAGGCCAGGCCGAAATCTCCGCTGGAGACGACCAGACGATCCAGCTCGCTCGCGGTCGGTGTGGTACCAAGCAGGCCATGCAGATACACCAGCCCATCCCAGCGGTTCTTCGGCACCGGCAGCAGTGGCGCCTGAAACTGGTTGATGGGCAGGGACTTCACCGAAATCACCTCCTCGAACAGACGATCGAAGTTGGTAGTGATGAGGCGGGTATGGCCATTACGGCACTTGCTCAGTGTCAGCAAGGCGTCATGGGTTGCAGTCGCGTTTGGGGCGCTGAGATTGGGTGTCAGGATGCCGGTCATCGCCCGGCGCACCGTCTCGCGGCCGCCGACGATGTCCGCTTCCAGCAGGCCGATGGCGGTGTCGAACTGCCCGGCCTTGATTGCTGCCTGCTGCACCGCGTTGGGTGTGGCACCCAGGGCTTCATACACCTTCGTTACCAGCCCGGCGAAGCCCGGCAAGCGCGCGGGGTATGAGATGCCTGCACCGCAAAAGAATACGACACGTCCGTCCTCATGCGCCTGCAGCAGGCGTTCAGGAATGTCGGGGCCTTGGCGGACAAACTGCATTCAGAGAGCCCCGGAAGAGTTAAGGGGGGCAGATTTATTCTTTGACGGGAACCATCTTGATCGTCTCACTGCTCTACCTCTCAAAGATTCTGCATAGTCCGGCATTTAGGGAACGCCGAGCAGCCCCAGAATTGCTGCCCCGCTTTCGGCCCTGACTTCACGGTGCGGATCAGCAGTGCACTGCCACATTTCGGACATTGCCGCTCAGCTGTCGGATCGCTACGGAGCTTGAGGTTTTGCACGTGCTCGCGGTGGGTGGCGAGGGTCGGTGCGCGGCGGCCGGTTTGCAGGGTATGCAGCATGGCGTCGACTTCAGCCTCGCTGAATACTGCCTGCTCGAATGACTTGATATAGCGAATAAAGCCGATGCCCTGGGTCACGTTGGCTGGCACTTCGGTTTTGAAGGTGCTGCCGCCGACAAAGGTGATTACCGAGTGCAGGTGCTCGGGGTTAACGCCAAGGGCGGCTTCCAGGGCTTTGAGGTGCTTGTAGTTCTGCCGCAGCGGGTTCTGGAATTTGAAGGTGCGTTTGTAGAGCTTCTGAGTCCATTGCGCTTGCTTCTCGCTGCCGAAGATCCAGCCGCTCATGTTCTTCGTTTCCAGTGCGAAGATGCCGTAGGGCGAGAGGAATACTTGGTCGATTTGCGTTGTGCCGTCTGGCGTGTTCAGGGTGACATTGTGCAGGCGACGGTAGGTTTGCTTGTCCAACTGCCAATGGGCGAAGAACCGCACCAGGAGTTCGCCAATATGGCCCTTCGCCCATGGCGACTTAAGCAAGCTGATCAGCAGTGCAGCCGGAATAAACCAGCCCAGCGTGCCCCAGAACTGCGCGATGATGGGAGTGAAGTCCATTTCCTGTCTCTGGGTAATCCTGAGTTAACTGGATAGTACCGAAACTTAGCGTAATGGCACGATGGTATTGCAGTGTTTCTGGCGCGCTACTTTGTTGCTGCGGTGTCAGCCCTGAGCGTTTGCCAAGTGCTGTATTGGGTAACGAGTGCTGCGCCCGCCGCCTGGTAGCCGGCAAGACAGCGCTACTCGACAAGATCGCTCAGATGGCGCGTGGCGGTAGCTTTCGAGACCTGGCTACGGCTAGGTATAGAGAAGCACTGTTGCCGTTCTGGAACCCCAGTTCGCCGCCATCGAGCAGGCGATTAAGCGCTTTGATCTGTTCGGCAGATAAGGTTTGGCTGCAGAAGTGTGGCTTGACCAGCAGACGGTCGATGCGAGCAAGGGCCTGCTCCTGCTCTTGACCGGCGTTGCGAGGAACCATTGCAGCCAAGCAGTGATATCCAACGTGCCTCTCTGGCTCGCTTCCAGAATGCGGTAATAGCCGGCCCGGTCGTCCAGAGGCTCGCCGACATGGCGTAAATCGGATGGCCTGCTGCTCGTCCTGAGCTAGTGCCTGGTCGGTGATGGCGCGCTTAGGGCGGTCGTTGCCATCATCGAAGGGGCAGGGTAACGAACTAGATGTGCACAATGCCGGCACGTATAAACGGGGCAGTCCTTCGGTTGCTCATCGCTATGGCGCAGGTGCGGTGATTGAAATGCGTGTCAAGATTACGTAAGTTGCGACTCTTAAGTAACTTCTCGAGAGTCACCATGCCCAATTCGAAAGCCCCAGCCCAAAGCGCAGCAGTCTTCAAGCGAGTTACCTTTTCGCTGACAGACCAGATCAGTGAGGAAATTGATCGCCTAAGCCTGATTCCTCGGGGGTTCCGAGCTTCTCGTTCTGATGTTGTTCGTGCTGGTGTCGCGGCGTTGGCTGCAATGCCAGAAGAACAGCTCGTGGCCCTACTGGATAAGGCTCGTCGCGAATGAATGGAGTCAACTTTGCGGTGTGCCTGGGAAAATAGGTTGGCCTCGTGCAGGTAATTTTACAGGGGAAAATAAACAAGCTTACGTAAGTTGCTTAAGTTAAGCGGGTGTACTATGATCTTACTACCGTAGGTCGTTCTTCGCTTGCTCGCTGGAATCTCCCTGCTGGGAGCCACGCCATGAATTGGGTTCGCACCAGAGCGGGGATCGCTGATCGACGGCAAAGCAGAGCTGAATCGACCGCTCAAATTCAGTGAAGGCAAAGGAGTTGCTTCTATGTCGGCAGTCAGATCAATTCTGTGGGCGTTCTGGTCGTATGGGGTTTCTCTGCCGATGCACTTGCTGAGGGCAGCGCTGTCCGGTGCCCTGAGCTTCTTCTATCCGCGTGGATTCATACCATGCAATGAGTTAGCTGATCCTTTTGCCGAGGAATGCGCGACCCGTCCGGTTGGGCAGAGCGTGCGGCTGCCGTGGGTGGACAGTTCGGCGTCCCAAACCCTGGCAATGAACAGCACTGGACGCCTGCTTTCCTATATCGCTATTGCGAGCGGCTGGTTCGGCGTGGCGGTGAAGGAGGGCACTAGCCGCTCAATCACGAAGCGATCCTACCGTTACTACTACCGCCGCAGCTTGACCGGCAACTGGTTTGCAGAAATCTGGTCTGTGCCAAAGTCGGGTGTTATCGCTGCGATCCTGGCGCTCCCGTTCATCGATATGGCACGTGCTGTAATGAAGGGCCAAGAGCATGGCCATGAAGGTCTGCTGTTGCTGGCTTCCGGCCTGCTGCTGGTGACGTGCTTCCTGCCGCGTGCGTTGCTTGGCAGGGGCACTCACTTTGCTGCAGATCAACTGCAGTGGGTTCGGTGGCTATGGCTTCGCCCACATCATCAATATGGCTGCGGCTCTGGGGGGCCTGTCGTTCCTTTGGGTTGCATTTAGCGCCGGGTGGAGCGCCTCGGCATCCGCGAGTTACGCCGCAGGCTTTCTCAGCGGGCAAGTGCAGATGTTCGCCCATGAGGCTGCGGTCAATGGCGTACTGATGACCGTCGCCACGACACCGGTCTGGGTGGCGTTGGGTTGCCTATTCGGTATGGTCTGGACGGTATTGCCGGCAGCCGCGTTCTGGGACGTGTCCCTACGCTTCATGGCCGCACGCAGCGCCAAAACCAGACTGGAATCCCTGCCGTTCAACTCGATTCAGGCCGCGATGTATCGTGGTAGCGACTTTGAGAGAGCCGCCGAGTTGGTTGCCCCACAGGTGACCCTTGGTTACTTGGTCTACATCGGCCTGACAGTTGGCATCATCCTCTACCCCATCCAGGTGTGGGTGCGGTCACTTTTCTGATCTCATCCAGACGCGCTATGTGATGAAGCCCCGTACCCGGGGCTTTGCCTCGGCTAACTAACCCGGAAAGTCAGTGCCTCACCCGGTGGCACCTACTGGCCCCAGGCTACCCAACCGGTTAAGGTGCGGCATCGATTACACACAGCTCGCAGGGAAGTGTCGCAGCGCCGCCTTCCCTGCCCCGTGGAAGGAATGCCGCGTGAACCAGCAAAACCTCGCCGACTTCATCTGGAGCGTGGCCGACGTGCTGCGTGGCGATTTCAAACAGCCCATCTACGGCCGCATCATTCTGCCCTTCACCCCGCGCGACGTGGTGCGCCTGACCACCACCCTGGAGTTCCCCCCGGATCACCAAGCACTCAATGGCGACGGTGTGGTGCGCACTGTGTACGACTGCGCCGCTGGCACCGGCCAGATCGATCTGAGGGAAACGGTATGAGCCAAGGCCGCAGCCTGCGTCTGTTTCTGGTAGATGGCACGCCTAATGGTCTGCTGACTGCCGAGATCATGAACTGGACCGGCCATGTGCTGACCGGCCCACGCTCTAAGCTGGCCGAGCTGGTGCAGCGCTCCGAGTGCGCACGCACCGGCGTGTACTTTCTGGTCGGCCCCGACCCGGACAACAGCCTGCGTTCGAAGGTGTATATCGGCGAGTCCGACGATGTGGCCAAGCGTCTCAAAACCCACAACCGCCCGGAGGATGCCGGCGGAAAGGACTTCTGGGAGCGCGTGTGCCTGGTCACGAGTAAGGATCAGAACCTGACCAAGGCCCATGTGAAGCACCTGGAAAGCCTGCTGATAGGCATCGCCGGCAATCTGGGGCGCTGCGAGCTGGTCAACGGTACCGCGCATGAATACGGCAGTAGCCTGCCAGAATCCGACCGCGCCGATATGGCCTTCTTCCTGGAGCAGATCCGTACTGTACTACCAGTGCTGGGCTTCGACTTCCTGCGTGAGCTGATCAAACCTTCCAAACTTGTTATTGCGCCAGCCGAGCAGCCCGTTAGTCAGTCGCCGCGCTTCACACTGCAGCTTCCTAAAAGCAAAGAACGCGCTCTAGCGCAAGAAGTCGATGGTGAGTTCTTTGTGCTAAAGGGCTCCCGGGCACGTGCTCAGTGGATTGGAACTGCGGACCATCACTACCGAAACCTTTACCTACAGTTGGTGAACGACGGTGCAATGGTCAACGACGGGAGCGAATATCTAGTGTTCAAGGACGATTATGCCTTCAGTAGCCCGAGTGCTGCTGCTGCGGTTGTATATGGACGCGCGGCCAGTGGTCGGACTTCCTGGGTAGTGGAAGGCTCCAGCGAAACTTACGCTGCCTGGCAGGACAGCAAACTGAATGGCATTGGTCTATTGCCGGAAGGCGAGGTAGCCAATGACTAAGGCTGAGCAGTCGCAGCGTTTAATCCTGGTGGACTACGAGAACATCGGCAAGATTGACCTGTCGGTGCTCCATGGCTCCTACCGGGCCATCATTTTTGTGGGCGCCAAGCAGAACACCCCCAAGGCTTCACGGACGCCTTCCACGGCACATCGCTTTTCTCGTGTGGATTTCCAGAAGATCGAAGGAGTGGGGAAAAACGCGCTGGATTTCCATATTGCTTTCCAACTGGGGCGTACGTTTGAGACCGCGCCTGAGACGAAGTGCGTCGTCCTGTCCAAGGACAAGGGCTTCGATCCGCTGTTGGCTTACCTGAACAAGAACGGCTTGGCTTGCCAGCGCATTGAAGGACTTGATGAGCTGGTGTCGGAGGAGTTGCCTGAGCCAGTGGTGCCAGCGTCGGAAAATGCCTGTTCGCGCTGCGGCAAAGCCAGTTGCGTTGATCACTTGGGGGGGCAGTGGTGCAGCCATTGCGGCAACTTCTCTAGCCCGCCCGATCCGCAACTGATGCCGTCGCGCCAGGCGAAGTATCGTGAGAAGAAAAAAGACAGCTACAGCTACGAGCCGCTGATGGGCACCTGTGCCTGGTGCCATCAACGCACCGACATGGGCGGTGGCATATACGATGACGGCGAGTGGATGTGTCCAGGCTGTGTAAGCAGATACGCCGGTTAAATCCAGAATTTTAGACCTATGGTTTTATCGCAATAAGGGATTAGGCGTCGATGAAACTCACCACCAGCTGGTTGAAACCACCCTACGCAAGTAGCGGCATTGACCACCTCGGCACTCAGGCGCCCTGTGTGATGATCTATGGCCAGCTGCTGCCAGGCATTACCAATGTTACCGATCGGGCGCGCTATTACTCGTTCTATCCTTGGTTGGTATGGTCTTATGACCAGCGCTATGCAAAGGATGATTACAGCCACTTCGTCGAACGGTTTCGGCGCGCGGACTGCCTGTTTACCCTGATTGCTGAGCGGCACGCGCAGGCGACCGATCACAAAAACGAGCGACACGGCGTCGCTATGGTCGGTCGCACCAAGCTGGTTCCCTCGCTCACCAGCCTGAAATCCGGTGAGCCACTACGGTTATCCCTCTACGCGACGACCGAGGAAACGCCCCAGCGCTACTTCATGAATCGGCTGGGTGGCCTTTCGCAGTACTACGCGGGAACTCTGGCCGATCTACAGCTGATGGAGTCCTCTGGTCGATCCTGGAGCTTCTATAGCAGCCAGTATGGCGCACCGCTTGCGCAAAGCGTTGATTTGTCCGTGCCTGGTGAGCGGTTCTGGGAGGTTGTCGAGAAGGACTCGGTGACGCTCGATGAACTCGACGAAATGAGCTCCTTCTGTGCCTGCAATATTCCCGGTAGCCAGAGTGAGCTTCAGCAGCTCGCAGACATTTTTTTCGATGCTGACAACCGCTATTTGGAGGAAGGCACTCAGCGACGACGAAGCCTGGGGCTGATTCAGCAACTCGCGGACGCCCTAGCGAACGAATGGGACCTGACAGAGGAAGTGTTCCGAGGCTGTGTCTATAGTGCCGCGCTGCCCGATGGCGAGGCCTGGGAAATTCCCGATGCCTTGCATTCCACCAGGATGCACTGGGCTGTCTATGTGCGTAATGACTTAATGTCGGTGGCCTTCCAGACAATCCTCGCCATCTGTCTGCAGGAACTTCAACCGCAGTCTGCGGCGCAGAGACGCGTCTTTCACAGCGTCGAGGCGTTCGCTGACTGGTTTTCCAGTTCGGAAACCGTCTCCAGAGTCGTGAGTGATCTTGGGGCGGCCAGTTTCGATGATCTGGTTACAAGCAGTAGGGCGAATGTTCCAGAGCTAACTGATTGGACAAATGAAGCCCATGAGATTCAGCTGAGTTGGCAGTTGATTGACGAGTGGGCGCCGGGCGTGAATATTGCGCCGCTGCTTTCACAGAGCCTGAGTTTGTTGGCAATGCTGGCTGCTCGCGATGACCTTGAGCGGCAGCCGTATTCTGGGTTGGCGATAACTTCAGAGGCGCTGCGAGACTATCCGATCAACCTCATCAGCTTCCGTAGCCGCAGTGCCGACTGGAAGGCGATGTCTCTAGAGCATGTGATTGCTGATCTGGTCGTTTGGTGTCTGGATACCCATCTTCGAGTGGCGCTGCGCAAACTCAGGCAATCCAACCGCTCGACATTCCATCTGCGACCGTCCGAGCGAGGCTTGGAAGTGGTGGGCGACCAGATTCCACCACCATCCTCGACCACACCTCGTTTCCGGCAGGCGGTACAGATCCTTCGTGACCTTGGCATGCTGGAGCGTGATGAAAGCCACATGATCAGGCTGACGGCCTCGGGTCGGAAGCGGATGGAGGTCGCTAGTGTCTGACGATGTCTCCCTTCTCGAAGTGATCAAGCGAGGAGGTTACGAGGCCTCGCTAATTACTACCTTCAACGCGACGCTGCCCTTCTATGAGGAGGTAGTGCTGCGAAAGCTGGTTGCTGCCGGTTGCCGGCATAACGTGGTGCTGATGGACCGGAGCCAGTGTGCCGCTTCCTGGGAAAGCCAGTTGGCCCGACCTCGCTTGGCTGGCCATGCCTACACGCTTTTACCGATCGGCGTGAACGGCGCATTCCACCCTAAGGTATGCCTGTTGTTGGGGCCCAAGAGGGCCTCGATCTTGGTGGGTAGCCATAATCTCACGCTGTCGGGACTCGGCTTCAACCGCGAGATCACCAATTGGATCGAGGTAGGTGGTACCAAAGATGCTGAGGGCGCTGCCGTTCTCAGATATCTCTGGCAGATGCTTCGGGAGTGGATTGAGCTGGAGCGCGGCAAGGTTTCTGAACCTCTTTTGGAGTCGGCGCTAGCAATCGGCCGTTTCATCAGTCCTTTGGTTGTTAACGCCGGGGTCATGAGCTCGCCTGCGGTAATGGCGCAAGGTCCAGGGCGGCAGACGCTGATTGATCAACTTGTTGAGCGGATTACTGCACCGGTCAGGAAGATTGCGGTGCTGGGCGCGTTCTTCGATCGTGAGCTAGCCCTGCTCAAGAAGTTGAAGGCTCAATGGCCCGCCGCAGATATCGTGGTGGGCATCGATCCCGACACGGTCCAACATCCCGGCAGCTATGACGTTGAAATGGCCCGGTATGTTGATGCGCGTGGGATTGCTGATCGGGCCGGCTATCTACACGCCAAAGTTCTCTATCTCGAAACGCATGACGCTGCTGCCGATGTGTTTGTCAGTGGCAGCGCGAACCCCAGCCGGCCCGCCTGGATGGATGCGGCGAATGGTAATGTCGAGGCCGTGGTACTCCAGTCAGGCGTCGCTGCCCGACGTGCTGCTGAGGCCACTTCAATGCTCAGCCTTTTCGAGTTGCCAGAGCTGGAGGCTGAGGTGTTCGCTGAGATCCAGGAGCGCAACGAGGTCTCCGATATTGAGCAGCAGATGTCTTTGCCTCTGCTTTCGGGCTTTTCGGACGGGGAAAATGGCCTGATCCGTATCAGCTATCGGGGCGAGCCAATGTCGGTAACTGCAGCCGTACTGCTTGGCCCGAACCAGGAGAAGCTGGAGACGCTTACTCCACTGGAACTCCGTGACAACGAGGTCGTGTTCAGGTCTGAGGTCGAGGCAACGAATATTCGCTCCTGTCTGCTGGAGCAGGATGGCAGGGCGGTCGCTCGGGCGATGATCCTGCACCCTTCCGTTATTGAGTCTAGCTCCCGGTCCTCAAGGCAGTATCAGATTCGCTCGGCGTTGAGTGAGCTGGGGTCAAGCGATGCCGATATATCAAAGGTCATCGCCAGCGTCGAAAGGGTCATCTTCGCGCCTCAAACTGATTACGAGATTCAGGCTGCTATCCGTGAGCACCGAGAGAAACAGGATGGGCCTGCAGCTGAGGTTGGTCCTGCATCGTTGGTGATCAGCGTTGCTGATATGACGCGAGTCAAGCGCAAGCAGCGCCTGCTGAAGTCCGGTGATCTGGCCTATCTAATCGATGTGCTCATGCGTCGTCTGAGCGATGGTCTCGAAGTTCAGAGTGTAGAGGTTGACCGTGCTGGCCGGAGCGAAGAGGAGCAGATCGGCCTGGAAGACGAGGGCGGCGAGGAGTTGATTAGTTCGGTCGAGACGTCCCAATTTTCCGATGCTGAAATTGCCCAGGCCGTTGCCAGAAAGGCGAGGGCTTTGAGTAGGAAAATGGTCGAGCAACTGAGGTTGGCGAGCCAGGACGAATCGAGGAAGGTCGGCGCATCGATCCAGCTGATCGCGGTGCTGGCCCTGATTCGTGAATTGCGCCATCTCGACAAGCAAAAGCGCTGGCGGGCAACCGGGCAGGATCTCGTAGAGGAGCGGGACCGTCGCTATCTTCTCGATGAAAGTATCAGGTACTTGCTCGGCTCGGAGTCACAGCTATTCGACGCGATCGACGAGATAGTCAATGACGATGCAGACGAGACGATGCAGTTGTGTACCTTGCTGGCATGGCTGGCATGGGATTTGGGCGATGAGTTGACGACCAATGTTAGCCTAATGTGGGGCGCGGACGAAAAGCGGCGTAGGTTGCAGACGAATGCAGTGTTTCTCAGGCTGATGCCGTCGATCGCTGCAGATGAGGAAGCCGGTAAAGAGTTGCGCGAAAGCATTCAGCGAACACTCAAACACACTCCGAGCGCCTCCATTCAGGCGGAGCAATGGCTAGGTCTGCATATGGCTTATGGTTCCTCTTGGTCGCAGGGACAGAAGGAGACCGACGAGTTGGAGCTTGGCGGATACTGCAGGATTCATGGCCTGGATAATGAGCCGAGAGTCATCATGGAGCTTGATCAGAATAACGTCGGTTTCTGGGATTTCGGTGATGTACGGAAGTTCAAGCGTGACCGGGTAGTTGGGTTGATGCCGATACAGCCAACAAGTCGCGCTCCGAATTGAGCCAAGGCGGGACGGACATTAGGGAAGCGAGACTGGATGCATGAGCCAAATCCATCACGAATGTGAATTGAAACGCCGAATCGTCGAGCAGTTGGAGGCTGCGGGGTGGCTGGTAAGCGGTAACCCTGGCTTGAAGAACACCCGCACGTCCGAGCCGACTGGACGGAAAACAACACGCTTTATATTGCTGCCGACCGCCTAACGCTGGACGGTCGCAAAACTCATCGCCCAGGCTTCGGCTTGTTCAATAAGGGCTTCCGACTAACCGAGAGTCATGCCCCGAGCCCGTCCATTTGGGCGGTACCTGACTGGTTGAACCCAACGCGCGGTGGAACTGGCCTGACCTATCGTCCATTGCCGCGCTGGTCGTCGTCCGGGACTCTGAAGGCCGCCGCACGTGGCCAGGAGTTTGTTGCCGACATCACGAATCGTGCCGATGCGCTCGTATGGCTCGATCAGCTCTTTGCGCAGGGGACATGACTATGCGGGTTCACACGTATGTGATCGCCACGGACGCAGGCTCTGCGCCGAACTACGATCCGCCGGCCGTAACGCTAGCTGTCTGCAAGCCGCGCATCCGCAAGAAGGCGAAGGTTGGCGATCTCGTGCTCGCATTTGCAGGCTCGAAGGTGAATCCCATCTCTGGCCACAGCATCGTCTGGGCCGGCATCGTTTCCGAGGTGCTGACCTTCACCGAATACTGGAACGACCGTCGCTTCGCCTCGAAGAAACCTGAACGTACCGTCGTACCGGACAACTTCTAAAGGCCTATCGGCAACGGCTTACTTGCTTGGCAACCCAATCCTATTCACGGGCCTGAGGCTCATGATCGCGACACCGGCGGGCTGAACGTCCTCGTGTTCGATCGCGCTTGGCGATTCGGCGCTTTTGGTCCCGTTGTACCAGAGGATTTTGGTCTGCGCATGAGCATTGGCCGGCGCGGGGAGAGGGGGCCGATCTCACCGATTCCATGTGGCAGCGCCTCGGAAGTTGGCTGAATGCCCAGCCGCAAGCCACCATTGAGGCCGCCAGTGACAGCGAGTCGAGTCACAGCTGCACGCCCCGTGTGCTGCCGAGATCATCGCAGCCAGCCTCTTCAACACGACGGCAATGCCGATAGTCGGGAACGTCTACAGGGGGCAATAGACGCCATTCATTGCCAATTAATGGCGTGCTTTGGCACGGAATGGTGTGGTCAGAAAAACACGTCAATGATTACACGCCATTAAATGGCAATGAATGGCGTCCATTGCCATTTAATGGCGGCGTAAAGCCAGACTGGAACCGTTTAAACCACAAACGATCCAGTCTCCCTTTAGCCAGCGGGCGATGTTGAAAATTTCAGACATTCTCGCGCATTCGGATCCATTGATCTGGCAGATCCGCTGCATGTGCTTGGCATAAATGTCGCTGTATCACAGGCTGAACGCTTTACCTGTATCACACGCTGCACGCCCTCCCTGTATCACATGCTGCACGCCTAAAAATCAGTGCGAGACTATTACGGGTAAACGAATTGGGTGATACACCGCGACTTGGAAATGGCGGCTTAGCCTGTCAATAAGATCAAGTTTTCGTGTCGAGCGTGACTCCAGAGTTTGAAATGCCGACAGCGTTGCGAATTCCGAACATCCTTGGTGCGCCCATCCACGGTTCGGTACGTCGAAGACTACAGAACGAGGCCCTCTGCCAGCTGAGTCATCAGTTCCTCGACAAGCTGGGCTCCTGCCGAAGATGTCAGCATTTGTAGCGGCGAGTTGCCGGAGAATCGGTCCTTCAGCTTCGATAGCCAGCGCTGGGCTTTATCACGTGAGCCAAACAGGATCTCGGAGACCACGACGGTATGCACGACGCGAAAGAGTCGGTCGCTCTCATCCGCAGATAGTCGATCATCTAGTGAGGTACCCGGAGCGGTCATCCTGTCGGCCAGGCGCTCCTTAAGTGCGAGGCCTGGCGAGATCTGCTCACACGCATGGGTATCGATGTCACCGTTCCTGAGCAGCTTTGCCAGCTGAGCGACGGGGATGCCTTTCATGATGTGCGTATGCACGTCCATATCGCTTGCGTTCTCTGGTAGGCCTAGCAGCCTTGCCTTGTGACGGCAGTAATCATCCACCTTGACCCCTACAAGCATGGCGCACCTCAGATAGCAGAAATCACGCGTCCTACGTATGCCAGCTCATTGAGCTGGATATCGAGAGGCTGGTGCAAATCGGGCAGGAGGGGGTGCAGTAGCTGCTGAGATTTGTCGGCCTGCTCGACCCTTCCGATATAGGCTGTTCCGGTCTTATGGCTGAGGTAGCAGTGGATCTGATCTCGACGCTCGTAGAAGTCGTCGGCGTTCATCGCGTACATATCGGTGCTTATCAGGAACAGCACCGCCGCGTGGTGTATTCGATAGCCCGGGCTCAGCCAAAATCCTCGCTTACGCACTACCTTGCCAGGTGGAACCTCCAAATATTCCACGTTGCCTGGAACGGCCCCGTCATCCAGATAAGGGGCAATCTGTGTCGCCAGAGTCAGAACAGGACACCCGCTGTAGGTGCGATCTCGGTTTCGCATGAGTCCCTCGCTATCTGAGCTTTCAGAGAAAGGCTAAGCGTCGCTGTCCGGTCACAACTGGGTGTGAGGGGCGTGCTCCAAGTATTCAGGTGCAATCAGTAGATGAGTTAGCAGCTTGTGGTGCGGATAGCGATCTTGAAACTTGGCGACCAGCGTATTGAAAGCCTCGCGCCCGGCCGGAGTTCCAGCAAGTCGGGGGATCAGGTAGCCGGCTATGGCCAGGCGTACTTCAATCTCCGCCTGAGTCATCTGACCAGACAAGAGCACCGATGTTTACGTTGCCGTATTCAGGTCCTTATCAATGCGCTGCCTCGCTATCACAAGGTTCGAGAGATTTCGCTTTCATCCAGTCAATCACGCCACCGATGGCGATGCTGGCAATTGCCGCCAGAGTAAACGGCACCATTTTGGTGAGCAGAACAAGAGCGAGCGCGCCGGCAGTACCGCCACCGGCGGCTGCCCCAAGCACTGGGGTTCTGCGATACGCAGCGATGAGGCAACAAATGCTGTCAACCAAGAGCAGCAGTGCGCCGAGGTAGAGCACTTCGAGTTCGGTTTCGATCACGACTCGCTGCTCTGTTGGCGATACTTGTAGAGGGTGCTTCGACTGATTTTCAGCGCCTTGCATATTTCGTCTGGTGAACGACTCTGATCACCTGCGAGGGCCTGTATCGCAGCAATCGTCTCTGGCGGCACCCCAGGCCGCCCACCTTGCCGTCCTCTGGCACGTGCCGCTTCAAGGCCGGCAAATGTGCGCTCTCGAATCAGGTTTTTCTCGAACTCCGCCATTGCTGCGAACACATGGAACACCAGCCTGCCGGCAGCACTGGTGGTATCGATCTGTTCCTTCAGGCTTTCCAGGCCCACGCCATGGGCTTCGAGGTCGGCAGTGAGGCGCAGTAGCTCGGACATTGAGCGGCCCAGGCGATCAAGACGCCAAACAACCAGGACATCGCCTGGCCTGGCAAAAGCCAGCGCCTCATCGAGTCCAGGGCGTGATGCTTTCGCGCCACTCATCTTGTCGCTGAATATTCGCTCGCATCCGGTAGCGGTCAGCGCGTCATGCTGAAGGTCGAGCTGCTGATCATCCCGTGATACTCGTGCATACCCAATCTTCATTCGTCCGAATTCTCGTCGTGATGAGAGGTTTACATATTTTGATTTAAAGACGAGTTTAAAGCATTCAGGGGCGGCGATTATCGGGTGGTCAGAGGGGGGGCGCTCGTGTCCGCAAAACAACCGTGGCGCCTATCAGATAAAACGCACCCTTATGTAATGGCTTCTTGATGCTTCGAGGGTTCGCGGGGTAAAGCCGCGGAAGATCGCAGCACTGCGATTCCCACCGCAACTGGTGAGAATCGTACCGTTGAACGCGGGTGGATTCGGGTCGATCAAGGGTATCAATGTATCGAAGATCATTTGGAAACCTGACATGCAGTGAGCTAAGGCTTCCGCAGATCACTCGTCCTGACTGTCAGAAACTCGAGTGATGTGGATTGCGTTCGCACCATCGTCACCGGTCAGATACAGGCGCAGGGCAAAAAGCAGGTCCGGTGTATGGTCACCGTCGGGTTTTTCGATATTGATCTGTACCCTGCAAGACAAAACGACAGTCGATTGTGCAACGAGCTCGCTCACCCGTTCGACGCTGCGGGTCAAGGCCTTGGTTATCTGTTGGTGAGGCTGGAGCAGCATCCTCAGTTGCAGATCCGCGGCTTCACGCGTGCGAAGCACACCCAGCAGGAGTTCAAGCAACTCGGTGGTTGCGCGCATCCAGTTGACAGCAGCTCTGTCGTCATTGGCACTTTTCTTCCCAGGGCATGGATTGATTTGACCCAAAGCCAGGTTGAGGGACGTCAACACCATTGTCATTTGCGCAGAATCGAACTGTTCAACGAAGTGCCGGTCTCGCCAGATCGCGCAAGCAAAGGTGCGCAGGACGCTTTCCGTGATGTCTCGCATGAGGCCTGAGAAAAGGGATCGCTGCCAGGGTTCATCCAGGCGTCCCAGCGCGAAGCCAATGGCTTGCGGGTTGCGAATGCTGCCCTTCTCGAGTTCCCCGGCTAGGCGCTGGATGAAGGCACTTGGGGCGTCTTTGTGCATGCAACACATCAACACGAGAATCACGTTTTTCACCGATGCTGGAAGATCGTCCTCCTCCAGCAGTGAAACGAGATAGTCAATATGGGGGCGGGCTGCTTCGGCAAACACGCTGGGGCAGTCCACGTCGTCGATGGAGCGACCATCGCGCCATGTCTGGATGACGGGGTAATACAGGGATTTGCGGATTTGGGTAACGAGGTTCCTGCTGGTCGTTTCGTCGAACCGCTTCAGTCGTTCCACTTCCTCGTGATGCTCGCCTGCGATCTGGCGGCCATAGCTCTTGCCGTCCTGTTCGTGGCGTTCGAATGAAATGCTGTTGCCCACGCTGAAGTCCGTGTACGCATGTCCGTCCAGGATATTTTTCTGATGAACGAACACGCGTTCTTGAGTGGTGCTGGTGGTGGCGAAAGTGAAATAGCCGCCGTTCTTGTCAGGGCGCCATTCCATGCTGATCACGGCCTTCGTCCTGGCTCTGGGGCGTATGTAGATATCCTGGTCCAGTCGCGCGATCGCGCGGGTTATCCAGTCGAGCAGGTCAGTGGTTTCACTGCTGCCGGGTTTTGGCAAATGGCGCAGATCGGCCCAGGCCATCGGAGCGGGGTACTCCGGGGCGGGGGCGTCGGTGACGACCTGTTCCTTGGTACGTCGCCACGTGGCTCGCACGTGCGCAAAGGCGCCATTGCGTGGCATGAAAGTCAGTTGATAGGGATCGTCGGCACCGTATTCGAAGGTCAGGTGGAGCGCACAGTCGACACTTTCTTTCAGTGGAAACGCGGAGGAGTCCAGGCGGGCCGAGTAGCCGAGGTCTTCTCTGCTGTCGCCAAGGAAGAGCGGGAACTGGTAGAACGTCTTCCCCGCCGGGAGGGTGAAATCTTCCTTTACGTCGATGCTGACCGGCCTGCCACGGATCGGTGTGACCGTCGTACCGCGGGATACAAGCTGGAAGCGCTGAAGATGTCCGTCCTTGAACACCTTGATCGTCAGTTCAGGTATCTGGTCGCGCCACAGGGGGATCTCTCCGGCACGCTGTTGCAGCGCATGAAAATGAAGGCCTCCGGATACCGGGCTTTCCGTCAAGTTGATGGAGAAGGCGAAGCCGCCGATGCGCGGGTCCTGTTTCAGCATCGAGGTGTCGAGGGCGGGCGGCCTGGCCGCGATAGTCGGCGGGTGCCATAGGTCCTGGTCGTCGATGGACGTAATAGCGCAGCCGGGTTCCGACTCCTGCGCAGGGGTGTCGGAAATGATCACCGAAGGATGCCGCTCCCAGTAGAAACCTCTCGTTTCCGGGAGCTTGTCCTTGAGCGTCGGGTCGAACCTGGCGACCAGTTTTGTGACGCAGGTTTTGCCGCCGACGTTGTCGATCACGACTATCGGAAAGCCAGTATTCACTTTCGAGTAGTCCACTCGCTGAACAGCGGCGGCAATACTGCGTGGGAGCGGCACCGCGTCCTGGAAGCGAGCGTTGAGATGGCGCCGGGTAACGTCGAGTTCGAAATCATTGAGGGCATCGGGCACGAGCCAGATCAGCGTGTCGTTCCTGAAAACCTCGTGCAGCCTGGAGGTGAAGGCGCGTGCAGCGCGGTCCAGATGCTCGGGAGTGGCTTTGGAGAAGAACAGATCCGCCGGGAACAGGGTCGTCACCTGTGGATGCCGATAAATCGCGTCAGAGGTGAATAGGTCAAGTGCTACTTCGGTGTTCTCGCCTTGCCATTGTTGCCATAGGAAAGAACCAGGCAGGTGTCTGGCCGTTTTACCCGCGGCATAGCGTGGGAGTGAAGTCGCCAGATCGACGCACACCGGTGTCCGGATTTCGATCATGGTGTCGCGCTTGATCTTTTCCGGCGCCGATTGCATCGCGACGCTGTTGAACCAGGGACGGATCTCGAAGGTATCGAAATCGAAGAAAACCGGCATGTCTGCCAGGCAGTGACGTCCCTCGCTCCATATCCGACTGTGGGTGATCCAGCGATGTCTGGTCTGGCGGCGCGTGTGGACCTCGGACAGGTCGCGAGCGGTGTCATCTTCCAGGGTTTGCAGCCAACGCCAGGCGTCCCACACACGTCGGTAATCGCGATGTGACAAGAGCGTGTTGTTTGGCGGCAGGTTCTCCCATCGGCCGATGTCCCGCGCTTCACCGGAGCGTAGCCAGGACAGGATCGTCAACAGCAGGTCGTCCTGTTGCCCATGGCTGTCACCACGCAGTTCCAGGTGTTGCGCAAGACGCACCACGCATGCCTTGAAAAGGCGGTTCTCCGGCTGGTCGACGGACTGGAACCGGCGAACACCTTGCAGATAGGGGTTGCCTGCGAGCTTTTCCCGCAGGTTGCGCCCGGGACGATTGCTGAGCTTGATGAAGCTGGTGGCGTCCAGTTCGCGCACTGCATGAGCGGGCAGTAGCGCTTGCTCCCGGCGAGGCGCCTCGTTGAGGCCCCGGACAAGCCGATCCACCGCTGTGCGGCAGTGCTCGGTGATGCGCCAGAGGCGGTCGCGGCACGGGTATCCTGCCTTGGGCGGAGAGTACCCGGCGATCCTGGCCAAAAACACCGATAGCGATTGCGGCAGGGCCTGCCCGCTCTTCGGGTCGAAGTCGACGGCATGGCAGAACCAGTCCGACTGCTCGAGAACCTCGCTGATGGCGGCGCTGTCTTCTGGCACGTTGCGGCGCACGGAATCAAGGCTCGGCAGGTGTTCACTTGTCATGGTCGGCGATTCTCCCTTTCCGGGCGTTTTCCTCCAACGTCCTGCGCAGTTCATTTCGGTTCTCCGGGGACTTCAGGTTCCAGACCCTGCGGCGCTCGTCCGGATCGGTCAGGCCTCTGTTGAACAGAGCCGGCGGTTCTTCCATGGTGTTCGAGGTCGGAATGGCGGAGTGGGCGTCGTGTTCCAGCGCCGTTGGTGAATCAGACGCGTTGAGATAGTTCGCCGATTGCCAGATGAACTGGCCGTAGCCCAGTTCGCAGGCAATATCGAAGTCCTCGGTGAGGTTGAAAGGACGGCCAGCGATGCCCGTGCCCAACTGGTGGCGGATCTTGTCGAGGCAGTCCGTCTTGCTCTTGCCGCGAGTGTCGATGCCACGCAGCTTGGGCATGACCTTTTGCACCAGCTGGTCTTCGAACGCCGTATGCATCGCGTGGGCAAGCCGGGAAGTGTCCTTGTCGTCCCTGGCCTCCTTGGCCGCCCGGACCTCCGGGTAGTTGGCCATGTAGTACTCGATGGATTGCCATACCCGATGGCCAAGTGCCCGACCGGACACGGAAAGCGCTCCGTTCAATGTCTCGATGAAAGCCATGAAAGGTTTGACTTCGTCTTCCGTGAAGCTGCTGCCTTGTGCCAGCCACTTATTCCAGGCTTCCCTGTGCAGTGCTGGGCCGCGATTCCTGTCATCGAGCGGCTGCAGTCTCAGGCGGCGTTTCAATTCGGTCGGCCGCGGGAAATTGACGATGATAGAGCGGTCCAGCACCTTGTCGGAAAGAGACTTGGTGGTTTCATCCTGGTTCATCGTTCCTGCCCACAGCACGTTCCGGCCAAGCGGCAGTTTGTAGGGTGGCATGCCCGCGCCGACCTTCACCGGCAGGCAGGGCACGTCGTTGCCCTTCCTGCCACGGCGCAGCTCGAGCTTGCTCAGGAACTCGGCAAAATACAGTTCTGGATGGGCGAGGTTCATCTCGTCGAGCAGGACCAGGCACACGGCCTCGGATAAGCCGGGATAGTCCTCGCTCCAGGGCTTCTGGCTCTGCGCGAGGAAGTTCAGCACCGGTTGGGCGTCGAACTTGTTGTCGATCGAGTTGAAGAAGCCGAGCATGGATTCCTGCGAGTCCCAGTTCGGCTGGACCGACAGCGGTTCGAAGAAAATGCCGCCGAAGTGAGCGTAGAGGCGGGGCAGTTCGGACTTGCCGGTGCCGGAGACGCCCGAGAGAACGGTCAGGGGCGACCACTCGGCGGTCTTGAGCGCCGTGTGGAAGGCATTGAGGATCCGTGGGTTGAAACTCAGGCCGTAGTGGCTGCACGCATTGCCGATACCTTTGAGCCAGGTCAGCTCGTCGATTTCCGCCTTCACCGGCAGCCTGGCCCTGTCCACGGCGAAATGCGGCCGTTCGATTTCCTTGTGCCGCGCCTCGACCTCGGCAGGGCGTTCATAGGCGGCCCGCAGACGCTTGAGTTCGACTTGCGCTTCTTCTGCCGCGCCTTCGAAGATTGAGGCCTTCTGCATCAAGGACTGGTTTTCTGCGGTGAGCTCGGAGTTCTTTCGGCGTAGCTGGCCGACCTGCTCATACTCCGTTTCCTTGCTCGCGATCTGTCGGGCAAGTTCATCCGCCCGTGCCTTGTGCGCCTTGGTTTCGTTTTCGAGTGCGCGGGTTCTGTCACGCATCTCCTCGGTGGGCCGATTGGCGAGCTCTTCGCGCAGGCGCTTCAGTTCATCGGTCTGGCTGTTCAGGTCTCGCAGGATCTCGGACGGGTCCTTGTCCCCGAGCTGGCGCTTCAACTGCTCGAAGACGCCCAGCAGGTCGGCCTGTATGGCAAGGGTTTCACGCAGGCGCCGGTTGTCCTCGATGCAGGACTGCTTCTGCATTTCCAGTGACCGACGCGCTTCCTCCAGGTTGGTCTCAAGCTCATCGGCGAATTGCTCGCTACGTCGCCTGGATTGCTGTTCGAGCCGCTGTTCCTTGCGTTCCAGGTTGCGCTCGGCGGCTTCCAGTTCCATCGCACGCCCGTGGACTTCGCTCTGCATGGCGGACAATGCACCCTTCTGTTTCGCCAACTCGGACAGCTCTGCATCCAGTCGTGCGCGGGCGTCGTCTTGTTGTTTCGTCCAGGCCTCACGCTGCTTGTTCAGTTCGTCTCGCATGCGCTCGCGCTCGGCGTCGCCGGCGGCCGACACTTCCGACAGGCGCCTGGCCCGAAGATTGGCAAGTTCCTCTTCCAGAGCCGATAGCTGCTGCTCCCGGATTTCCGAAATCCGGCGCTCGCCTTCGGCGCGCTTCTGGCGCAACTCCGCATTCAAGGCGGCGCGCTCTTCGTCATGGCCCGCAGCGCGTTGCTGTTCGGCGACCTTGAGCTGATCTTCGCGCCGGCTGAGTTCGGCGGCCTTTCTGGCGAGGGCCTCGCGCTCGGCAGCTATCCGCTGTTTATCTTCCTCCACGGCGTGCTGGCTCTTGGCAATGGCCTCGCGGAGCGCGATCTCGGTGTCGCGCAGCAACTGCGCGGCAGCATCCTGCTTCGCGACGTCTTCCCTATTGTCGGGGTGCTCCATTTCCTAAACCTCGATCAGTGCTTTGATAATTTTGTACGATGCTTTGCGCAGCTTCGCGACATCCGTGCTTGCTAATGGCAGTGGCTCATTACCGTGTCCGCGTCTGACGATGAGCGCGGCTAAATCGTCGACAAAGGACGGTTGTGTCGCCGCAACCGACTTGAGAGTCTGCTCGTCAGCCATCAGCAGGAAGGCGATCACGCAGGCCCCGAGCGACTGGCCGCTGCCCTGCAGCGTCTGGCGTACAGCCGAAGCCCTGACGGTGCGCAGGCTTTCCGGCAGTCGCTGGCACAAGCCGGACTCGATGGCCCTGCCTTGCGCTGCCTCGATCAGCAGTGAGTCTGTGATGTCAGGTGGCAGCCAACGATTCAGCGACAGCTCGAGCACGGACTGCATTGCCGCATAGAGGTCGCGGACGAACGCCAGGGCATCATCTCCTTCTTGGCAGGACAGGAAGACCCGTTCCGCATGAACGAGCCGCTCCTTCACGTTCGCCCCGAGGCGATTGAATGCGCCGAAGCTGAACTCGTCCTGGATGCTCGCGCGGGCATCCAGCAACACGTCCGCGTAGGCGTCAGGGTTGCTGCTGGCGGTCGGCTCGCGGGTGAGGGTCACTTCCGGCAGCATGATCTCGATGATCTCGCGCACCAGCGGTTCTGCCAGCAACTCCGATTCCGGGGCGTCGGCACTGCCTTTGCCATGCCCCTTTTCGTCGCGCGCCTTCTTGATTTCGAGCAGGTGGCTGATCAGTGCGGGATCGCGCGCGGCCAGGCGCCGCAAGGGATGAGAACCATCGTCCTGCGCGCGAAGGATGCTCAGGGCGAGCAGCGTTTCCAGCTCTGCCTTTCCCTCTTGGAAGTCCCGCAGCTTGCCCTCGCGGACAGGCCTGAAACCGGATGCCGGTGGTAACAGTCCGAACTCGCTGGCCGCCCGGCCAAGCAGTTGCGCGTGCTCCGCCTGCGGGGTGAATCTCAAGCGCTCGATATCACCTTCGAAGGGGCGCTTCGCACAGGCGTAGAACAATGACCACTCCACGGCGGCATAGAGCTGGGCGATCGAGCGGAACGAGGCGTTCGGTAGCAGCCGCAAGTTGCTGATGAGCTTGGGGTATTGCTGCTGGTTAAAAGGCGTGTCGAACGGTTCTTTTTCACGGGGATCCTGGGATGGCAAGCGCGGCTGGCTCAGTGAGGCTTTCCACTTGCCTAGCCAATTCGCTGCGTATTCATCCTGTTCGAGCAATTGTTCGAATGCCCGTTCGAGCACCAGTGAAAACCCGTTGCCGAAGGGATCTGCGATACGGAATTCGCCGTCGCTTTTCTGAATGGCGATAGGGCAGTCCAGGTAATACCGTTCTGGCTGGTCGACGATCATGATCTTGTGCAGTGCAGGCGTTCGCTCCGCTTTCCCGAACACCGCGGCCCTTCTTTGCATCGCTCGCGCTACGTTGATCACATCCCGCTGGGTGGGCGGCGTTTGCCCGGCAGCGAGAGCGCAGATCTTGTAGGCGGCCTGCTTCTGTTCCTGTTTGCGCAACGGCTGCCGTTCCAGCAACTGCATGAAGGGCAGGACCTGCCCGCTGACGAGTTCGCGAAACAGCAGCGCGGTAACGAACGCGGGGGTGCCGACCTGGCTTTCACCGTTGTTGCCGGACGCGTCGAGGGTAACGTTGAAATCGTCGATCAACCCTTTGTCCCGGAGGCGCAACAGGATGCTTTCGACCAGGTCGCGTGGAATGCACGTTTCCTCGGCCAATGCCTGTGATGTCATATTTCCCAGGGCAAGCAGGCTGAGGATGACCTGCTCGAACGGGTTCAGATTCAGGCCATCTTCGTCAGGCTTCGGCAGGGTGATCCGGTAAACGTCGACGGGCCAGGACAGATTGCGGCGTCGACCGACGGTTGCCCCGAAGGGATCAGGTTTGCCGTAATCCAGAAGTTTCAACATTCCAGCACGACTCCTTGTTCGCGGCAGAGCTTATGGAAGTCAACGAGCCCGGGAATGAACTCGGCTGCAAGGTCGCCTTCCAGCAGGCTCGGGTCGCCGACCACCACGAGCAGTTTCTTCTGGCGGCTCATCGAGACATTCAGGCGGTTGTAGAGGCAAAGGTGACCGAACAGTGATTTCGCCTGTTTCTCGCGGTCATCGGTAGCGGGTTTCCACGGCTGCGGCACGGTCCTCACCGTCGACAGGAAGACCACGTCGAATTCCATGCCCTGGAACGAGTCCACCGTGCCGATACGCAGTCGCTTGTCATTGTGGCCGAGCGTGCCGAGTTGCTGCCTGATGTATTCGGCCTGCGCCTTGTAGAAGGAAATCACCCCGAAGGTCAGGTCCTTGCCGGCCTCGCAATTCATCCATGCGAGCAGTTGGTGGATGATCACCGTGGCCTCGATCGGGCGAATCCAGCTGGTTCCGCCGCTGGGCAGGTGCTTGCCTTTCTCCACGGGTACCGCCAGCCACGCGGCGGGTTTGCCGCCGGTATCGGGGAGGGCGTGGGCGAAATCGACTGCAGGCCTTCCGGAGCCGAACTTCTCGGAGGGGTCGAAGCGCTCGTAGAAGTTGCGGCTGATGAAATCGCCCAGCAGTTCATGCATACGGTACTGCCTGTCCAGCGTGACCCGACGAGTGATCTTGTCGCCGTCCTCCAGGGTCTTCAGGCGCTCCGAGAACAGATAGTGGAACATCGACTTCTTCAGCCAATCGGTTTCCGACGGGCCGTTTTCACCGGCTTCCATCCGGCGCGCAACCTCGTCATCAATGATATGCGGCAGTTGGCGATGGTCGCCGACCAGGATGATGCGCCTGCCCTGTGCCATCGGCACCATCAGGTCACGTGGCGAGACGCGTGCGGCTTCGTCGACGATCACATACTCGTATTCCAGTTGCTGCTGGTTCAGGTTGGTGTCGCCCCCCCGAATGCCCTTCTGGAACTGCATGCTTCGGTTGACGCTTTGCTGGCACGTCGCGGCGAAAGCGAAGCTGTAGTCGGATACAGCCTCCAGCATGGCGCGTGGATTGTTGTCGAGTTGGGCGAGAAACTCGGCCAGAGCGGCGGATTTCCTGTCGCGTCCCGAGTATCCCTTGAGCTTGATCTGCTCGATTGCGAAGCCTGCCAGGGCGACGATCTCGTCATTGGTTTTTTCGATGCGAAAAACCGGAGGTGCGCTGAAGCGGGCTAGCAGCTTCTTCTTCAGTGCTACCAACCGCTGCAGGAAAGTCGGGAGGCCATTTTCGTTGCGCCACAGGCTGGCATCGTCCAGCAGCGCAAGATCCTCGCTGTCCAGCGTGTCGGAGAGATCGGCCAGCACGTCGGCGGCGCGCTCGGGACCGTCGTCGGCAAAACTTTCAGGCTGGCAGCGAAGGCGACGTACGACGTCGAGCCACTGGTGATTGGCGTCATTGAGCTTTTCTTCCAGGCACAATTTCTTCTGCAGGTTCTCGGCCTGACGAACCCGCTCCTCGCCCAGGACCGCAATGCCGAGCGCTGCGATCCGACCTGCAAGGCGGGCGCCGAGTACCCGTGTCGGCGTCTGGATGTATTGCAGGTAAAGGTGCCTGATTTCCGTTTCTTGCTCGATTTCGGCGATCTGCGGGTTTCGTTCACGCAATTCGGTGGCGAGTTTTCCACACCAACCATCGAGCTGTTCCTCGAAGAAGCTGGCGTTCTCCGTGGCTGCATTGGCGCGCTTGCCGAATTTTGGTACGGGGAGGCTGTTGAGCGACAGGCGCTCGATCATGTTCTCGACCGCGTCGTGCTGGAACCCTGTCAGCAGCACCTGGCCCTTGATGGTGGCGCCACGCTTGTCCGCCATTTCATTCAAGCGCTCGAGAATGGCGGCGATGACCGTGGTCTTGCCGGTTCCGGGAGGTCCCTGGATAAGGGCAATGTCCGGCGTTTCCAAGGCACGTTTGATGGCATCCAGCTGTTTTGGCGTGGGCGTGTTCTTGAAGACCTTGTTCAGGACGAACGCCGTCAGCGGCTCGACAGGTGACGGCGTGCGAGTCTGGGTAATGACGCCTTTTTCCTCGACCAGCGGTCCGAGTTGGGGATTGGCCGCCCGGCCTTCGAGAATCAACCGGCGCGCCACCAGGCGGCGCTTGATCTGGGTAACCTCGCCTGCGAGGGAAAGGATGAGCATGCCCGACTTTTCTGGCAGCCTTTCAGTCTTCAGTCTAAGCGTGTTCGATGTCTTGTCGAACTCGATCACCACGTAATGCTTGGGGCTGTCTTGTGGTTCATCCTGGGGTGAAGAGGGGGGATTTTCCGCAGAGCGCTCGATGCCGCTGGCGAAGTCCTTGAAGAGCAGGGCGGGGTCGAGCAGATAGTCCGGGAGCTCCTCGACCGACCGGAGTTCGCCGACCTGGCCTTTATCCAGGGCTTTGAGTGCGGCCTCGGAGGCCTGGGTCACGCGCACGGTCACGGTTCCGTCCCTGTTCTCGACGGTGCCGGCAACGTGCAAGACTCCCACCTGACGTGCCTTCTCCAGCAGCAGTTCGCCTTCGAGGTCGCCAAACTCGTCCCATTTTCTCAAGTAACTGACGTGTGTCTGCGTCAAGGCCGTCATTTGGGCTTTGGCAAGGAGCCGGATATGTCCGGTTCGGCTCCATTCAGCGAAGTGAAGCTTGCCTCTGACCAGGCGTAGCGCGCGGTCCGGGCGCTTGCGGGCCTTGGTCAAGCGCGTGGTGAGGAAAATCGATTTGCCCTGGGGTAACGGAGTCTCTGTCGCAACGAAGCGCAATCCATCCCCGCTGATACAGAACGAGTTGCTGCGGGTTGGTTGCTCGCTTCGCGCTGGCTGTGTGTCGCTGGGCATTGCATCCTGGCCGGCTAGCGATTCCGGGACTGGCGCCAGGTCGATATCGTCCCCGCCTGCTGCCGCTTCTTCTTCCTGGACCGGGTCCAGCTTGAGGATCTCGTCGATGGCCGGGCCGGCGGTCAGGAAGAAAAAGTCGCTGTCGCCTTGTCGAAAGCAGAAATGGCGCTCCAGTAGCTTGTAGAGTGGTTCACCCTTGAGTCCTTTTCTGCGGCGCTCGAGGCCTGCCATTGCCTTTTCGGCATATTCGTCCACGCCGATTTCCAGTTCACCCATCTCCAGGCACGGGCCGGAGAAAAAGGCGATTTGCAGTTCCATGCTGCCATCGGCAGCACGATTGGCCAGTTGCGCGAGCAGCGCGCGGCCAATAGCGAGCTCGGCGTTCAGCCGCCGGTTATCGATCGCTGTGACGGTCTGGACCGCGATCATTGCATCCTTGAGACGCAGGTCAAACTCATCGGGGCGCGAGAGATCGTTCTCGATCGAGTAGACGGCCTGGTCGCGCCAGTCGTGCGTGCAGTGGTCAGCCAGTCGGACTCGAATGGAAAGGATATCAGCCGGTATGTCCTGGAATTTCATTGCGCGCCCGCCTCAAAGGTAAAGGTCAAGGTATCGGGGAACGCAGGGGTTCCTCGTACTGGGCGTGCCGTCTTGGCAGTGAAGTCGAGGTCGACTTCGTACGCCTGCGTCTCGTTATGCTCGAACGAGAAAGGATGGAAAAGTCGGTGCGGCAGGGCGAAATGCTGGGTTCTGGCGGGAATCGCGATCTCGCCCCGCGATGTCCGGGCGCAGGCGAACGGCGGACGGGGTGCTTGGCAATAAGGGCAGCAGGTGTGCTCGTCGAACAGGTAGCTCATCGTGCAGGCATCGCAGTGCAGTGAGCGGTCGAACGCCTTTTTCAGTTCCAGCGCCCAGAAGGCCATGGCTGGACGGCAATGCGGTTGTAGTCTTCCGGCCCCGAAGGTTTCCTGGAAGAGCCGGCGAAGCCCGGGCGTCGCCACCAACTGACGTGGTAGCCCGCCAACCCCGGCGTTGGAATCATCCTTCGCGTCATCGATGAAGGGCAGATAACCCGCGTACGCCCGTTCATACAGGTCAGCGGCCTGGGCATCTTTGCTTGGCTCGGCGTCCCAGCCGCTGTCATCTTCCTCGGATTCGAGCACTTTCTTGCCGATGAACGGATGGCAGAGTGCAAGGCTCTTGAAGGCCATGACCGCAAATGCCCAGCAATCTGAGCGTGGGCGCGAGGTATCGGTGCCCCGCACCACTTCCGGTGCACCGTAAGTCGGCGTGTAGACCGAGACACCTCCGCTGGCCATTTCAAATCTAAGGTTGTCGGCATCGATGAGCCAAACATCGTTCGATTGCGCACCGATAAAGGCGTTGTTGCTGGAGATGTCGCCGTAGACCATTCCCGAACAGTGCAGGCGGGCGAGGATGGCGGCGCACTCCGACAGCGCGAGCAAGCGGCGGCGGGTCGAGCCCGTACGAGCGTAATGGAAGAGACGCAAGGCCAGGCTCTTGTCGGGGATGCCAGCCAGCCATCCAGGAAGGGTGAGTTGCTGCCTTTCGAGATCCTTTTTCGTTTTGCCGTCGAGATCGAAGACGCTGAAGGGCGACATGTCGTTGAGCAGGCGCATCACATACCCCGGTTGATCCCGCAGGATCGCCAGGGGCAACGACACTGGAATGCGCGGTGGCAGGGGCAGCAGGCGGATGTTCTGGAATCGATGACGCAGGTTGATGTTGGTGTCCGGCTCACCCTGCGGATTGAGTGGTTGCTTGATGGCCAGGTCCGCGTCTTTCGTGCGAAATACAACGCCTTGCCCACCCCTGGCGAGTTCATCGGCAAGCTCATGCCGATTGCCGTATTCGTCGCACAGCGGTGGTGTCCATTCAGTCTTGTCCATGGGTCGTCTCCTCGCGACACAGACAGGCGATGGTCTTGTCGTCGCTGTGCTTTGGGGTGGGCCAGTTTTCGAGCATCGCTTGAAGACGCCGGTTGGCAGTGATGGCGGCCAGTGAACGATGCGCTTGGATCACACCGGTCACGAAGCCGGGGATGTCCTCCAGGTCGTCCGCCACGCCGTCGGAGCAGAGTAGGATGGCCAGGCAATCTCGTTCCGGCAGCGAGGAGACCTGCCAGTCCCGGTCGGACACGCGGTGAGAAAGTGCCGCCGTGATGTTGGAAAAGCCTTGCGATTTGTCGTCCGCTAGAGACATCACCGAGCCATCTGACCTGATCGCGGCGACCAGGCCGTCGCCGAGCATCCCCAGGTGGATCACGCCATTCCCCGGTCGGAGGGCGAACAGGCACGTGGCGGCGCAATCACGGGGTTCGAGTGGTGCGACGAGGGACAGCCAGTTTGATGTGATGCGTTGCAGCAGGGGTGGCGGGTCGGCTTCGGTGCGGGAGCGGCAAGCCTGTGCTGCCTGCGCTACAGCCTGGCAGGCCGCCTTGCTGCCGATACTGGAAAAAGGCTTCGAGCCGAGGCCGTCGGAAACCACGACGCCGTCTCCCCAGTCGCGGTGGAAGGCTGTCCAGGCGTCCTGGTTGGGGATGCCTGCGGCCAGGTGCGTGGGGCCTGGAACGCTGGCGCCGAAGCTCTTCCATAACATCATGCCGAGGGTGCTTCCAGCCACCCGTCCAGCGCTGCGAACAGGTCCTCGGCAAGGAAAACGTCCGGGCCTTTCAGCTGCGGATTGGCGTCCGCGCCAGTCTTGATAAACCGCACCGAGTGGTGGGGAAGCCCCGCCCGCCACCGATTCAGGTGCCGGGTGTCAGTGCTGGACCAAAAACCGTCGGTCAGGAGTAATACATTTCCGTCGGGTGAATCACCCAACAGGCGGGTCAGGGCGGTTGCGCTGGAGGTACCGCCGCAAACCAGCATGTGTTCCGGGTAGTCGTCGGTTATGGTCCAGTCGCTGAAGACGGCTTCGCTTCCCCAGGCGCACAACCTGACCTGTACCCCTCCGCCGGCCAGATGTATCCACTGGGCGATGGTCGTGACCGCCGTTCTCATGATGAATGGCTTGCCCCCCTCGCTCATGCTGCCGGAGGAGTCGCACACCAGAAAGAGCGTCATGCTGGTTCCTTGGCGAGCCTGGCGCGTGCGGCGATCCCGCTCATCAAGCTATCGAGCTGCTCCAGGAAGGAACCGCCGCAACAAAGTGTCAGCTTCGCATCGCTGATTTTCTTGCGTACCGAGTCCGACCTTGGCGGGAAGCAGCAGGCGACGATGCCGCGACCTTCGACGCCACCATAGAAGCGGACGAGGTTCTGCAGTTTCATCACTTGCTCCTGCGTGACCTTGCCCGCTTTGCATTCGACGATGTAGAGCGAATGTCCGTCGGTGAAGGTGACGTCGAGCTCATTGTGTTGCGCGTCGCGATGGAATGAGCCGGTCATGTCCTGGTTGAGTTGCAGAGTGAGGTTGATTCGCAGGTCCCGGATGACGCCGCGCTCCTCGTAGGGTTTGCACTGCAGATAGACGAACTCTTCGAACCAGCCACCGGACATGTATTTGGCGAAACCCGTCCAGTGCTTGAAGTGCAGATTCAGACCGTTGCCGACAACCGATGCCTCGGCTTCCCGGTTGAAGGCGAAGACGAAACCGTGGCATTCGATGCGGAACGGTGCCAGTGGCTCATTTCTTTGCAGGCTTCTTTCGTGTTCGTTGTTGAACCTGCACAAGGCGGTATAGGCGTCAGCGATCTTGCTTCGGTATTTCCAGAGTGTTCTGGTCAGGCGGCGTCGGTCCGCCGAGAGTTCGTCCTGGGGCGCGACGGTCGACACTTTCAGCCCATCGCTGTTGAGCAGCAGGAAGGTTTCTATCGAGTCGATGGGCCGGATGATTTCCCGACGCAGACTATCGACATAGGTCACGCGCTGGTTGCGGCTGTCGAAGTAAAAGGGCACGGCACCCAGTGCCCTGGCTGCGGAAAGCGCACCTGCGAACATCAGCTTGGTGCCGCCCGTAAGGTTCACGCCGATACGCGCGCCTGGCGGTAAGGTTCTGGCGTGGGCAATGATCCTTTCATGTACGTCCTTGGCATCCCACGGGTCAACGGGGAGTTCATCGAAGTCTGCTTCCTGAATGAACGCGTGCATGCAGGTCGCGGGAAAGTCCTGGGAGTTCACGAACACATGCCGATCCGAGGCGAACTGGCGGATGCCCAGCAGTGACGGCATGCGTTGCTCCCCGAACAGGTGATAGGTCACGGCGAACCCTTCATGGACGTTGCCTATCGCCGTCTGGCTGGCACCGTGGCGCTCGAGCCATTCGGCAGGCAGGGCAATGGCTTCGGGAGGCTTGCCGACAACGGGCGAGACGATAAGGCGTTTCTTCAGGTGAGGATGGGCCAGCGCAGCTAGTGCCCACATGAACGCCATGACCGGTGTGCCTGGGCTCAGGTATAGCGTGACGAGTTTCTCGCCAGCGGCCTTGGCGACGAAATCCAGGGCGCGCATGGCACAGGCGTAGATGCCCTCGGAATCGTTCAGTTCGCGGAGCGTTTCGCTCTTGAGCGAGATGCGCGCGTGCCTGCGGAGCTTCTGCAATTGCGCTTCCAGCCAGCGAACGTAGTGCTCGTGGGCGGCGGGCGTATTGGCGAAGGTGGAAATGAAGTCGCTGGTCACGCCCCGATCATGTTGCTGGTTGGCGGCATGGATCGCTGCCAGCCGCGTCGCCAGGTCAGCGCAGGCTGGTGTCGGCGCATGATCCTGGAGGTCGCTTCGCGTGTAGCCAAGAATGACGATTTCGCTATAGTCCTCTGCCGCCAGCGCTGCGGCGATCGGACCTTCCGTGCTTTCGAATCCCAGCGATGCGCGAAAATCCGTGATGCCATACCAGGTGAGTAGAAACTTCTTCATAGGGAACTCTTGGCAACGTAAGGGCGGAACCAGGTCGTCTCACCGGTCATGCGGTTCACCAGAACGGCCCGGTTGGGCTTATCGAGACCTTTAAACTTGCCGATGCCGGTGGAGACAAGCGAGCCGGCGTCGTCGTCAGTCATGCAATACGCCAAGCGCAGTTCAAAGCATGAAAGAAGGTCCTTGCATGCCGATGCGCAGCGCTGCCAGCGCTCGACGAAGGCGAACACGAACACCCCTTGGCGCGGGCCATCCTCGGCAATCCGCTTGAGAAGATCGCCGGGGGAGGGCGGCTCACCCGGCTTTGGGGCCCTGAAGGCGGTCGGTGGATGCAGCAGCCTTTCCGAATCGAGACCGTCGATGATCAAGGCGACGCAGCGACTGCCGATGGCGTCGGCGACCGCCTGCAACGGGAGTGCCGCGATGTCGTCGAATACCTGCACGGGACTGCCCGGCGCGCGCGTGGCTGAGGTGAACCCGCCGTTCGCGGTGACCCCACGAGCGTTGAAGTAAATGATCTCGTCGAAGCGGTTGGATGCGACCAGGCTGGACAGCGTTGCGTTGAGCAGGCCGTCGTGGATGGCATCGTTGTAGCCGCTGAACAGGACATTGAAGGCCGGGCGCTGGATGAGCGGAACCGTGAGCATGTCGGCGTCGAACGTCAGCTGTTGCCCGAGGAGCAGGGCGCCGTCTGGTGCGCAGACCTTCTGGTAGGTACTGGCGGAAGGCGGCTCAGGCAGGCTGGCGCCATTGAAGATCCGGGTCTTGTCCGTCATGCCCTGGCGCGCAGCGTGCTGCGCCAGCGTGCTGATGTGCTCGCGGCAAACGTCGCTGTCTGCCAGGGGTATCAGGAACTTGACGTTGCCGGACCTGGCCCCGTTGGCATTGTTGATGATGCCTTCGGGCGGGCTCTGCAACTCTGACGCGGCCCAGTTGTTAGCGCCCAGGATCATCGCCGAGTCTTCCTGGCCGCAGGCCAGGGCGATGCGGCAGCCCAGTTGGGTGATGATGCTGCCCAGGGACATGGCATTGATGCCCTTGAGGGTCTGCGTCGCGAGCAGGACATGAATGCCGAATGAGCGCCCCTGCTTCAACAGTTGCGAAAGGAGTTGTTCTGCGGCCTCCGCTACCGGGCGTGTGCCGGCAAAGAGAACCTGGAACTCGTCGATAACCAGGAGGATCCTGGGTAGCCGCTCACCGGTCCTTGCGCGGAATCCGGCGAAGTCGGGTACCTTGTTGTCCTTGAACACGCGTGCGCGTCTCTGCAGTTCACCCACCAGGTGCCGAAGGACCGTGACACCGTATTCGGGATCGCTTTCCGTGGCGACCAGCCGGGCATGCGGGAGGGGCGGGTTCGCATAGATGTTGAATTCCGTCGATTCCTTGTAATCCAGCAGGTAAAGGTCGACTTCCGCTGGCGAATAGCGCTGGCACAGAGAGTGGATCAGGACGTGCAGCAGGTTCGACTTGCCTGACCCGGTCTTGCCAGCGAGGAGTGCATGGTGTTCGGACGTCGTCGCACCGAGGACGAAGGGGGCGGGCGCACCGGCGGCAGTCCAGCCGATCGGGACGTCGAAGCCTGCGCAGGTCGTAGCGCCCTTGGAGAAGCCGGACCAGAGATCCTCCATCGACCGGCTGAACCGCGCCTGCCTGGCGCATTCTTCGGCGAGCGCCGAAAGGTAAGGTCCTAGCCGTTCCTGCCTGGGCCATTGTTCGGACTGGCAGGTCAATGAAAGGCCGTTGCGCGCGACGGACGAAGTCGCGAAAAGGGCGTCGAACGCTGCGACCGCCTGCGCTGCGGTTGCGCGGAACTTTTCATGGCGCTGGTCCTTCAAACGGTGCTCGTCGATCGCGATGATCGGCAGGACTCCACAGCGTGGGCCGTTTTCGCACAAGCGCTGGAGGAACCACAGGCTCTTTTCGGACAGTTGCTCCGGCGCGTCGAACAGTACTAGCGCTTTATACGCAAGACGGCAGTCGGGGTTCTTCGCGTTGTACTCCGACCAGTTTGCGGACTTGTCATTGAAACGGTGCTGGAGCAGTTCCTCAATGTCATCCGTCAGCCGGCCGAGCGCAGACTCGATCTCGTCCGCGCGAGTCAGCACCCGTTGTGCCGGTACCAGTTGCTCGACCTTAAGCAGGGGCAGGAACGGCTCGACCGATTGTCCGAGTCGCAGCGGGTCGATGACCGTCAACTCCAGATGCGCCGGGGGCAGGGCAGAGAGCAAGCGCAGCAAGAGGCCAGATACCCACTGCATGTGCCCGGTGTGGCCTTGCGAAAATGCCAGGGCGCTGGTGAAGGGGAAGGGGATGGCGTTCGGCGTCGAGCAGAAGAGATCCTCGAAACTCAACTGCCGAGAACCGAGAAGCAGGCGCGCAGGCATTTCCGTGACTGCCCATGGCGTCGTAGGGACGAGATCCGCCAAAGCCGGCTGTTCGCGGCGAAGCCGTCCACTCGAGCGCATTGCGTCCGTAGCGATTCCTTCCCATTGCTGCACGAACGCCGATCGCCAGGCCGTTGTCCGCTGGGCGCGGCTGGCGTTCGTCTGTCTTTCTTCATCTGCCAGCCGTCGTACGGCCTCCTGCGTCGAGGCAGCGAGGGGAGATTGCACGTCTTTTTGCAGACCCTGGAGGTTTTGCTCCCTCCTGGTCGCAGCTGCTTCGAATTCGCGGTCGATGCGGGCCAGGCCTTCCTGATAGTCGGCGATGGCTTGCATGATCCTGCAGACAATCTGGTCCGGATGCTCGGGCGATCGCTTCATTCATCACGCTCTCCATGTAACGTGCCGACGCTTTGCGCTTCCGCGAGGATGCCGTCGATGGCTGTGACCTGACGCTGGTAGTCTTCGCTGAAACGGCGCAGGGAGGCGATGTTCTCCTGGATCGGGGAGAGCACTTCGTTGGCGATGGATGTGCCGAATCCATCCCGCACCCCAGCGTTGAACCTGATTGCACAGGCCGCCATCAGTCCCATGACATCGTCAAACATCGAAGTCTCCCGAATCATCGTCCATGGGGATCTCCAGGACGTGCGCATCGGTGGCGATGCCTGGAAGCAACGAAGCACACAGCTTGCCCGGCAGCAGGTAACGGGATTCGAAGTCGGGATCTTCGCGCCTGATTTCCTTCAGGAACGTCTGCCACTCCTCCTCGGACAGGTCGATCGAGCGGCAGCCTGCGGTCAACTCCAGCAGGTGCGCCGTGGCCTCGTCCACGTCATCCATGTCGCCGGTGTTGACCGCATGTTGCAATTGCTCCACTCCCGCCTGAACCTGTTCAAGGATGGCAGGCTCCACTATGGCAAATCGTACTTTCATGGCTGTTCCTCCTCGCTCTGGCGGATGAAGTCAATACAGGAGAGGTCTATCTCGTTCTTTCTTGGCAGCATGCCTATCAATGGCGAGCCCGCTTCGCGCAAGGCATCGCGCAGTTCTTTCTCTTTCTCCGGCGAAAGGTCCTGGATGTCCCGCGAGCAGAGCGTGAATTGCGCATCCGCGTGCTTGTGTCCTTCGGCCTGGAACACCATGTGGTCCTTCTGCGCGTAGAGGTACTGGGCTTTGCCGCACTTCACCTCCAACGCCAGCGACCCACCCACCTGTGCCCCCATGCCCTGACCACGCCCCAGTACAACTGGGACGTGCAGGTCGGTTATCAGCAGGTCCGTCTTGGTGTACCGGCCGTTCTCGCCAACGAATGTCCGCCCTTGTGTTTCGATGCGACCACCCAGTGGCGCCAAGGCGTGGCGAGCCAGTTGTTCACCGAATTCGCCGCACAGCTCGATGCGGATCTTGCGTAGGACCCCGTTGCGCTCGGCATCGCCTTTCGCGGCGACCCATTGCTCGCGGAATCTGTCGACCTTCGCCCGATAATCAGGATTACGTTCGTACAGATATTCTTGGAGCATCTTCCGATGCTCCACCGACAGGTTCATTCGATCCCGTAGTACATCCGGTGTCACGACGCCACCCTGTTTTACCGGGTCCCACTTCAGCCAGGCATGGAAGTCCGCAGCGACGGGATTGGTCGCGAGGTAGGCCTCCAGCGCTTGTTGGGCCGCAGAAAGGCGTGAAATACCGAGGTCGATGGCCTGGCCGACGCCGAGAAGCCGTGCATTGCACTCCTGCAGCGCTTGCGCCAGTGCCTGCGCGGCCATCGTGGCAGCTTGCCTGGACATTTCCAGGCGACGTTCCATGGCCATGCGGTTTTCCATGGCCAGTTCGAGAGCAGCCCGCGCCTGCTCAACCGCGTTGCATGTCTGGTCCACCCCGGCTCGGGCTTCGTCAGCGCGGTCGTGCTCCCAGGTGCAATCAGGACTTGACCCGTCTTCGCTGACCGGTTGGGCGACACAGCTGGACAGCGAGGCCTCGGCGGCGTCGAGACTGGCGTATGCAGTGTCCACGGCCTGCAGGGCGTCCTCGGACGCCTGGCTGGCGCTCAGTTCCTGCTGCATTGCGTTGTCGAGCAAGTCCTCGCTGAGTTGTGAAGCGTTTTGAGCGTCTTCGTGCTTATGCTCTGCCAGAGCAACCTGTGCACGGCAGGATGACTCCAGGGCCTCATGAACGGCCTGCAGGTCGCGCACGAGGTCTTCGAGGTTTTCCACTTGCCCTATGGATACGAGTGCCATTGCCCTTGCGACGTCCTCAGCTTTGAAGGTAATCGCGCAGGCGCGACGCCAGTGCGATCAAGTAGGGCACCTGTTCTGTCGCGTTCGCATTGAACTGATGGAGTTGCTGGACGAGCATGTTGAACTCTTCTTCGAACTGTGAGCGTTTCTCGTCCTGCCAGGTGTCACCGAGCGACAGGAATGCGCCATCCAGGGCGCCAACACTGTCGTTGAGCGAGTCGGTGAATTGCTGCAGTGCAAACGCAAAGCGCTCTAGCTCTTCCGGATCCCCAATTGCCTGTGCCATTACCAGTAGCCTCCATCGTCTGCATCGGGGGCCGTCGCCACCATTGGTTCCTGGCGGGCGCCGATGGTCGCAGGTTGGACATCGATCAAACTCGCCGGCGGTATGGTGTTAGGTGTCTGCGATCTGGTGCGGATGGTCACCGACATGGTCACGAACTTGAAGAAGTCCTTCATTTGCCGGGCATTCTCTGCGTAGAAAAGCGGGTTCTGCGTGTCCTCGATGAATGCTCCGAGAACCGCCTCGTCGGCGTCGGCACCGATGGCCATGGCCATGCGATCGCATTTCGCGGAGCGCCCTTCGTTTACGAACTCCCGCAATGCGCCTTTCCAGCCATTGTCCGGTTGTCCGTCCGAGACCAGCACCACGGTCGGACGATAAGCGCGCGATGGCACGACGTCCTTGTCTTCAATCATTGCCTTGGCCATTTCAAGCGCGACACCCAGTGGGGTCATGCCGCCGGCTGCAAGTGCCTGCCACTGAATGTCGTTGGCACTGGCCAGGGGTTGATGCAGCGTTACCTCCGAGCCGAACGTGATGATCGAGACCCAGATTTCGGTCTCGCTGGTCTCGTTGCCACGGAACACGTCGAGCATGTCGCGCACCGCGTCATTAAGGTTTTGAATCTTTTCCCCGCCCATGCTACCGCTAACATCGAGCAAGAGAATGACCGGTAGTGGCTTGGCTTTGGGCGCCGTAAATTTTGATGGGTCAAAGGGAGTGTTCACAGGCAATACTCCTTAATCAAAAAAGATGGATAGGCCGTTTTGCATGTCGCGATAATCGCATCAGAGGGGTGAAATATAACGATATGCGTTGCAGATGATCCTCCGTGGAGGTGCCTCAGTCTGCTTGCGGATGGCGCTACCAGTGATGTGTGGGGAAAACAGCGGTCTGGCTGAGCGCGCGTATACTGATCTGGCAGAATATTGTCGCTTGGCGCATGAGACTTCCTTGTTCTAAATCGCCAACTGGTGAACAGCTGTCTTAAGCCGAGAAGGCTAATGCTACTCAATTGGATGGCGATGTGCTATCTGCTTTTGGGGGGCTGACCTGGCCTTTTTCATGCGTCGAGAAAGGGCTGACGCTAGACCCCTAATGGGGTTCTAACTGTCAGTGCTATGCGTAACAGTTTTCTGTCCCTCGGGTGCAACGAATGCCTACTCTGACTGGCGATTCTGACTCGCTGTCCGCTCCTCCCGCTCGCGCTTCAATTCGCTGTACTCTCGATACAACTCGTAGCCCTTCTTGGCGACAACAATAAAACCGATTACCGCAAAAAGATTCTTCATGCGCCTGTACTCCAGGTCCAGAAATGCTCAATGTCGATCAAGCCGTAGCAAGTACTCGAGCCGGGCCTTCATCACTTCAATCGTTGTTGCCATGTGCTGCTCCAGTGACTCGTATCCGCATTTTGGGCATAGGATGTAGCAATCGCGTTCAATCACGAGCGCATCGCTTTTCGGCAGGGTCGTTCTATGCCAGGAGCAATGTGGACAGATGAAAGTTTGTGTCGCTGGCACCAGGTTCAATGCGCGGACTCCTGTCGACTGGCCATGCAAATCGGGGGGGGGGCACCTCGGTCACCATCCCGGATATCGCCGCCAGATACGCTCGTCGTGGATGCGATCCTCGTCGTACTCACCACCGTAAACGCGTGGCACTTCATCGATATCGATGGCGACCTGCTCGATCACCGTGCGCAGCTCCAGTGGCGCGAGCCAACGCTCGGGAATGTTGGCGCAGCCGAGTTGGATGCCGAGCAAATGCCCGGCGATCAATCCCGTGCTATCGCTGTCACCACTGTGATTGACAGCCCAGGTCACGCCCTGCTCGAAGCTCTCGGCCATCAACGCACACCACAACCCGATGGCCAGTGATTCCTCAGCTGTCCATCCTGCTCCCAGCAATGCAATGGTTTTTGGGGTTGGTCGGACATCTTTCTGATAAAGCGTCAACACCAGATCGATGAGCTCGCATGTCTCGCCCATGCCTTCTCGGTTACCGTGCTGCTGGAGGCTACCCAGAATGGCTTCTTTCAGCGAACAGGAAGACACCAGGAGGCGAGCGAGGATGTCGGCAAACAGCCCGGCTGCCAGATACCCAGTTGGATGCCCGTGGGTGAGATGCGCTGACTCAGCTGCCAGTTCGAAGGGGGCAGGGAAGAAAGCATGCGGCGCTACCCTTATGACGCCACCGCAGCCCTTGCTGTCGTTGCACGCCAGTTCGCCAAAGGACTTGCAATCACGCAGTGCTGATAGACAAGTCATGCCGGGGGCGCGACGTGACCAGAGCGACTTCTCCTGAATCAGCCATCCGTCTTTCCTCACATCAATCGCTGGCTCGCCGCCCTGAGTGAGATACCAGCGCAACAACGCGTGATGAATCACTGACGGTGGATGGCAGAGACCGCGCGCTGCTTGTCTGAGATGTGCGCGAAGCAGCCCCTCGGCCGTGAACAGCATCATCTGTGTGTGATTGGTAATCGCTCCTGTCATGCCGTAGACCTGACTGAAATCCCGGATACCTGACGAGCCAAACTGCTGCTCAATTTCCGTCCAGTTGAGGGACTCGACTGGGGCCCCAAGGGCATCCCCAACTGCACCACCCAGCAGGCAGCCCTTGATTCTATCCAGACGACTCATCTTCCACTCCTTTGATTTCTTCAGCCGTGCTGACGAAGCATCAGTTGGCGCTGCAACTGCTGCACGTGAGCCCGTTCGGTGCGCAAGGCGGCACTCAGTTCGCGGTTATGCATTGCCAAAGCGTTATGTGCGCTCAGTACACCCTCGAACTGCGCTTCGAGTTGCTGGCGCAGTTGAACGGGCTGCGCCAATTTCCATGCGCCCCACACCAGCAACGCGATGAGCGCGACCTGTACCAGCACAATCACCAGTCCTGCCTTCAGTTCCATTTGAGTATGCTCCTTGCTACAGCCATTGAGTGACGGAGCAAGAGTATGTAGCTTTGAGCGACATATCTATGATGTTTACCTGTACAGGTAAAGCTTTCGAGCACAAGGAGACACAATGAAACGGAAGCAGTCGATCGAATCTGTCCGTTGGGATCTGGCACTGCGTTATCGGCTGATCGAGACTGTCGCCTGGTGGGAAGGGCGGCTAACCACGGGACACCTGATGCAGAGCTTCGGCATCAGCCGACAGCAGGCATCGAAGGACATCAACACCTACATCACCGAGCACGCGCCCAAAAACCTGACATATGACAGGCATCTGAAAGGCTATGTCCCCAGTCTGAAGTTCGCGCCAAAATTCATCGACAATAGTGCAAGCGCCTACTTGCACCTGCTGAGCGAGAACAAGGAGCGGGCTCCACACATCGAGGGGCTGGCCCTGGCTTATGCGCATACCGAAGTGCTGAAGGTCCCGGATCGCTCCGTGCGGCCCGACGTGCTCCGCCCCCTGCTGAAGGCCTGCCGCGAAGGACTGCGTTTGGAGTGTGAATACGTTTCACTCGCCAATCCGGTGCCGGAGACACGTCTCATCGCGCCGCATACCCTCGTCTATACCGGGATGCGCTGGCATGTCCGAGCCTTCTGCGAGAAGAATCGTGACTACCGAGACTTTGTCCTTAGTCGTTTCCGTGGCGAACCAGATGTACTGGACGTATCCGAGCACGTGCGAGAACTGGACGCAGGTTGGTGCACTGAAGTGACGGTGATCATCGAGCCCGACCCACGGCTGAAGCCAGAACAGAAAGCTATTGTCGCGCAGGATTACGGCATGCAGCAGGAGCAGTTACCAATCCCCAGTCGTGGTGCTCTAGTGCAGTACGTGCTGCAGCGATACCAGATAGACCCGAATAAGATTCAGGCAAAGGCTGCTGCTCAGCAGATTGTTGTAGCGAACCTGGAGGAACTTCAGCAGTGGATCTATCAATGATGGACCAACATTAGATTCTACTGCGTTAGCACGGACACTTTTGAATCACCCCGAGCTTCGTGGAGGCCGTTTCGTTTAAGTCAGGCTGCTATGGCCTGACTTGCTTGTTGCCGGTGGAGGTTGGCCTCAGCCTCCGCAGGCGGGATATAGCCGATTGAGCTCAGCAGACGCTCATGGTTGTATCAGTGCACCCATCTCAAGGTCGCCATCTCGACGGCCTCGCGGATCTTCCATGATTGACAGTGTATCAGCTCAGCCTTGTAGCGCCCGTTGATGGTTTTGGCCTGGGCGTTGTCGTAGCTATTGCCTTTACTGCCGACCGAGGGCTCGATGCCGGCTTCGGCCAGTCGCTCGGTGTAGCCAGATCGAGACGTACTGACTACCTCTGTCGCTGTGATGGATCAGGCCCCCGTTGCGAAGAAGCGGCTGACGGACATGTAACGCCTGCTCGTGGAATGGGGGGGCCGAGTCAGCGTGGAATCCGCAGGCTAGTCGTCATTTTTAACTTTGAGCGGCATCCCGAGCATCTCCATTACTGCCTGGATGGACTGGTTGCCATAACGCTTGTCGGGCTCTCGATCATGCTCTGGCTTGCGTTGTGATCTGCTCGATAGGCGTTGCGGTGGTATGGCGCTCGGCACGAAGTTGCCTTGTTGAGCCAGCTCTACCAATTTCCGAAGTAGGCCGATGGGGTTGCGAACCTGGCCTGCTGCAATGCGGGTGGAAACTTCGTTAAGCACGAGTTGCCGGAGCTCGATAGGGCATTGCTGCAGCAGCTTTTGGACTGCGGCTTGTTTCGACGCCGGAATTGCTTCGGCGGGTGTCGGAGCATCATTCCCTTGGCCTGTTTTAGGTTTCTTTCTGGTTCCTGATGGTTGGGGTGTCACCGGTGTCACCCTTTGTTTACCTCTGCTGTCATCCTTCTGTACCTGATTTGTCAGGGTTTCATCCTCCTCTGCGGCAAAGGGTGACAGATTGTCAGGGTTAGTTATCCACAGGGGGTTTACCCGATACTCTGTAGAAAAGTTACGACCTCCTTTCGCGTATCTGACTGTCAGTAGCCAGCCACTCTTCCTCATCTGAGCAAGGTGGCGTTGGACGCTACGTTCGCTCTGGCGGGTTTTTCGTGCGATGTACGCAACGCTCGGCCGAATGTTGGTGCCGTTATCGTGTGCGTGGTCGGCGTAGGCCAGGGCTGTAAGCAGTTCGCAGCCACCTGCGGGGTAGTGCTCCCACACCATGCTAGAAATTTTTATGCTCATGATCAGATGCTTCTTAAAGGGGCTGGACTGATTAGTTGTTGATGTCTTGGTCGATCAATCGCGCAATGTCTGCCGTACGGAAAAGTACGCGGCGCCCCCACTTGAGCTTGGCGGCATTGATGCTTCGTGCCCAATCGGTTCTGTTGTCGGAGAGTGTGATCCGTAGTGCTTCAGGGCTGCGATGCATGATTTTGCCGAGCTGCTCGTAGGTCATCAGGATCCCGTAGCGCTCGGTCAGCATTTCTTGGGTTGTGGGCATGTTGGTGCTCCTAGGTTCAATTACGGCTAAATCCTAGAGGCATTTTCCATGCTGAATTAAGTTGTAAGATTTGCCACTTGAAAAGAGGTGTAGGCCTTATGGGCTGTGGTCTACAGTGGTATTTCGCAATTATCGTGATTTCGCAATGAGGGCCATTCGGCATGAACCTAACTGGAAGCCGCAGGTGAATCTCCTCGTTTTTCATCTTTGCAAGGCGCATGGGTGGCGGCGTGTGAATGGGTGGGTTCCGCTTGTCGTTGAGCTTTCGGAGCAGGCTGCTAAAGAAACACTGCGCCCCGTGCATTTCAGACTCGCGCTTAAAAAGCATGTCAGCGCGCTGATAGTGGAGGTTGAGGCTCACGCCGAGCTTCCAGAGCGGGAGCGATTGATCCATGAGTTGAGCTCTGCTTGCACTTTCCTGAGTGGGCGGGAGCTGAGATGGGCGACATTTGCCAAGCAAGGCCGCTCCTTGAGCCGCTCGGCGCTAGCTCCGATCGTTTCGCTCGGCCAACTGATGGCGCTCGGGCCTGAGGTCAAAGTTTTTTGTGGGCATAAAGCATCACCGCCCTCCCGTAGGTTCTGCGCTATGTGTTGGCGTTATGTGCTGGGCGCAGGGAAGCACTGCAGGGAGCACCGCGTGCCGGCTGGCGGTTCTGCTGGGCAGTCATCTCAAGCCCGAGATGGCTACTGGTTTTGCCGGAAGCTGTCACCACAGTTCAACGACCATATTCGAGTCCTCTCCAGTCATGCGCGCAGAGAGATGCTGCGTTCCCGGTGGAGGGAGGCCATTGAGATTGCCCGGGTTACTCCATGGCTCAAGCGCTACAGGCCGCATGCATGGGGGGTTGTGGTTGGGCGAGTTGGGAGGCCTGACGAGGGCTCCGTGCTGCCGGCTATAGTCCGGGCTCTAGATGATCACGGCCCGGAGTTTGGTGAGATGCTCGAGCAAAGGGAGGCCCTCCACCGCGATCTAGTGGATGATCGCGCAGCTGTTTTCGATCTTCTGCTTCGGGCGGAGGCTTGGTTTGGAGCGGCAGCAGAGCGCCGAGCAGGCTGGGGTGGAGGAAGAGCTGGAGCAGGGCGGCCGGCAAGGGCGTCTACGTTTCCCGTCAGTGATGATCGCAATCGCGTCAGCTAAGAGGGTTACGTTCGCGCTCTAGCAGGTCTAGCTTGCTAACAAGATCCTCGGCCCGCAGGTGCGTGTAGCGCTTTAGCATCTGCATGGACTTGTGGCCGCTGATTGCTGAAACCTCTTGGTCAGACAGGCCGCCCTCGACCAGCCGGCTAACAGCCTCATGGCGCAGGTCGTGAAAGCGCAGATCGGACATGCCGAGTTTGGTTTTCAGCAGCCCCCAGGTCTTGGTAAACGCATAGGGGCTGCGCTTGCCATTTCTGCCAGGTTCGCCAAAGAACACCAGATCGCAGTCGATAGGGCGTATCGGATTGTTCAGTGCTGCCTGGAAGGTCTCAGTAGCCCATTTGCTGAGTGGGACGGTGCGGGCGCTGTCGTTCTTGGTGTCAGAGAGGCGCACCACGCGCTTTTTCATGTCGACCTGATGCCTGCGCAGCGATGTGATCTCGGATGAGCGCATGCCGGTTTCCAGGGCGATGCGGACGATCCAGCCGAGCATGGGGTTGCTGTGATTGTTCACGGCCGTCAGCAGGCGGCGTTCTTCTTCTGCAGACAGGCGACGGTCTCGACCTTCGCCTGGGCTGGGTTTGCGGATGCTCAGCACCGGGTTGAAGCTCAAGCCCAGGCCCCACTCCTGAATCGCAATGGTGAACAGGTGGCTGAGCAGGGCCAGTTCCAGGCGCACGGTGTTGTTGCTGGTGGGCTTGCCGCGATTGGTGATCGAGGCCAGCCGGGTGTCGCGGTATCCAGCGATAATTTCAGCGGATAGGGCGGCCAGGGAGTATTTGCCCAAGTGGCTGATCAGTTGCTGGGCCTTCGTGGCCTCGGCGCGCTGGGTAGTCGGCTTCTTAGTGGGGCCGATTTCGCTGAGGTAGCGTTTTAGCGCCATGGCCAAGGTCATGCGTTCGGAGCCGCTGCGCTGGATATACACGCCCCTGACCATCTCGTCTTCGGTGCGGCGTGCCCAGTCTTCAGCGTCGCGCTTGGTGCGGAAGGTTTTGGTGTTGGTCGGCCAACCGGTTTTGCGTACCAGAGCCTTCCAAGTGCCGGCATCTGTTTTGACGATGGTGGCCATTTTTTCCTGCTCCCAAAGCGTGTCGTTGTACCGGCACTGTACTGAATTTGTACCTTTGGACTATAGGACTGGTCTAGCTGATTTTGCAGCAGGAATGAAAAAGCCGCGCATTGCGCGGCTTTGAAGGTGGTGGGCCCACACGGACTCGAACCGTGGACCAAAGGATTATGAGTCCTCTGCTCTAACCAACTGAGCTATAGGCCCCCAGAAGGCGGGCGGATTATACCGGCGCGTTGTGGGTTGCGCCAACCGGGTGCAGCGGGACCAGGAAGCGGTTGGCAAAGGCGTCAGCTGGGAGCGGTGCGCTGAGGGCGTAGCCCTGGATCTGGTCGCAGCCTTCGGCTTCGAGGAAGCGTTCCTGGGCTTCGTGTTCCACGCCTTCGGCGATCACCGTGAGGTTCATGCTGCGGCCCAGGGCGATGATGGCGCGGGCGATGGCGGCGTCGTGGGGGTCGTCCGGCAGGCCGTGGACGAAGGACTGGTCGATCTTCAGGGTGTCCAGCGGCAGCTGCTTGAGGTAGCTGAGCGAGGAGTAGCCGGTGCCGAAGTCGTCGATAGCCAGCTGCACGCCCAGGTGCTTGAGGCTATGGAGGATCGACAGGGCTTCCTCGGTCTGGTGCATGAGGAAGCTTTCGGTGATCTCCAGTTGCAGGCGCGAGGGCTGCAGGTCGTAGTGGGCGAGCAGTTCGCGGATGCGTTCGACCAGGTTGGTCTGGCGCAGCTGGGCGCCGGCGAGGTTGACCGAGAGTGGGCCGAAGGCGGCGTGGCTGTCCTGCCAGCGACTCATCTGCCGGCAGGCTTCGCGCAGGACCCAGTCACCGAGCGGCAGGATCAGGCCGTTTTCCTCGGCGAGGGGGATGAAGCGGTCCGGAGAAATCGAGCCGAATTGCGGATGTTTCCAGCGGATCAATGCCTCCGCTCCTACAAGCTGGCCACTGCTCAGGGACAGTTTCGGCTGGTAGTAGAGCTGCAATTGGTCGCTCTCAAGGGCGCGGCGCAGTTCGTGTTCCAGGGCCATGCGCTCGGTGGCCTGGAAGGTCAGCTCGCGGGTGTAGAACTCGACGCGGTTGCGGCCCTGGGCCTTGGCCCGGTACATGGCGGCGTCGGCGTTCTTCACCAGGGTGGCAACATCGCCGCCGTCGCCGGGGTAGAGGCAGATGCCGATGCTGGCGCTGACGAAGAATTCCTGTTCGCCGGCGATGAATGGCTTGTCGAAGCACTGCAGCAGCTTGTTAGCCACGTGCTCCGCGTCCAGCGCATGGTGCAGGCCGGGCAGCAGGATGATGAATTCGTCGCCGCCCTGGCGCGCCACGGTGTCGACGTCGCGCAGTTGCTCGCGCAGGCGGGTGGCGATGGACTTGAGCAGCAGGTCGCCGACCGGGTGGCCGAGGCTGTCGTTGATGTGCTTGAAGCGGTCGAGGTCGAGGAACAGCACGGCGCCCTGGTGGTTGTCTTCCTGGGCTTCCTTGAGGGAGGCGTTGAGGCGGCTCTCGAACAGCAGGCGGTTGGGCAGGCCGGTGAGCGGGTCGTGGTGGGCCTGGTAGTCGAGCTTGGCCTGGGCGTACTTGAGCGTGGAGATATCGGCGAATACGCCGACGTAGTGCGTCAGCTCGCCGACGGCGTTGCGCACGGCGCTGATGGTCAGCCACTCGGGGTACAGCTCGTGGTTCTTGCGGCGGTTCCAGATTTCGCCCTGCCAGTGGCCTTCGTCGTTGAGCTGGTGCCAGAGGGCGACGTAGAAGCTGCTGTCGTGCTGGCCGGAGGCGAGCAGGCGCGGCGAGCTGCCGAGGGCTTCCTGTTCGCTGTAGCCGGTGATCTCGCTGAAGGCGCGGTTGACCGCGACTATCTGCTGGCGGGCGTCGGTGATCATCACGCCTTCGGCGGTGCTCTCGAACACGGTGGCGGCGAGGTGCAGTTTCTCCTGCATCTGCTGGCGCTCGGTGATGTCGCGGGCGATGGTCAGCATGCAGTCGTCGTTGCCGATGGTGATGCGGTGGGCGGACAGCTCGCAGAGGCGCAGGCTGCCATCGCGGGTGCGGATCTGTGCGGTGAAGTCGGGGGCGCTGGAGGCGTTGTCGAGGATGCCGAGCAGCTTGCTGCGGTCCGCCGGGTTGGCCCACAGGCGCAGGTCGAGGGTGGAGCGGTCGGCGGCTTCCTCGCGGCTGTAGCCGGTGATGCGGGTGAAGCCCTGGTTCACTTCCACCAGGCGGCCGTCGCTGATGCGCGAGATGAGCATGCCATCGGGGGAGGCGTGGAAGGCCTTGGCGAACTTCTCTTCGGAAACGCGCAGCCGCTCCTGGGTCTCCTTGACCTGGGAGATGTTGCGTACCACCACGACCAGCGCCGGGGTGTCGTCGAGGACGATGTGCTGGGCCGAGAGCAGGGCAGTGAAGCGCGTGCCGTCGCGGCGGTTGAGCGGGATTTCGACGTTGTTCAGCGGCTCGCCCTGCAGGCGCTCAAGCATCGCCGGGCCCATGCCGGGTTCGCCCCAGATGCCCAGGTCGGTTGAGGTCTTGCCGAGGGCCTCGCTGGCGGGGATGCCGATCTGCTGTTCGAAGGTGCTGTTCACCGCCAGCAGTTGGCCGTCGACGCGTCGAGCGAGGACGATGATATCCGGGCAGTGGTGGAACACTGAGGCGAACTTCTGCTCGGACAAACGCAGCGCCTGTTCGGTGTGCTTGGCCTCGGTGATGTCGATCATCAGGCCGCGCAGGATCAGGTCGTCGCCGTGGCGGATCAGCGTGACGATGTCGCGAATCCACACCACCCGGCCGTCGGCGGCGAGCATGCGGTAGTCGAAGCTGTGGTTGCGTCCGGCCTGGCTCTCGCTGATGCAGAAGGTGATGGCGTGCTCGGCGTCTTCGGGGTGCAGGGTGCGCTGCCAGAAGCCGGGCTCCAGCCAGTCCTTGATCGGGTAGCCGAGCAGTCGCTGGGCGTGGGGCGAGACGTAGGTGAAGCGGTTTTCCGCCAGGCGCATTTCCCAGGCAATGGCGGTGAGGCTTTCCACCAGGCCGCGATAGTGCTGTTCGCTGTCGCGCAGGGCCTGTTCGAGTTTCTCGCGGCGCTGCATCTCGCCGCGCAAGCGACGGTTCATGGTGAACAGCACCAGCAGACCGAGGGCGGTCAGCAGGGCGATCGGTACGGCGACACGCAGGACCTCAGGCCAGACGCTGCGTCGGTCCACCAGGCCGCCGACCCAGGGCGCCTGGAGGGCTTCGACCTGCTCCGGCGGTAGTTCAGCCAGCAGTTTGTCGAGAATGCCGATAAGGACTACGTCGTTCTTCGGCACGGCCATTGCCAGCTGGTAGCGGTAGGGCGTCTCGCCGCTGATCTGCAGGCCTTCGAGCTTGAGCTGGCGCAGGTTCCAGACGCTGGAGGCGAGGTCGCCGACGAAGGCGTCGACCTGCCCAGTGGCCAGCGCCTGCAGACCGGCGGCAATGCTGGGTAGCGGCTGCAGATTGAGGTCGGGGTGCTTGGCCATGAGCAATTCATGGGGGGCGTAGTGGGCGACCACGCCGACTTTCAGGCCGTACAGCTCCTTGAGGTTGGCGGGTGCCGGACCATCCTTGCGGGCAAGGATGATGATCGGGAAGTCGAGGTAGGGGCGGGTAAAGGCGAGATAGTCGAGGCGGCTGGGGGTAGCCATGACACCCGGGAGCAGGTCGATGCGATTGTCGCGGGCCTGTTGCAGCACGTCGCTCCAGCTCGTTGGCTCCACGGGTTCGAGCTTGATCTTGAGCTTTTCGCTGATGAGCCTGATGTAGCCAGGCGCCAACCCCTGGTAACGACCTTCGGCGTCACGGAATTCGAAGGGTGGCCAGGAGGCGTCGACGCCCAGGCGCAGGCTGGGGTGTTGTTGCAGCCAGCTTTGTTCCTCGGGCGTGAGGGGCAGGGCGAGCGCCTGTCCTGCCCAGAATGCGAGGCACCACAGTAGAACTGCCTGCAGGCGCGGCATGGACGGCCTCTTTCTCTGGGGGAGTAGCCGAAGTGTAGTCGTGGCCCTTTGCCCAGTGGAAGGCCCAAAGAAAAACCCCCGGTTTTGGCCGGGGGTTCTTCGTCACTCGTCGAGGAAGGAGCGCAGGTGCTCGCTTCGCGACGGGTGGCGCAGCTTGCGCAGCGCCTTGGCTTCGATCTGGCGGATACGCTCACGGGTTACATCGAACTGCTTGCCGACTTCCTCGAGGGTGTGGTCGGTATTCATGTCGATGCCGAAGCGCATGCGCAGGACCTTGGCTTCGCGAGCGGTGAGGCCGGCGAGGACTTCGCGGGTGGCTTCCTTGAGGCTCTCGCTGGTCGCCACTTCGATTGGCGACTGCATGGTGGAGTCCTCGATGAAGTCGCCCAGGTGCGAGTCTTCGTCGTCACCGATCGGCGTTTCCATGGAGATCGGTTCCTTGGCGATCTTCAGGACCTTGCGGATCTTGTCTTCCGGCATGTCCATGCGTTCGCCGAGCTCTTCCGGGGTCGGTTCACGGCCCATCTCCTGCAGCATCTGGCGGGAGATACGGTTGAGCTTGTTGATCGTCTCGATCATGTGCACCGGAATACGGATGGTGCGGGCCTGGTCGGCGATCGAGCGAGTGATCGCCTGGCGAATCCACCAGGTGGCATAGGTCGAGAACTTGTAGCCGCGACGGTATTCGAACTTGTCCACCGCCTTCATCAGGCCGATGTTGCCTTCCTGGATCAGGTCGAGGAACTGCAGGCCGCGGTTGGTGTACTTCTTGGCGATGGAGATCACCAGACGCAGGTTCGCTTCCACCATCTCCTTCTTCGCACGGCGGGCCTTGGCCTCACCTATGGACATGGAGCGGTTGACGTCCTTGATCTCGGCGACGGTCAGCTGCGAGCTGGTTTCCAGGTCGGCCAGCTTCTGCTGGTTGCGCTGGATGTCGTCCTTCAGGCGCTCGATGGCCTCGGCATACTTGGGCTTGCCCTTGAGTACGCTGTCGACCCAGGCGGTGTCGGTTTCGTGGCCGGGGAACTGGCGCAGGAAGTCGGCGCGCGGCATGCGGGCATCACGCACGCACAGCTGCATGATGGCGCGTTCCTGGCGACGGACGCTGTCCAGCGCATCGCGGACCTTGGCGACCAGTACGTCGAACTGCTTGGGCACCAGCTTGATCGGCATGAACAGCTCGGCCAGGGCGACCAGCTCTTCGGTGGCCTGCTTGCTGCCACGGCCATGCTTCTTCAGAACTTTCTTGGCTTTTTCCAGCTGCTCGGAGACCGCGCCGAAACGACGAGCGGCTTCTTCCGGATCCGGACCGCCATCGCCTTCTTCTTCCTCGCTATCGCCGTCGGACTCTTCGTCCTCGTCGTCCTTTTCCTTGTCCTTGGCTTCGGCGTCGTCTTTCAGACCGACCGGCTCGACTTCCTCGGCCGGCAGGCTGCCGTCGTCCGGGTCGATATAGCCGCTGAGAACGTCCGACAGGCGGCCGCCTTCGGTGACGATGCGATTGTATTCGTCGAGGATGCCGTCCACCGCGCCAGGGAACTGGGCGATGGCGCTCATGACCTCGCGGATGCCTTCCTCGATGCGTTTGGCGATTTCGATCTCGCCTTCGCGGGTCAGCAGTTCCACGGTACCCATTTCACGCATGTACATGCGCACCGGGTCAGTCGTGCGGCCAACGTCGCTCTCTACCGCAGCAAGGGCGGCAGCAGCTTCTTCGGCGGCAGCTTCGTCGGTATCGGTTTCCGCCAGCAACAGGGCATCCGCATCCGGGGCTGTCTCGAATACGTTGATCCCCATGTCGTTGATCATGCGGATGATGTCTTCTACCTGTTCCGGATCAGAGATATCCTCCGGCAGGTGGTCGTTGACCTCCGCGTAAGTCAGGTAACCCTGCTCACGACCACGTGTGATCAACTCTTTGAGACGAGATTGCTGTTGCGCTTTTCCGGACATAACACCCTATCCACTGAAGGTCTTGGCGGGCTGAAATAAGCCGAGGATTATACCAGATTCGAGGCTTCAGGCGCCAGTTCAGCTCTGGGGGCCTGGTGACGAGGGAGAGCTGATGTGCTCTCGAAGCAGGGCTTTCTCTTCGTCGGTCAATTCACTGGGACTCTTTTGCAGCACGCTACGCAGGCGGGCTTCGCGGCTGCTGTGCAGTTGGTTGTGTGCAAGTGTAGTAATGGTGTCAACGAACTGCTTTTCAAGATTGTCCTGGCCGATCAGCCATTCCTTTTCTGCCAGGACTTGCAGCAGGCGCCCTTGCGGGGTGCCGTGCCAGCGCGCGATCAGGTGCATCGAGCGCTGCTTGGGGTTCTTCTGCAGGGCCTCGACCAGCGCCACCAGCAGTTGCGAGTTGGTCTGCCCTTCGTTGGAGAAGTGGCTGGCGTCCTCGACTTTCTGCGCCATCTGCGGGTAGTGCAGCAGCGTGCGCAGGGCGGTCAGGGTTGGCGATTCGACGTGGATTTCGGTCCGCGGCTGGCGCGGAACGAAGTCACCTTTCTTGCCTTTGCCATCCCACTTGCGGTCGCCTTTCCAGGGTTTCTTGCCCTGCTTGGCGCCGCCCTGGTGCCCGGCGGAAAACTCCGCCGGTGCCTCGAAGTAGCTCGAAGCATCCTGATAATGGCTGTCGCCGTGCTCGGCGAACTGGCCCATGTCGTAGTCGGCGTACTCGTGCGCTGAATTGTCGGCAGCTGCGGGCTTGGCCGGGGCGTGGTTGCCGTGGCCGGTCAGGCCGGTGCGCGGCGCGCTGATCTGGCTCAGCGCTTCCGCCGACAGCCCGGTGATCTCGCCCAGGCGCTGGCGCATCAGCAGGCGCAGGGTGTTGCCGGGAATCTTTTCCAGCAGCGGCCCGGCTAGGGTCGCCAGGTGCGCCTTGCCTTCCAGCGTGCTGGGGTCGGCTTCCTGGGTCAGTTGCTGGAAGAAATAATCCGCCAGCGGCTGGGCCTGGTGGGCGAGGCGGGCACGGAACGCGTCCGGGCCTTCGGCGCGCACCAGGCTGTCCGGGTCTTCGCCTTCGGGCAGGAACAGGAAACGCACCTTGCGTCCGTCCTGCAGGTTGCTCAGCGCCGACTCCAGCGCGCGCCAGGCAGCGTTACGGCCGGCCTGGTCGCCGTCGAAGCAGAAGAGGATGTTCGGCACGATGCGGAACAGCCGCTTGATGTGTTCTTCGCTGGTGGCCGTGCCCAGGGTGGCGACCGCGTTGCGGATGCCCTGCTGGGCCAGCGCGATGACGTCCATGTAGCCTTCGACCACCATGATCTCGTCGAGATCCCGGTTGTTCTTCCGGGCTTCGTAGAGTCCGTAGAGCTCCTGGCCCTTATGGAAGACCGGGGTTTCCGGCGAGTTCAGGTATTTCGGCTTGTCGTCGCCCAGCACCCGGCCGCCGAAGGCGATCACCCGCCCGCGGCTGTCGCGGATGGGGAAGATTACCCGGTCGCGGAAGCGGTCGTAGCGCTTGCCGCTGTCGGGGTTTTCCACCAGTAGGCCGGCGTCGAGCATGGCCTTGAGCTGCAGGTTGTCGCCGCCCAGGTTCTTCAGCAGGTTGTCCCAGCCCGGCGGGGCGAAGCCCAGGCCGAAGTCGCGGGCGATCTCGCCGGTCAGGCCGCGGCCCTTGAGGTATTCCACCGCCGCCTTGCGGGCAGGGTGGCTCTTGAGTGCCTGGCGATAGAATTCGGCGGCGCCGGTCAGCAGCGGGTAGAGCGGCGAGTCGACCGGTTGGCGTGGCTTGTGGCCGCGCCGGCCTTCCTCGCGGGGGATGTCCATGCCGGCGCGCTTGGCCAGGTCCTCGACGGCCTGGACGAAGTCCAGCTGGTCATGGTCCATGACGAAGCCGAGTGCGTTGCCGCCGGCGCCGCAGCCGAAGCAGTAGTAGAACTGCTTATCCGGGCTGACGGTGAAGGAGGGTGTCTTCTCCTTGTGGAACGGGCAGCAGGCACTGTAGTTCTTGCCGGTCTTCTTCAACTGGATGCGCGAGCCCACCACATCGAGAATATCGGTGCGGTTGAGCAGGTCATCGATGAAGGATTGTGGAATCAGGCCGGCCATAGACTCATCGGGACGCAGGTTGGACCCAAGCCTGGCGCGGAGCGGTGAGGCCGCGGGCGGAGCTTGAGGCTGAGCATGGGACTGGAAAAGCAAAAACTCCGAAGTCCGCGAATGCGAATCGGAGTCGGGTGCCTTGTTTCAGGCACTCGCCCGGCGAGTGGGCCGGGCGATGCGGAAAGCTTGCGACGAGGCGCTGTAACTCAGTACAGACGCTCGCGGCGGCGCTGCTCGCGCTGCACTTTCTTGGCGTGACGCTTAACAGCGGCAGCGGCCTTGCGCTTACGCTCGGCGGTCGGCTTTTCGTAGAACTCACGGCTACGGACTTCGGCCAGTACGCCTGCTTTTTCGCAGGAGCGCTTGAAACGACGCAGAGCTACGTCGAAGGGTTCGTTCTCTTTAACTTTGACGGCGGGCATCCAGGTCGTACCTTCAATGATTACCGGAGGATTTATCGCGCTCCTGACGGTTGTTCGGAGTCGGCGGTTTTCAAGGGTTGCGGATATTAAACGTTCGGAAGGAGGAATGCAAAGCCTCCGATCGAAAAGCACTGGTCCGAAGCCCAGCCGGCGATTATGATGCGCGGCTTCAATTTTGCCCAGAGTAAAGGCTCAAACCCATGCTAGTGCTGGGGTTGGAAACCTCCTGCGACGAGACCGGCGTCGCCCTGTACGACAGCGAAAAAGGCCTGCTGGCCGACGCGCTGTTCAGCCAGATCGACCTGCACCGCGTATACGGCGGCGTGGTTCCCGAGCTGGCCTCCCGTGATCACGTCAAGCGCATGCTGCCGCTGATTCGCCAGGTGCTGGACGAGTCCGGCCGTACCGCCGAAGACATCGACGCCATCGCCTATACCGCCGGCCCCGGCCTGGTGGGCGCCCTGCTGGTCGGCGCGTCCTGCGCCCAGGCCATGGCGTTCGCCTGGGGCATACCGGCCGTCGGCGTGCACCATATGGAAGGCCATCTGCTGGCGCCGATGCTGGAAGAGCAGCCGCCGAAGTTTCCGTTCGTCGCCTTGCTGGTGTCCGGCGGCCACACCCAGCTGGTGCGGGTGGATGGCATCGGCCAGTACCAGGTGCTCGGCGAGTCGGTGGACGACGCAGCCGGTGAAGCCTTCGACAAAACCGCCAAACTGCTTGGCCTGGCCTATCCCGGTGGTCCGGAGATCGCGCGCCTGGCGCAGAGCGGTACCGCTGGTCGCTTCGTCTTCCCGCGGCCGATGACCGACCGTCCGGGCCTGGACTTCAGCTTCAGCGGCCTCAAGACCTTCGCCCTGAATACCTGGCAGCGCTGCGTGGCCGAAGGCGACGACAGCGAGCAGACCCGCTGCGACATCGCCCTGGCGTTCCAGACCGCCGTGGTCGAGACCCTGACCATCAAGTGCAAGCGCGCGCTCAAGCAGACTCACTTGAAGAGCCTGGTGATCGCCGGTGGTGTCAGCGCCAACCAGGCACTGCGCCAGCACCTGGAGAAGATGCTCGGTGAGATGAAGGGCCAGGTTTTCTACGCCCGCCCGCGCTTCTGCACCGATAACGGCGCGATGATCGCCTATGCTGGCTGCCAGCGCCTGGTGGCCGGGCAGCAGGACGGTCCGTCGATCGGCGTGCAGGCACGTTGGCCAATGGAGTCGCTGCCAGCGATCTGAATAATGAAGCTGCAAACGACGCGGCCCATGCTCTGAGCGGCATGGGCCGTTTTTTCGCTTGCAGCGCAGTACGCGGGCCGGGAAGCTCGCGGCTCTAGAAGTGCCGCTCGCGTCCGGCGATCAGGTCGCGCAGGTTGCTGCGGTGACGCCAGACGATCAGGCCGGTGAGCACGGTCATCGGCAGTAGCGCCGAAGGTTCCTGCCAGGCCAGCAGCGGCAGGGTCAGCGGCGTGGCCACCAGGGAAGCCAGCGAGCTGGTGCGCGACAGCTTGAAGGTGACCAGCCAGGCGATTGCCGCGAGCAGGGCCGCCGGCGGGTACAGCGCCAGCAACATGCCGGCAGCGGTGGCGACGCCCTTGCCGCCGCGGAAATTGAAGTACAGCGGGTAGAGGTGGCCAATCACCGCTGCCAGCCCGACCCAGGCCTGCTCCACGTCGGAGAGACCGATCAGGCGGGCGACGAGGACCGGCACCAGCCCCTTGGCGAGATCGCCGAGCAGGGTGAGGATGGCGATCTTCTTCCCGGCCAGACGCAGCATGTTGGTGGCGCCGGGGTTGCCCGAGCCGCTGGCGCGCGGGTCGGCGGTGCCGAACAGGCGACTGAGGAGTACCGCGAAGGACAGTGATCCGAGCAGGTAGGCGAGGATCGCCAAGAACCAGAACATGGTTTCCACCGGAGACGAGGTCGTTTCCGATTCTAACGGGGCGCCGGCCGATTGTCGTGTCGCCTTGGAGCATGCAGTCAGTGGACAGAGTTTTCATCGAGGGGCTGGAAGTGGACACCGTGATCGGCGTCTACGACTGGGAACGGGGTATCCGGCAGTGCCTGCGCCTGGACCTGACGCTGGGCTGGGACAACCGCCCGGCGGCGGCCGACGACGACATCGCCAAGGCCCTGGACTACGCCGTGCTCTCCGAGCGGGTCATGGCCTTCGCCCGTGACGCGCACTTCCAGCTGGTGGAAACCTTCGCCGAACGCCTGGCCGAGTTGCTGATGGCGGAATTCGGCATCCAGTGGCTGCGCCTGAAAGTCACCAAGCCTGGCGCCGTCGCGGCGGCCATCGGCGTGGGTGTGGAGATCGAACGCGGATGCCGCTGACGACGGTCTACCTCGGGCTGGGCAGCAACTTCGAGCGCGAGCGCCATCTGCTGGCCGGGCTGGAAGCGCTGGACGGTTTCCTCGAGGACATCCACTGCTCGCCGGTCTTCGAGAGCGAGCCGGTGGGCATTCGCAGCGGTCCCTTCTACAACTTCGTAATTGTTGCGCGCACCGATCTGCCGCTGGCGGAGCTGAGCCTGCGGCTCAAGCACATCGAGGCGGACAACGGCCGTTATGCACCGGAGCGCAAGGGCCTGCCGCTGGACATCGACGTGCTGCTGTACGGCGACCTGCACGGCGAGTTCGACGGCCTGACGCTGCCGCGCGCGGAGGTGCTGAAGAATGCCTTCGTGCTCTGGCCGCTGGCGTTGCTGGCGCCCCAGGTTAAGCATCCGGGGGTGCAGCGTTCGTTTGCCGAATTGTGGGTGGATGCGCAGATCGGCCAGAAGCTCTGGCCGGTGCCCTTCCAGTGGCGCGGGGTTGAGCTGACGCCGGCGGCGCTGATCGAAGCGTATCCGGCGGCTTGATCCCCCGCTCGGGTTTTTCCTGAGCACCGAACCTAAAGCTGAGGGCTTTTCGTAGGAGCGAGCTCGCTCGCGAATCATCTATCCGGCGACTCAAGCGTTGGGCGGGTTCGCGAGCAAGCTCGCTCCTACAGGGTTTCAGGTCGCGTGGCTTCCTTGTAGGCCTTCAGTGCCGTCAGGCGCTCACGCTTGAGCGCTTCACCCAGCTCGGCGCCCTTGTATCCCTTCTCCAGCAGCGGCTGCACCGCGACTGCGCGGGCGGCCTGTTCGGCGCCGCGCAGGTACTCGGCCTGCGGGTAGGCGCGGTCCTCCAATCCATGGCGGCCACGGGCGTCCATCTCGCTGGCGGCAAGGAATTCCTCGAAACGCTGTGGTCGGCGGTAGACGTCGAAGGACTGCAGCAGCTCCAGGATGGTGTTCGGCCGCAGCTCCAGCGCACGGTGGCAGTGGGTGTGGTACTCGCCGACCAGCCGCGCCAGCTCCTGGCACTCACGCGGGACCTTGAAGCGGGCGTTGATCGCGTCGATCAGCGGCAGGCCCAGGTGCTCGTGGGCATGGTGCTTGGGCCACTCTTCTTCGCGGGTCTCGCCCTTGCCCACGTCATGCACCAGGCAGGCCCAGCGCACGCTCAGCGGTTGCTCGTATTTTGCGCATTCGCGCAGCACGGCCAGCACGTGCTCGCCGGTATCCACCTCCGGGTGGTGCTGCGGCGGCTGCGGCACGCCGAACAGCGCGTCGACTTCCGGCATCAGCACGGTCAGGGCGCCACAGTCACGCAGGACCTGGATGAACACGTCCGGACGCGATTCCATCAGGGCACGGGAGATTTCCTTCCAGCTGCGTTCGGCGGTCAGCGCTTCCAGCTCGCCGGATTCTGACAGTTCGCGCATCAGTGCCAGGGTTTCCGGCGCCACGCTGAAACCCATCGGTGCATAGCGGGCGGCGAAGCGGGCGACGCGCAGCACCCGCAGCGGGTCTTCGGCGAAGGCCGGGGAGACGTGGCGCAGCAGGCGGGCTTCGAGGTCTTTCCGGCCGTGATAGGGGTCGACGATCTGGCCGTCATCGTCCTCGGCCATGGCGTTGATCGTCAGGTCGCGGCGGATCAGGTCTTCTTCGAGGCTGACGTCGGGGCTGGCGTAGAAGGTGAAGCCGCCATAGCCGCGTCCACTTTTGCGTTCGGTGCGGGCAAGGGCGTACTCCTCGCCGGTCTTCGGGTGGAGGAACACCGGGAAGTCGGCGCCCACCGGGCGATAGCCCTGGGCGAGCATCTCGTCGGCGCTGGCGCCGACCACGACCCAGTCGGTGTCGCTGAAGGGGATGCCGAGCAGGCGGTCGCGCACGGCGCCGCCCACCTTGTAGATCTGCATGAAGCTGTCTCCTGTTCTGGGGGATAGCTTCGGGGTTTGCGGCGGGAGGGGCAAGCGCGGCGGGAGGTTGGCGCGCGCGTAGGAGCGGACTGCGTCCGCGATAGGTTCGCGTCGCGCCGGATGCCATCGCGGACGGAGTCCGCTCCTACGATGTATGGGACTACGGCGCGGCGGCGGGAATCTGCTGGACGAGGGCGCCGATGGCGTCCTGCAGCAGCATGGCGCTGGAATATGCCGGGCTCAGGCCGGTGCTGACGGTGCCTTCCCAGAGCGTCTGTTCCTGCGCATCGGTCAGGCGCAGGCGCAGGGTGCCGGTTTCATCACGCAGGCGGTGGATGGCGAGGTAGGGGCCGAGCGGGTCGGGCGGTGGCGCGTCGACCTTGAACTCCAGCGGCGCATCCTGCAGCGCCAGCCAGTAGTAGACGCGTACCTGCGGAGTGGCGCTTTCGCGGTAGCCGCGCTCGATCAGGCCCTGGCGCACCTGGGCGTTGATCAGCGGATAGCGGCTGCGGTAGGGCAGGGCGTCGACGGCGTTTTCCGGCGGCATCAGCTGGAAGTCGCGCAGCCCTGCCAGGCGTGCATCGGCGGGATGCGCGACCTGGGCGTGGGGTACGGGGTTGCTGCAGGTCGCGACAGCGAGGCAGAGCAGGAGAATGGCGAACAGGCGCATGGCGGTCTCCAGCGGGGTTGCCGCCATGCTTGTCGTCCTCTGCTGCGCCGGTCAACCGATCAAATGGGCGGGATGATCAGGTCGAGCCGCGGGTAGCCCTCTTCGCTGTCGCGTTCACCCTTTGGGGGCATGTGGAAGGTGTTGACGATGTTCTCGCCCTGCAGGGTTTCCAGGTGGATGTCGAAGCCCCACAGGCGATGCAGGTGCTTGAGTACGTCGTCGGTGGATTCGCCCAGGGGTTTGCGGTCGTGCTGCTGGTGGCGCAGGGTCAGCGATCGGTCGCCGCGGCGGTCGACGTCCCAGATCTGGATGTTCGGCTCGCGATTGCCGAGGTTGTACTGGGCCGCCAGGGTTTCGCGGATCTTGCGGTAGCCGTCGTCATCGTGGATGGCGTCGACCAGCATGTCGTCCTTCTGGTCGTCGTCGAGGATGCTGAACAGCTTGAACTCGCGGATCACCTTGGGCGAGAGGAACTGCAGGACGAAGCTTTCGTCCTTGAAGCTCTTCATGGCGAATTTCATCGTCGCCAGCCAGTCGCTGCCGGCGATGTCGGGGAACCAGCGCTTGTCCTCCTCGGTGGGGTGCTCGCAGATGCGGCGGATGTCGCGGTACATGGCGAAGCCCAGCGCGTAGGGGTTGATGCCGCTGTAGTAGGGGCTGTCGAAGCCGGGCTGGTAGACCACGCTGGTGTGGTACTGGAGGAACTCCATCATGAAGCCGTCGCTGACCAGACCTTCGTCGTAGAGGTCGTTGATCAGGGTGTAGTGCCAGAAGGTCGCCCAGCCTTCGTTCATCACCTGGGTCTGGCGCTGCGGGTAGAAATACTGCGCGACCTTGCGCACGATGCGCACCACTTCGCGCTGCCAGGGTTCGAGCAGCGGAGCGTTCTTCTCGATGAAGTAGAGGATGTTCTCCTGCGGCTCGCTGGGATAGCGGGCCATGCCCTGTTCCTTGTCCTTGCCGGCGGCCTTGGGAATGGTCCGCCAGAGGTCGTTGACCTGGCGCTGGATCTGCTCCTCGCGCTCCTTCTGGCGCTGCTTTTCTTCCTCGGCGGAGATCGGGTAGGGCCGCTTGTAGCGGTCCACACCGTAGTTCATCAGGGCGTGGCAGGAGTCCAGCAGGTCTTCCACGGCGTCGATGCCGTAACGCTCCTCGCACTTGTTGATGTAGGACTTGGCGAACACCAGGTAGTCGATGATCGAGGTGGCGTCGGTCCAGGTGCGGAACAGGTAGTTGCCCTTGAAGAAGCTGTTGTGCCCGTAGCAGGCGTGGGCGATCACCAGCGCCTGCATGCACTGGGTGTTCTCTTCCATCAGGTAGGCGATGCACGGGTCGGAGTTGATCACGATCTCGTAGGCCAGGCCCATCTGACCGCGCTTGTAGTTCTTTTCCGTGCTGAGGAAGTGCTTGCCATAGGACCAGTGGCTGTAACCGATGGGCATGCCGACGGAGGCGTAGGCATCCATCATCTGCTCGGCGGTGATCACCTCGATCTGGTTGGGGTAGGTGTCCAGCGCGTAGCGTTCGGCGAGCCGGCTGATCTCGCGGTCGTACTGCTGGATCAGCTCGAAGGTCCACTCCGAGCCGGTGGCGATCGGCTGGCGCTTGCTCATGCGACGAGCCTCCTCTGGAACAGCTCGCGGAACACCGGATAGATGTCCGAGGCGGAGACGATCTGCTGCTGGGCGAAGCTGTCCTCGAAGCTGTCGCGGATCTTCTCGTACTCGAACCACAGCGCCTGGTGCTCGCGCGGGGTGATCTCGACGTAGGTGTAGTACTGGACGAACGGCATGATCTGCTTCAGCAGGATGTCGCGGCAGACCGGCGAATCGTCATTCCAGTTGTCACCGTCCGAGGCCTGGGCGGCATAGATGTTCCATTCGTTGGTCGGATACCGCTCGGCCATCACTTCCTGCATCAGCTTCAGGGCGCTGGAGACGATGGTCCCGCCGGTCTCGCGGGAATAGAAGAATTCTTCCTCGTCCACTTCGCGGGCGCTGGTATGGTGGCGGATGAATACCACTTCGATCTTCTCGTAGTTCCGCTTGAGGAACAGGTAGAGCAGGATAAAGAAGCGCTTGGCGATGTCCTTGGTGGCCTGGGTCATCGAGCCGGAGACGTCCATCAGGCAGAACATCACGGCCTTGGAGGTCGGGTTGGGCTGCTTCACCAGCAGGTTGTACTTGAGGTCGAAGGTGTCGAGGAACGGCACCTTGTCGATGCGCGCGCGCATGCCGGCGATCTTCTGCTCCAGCTCCTGGATGTCGCCGAGGTTGTCCGGTTCTTCGCGCTTCAGGCGCTCCAGTTCGGCCACCGCCGCGCGCAGCTTGCCGCGGGTGGAGCCGGACAGGGCGATGCGCCGTGCGTGGGCCGAGCGCAGGGTGCGCACGATGTTGATGCGCGAGGGGTTGCCCTCGTTGCTGATGCCGGCGCGCACGGTCTTGAAGGTGTCGCTGCCGGTGAGGTGGCGCTTGACCAGGTTGGGCAGCTCCAGGTCCTCGAACATGAAGTCGAGGAACTCTTCCTGGGTGATCTGGAAGACGAAGTCGTCCATCCCGTCGCCCTGGTTACTCGCCTTGCCGGCGCCACGACCACCGCCGCCACCCTGGGGCCGGGCGATGTGTTCGCCGGTGGTGAATTCCTTGTTGCCGGGGTGGACGACCGTCTGCTTGCCGCCACGGCCGTGGTGCAGCACCGGTTCGTCGATATCGCGGCCGGGAATACTGATCTGCTCGCCATGTTCCATGTCGGTGATGGAACGGCGGCTGACGGCTTCTTCCACCGCCTTCTTGATGTGCTCACGGTAGCGCCGCAGGAAGCGCTGGCGGTTCACCGTGCTCTTGTTCTTGCCGTTCAGACGCCGGTCGATGACGTAGCTCATGAATGCTCCTCAGGGCCTGCTGCGCAGCGGCTTGGAGCCGCCCCGGACAGGTCCGAATGCGACGGCGACCGGCGCGGCGGGGAATGCCGCCGCGCCGATGGCAGACTACTGCGACTTGCGAACCCGCAGATACCATTCCGACAGCAGGCGCACCTGCTTCTCGGTGTAGCCGCGCTCGACCATGCGTTTGACGAAGTCGTTGTGCTTCTGCTGATCCTCCTTGCTCGCCTTGGCGTTGAAGCTGATGACCGGCAGCAGGTCCTCGGTGTTGGAGAACATTTTCTTCTCGATCACCACACGCAGCTTCTCGTAGGACAGCCAGCTGGGGTTCTTGCCGTTGTTGCCGGCACGGGCGCGCAGCACGAAGTTGACGATCTCGTTGCGGAAATCCTTCGGATTGCTGATGCCAGCCGGTTTCTCGATCTTCTCCAGCTCCTCGTTGAGCGCGGCGCGGTTGAGGATCTCGCCGGTTTCCGGGTCGCGGTATTCCTGGTCCTGGATCCAGAAGTCGGCGTACAGCACGTAGCGGTCGAAGATGTTCTGGCCGTACTCGCTGTAGGACTCCAGGTAGGCGGTCTGGATTTCCTTGCCGATGAACTCGACATAGCGCGGCGCCAGGTATTCCTTCAGGAAGCGCAGGTAGCGCTCGCGGGTTTCCGGCGGGAACTGCTCCTGCTCGATCTGCTGTTCCAGCACGTAGAGCAGGTGCACCGGGTTGGCGGCGACTTCATGCGGGTCGAAGTTGAACACCTTGGAGAGGATCTTGAAGGCGAAGCGGGTGGAAAGCCCGGCCATGCCCTCGTCGACCCCGGCGGTGTCGCGGTATTCCTGGATCGACTTGGCCTTGGGATCGGTGTCCTTGAGGTTTTCGCCGTCGTAGACCCGCATCTTCGAGTAGATGTTGGAGTTTTCCGGCTCCTTCAGGCGCGACAGCACGGAGAACTGCGAGAGCATCTTCAGGGTGTCCGGCGCGCAGTGGGCGTGCGCCAGGGAGCTGTTGATCAACAGCTTGTCGTAGATCTTGATCTCGTCGGAGACGCGCAGGCAGTACGGCACCTTGACGATGTAGATGCGGTCGATGAAGGCCTCGTTGTTCTTGTTGTTGCGGAAGCTGTGCCATTCCGATTCGTTGGAGTGGGCGAGGATGATGCCGCTGTAGGGCAGGGAACCGAGGCCTTCGGTGCTGTTGTAGTTGCCTTCCTGGGTGGCGGTGAGCAAGGGGTGGAGGACCTTGATCGGCGCCTTGAACATCTCGACGAATTCCATCAGGCCCTGGTTGGCCCGGCACAGTGCGCCCGAGTAGCTGTAGGCGTCGGCGTCGTTCTGCGGGAATTCTTCCAGCTTGCGGATATCCACCTTGCCGACCAGCGCGGAGATGTCCTGGTTGTTCTCGTCGCCAGGTTCGGTCTTGGCGATGGCGATCTGGTTGAGGATCGATGGGTGCAGTTTGACCACGCGGAACTGACTGATGTCGCCGCCGAACTCGTTGAGGCGCTTGGTTGCCCAGGGCGACATCACCGAGCGCAGGTAGCGCCGCGGGATGCCGTAGTCTTCTTCGAGAATGGCGCCGTCTTCGTCCGGGTTGAACAGCCCCAGGGGCGACTCGAACACCGGCGAGCCCTTGATGGCGTAGAAGGGCACCTTCTCCATCAGTTGCTTGAGCTTCTCGGCGAGGGAGGATTTACCGCCGCCGACCGGGCCCAGGAGATAAAGGATCTGTTTCTTCTCTTCCAGGCCTTGGGCGGCGTGGCGGAAGAACGAGACGATCTGGTCGATGCACTCTTCCATGCCATGGAAGTCGGCAAAGGCCGGATAGCGGCGGATGACCTTGTTGGAGAAGATTCGCGACAGGCGGGAATCGACGGAGGTGTCCGCCAGTTCGGGCTCACCGATGGCCATCAGCATTCGCTCGGCGGCGGTGGCGTAGGCGATCTTGTCCTGCTTGCAGAGATCCAGGTACTCCTGGAGGGAGTACTCCTCTTGGCGGGTCGCTTCGAAGCGTTCCTGGAAGTGACTGAAAATGCTCATGACGTCTCCTCGCTCGATGCATGGAGCCGGCGCCGGATCGGTCTGTGCGGGTGCGGTCGGGCTGCCAGTGCTTACCGGCGAGAATCCCCCAGAACTCCAACGGAACCTGGCCACTGCCCTGATCCGCCCCCAATGGTCACTGCCGATTAACCGGAAGCCGGTGTGCCGGCTCTCCCTTTTTTGGATGGCCTGAGGGAAAGGATAGTTCGTTCTTCAGTGTGTAAAGGACGAAAGAGCGAGAAGTTACAGATTTTTTGAAGGGGCTAATCCGCCCCTTTCGTAGGGGCTTTCAGTCAGCGCCGCCAGCGCTGGTATCCGCGGGATAGACGCTGCGCCACAGTTCGAAGCCGCCGTCGAGGCTGTAGACCTCGGAGAAGCCCTGCTGGACGAAATAGGCCGCCGCGCTCTGGCTGGAGTTGCCGTGGTAGCAGACCACGACCAGCGGCGCGTCCATGTCCGCTTCGCGGATAAAGTCGGCCACCGAGTAGTTGTCGATGTGCTTCGAGCCACTGATGTGCCCCATCGCGTAGCTTTGCGGGTCGCGGATGTCGACGACCTGGGCGCCGCCGTCGCGCAGTTGCTGGGCCTGGTCGGGGGCGATGCGCTTGAAGTCGCTCATGGGATTACCTCGCAAGGCGCGGAGCCAACGGCCCCGCGGCAGTCATTCTGGTTTATCGGCGCAGCTGCAATGGATGCGCTCGAGGGTATCGGCGTTCAGCAGCGTCATGCTGCCGCCCCACACGCAGCCGGTGTCGAGGGCGAACAGGCCGGGGACGTCGCACTGGCCTTCCAGCGCGGCCCAGTGGCCGAAGATGATCTTGCGCCCGGCGGCCTTGCGCTCGGCATAGCTGAACCAGGGGGCGTAGCCGGGCGGTGCGGTGTCCAGGCCTTCCTTGGATTTCAGGTCGAGCTTGCCTTCGGGGGTGCAGAAGCGCATGCGCGTGAAGTAGTTGGTGATCACCCGCAGGCGCGCGATGCCGCTGAGCTTCTTGTCCCACTTGGCCGGCTCGTTGCCGTACATGCCGTCGAGGAACATCGGCAGCTGGGCGTCATCGCGCAGGGCGGCTTCGACCTCGGCCGCGCGTTGCAGGGACTTGTCGATGTCCCATTGCGGCGGGATGCCGGCGTGCACCAGGGTGATGTCGCGCTGGGCATCGTGGTGGACCAGCGGCATGCGCCGCAGCCAGTCGATCAGTTGCGCGCAATCCGGAGCCTCGACGATCTCGCGCAGGGTGTCGTTCTTCTTCAGTCGCTCGGCGTTGTAAGCCACGGCGATCAGGTGCAGGTCGTGATTACCCAGCACACAGACCAGCGAATCGCGCATGCCATAGAGGAAGCGCAGGGTCTCCAGCGACGCCGGGCCGCGGTTGACCAGGTCGCCCACCAGCCAGAGCTTGTCCTGGGCCGGGTCGAACTTCACCTGCGCCAGCAGGCACTTGAGCGGTTCCAGGCAGCCCTGCAGGTCGCCGACGGCGTAGGTTGCCATCAGTGCAGTGCCCCGGGGACGGCGAGTCGGAATGCCGGGATCTCGGCTTCGAAGTGGTGGCCGTCGGTAGCGACCATCTGGTAGCTGCCATGCATGCTGCCGACCTTGGTCGCCATCACCGTGCCGCTGGTGTAGGTGTGACTGGCGCCCGGCTCGATCAACGGCTTCTCGCCGACCACACCGGCGCCGCGCACTTCCTGCACGTGGCCGTCGCCGTCGGTGATGATCCAGTGACGGGTCAGCAGCTTGGCCGCCAGCTCACCGTGGTTGTGGATGGTCACGGTGTAGGCGAACACGAAGCGCTGCTGATCCGGCTGGGATTGCTCGGGCAGGTGGCGAGTGGTGACGCTGACGCTGACCTGGTAGCGGGAATCGCTCATGCGGTCGGTCCTTGCTCGGCTTCCGGGTTGGTTTCGCTGAAGCGGTTGGCCAGGCTGACGAAGTCGGCGACGCTAAGTTGCTCGGGGCGCAGGGTCGGGTCGACGCCAGCGGCTTCGATGTCCTCGACACTCATCAGCGTGCGCAGGGTGTTGCGCAGGGTCTTGCGGCGCTGGTTGAAGGCTTCGCGGACGATGCGTTCCAGCACACGGTGATCCTTGGCTGGATGCGGCGGCTCGGCGTAAGGCACCAGGCGGACGATGGCCGACTCGACCTTGGGCGGCGGGTTGAACGCGCCGGGGCCGACGGTGAACAGGTAATCCACGCGGCAGAAGTACTGCACCATGATCGACAGGCGGCCCCAGTCGCCATTGCCCGGCTCGGCGGCCAGGCGCTCCACCACTTCCTTCTGCAGCATGAAGTGCATGTCCTGGATCAGCGAGGCATGGTCCAGGAGGTGGAAGATCAGCGGGGTGGAGATGTTGTAGGGCAGGTTGCCGACGACGCGCAGCTTGTCTTCGGGGGCGGCGATCAGGCTGGAGAAGTCGAACTTCATGGCGTCGCCCTGGTGCAGGCTGAAGTTGGGCTTCAGGCCGAAGCGCCACTTCAGTTGCGGAATCAGGTCGAGGTCCAGCTCGATCACGTCGAGCTTCGCGCCGCTGTCCACCAGGCCCTCGGTGAGGGCGCCCTGGCCCGGGCCGATTTCCAGCAGGTGCTGGCCTTCCTTGGCGGCAATGGCGCGCAGGATCTTGTGAATCACCCCGGCGTCATGCAGGAAGTTCTGCCCAAAGCGTTTGCGGGCGCGGTGCTGGAAGAGTTCGGACGACATAAATGCGGCTCCAGGCTTCAAGCTGCAAGCGACAAGCCAGAGCCAAAGCGATGTTCAAAGGGCGAAAGTTTACCAGCTGACACCGCTTGCCGCTTGTTGCTTGCCGCTACCGGCTGGCAGCGGCGGCTGCCATTTGATAGGCGGTTTCCAGGGCCACCTGCAGGCTGCCACTGTCGATCCGACCGGTGCCGGCGAGGTCCAGCGCGGTGCCGTGGTCCACCGAGGTGCGGATGATCGGCAGGCCGAGGGTCACGTTGACCGCCGCGCCGAATCCCTTGTACTTGAGCACCGGCAGGCCCTGGTCGTGGTACATGGCCAGCACGGCATCGCAGTGCTCCAGGTGCTTGGGGGTGAACAGGGTGTCGGCCGGTAGCGGGCCGATCAGCTGCATGCCCTCGGTGCGCAGGAGCTCCAGGGTCGGCTCGATCACGTCGATTTCTTCGTGGCCGAGGTGGCCGCCTTCGCCCGCGTGGGGGTTGAGGCCGCAGACGAGGATGCGCGGATTGGCCAGACCGAACTTGTCGCGCAGGTCGGCGTGCAGGATACGGGTGACGCGTTCCAGGCGTACCGAGGTGATGGCATCGGCGATCTCTCGCAGTGGCAGGTGGGTGGTCACCAGCGCCACGCGCAGGCCACGGGTCGCGAGCATCATCACCACCTGGGCGGTGGAGGTCAGGTCGGCAAGGAATTCGGTATGGCCGGAGAAAGCGATGCCGGCTTCGTTGATCACGCCCTTGTGCACCGGTGCGGTGATCATCCCGGCGAAGTGCCCTTCGAGGCAGCCCTGGCCGGCGCGGGTCAGGGTTTCCAGCACATAGGCGGCGTTGGCCTGGTTCAGCTTGCCGGGCTCGACTGGCGCGGCCAGCGGAGTGTCCCAGACGTACAGGGTGCCGGCCGGCGCGGCGGCGCTCGGCCAGTGGCCGGGGCCGACTTCCTGCAGGTCGATGTTCAGCCCGAGCAGGGCGGCGCGCTCTGCCAGTAGCTGGCGGCTGGCGACGGCGACCAGCGGGTGCGGTTGCGCTTCGCGGGACAGCAGCAGGCAGAGATCGGGACCGATGCCGGCGGGCTCGCCGGGGGTCAGGGCGAACAGGTGGGAGGTGCTCATCAGGGGCTCTCGAATAAGAAGATGCAGCGGATGGGCCTACTCTACGACGAAGCCCCGCTTCCACGAAGCCTTCTGCTCCATGAAGCTTTCCGCGGGCAAAAAGAAACCCGGCCTGGGCCGGGTTTCTTTCATGAGCGACTCGCGCTGCTTACTGCTTGATCTCGACGTAGGCTTCGTCGCGAATCTGGCGCAGCCAGGCCTGCAGTTCCTCATCGTACTTGCGTGCGCGGAGGGTCTGGGCAGCTTGTTGCTCGCGGAACTTGTCGCTGCTGTCGGTGGCGCGACGGCCGAGGACTTCCAGCACGTGCCAGCCGAACGGCGAGCGGAACGGCTTGGTGACCTGGCCTTGCGGCGCGTTGTTCATCACCTCGCGGAATTCCGGCACCAGAGACTCCGGGTCGACCCAGTTGAGGTCGCCGCCGTTGAGCTTGGAGCCCGGGTCTTCGGAGAATTTCTTCGCCAGATCGGCGAAGCTCTCGCCAGCCTGGATGCGCTCGTAGAGCTTCTCGGCCAGACGCTGGGTCTCTTCCTCGCTGCGGATCTCGCTCGGCTTGAGCAGGATGTGGCGAACGTGGACTTCGTCACGCAGCATCTTGCTGCCGCCGCGCTTCTCCTCCAGCTTGATGATGATGAAGCCGCCCGGGGTGCGGACCGGCTCGGTCACGTCGCCCACGGCCAGGCTGCCGACCATGCCGTCGAACGGCGAAGGCAGCTGGGCGGCCTTGCGCCAGCCGATCTCGCCGCCTTCCAGGGCGTTGTCGCCGGCCGAGCGGGACACCGCCAACTGGCCGAAGTCAGCACCCTGCTTGAGCTGCTGGTACATTTCCTGGGCCTGGCGCGCCGCGGCCTGCACGGTTTCCGGCGAGGCGCTGTCGGGTACCGGGATCAGGATGTTGGCCAGGCGGTACTCTTCGGAGAGCTGGATCTTGCCCAGGTCGGAGGCCAGGAAGTTCTGCACTTCCTGCTCGCTGACCTGGATGCGCTCGGCCACGCGGCGCTGACGCACGCGGCTGATGATCATCTCACGGCGCACCTGCTCACGGGCTTCGTCATAGGACAGGCCATCGTGGGAAAGGGCGGCGCGGAACTGGTCCAGGCTCATGTTGTTGCGCTGGGCAATGGTGCCCATGGCCTGGTTCAGCTCCTCGTCGGTGATGCGAACGCCGGAGCGGTCACCGATCTGCAGCTGAATGTTCTCGATGATCAGGCGCTCGAGCACCTGCTGGTCCAGCACATGCTCGGGCGGCAGCGGCGCGCCGCGCTTCTGGATGGTTGCACGGACTTCACGCAGGCGCTGGTCTAGCTGGCTCTGCATCACCACGTCGTTGTCGACGATGGCGACCACACGGTCCAGCGGAACCACTTCGGCGTGCGCGACGGAACTTGCCAACAGCGCGCCCAGCATCAGCGGGCGCAGGGCCTTACATAGCATTGTCTTCACGTTGACGATAACCCTGGATACCTTGGTCGAGGAAGCCTTCCACCTGGTTGCCAACCACGCCGCCAAGGCCTTTCAAGATGATTTGAAGGAATACACCGTGGTCGGACTTGGACGTCGAGGTCACGAACTGCTCGTCGTCGTAGTCGACCCAGTAGCGATTGATCAGGCGCAGCTTCCAGCAGCAACTGTCGTACTCGAAGCCACCGAAGGCTTCCAGCGTGCGGCTCTGGTTGTAGTCGTACTGCCAGCGGCCAATGGCGGCCCACTGCGGCAGGACCGGCCACATGAACGACAGGTCATGCTGTTCGATCTTGTACTCGTCGCTGCCGTACTCGAACTGCCCGGTGTTCGGGTTGAAACGCTTGCTGTCCGCGCGGTAGCGGTAGCCGGCGTTCAGCACCTTGCGTGGGTCGGCTTCAGGCTGATAATGGAACATCAGGTTGCCGTTGTCGGTGTGGTGCGTGTTCGGGTTCCAGTTGTAGTCGGAGCTGGCGTACCAATCGTGGTTGAAGCGATAGATGCCGGTGAGGGCGTAGGGCGAGCGCCAGGTGTCGGCGTCCGGGTTCTTCGCGCCGCTGGCACGCAGGTCGTCCTCGGTCAGGCCGGGCAGTTGCACGCGGCGGTCGCTGAAGTAGTAGATCTGGCCGGCGGCGATGTAGGCGCGTTCGAAACCATCGTCTTCGATGAAGCGCGAACCCAGTCCGAGAGACAGCTGGTTGGCGTCGCCGATGCGGTCGCGGCCGGTGAAACGGTTTTCACGCCACAGCGAGTCGTAGCTGAAGGTGAATTCGCCGGTGTCGAAGGTCGGCAGGTTGTCCTGGTTCTTGTACGGCACGTAGAGGTACATCGCGCGCGGTTCCAGGGTCTGGCGGAACTTGGTGCCGCCGAAGCTGGTGTCGCGGTCGAAGTACAGCCCGCTATCGAGCTTGGCCAGGCCCAGCGAACGGTCCGGGCTGCTGTCGTAGTTCAGCCAAGGCTGATTGTTGGCGATGTATTGCTTGCCCTGCCCATCAAGATCCAGATCGTACTTGGTGTACATGGCCTTGACGGTTGGGGTCATGAAGCCCCAGCTGCGGTTCATCGGCAGGCTGATGCCCGGCTCGGCGTGGAAGCGGTCGCCAGTCGCGCGAGCCAGGCCCTGGATGTTGGTATCCGGACGCGGGTAGAGCGTCGGGTTGTCGATGTCGATGCGGTAGAAGCCGTCATCCAAGTCGCGATCGAAGCGCACGGCTTCGGTGCTGTAGGTGAAGTCCAGACCGCCCGGATTGAACGGCAGCTTGCCGTCCAGGGTGAGCTGCGGCAGGCGGTTGTACGGAGTGACGTCGGTCACGGTCGCCAACTGGTAGGACTGCGCGTTCAGGCGGGCGGTGTAGCTGTCGCCGCGATAGGTCAGGACGCCCTGCTGGTTGACGTAGGTCGGCGAGCCGATACCCAGCGAGGTATCCAGGTCCTGGAAGTAGTACGGGTCGCTGATGCGGGTGTAGTCCACCTGCGCCAGCCAGCGGGAATCCAGGCCGCTGGTGTTCTTCCAGCCATACAGCCAACGGGTGTCGGTGTACTGCGGGAAGTCTTCGCGGTCGTCGTTCTTGTCGTTCAGGTAGGCGGCGGTGACCTGGCCTTCGCTGCTGTGGGTCAGGTAGCGGAACTCGCCTTCCATCAGCAGTCCGCGCTTGACCATGTAGTGCGGGTACAACGTGGCGTCGTAGTTGGGCGCCAGGTTGAAGTAGTACGGCGTGGTCAGCGTGAAGCCGGTATCGGTCGAGGTCGCGAAGGACGGTGCCAGGAAGCCGGACTGACGACGGTTGTCGATCGGGAAATAGATGTACGGGGTGTAGAAGACCGGAATGTCCTTCACCCGCAGGGTCGCGTTGGTCGCGGTGCCGAAGCCGGTGGCCGGGTTCAGCTTGATGTTGTTGCCCTTCAGGACCCAGGCGTTGCTGCTGGGTTCGCAACGGGTGTAGGTGCCATCCTTGAGCTGGATGATCGCGTCTTCCTGGCGCTTGGCGTACAGCGCACTGCCGCGGACCTGCGCCTGGTGCATGACGTACTCGGCGTTGTCGATCTTCGCCGCGCCGTTGTCCAGTTGCAGTTCGGCGTGGTCGCCGACGATCAGCGCGCCGTTGTCGCGCAGCTTGACGTTGCCGACCAGCTCGCCGCGGTTCTCGGCCTGGTGCAGGTTGGCCTCGTCGGCCTCCACCTGCATGCTGCCCTGGCGCAGGACCACGTTACCCGCGAGGGTCGCGATCTGCTTTTCCTGCTCGTAACGCGACACCTTCGCCGAGACGTAGGTCGGAGCCTCGTCGTTCGGCGTCTTGTCGTTCATGCCCGGGCGTACCGGCTCGACGTATTCGCCGCCACAGTACGGGCCGATTTCCGCCAGTTGCGCGGCGCTCAGCTTGTCGCGGGGGATCCAGTCGAGGTGGCTGTAGTCGCTGCTGCGCGACTTCAGGCCACGGCCGCCGGACTGGGTCACCAGTTGCTTGGGCTCTTCAGCCGAAGTCGAAGTGCTGGTCGAGCCATCGGAGGACTTCGCGCTGCTGGCGGCAGCGCCACCGGCGCTGACGGAGGTCGCACCATGCTGCGGGCGCGGAGCGACGGCTGCGGCGCTCTGCGAGGAGCAATCCCAGGCGCCGGACGCGGAAGGCTGGCAGGCGAACTGCTCGCCGGGTGCCGCGGTCACAGTGGCGAGCGGCTGGATAGCCAGCAGGCCACCGGTCACCAGTAAGGGGAATTTTCTACGGAACACGGGGAAATTCACTGCCATCTTGTTAATCCGGGCTTCCTGCGAGCCATCGGCCCAAAGTAGGCCGCACGCCTCTCGATGGGCTCAAAAAGATGCTGGATAATAAAGCATGACCCGCGCAACGGCTAGGGCCGTGGAGAACCCATAAAGATGTCACAGGATGCCCGTTACCAGCAGATGATCCGCTGGTTGGACTTGAGTTTGCCCGCTGTGTTCAACGCGCAAGGCTGGGGCTCCGTGCCCAAGGCCAGCCTGACTGCGGCCAGCAGCGACGCCAGTTTCCGCCGTTATTTCCGTTGGCAGGGCGATGGCCGCAGCCTGATCGTGATGGATGCGCCGCCGCCCCAGGAAGACTGCCGGCCCTTCATCAAGGTCGCCGGCCTGCTCGCCGAGGCCGGTGTGCACGTGCCGAAGATTCTCGCCGAGGATGTCGAGCAGGGCTTCCTGCTGCTCGATGACCTGGGTCGCCAGACCTACCTCGATGTGCTCACTGCGCAAAACGCCGAAGAGCTGTTCGAGGATGCTCTCGACGCCCTGGTGGCCTTCCAGCAGGTGGATGTCGCCGAGCGCCTGCCGGCCTACGATGAGGCCCTGCTGCGCCGCGAGCTGCAGCTGTTCCCCGACTGGTACCTGCAGCGCCAGCTGGGCGTGACCCTGGAGGGCGAGCAACTGGCGCTCTGGGAACGCACCTGCGACCTGCTGGTGCAGAGCGCGCTGGATCAGCCGCGGGTGTTCGTGCACCGCGACTACATGCCGCGCAACCTGATGCTCAGCGAGCCGAACCCCGGCATCCTGGATTTTCAGGACGCGGTCTACGGTCCGGTGAGCTACGACGTCACCTGTCTATATAAGGATGCATTCCTCAGCTGGCCCGAGCCGCGTGTGCACGACGGCCTGTCGCGCTACTGGCGCAAGGCCCAGGCCGCCGGCATTCCGCTGCCGGACAGCTTCGAGGCATTCTTCCGCGCCAGCGACCTGATGGGCGCCCAGCGCCACCTGAAGGTGATCGGCATCTTTGCGCGCATCTGCCATCGTGACGGTAAGCCGCGTTACCTGGGCGACGTGCCGCGCTTCTTCCGCTACCTGGAAAGCGTCATCGCGCGCCGCCCGGAACTGGCCGACCTCGCTGCGCTGCTGGCCAGCCTGCCCAAAGACGAGACGCATCCCGCATGAAGGCCATGATCCTCGCCGCGGGCAAGGGCGAACGCCTGCGCCCGCTGACCTTGCACACGCCCAAGCCGCTGGTGCGCGCTGGTGGCGTGCCGCTGATCGAGTACCAGCTGCAGGCGCTGCGCCGGGCCGGATTCGATCAATTGGTGATCAATCACGCCTGGCTCGGCCAGCAGATCGAGGACCACCTGGGCGACGGCTCGGCTTTCGGCGTGAGCATCCGTTATTCGCCCGAAGGCGAGCCGCTGGAAACCGGCGGCGGCATCTTCAAGGCGCTGCCATTGCTGGGCGACGGTGCCTTCGTCATCGCCAACGGCGACATCTGGACCGACTTCGACTACGCGAGCCTGCACGGCGCGCTGGCCGAGGGCGACCTCGTGCACCTGGTGCTGGTGGACAACCCTGGGCACCACACCCGTGGTGATTTCTGCCTGAGTGAAGGCCGTATCAGCGATTACCGCGAAGGCGAGCCAAGCCTGACCTACAGCGGCATCGCCATCCTCCGCCCCGAGCTGTTCGACGGTTGCGAGCCCGGCGCCTTCAAGCTGGCGCCCTTACTGCGCCAAGCGATGGCGGCTGGTCGCGTGAGCGGTGTGCACCATCGTGGTCGCTGGATCGACGTCGGTACCCACGAGCGCCTGGCGGAAGTCGAACGCCAACTGGCGGAGGGCTGAAGTGTTCTGGCCGGGTACCCTGGTAGGTGTCATCGCTGGCTGGGCGCTGGCGAGCATTCCGGGCGCCATGCTCGGTGCGCTGCTCGGCCAGGTGCTCGACCGCCGCCTGAAGAAGCGCACCTGGCGTGGCTTGCTGGAGCAACTGCGTGGCGGCCCCCAGGTCGGCGACCAGGAGTTGCTGTTCCTGCTGCTCGGCCGGCTGGCCAAGAGTCGTGGCCGGGTGGTCGATGCGCACATCCAGCAGGCCCGTGCCGAAATGGCGCGCCTGCAACTGGATGACAAGGCGCGTCGCCAGGCCATCGATGCCTTCGGTCGCGGCAAGGTGGGCGGCGAATTGCTGGATGTCGGCCTGCGCCAGCGCAATGGCCAGGAAGCCACCGCCGAAGGCCTGATTCAGGCGTGTTGGCGCATGGCCTGGGCCGGTGGTCCGCCGATCTCAGGGCAGAAGACTCTGCTGTTGCAGTGGGGCGATGCGCTGGGGCTGTCGCGTTCCAAGGTGCTGGCGCTTGCGGCCGGCGCTGAACCGCCGAAGCCGCCGGCGACTCCCCGCGAGTCCTACAGTGCAGCGCTGCGCCTGCTGGGCGTGACGGCGGAAAGCGAGCCGGAGGAGATCAAGCGCGCCTATCGCAAGCTGATCAGCCAGAACCATCCCGACAAACTCGAAGGCCAGGGCGCCAGTCCCGAGCGTATCGCCGCGGCGACCGGCAAGACCCGCGAAATCCAGGCCGCCTACCTGCTGGTGCGGCAGCGCAAGGGCTTCCGCTAGATCAGGGCTGCTCGATCGGTTCCAGGTGCATCGACAGCCAGCCGCGAACCCGGCGATAGAGCTGGTCCTGCTCGGTGTCCGGATCGGCGGGCAGGGCGTTCATGCCGATCTGCACGTAGTTCGGCGCCTTCTGCCGCTTGCTGGCCTGCAGGCGCAGCTTTGCCGCGGCGATGTCGGGCGTCTTGTCCTTGTAATAGAAGTCGCCGGTGGCGAGGTTCAACAGCGGCACGGTCTCGTCCAGCGACGGCTTGAAGTCGCGCGGCATTTCCGGCGCCACCAGCAGCAGGTTCTTGATCTCCGCCGGCGTGCGTTCGCCCAGGTAACGGGTCGCCCAGTAGGCACCGGTGCCGTGGCCGAGCAGGACAATGGATTTCGCCTTGTGCTGCTGGGCCAGTTCGACGGCCGCCTGGATGCGTGCCAGCACGCGCTCGGCGTGGGCCTTGCGCAGTTCGACCGGGTCGCTGGGCGGCGGCGGGGTTTCCGCGCTGGCCTGGGCCGGCTCGGCGCTGCCGGTTTCGGCGGTGCTTTCCGGCGTCGGTGTGGCGGTACCCGCGCTGCCTTTGACTTCCGGCTTGCTGGCGCTGTCCGCGGCGGTGGCGTCGGTGTCGGCGCTGGCCTTGTCCGGCGATTCCTTCGGTCGCGGCATCGGCGCTGTGCTCTGCGGGTCGGGCAGGCTGACCGCCAGCGTCTGCCAACCGGCGTCCGGCAGCTTGCGCCGCAGCGGGCCGATCGCCACCGGCCAGTCGGGGCTCTCGCCATCGCCGGGAATCAGGATCACCGCGCCCTGGGCGTCGGCGGTGTTGGCGGGCAGCCAGAGGGCGAGGAAAGTCTCGTCGCCGGCTTTCAGCGTCTGCTGTTCGCCTTCGGGCAACTGCCGCTCCAGGCCGCTGGAATCGTTCTGGCTGCGCTCGGTCACGTTGGGCCGTACTACGGGGGCGGCTGCCGGCTTGTCGGTGGCGGCGGGCTTGGCATCTTCGGCCTGAGCAGCGCCCAGCGGAGCGACGGCGAGTGACAGGCTGAGGGCGAGCAGCGTGGGGCGGAGCGAATGCGGCATCGGTGATATCCCTGTCCTGGCGGGCAGCAAGCGGCGGTTGCGAGTGCGGCCAGCCTAGCGGCTTGTATCTGCTTTGTCAGGCGAGGGGCATGCCGGGTTCAACCGAGCTTGCTGTAAGGTATGCCGGCCATCTGCTTTGACCCGAGTGAAATCCATGGTGTTGTGGGCATGAGTCGACTGTTCTGGAAAGCCTGTCTGGCCTGGCTGTGCTGCCTGCCGTTGCTGGCCATGGCGGAATCCGCCACGCCGCCGCTGGCGCTGGATGATGCCCAGCGCGCCTGGCTCGCCGGGCACCCGCAACTGCACGTCGGCGCCGTGCTGGAGGCTCCGTATGTACAGCAGGACCGCCGCCTGCAGCAGCTTTCCGGGGCCAACGTCGAGTTGCTGGAGTGGCTGGCCAAGGCCATGCAGGTGAGCCTGGAATGGCACACCTATCCGGATCAGGCGGCCCTGGAGCGCGCGGTGCGCGCCGGTGAGATTGACCTTGCCCCCGGTGTCAGCCAGACGCCTTCGACCCTGCGCGACTGGCTGTTCTCCGACCCCTACCTGCGCGTGCCGCGTCTGGTGGTGGGCGACCGTCGCAGCGGGACTTCGGTCGAGCTGGACAGCCTCGGCAGCGCCGAAACCGTTTCGGTGCGTGGGCCCGGCTCGGTGGTGGATTACCTGCGCAGCACCTATTCGGGGCTGACCCTGCAGATCGTCGACAGCGACCGCGAAGTGCTGCGCAAGGTGCTCGGCCGCGAGGCCAATTACGCGGTGATCGATGAGGCCCAGCTGGCGCGCCTGACCCGCGAAACCGAGTTCACCGGCCTGTGGGTCGTCGCCGACATCGGCTACCCGCAACTGCTGCGCGTGGCTACCCGCCGCAGCCTGCCAGAGCTGGCCGGGATCATCGACGCGGCGTTGCGCGCGGTGCCGGCCAAGGACCTCGACCAGTTGCATGAGCGCTGGCTGCAGCCGACCTATCCGCGCCTGGGTTCCTCGCCCGGCTTTTGGCAGAACCTCTGCATCCTGCTCGGCCTGCTGCTGTTGTTCGCCGTGGCCACGCTGTTGCTGCAGCGGCGCCAGCAACGCGGGCTGGAATCACGATTGCTGGCAGCGCGGCGCGACATCGAACTGCGCCAGTCGGCGGAACAGGCGCTGCGCCTGACCCAGTTCGCCATCGACAGCAGCACCGTCGGCATCCTCTGGGTCAACTGGGACAGCCACGTGCGCTATGCCAACCGCGCCGCTGAGGACATGCTCGGCTACTCGCCGGGCGCGGTGGTCGACCGCCCGTTGTCGGACCTCGAACCGACGTTGAGCATGGACCGCTGGCTCAACCTCTGGCGTCGCGCGCGCAATGCCGACGAGGCGCCGCTGAGCTTCGAGACCCAGTGCCTGCGCGCCGACGGCCAATGGCTGCCGGCGGACGTGTCGCTGAGCTTCCTGCGCTTCGGCGATTCGGAATACCTGCTGGTGTTCATCAACGACGTCACCGAACGCCGCCGCGCCCGCGCCGCGCTGGAAGAGAGCGAGGCGCGCCTGCAGGGCATCGCCGCCAACGTGCCGGGGCWGGTGTTCCGCCTGGAACCCAACGCGCCGGACGACGACTCCGATTTCGCCTACATCAGCTTCATCACCGGCGGCAGCGAGACCTCGCTGGGCTACTCGCCCGGCTACCTGCGCGAGAGCGGCCTGGGCATCATGGGCCTGGTGCATCCGTCCGAACGCGAGAGCTACCTGGCCAGCCAGCTGGACGCCGTCGAGGGGCATCGCAACTGGCTCTGGCAGGGCCGCATCCTCACCCGCAGCAACGAACCGCGCTGGGTCGACATCAAGGCCACGGTGCGCACCCTGGACGACGGCCGCCCGGCCTGGGACGGTGTGGTCTGGGACATCACCGAGCACAAGCTGATCGAGCTGGAGCTGCAGGATTCCCGTGCGCAGCTGCGCGAGCTGTCGGCGCATCTGGAGAGCGTGCGGGAGGAGGAGAAGGCGCGCATCGCCCGCGAAGTGCACGATGAACTGGGCCAGGTGCTCACGGTGCTCAAGCTGGAAACCTCGATGTGCGAGCTGGCCTATGGCGATTCCGACCCAGGGCTGCGCGAGCGCCTGGACAACATGAAGCGGCTGATCGCCCAGCTGTTCCAACTGGTGCGCGACGTGGCCACTGCATTGCGGCCGCCGATCCTCGATGCTGGCATCGGCTCGGCGGTGGAATGGCAAGCGCGGCGCTTCGAGTCGCGCACGCAGATTCCCTGCCTGGTGCAGGTGCCGGAGAACCCGCCGGAGCTGGCGGATGCCAAGGCCATCGGCCTGTTCCGCATCCTCCAGGAGGCGCTGACCAACGTGATGCGCCACGCCCAGGCGCATACTGTGGAACTGCAGCTGAGCGTCGAGGGCGAGGAGCTGTGCCTGCGCATCAGCGATGACGGCCTCGGCTTCGACCCGCATGCTTCACGGCAGAGTGTGTCCTTCGGCCTGGTGGGGATGCGCGAGCGCGTGCTGATGCTCGGCGGCACCCTGCAGATCGACAGCCAGCCCGGGGAGGGCGCGACGCTGACGATCCGCGTGCCGCTGGACGTCGAAATACAAGAACCATAACGACAACGAACAGGAGTAGGCCGGTGATTCGAGTGCTGGTGGCGGAAGACCATACGATCGTGCGCGAGGGCATCAAGCAACTGATCGGCATGGCCAAGGACCTGCAGGTGGTGGGCGAGGCCACCAATGGCGAGCAGCTGCTCGAAACCCTGCGCCAGACGCCCTGCGAAGTGGTCCTGCTGGATATCTCCATGCCCGGCGTCAACGGCCTGGAAGCCATCCCGCGGATTCGCGCGCTGAACAACCCGCCGGCAATCCTGATGCTGTCGATGCACGACGAGGTGCAGATGGTTGCCCGTGCACTGAAGGTGGGCGCCGCAGGCTACGCCACCAAGGACAGCGACCCGGCACTGTTGCTCACGGCGATCCGTAAGGTCGCCAGCGGCGGGCGCTACATCGACCCTGATCTCGCCGACCGCATGGTCTTCGAGGTCGGCCTCACCGATTCGCGGCCGCCCCATGCGCTGCTCTCCGAGCGCGAGTTCTCCGTCTTCGAACGCCTGGTGCAGGGCGAGGGCGTCAACGAGATCGCCCAGCACCTGGCGGTCAGCAGCAAGACCATCAGCACCCACAAGGCGCGACTGATGCAGAAGCTCAACGCCAATTCGGTGGCCGACCTGGTGCGCTACGCGATGGAGCACAAGCTCATCTGACCGGCCCGCTCCGGCGATTTGATTTGCGACAGCAGGCACCCTGAAATTTCCCTTCACTCTGTGCGACGTGTCCGATTTCTGTAACAAACCGTCTATCTAGCGGGCGTGGAGCAGGGAATCATTGCCTGCTTCATGCAGTACGTCGTGATAACAAGGAGAAGAAGATGTTGCGAGCGGTAAGGGGAGGGCTGCTGTTCGGCCTGCTGGGGAGTGCCGCGATGCCGGCGCTGGCGGATTACGTCACGGTGATTTCCTTCGGTGGCGCCAACAAGGAAGCCCAGGAGGCGGCCTTCTACAAACCGTTCAAGGAAGTGACCGGCAACGCCGTCGTCCACGGCTCCTACAACGGCGATCTGGCCAAGCTCAAACGCATGGTGGAGATCAGCCATGTGTCCTGGGACGTGGTGGAAGTCGAGGCCCCGGAACTCGCGCGCGGCTGCGAGGAAGGGCTGTTCATGAAGCTCGACCCCAAGACCCTGGGCAACACCGCCGATTTCGTTCCCGGCGCGGTGCAACCGTGCGGCGTCGGCATCTTCGTCTGGACCACGCTGCTGGCCTACAACCAGAGCAAGCTGCAGGGCACGCCGAGCAGCTGGGCGGATTTCTGGGACACGAAGAAATTCCCCGGCAAGCGCGGCCTGCGCTGGGGCGCGAAGTACAGCCTGGAATTCGCCCTGATGGCCGACGGCGTCGCGCCCAAGGACGTCTACAAGGTGCTTTCCACCGATGAGGGCGTTGACCGTGCCTTCCGCAAGCTCGACGAGCTGAAGCCGAACATCAACTGGTGGAAGTCCGGCCAGGACCCGGTGCGCGATCTTGCCGACGGCACCGTGGTGATGAGCTCCGCCTACAACGGCCGCATCGCTGCCGCCCAGGGTGAGCAGAAGGGCTTCCGCATGGTCTGGGCCGGCGGCATCTACGACTTCGACTTCTGGGCGCTGCCCTCGGGCGTGTTCAAGAAGGAGCTGGCCGAGCAGTTCGTCAACTTCGCCAGCCAGCCGCAGCAGCAGAAGACCTTCGCCGAGAACATCGCCTACGGTCCGACCAATCGCAAGGCAGTGGAACTGCTGGCGCCCGACGTGGCCGCCAACCTGCCCACGGCGCCGCAGAACATTTCCCACGCCGTCGGCATGGACGTGGCGTTCTGGACCGCGCACGGCGATGCCCTGGAGAAGCGCTTCCAGGCCTGGGCCAAGCGCTGAGCCAGCGTGCCAGGGCCTGCCGCGCCAGCGCGGGCCCTGCATGTCAGTTGGCCACTTTTTGTAGGGCGATCCCTACAAAGCATCCTCTCTAAGCCTTATAGCAATCTCTCATACCGCCCGATTTGCGTGCTGCCTTGGCTTCTCTAGGCTTGAGATCAACGGCATTAACAAAAAAACAAAGGTGCGGTGATGGCCGAGAATCAGGCAAACGATGTGCTGGTGAGTTTCCGTGGCGTGCAGAAGAGCTACGACGGCGAATCCCTCATCGTGAAGGACCTCAATCTGGACATTCGCAAAGGCGAATTCCTGACGCTGCTGGGGCCGTCCGGTTCCGGCAAGACCACCAGCCTGATGATGCTGGCCGGTTTCGAAACCCCCACCGCCGGTGAAATCCAGCTGGCCGGTCGCTCCATCAACAACGTCCCCCCGCACAAGCGCGACATCGGCATGGTGTTCCAGAACTATGCGCTGTTCCCGCACATGACGGTGGCCGAGAACCTGGCCTTCCCGCTGTCCGTGCGCGGCATGAGCAAGACCGACGTCAGCGAGCGCGTGAAGCGCGCCCTGTCGATGGTCCAGCTCGATACCTTCGCCGGTCGTTATCCCGCCCAGCTCTCCGGTGGCCAGCAACAGCGTGTGGCCCTGGCCCGCGCGCTGGTGTTCGAGCCGCAACTGGTGCTGATGGACGAACCCCTGGGTGCGCTCGACAAGCAGCTGCGCGAGCACATGCAGATGGAGATCAAGCACATCCACCAGCGCCTGGGCGTGACCGTGGTCTACGTGACCCACGACCAGGGCGAAGCCCTGACCATGTCCGACCGCGTGGCGGTGTTCCACCAGGGCGAGATCCAGCAGATCGCCCCGCCGGCGGAGCTCTACGAACACCCGCGCAACTCCTTCGTCGCCAACTTCATCGGCGAGAACAACCGCATCGCCGGCCAGCTCCAGGCCCGCGATGGCGAGCGCTGCACCGTGGGCCTGGCCCGTGGCGAGAAGGTCGAGGCGCTGGCGGTTAACGTCGGCAACGTCGGCGACACCGTCAGCCTGTCGATCCGCCCCGAGCGCGTGCGCCTGAACGGCCACAGCGAAAACTGCGTGAACCGCTTCTCCGGCCGTGTTGCCGAGTTCATCTACCTGGGTGACCACGTGCGCATTCGCCTAGAGGTCTGCGGCCGTACCGATTTCTTCGTGAAACAGCCGATCGCCGAGCTCGATCCTGCGCTCAGTGTCGGTGACGTGGTACCGCTGGGCTGGGAAGTCGAGCACGTCCGCGCGCTCGACCCGCTGTCCGCGGCGTAACAGCGCGGCCCGGCCACTCCCGGACGCATTCCAAGAAAAACAAACCTGCACACTGTGGAGACAACAATAATGACGAAGTCCTTGAAAGCATCGGGGCTCAAACTCGCGGCGCTGACTCTGGGCGTGGCCTTCGCGGCCCAGTCCATGGCCGCTACCGACCTGACCGTGGTGTCCTTCGGCGGCGCCAACAAGAACGCCCAGGTGAAGGCGTTCTACGGCCCGTACGAAAAGAGCACCGGCAACAAGATCGTCGCCGGCGAATACAACGGCGAGATGGCCAAGGTGAAGGCCATGGTCGACACCAACAGCGTCTCCTGGGACCTGGTGGAAGTCGAGTCGCCGGAACTGGCGCGCGGCTGTGACGAAGGCCTGTTCGAAACCATCGACCCGGCCATCCTCGGCAAGGCCGAAGACTACGTTCCGGGTGCCGTGAGCAACTGCGGCGTCGGCTTCTTCGTCTGGTCCACCGTACTGGCCTACAACGCCGACAAGCTGAAGACCGCACCGACCAGCTGGGCCGATTTCTGGGACACCAGCAAATTCCCAGGCAAGCGCGGCCTGCGCAAGGGCGCCAAGTACACCCTGGAATTCGCCCTGATGGCCGACGGCGTCGCGCCGAAGGACGTCTACAAGGTGCTGGCCACCAAAGAAGGCCAGGATCGCGCCTTCAAGAAACTCGACCAGATCAAGCCGAACATCCAGTGGTGGGAAGCCGGCGCCCAGCCGCCGCAGTACCTCGCTTCCGGTGACGTGGTCATGAGCTCCGCCTACAACGGCCGCATCGCTGCCGTGCAGAAAGAGAGCAACCTGAAGATCGTCTGGAACGGCGGCATCTACGACTTCGACGCCTGGGCCATCCCCAAGGGCGCCAAGAAGGTCGACGAGAGCCTGAAGTTCATTGCCTTCTCGGTTCAGCCCGAGCAGCAGAAGACCTACTCCGAGAACATCGCCTACGGCCCGGTCAACAAGAACGCCGTACCGCTGCTGAGCAAGGAGCTGCTGAAGGACATGCCGACCACTCCGGAAAACATGGAGAACCAGGTGGGCATGGACGTGACCTTCTGGGCTGACTACGGCGAGCAGCTGGAACAGCGCTTCAACGCCTGGGCCGCCAAGTAAGCACGCCCTGACTGCCACGGTCGCCCGGACCGTGGCGGACCGGAGCCGCCGCTCCCCCTCGCGGCGGCTCCTCCTGACACCACACCTTGGCCGCTCTCGGGCGGCCCGTTTTACCGGAGTTCGCTATGGCCACCGCTGTGTCGATGAACGAGGTCGCCGGCCCCACCCTCAAGCAGCGCCTGGCGCGCGCGGAGCGGATGAACCGCCTGAAGTCGCAGGCGCTGGTCCTGCCCCTGCTGGTCTTCCTCCTGCTGACCTTCCTCGTGCCCATTGCGGCACTGCTCTACAAGAGCGTGAACAACCCCGAGGTCGTCGGTGCCATGCCGCTGACCGTCAACGCCATCTCCGCCTGGGACGGCAAGTCGCTGCCCTCGGACGAGGTGTACAAGGCGCTGAGCGAAGACCTGGTCGCCGCGCGCAAGAACCAGACCATCGGTGACCTGTCCAAGCGCCTGAACATGGAGCTGGCCGGCTACCGCAGCCTGCTGTCCAAGACCGCCCGCGCGCTGCCGTTCAAGGAGCAGCCGGCGTCGTACAAGGACGCGATGGAAGCGCTGGATGAGCGCTGGGGCGACCCGGCCTACTGGCAGGCGATCCGTCGCAACGCCAGCTCCATCACCCCGTATTACCTGCTGGCGGCGCTCGATCACCGCATCGATGACCTGGGCGAGATCGCCCGCGCCACGCCCGACCAGTCGATCTACCTGGACATCTTCGCCCGCACCTTCTGGATGGGCGCGGTGATCACCCTGATCTGCCTGGCGCTGGCCTACCCGCTGGCCTACCTGCTGGCGATCCTGCCGACCCGCAAGTCCAACCTGCTGATGATCATGGTGCTGCTGCCGTTCTGGACCTCGATCCTGGTGCGCGTCGCCGCCTGGATCGTGCTGTTGCAGTCGGGTGGCCTGATCAACGGCGCGCTGCTCAAGATGGGCCTGATCGATCAGCCGCTGCAGCTGGTGTTCAACCGCACCGGCGTGTACATCTCCATGGTCCACATCATGCTGCCGTTCATGATCCTGCCGATCTACAGCGTGATGAAGGGCATCTCCCCCAGCTACATGCGCGCCGCGATCTCGCTGGGTTGCCATCCGTTCACCAGCTTCTGGAAGGTCTACTTCCCGCAGACCGTGGCCGGTGTCGGCGCCGGTTGCCTGCTGGTGTTCATCCTGTCGATCGGCTACTACATCACCCCGGCCCTGCTGGGCAGCCCGAACGACCAGATGGTCAGCTACTTCGTCGCCTTCTACACCAACACCACCATCAACTGGGGCATGGCCACGGCCCTGGGCGGCCTGCTGCTGTTCGCCACCCTGGTGCTCTACGTGATCTACGGCTGGCTGGTGGGCGCAAGCCGCCTGCGCCTGGGCTGATGTGAGGAGAACAAGAAGATGCTGAGCCCGTACATGTCCCCCGTCGAGCGCCTGTGGTTCTACACCCTGCGCACCCTCTGCGGCCTGATCCTGCTGTTCCTGGTGCTGCCGGTACTGGTCATCGTGCCGCTGTCGTTCAACTCCGGCACCTTCCTGGTCTACCCGCTGCAGGGCTTCTCCCTGCGCTGGTACGCCGACTTCTTCAACTCCGCCGAGTGGATGCGCGCGCTGACCAACAGCATCATCGTCGCCCCGGCGGCTACGGTGCTGGCGATGGTCTTCGGCACCCTGGCGTCGATCGGCCTGACCCGCGGCGATTTCCGCGGCAAGGCGCTGATCATGAGCCTGGTGATCTCGCCGATGGTCGTGCCGGTGGTGATCATCGGTGTCGCCAGCTACCTGTTCTTCGCGCCGCTGGGCCTGGGCAACAGCTACATCTCGCTGATCATCGTCCACGCGGTGCTCGGTGTGCCCTTCGTCATCATCACCGTGTCGGCGACCCTGCAGGGCTTCAACTACAACCTGGTGCGCGCTGCCGCCAGCCTGGGCGCGCCGCCGGTACTGACCTTCTTCAAGGTCACCCTGCCGCTGATCGCTCCCGGCGTGATCTCCGGCGCGCTGTTCGCCTTCGCCACCTCCTTCGATGAAGTGGTGGTGACCCTGTTCCTCGCCGGCCCCGAGCAGGCCACCCTGCCGCGCCAGATGTTCAGCGGCATCCGCGAGAACCTCAGCCCGACCATCGCCGCCGCGGCGACCCTGCTGATCGGTTTCTCCGTCCTGCTCCTGCTGACCCTCGAGTGGCTGCGCGGTCGCAGCGAGAAACTGCGTACCGCACCGACTTCCTGATTCACAGTGTTTCGCGGACGGTTGCGTCCCTGTGCTCACCCACAGGGGCGGGACCGAGCCGCGATTTTTTTGCCCGGCTGTCTGCCTGCCCTGTCCGCGTTTTTCCGCTCCCTCCCGCACTTTTCGTCTCGGCCATCGGTCGAATCCCCTTCCGCTCGTTCCAGCGGCTACAATGCGCGCCATCCGTGATTCCCGCCCACAGAGGTGCGCCATGCAACCCTATGCCATCGCTCCGTCGATCCTTTCCGCCGACTTCGCCCGCCTGGGTGAGGATGTGGACAAGGTGCTCGCCGCCGGTGCCGACATCGTCCACTTCGATGTGATGGACAACCACTACGTGCCGAACCTGACCATCGGCCCGATGGTCTGCACGGCGCTGCGCAAGTACGGCGTTACCGCGCCCATCGACGTGCACCTGATGGTCTCCCCGGTGGATCGCATCATCGGCGACTTCATCGAGGCCGGCGCTACCTACATCACCTTCCACCCGGAAGCCTCGCAGCACATCGACCGTTCCCTGCAACTGATCAAGGACGGCGGCTGCAAGGCCGGCCTGGTATTCAACCCGGCTACCTCGCTGGACGCGCTCAAGTACGTGATGGACAAGATCGACATGGTCCTGCTGATGAGCGTGAACCCCGGCTTCGGTGGGCAGAAGTTCATTCCCGGCACCCTCGACAAGCTGCGCGAAGCCCGCGCGCTGATCGACGCCTCCGGCCGCGACATCCGCCTGGAGATCGACGGCGGGGTGAACGTGAAGAACATCCGCGATATCGCCGCTGCCGGCGCCGACACCTTCGTTGCCGGCTCCGCGATCTTCAACGCACCGGACTACGCCGAGGTCATCCGCGCCATGCACGCTGAGCTGGCGCAGGCGCGCAAGTGATGAGTGCTGCACAACTGCCGTTCGCCGGGCTGCCGCGTCTGGTGATGTTCGACCTGGACGGCACCCTGGTGGACTCGGTCCCCGACCTCGCCGCGGCGGTGGACAAGATGCTGCTGGCGCTAGGGCGCCAGCCGGCCGGCCTGGAGGCCGTGCGCCACTGGGTCGGCAACGGTGCGCGGGTACTGGTACGCCGCGCCCTGGCCAATGACATCGAGCACGATGGCGTCAGCGAGGAAGACACCGAGCGCGCCCTCGAACTGTTCATGGATGCCTACGCCGACAGCCACGCGCTGACCGTGGTCTACCCCGGTGTGATCGACACCCTGAAGTGGCTGAAGAAGCGCGGCGTCGAGCTGGCGCTGATCACCAACAAGCCCGAGCGCTTCGTCGGGCCGCTGCTGGACGAGATGAAGCTGGGCAAGTTCTTCCGCTGGATCATCGGCGGCGACACCCTGCCGCAGCAGAAGCCCGACCCGGCGGCGCTGCTGTTCGTGATGAAGATGGCCGGTGTGTCGGCGGAAGAGGCGCTGTTCGTCGGCGACTCGCGCAACGACATCCTCGCCGCCAAGGCCGCCGGCGTGCGCAGCGTCGGCCTGAGCTACGGCTACAATCACGGCCGGCCGATCGCCGAGGAAACCCCGACGCTGGTCCTCGACGACCTGCGCCAACTGCTGCCTTGCTTCGATTCCGGCAACGCGATAGTGTTGCCCGACTCCCGCTCCAACCCCGCTCAGCGAGACAGCACCGTGGAAACGGCTCCCCACACACTCTGGATGAAAGTCATCAAGGCCCTGGCCCGCTGGCGCTGGCGCGCCTGACATCCCTTGGCCGGTACGCCCGGCGCGTGTGTGCACCCAAGTCCGTTACTTCCTCATTCCACGAGGCTGATCATGACCCGCGAAGAATTCCAGCGCCTGGCCGCCGAAGGCTACAACCGCATTCCGCTGACCTGCGAAACCCTTGCCGACTTCGACACCCCGCTGTCGATCTACCTGAAGCTCGCCGACGGTGCGAACACCTACCTGCTCGAATCCGTGCAGGGCGGTGAGAAGTGGGGCCGCTACTCGATCATCGGCCTGCCCAGCCGCACTGTGCTGCGCGTCTATGGCCACCAGGCGAGCATCAAGGTCGACGGCATCGAGACCGAGAGCTTCGAATGCGCCGACCCGCTGGCCTTCGTCGAGGAGTTCAAGGAGCGCTACCGCGTACCGACCATCGCCGGTCTGCCGCGTTTCAACGGCGGTCTCGTCGGCTACTTCGGCTATGACTGCGTGCGCTACGTCGAGCAGCGCCTGGCGCAGTGCCCGAACCCCGATCCGCTGAACAACCCCGACATCCTGCTGATGGTCTCCGACGCGGTGGTCGTGTTCGACAACCTCGCCGGCAAGATGCACGCGATCGTCCTTGCCGACCCGGCCCAGTCCGACGCCTACGACAATGGCCTGGCCCAGCTGGAAGAACTGCTGGAGCGCCTGCGCCAGCCGATCACCCCGCGCCGCGGCCTCGACTTCAGCGCGGTGAACGCGCCGGAGCCGCAGTTCCGCGCCAGCTTCACCCGCGAGGACTACGAGCGCGCCGTCGGCACCATCAAGGAATACATCCTGGCCGGCGACTGCATGCAGGTCGTGCCGTCGCAGCGCATGTCCATCGACTTCAGCGCCGCGCCCATCGACCTGTATCGCGCGCTGCGCTGCTTCAACCCGACGCCCTACATGTACTTCTTCAACTTCGGCGACTTCCACGTCGTCGGCAGTTCGCCGGAAGTACTGGTGCGCGTCGAGGACGGCGAAGTCACCGTACGCCCCATCGCCGGCACCCGCCCGCGTGGCGCGACCGAGGAAGCCGACCGCGCGCTGGAAGAAGACCTGCTCTCCGACGCCAAGGAAATCGCCGAGCACCTGATGCTCATCGACCTGGGCCGCAACGACGTCGGCCGCGTGTCGCAGACCGGCAGCGTGAAGGTCACCGAGCAGATGGTCATCGAGCGCTACTCCAACGTCATGCACATCGTCTCCAATGTGAACGGCCAGCTGAACGAAAAGCTCAGCGCGATGGACGCCCTGCGCGCCATCCTGCCGGCTGGCACCCTGTCCGGCGCGCCGAAGATCCGTGCGATGGAAATCATCGACGAACTGGAGCCGGTCAAGCGCGGTGTCTACGGCGGCGCCGTGGGCTACCTCGCGTGGAACGGCAACATGGATACCGCCATTGCCATCCGTACCGCGGTGATCAAGAACGGCGAACTCCACGTCCAGGCCGGCGGCGGTATCGTTGCCGACTCGGTGCCGGCGGCGGAGTGGGAAGAAACCATCAACAAGCGCCGCGCGATGTTCCGCGCCGTGGCCCTGGCCGAACACACCGCCAAGGTGCATGGCCGCGACTGAGTGGTTGGTTCGATGAAAAAGCCCCGCTTAGACGGGGCTTTTTTATTGGGCTCAAAGTTGTCGGCAGGGGGAAGGGGAGAGACCCCGTGCAGAAATATCAGTAGAGGCGGCTCTTCGTAGGAGCGAGCTTGCTCGCGAACAGGGTTTGCCGGCTGCTCCTTCGCTAGGGGGGTTCGCGAGCAATAACGATGGCGTCCCCCTCGCTCCTACAACCCCACCCCCCCAACTTCACCCCGCCTGCCGCGCCTCCATCACCTGCACGCTCGCCTTGCGCTGGGCGAGGGCGGCATCCGCCTTCTGCGAGCGTTCTTCCACATAGGCCGCCAGGTGATCCACCGCGACGTACTGCATCGCCTTGTGGCTGTCGTCCAGCGTGGTCACCGGCAGGGCGATGCGCCCGCAGGACAGCGCCTTGCTGAAATTCTCCCGGTTCAGGTTGCGGAACCAGCGCTCGCGCACCTGCTCCAGCGGCACCAGGACATCCCCGAAAATCTGGTAGACCAGGCTCACGGTTTCCGGGCGCGGGGCGTGGCGGACTTCTGCGGTCGGCTGCATGGGACTCTCCTGTTCCGATGGTGGTGGCGACAGGAGTAAATATAGCAAAAGTTGTATTTCTCTTCAATCGGCGCGCAAGAAAAACCCCGCCGAAGCGGGGTCTGTTCATTCGCGAAGTCCTCAGCGCACCAGGGTCGGCGCCCGGCGATGGCGCACGGTGGACCACCAGAACACCCAGCCGATCATGCGGATCTGCCCGCTGTCGAACTGCTCCGGCGGGTACTCCTCGTCGGGGTATTCGTCGCGGTTGAAGCTGCGCAGGCGGATGCCGCCGCCGGGCAGGCGGTAGACGAACTTCACCCGCAGCATGCCCTCGTGTTCCAGGGCGTAGATCTCGCCGTCGGTGATGTGCGTGGTGGCCGTGTCGATGCCGATGGTGGAGCCATCCATGATCAGCGGCTCCATGCTGTTGCCGGTGAGCTGGGCGCAGATCGCCGCCGCCGGATCGACTCCCGCGGCACGCAGCGTGGCATACGAGAAACGCAGCTTGCGCCCCTCTATCTCGCGCACTGCGGTGCGGCCGGCGCCGGCCGCCAGTTCCACTTCCTTGTACAGGCGTAGTTCCACTTCGTCCTCGTCCAGCGGTGTGTCGCTATCCCATGGGTGCAGCGGTTCCAGTCGCAGCGGGCTGCCATCGGCCGGGCGCGGCGCAGGTGCGCTGGCGCCCGGTGTCGGCGTGCCTTCGCCGGTGGCCAGCCAGGTCGGCGAGACCCCCAGCGCGCTGGCGATCTCGATCAGCTTGCGCGTGCTCTGCGCCTTGCCCGAGGTCAGCTTGTGGATGGTGTTCTGCGAAACCCCGGCGGCTTCGGCCAGGGTTTCCTGCTTGAGGTTGCGCGAGGCCATCGCCTGTTTCAGGCGGTCGGCCAGCGTCGATGAGGGAGTCTTGTCCATGGCGGCACTCTACCTCCTGGGTTGTAGCGTGTAAATAGCTTTGGTGTTGACTTGATATAGCTATGGTTGTAATCATAAAAGCCAGCAGCCCACCGGACAGAGCAAACCCGGTTCGGCTGAAGGGAGGCAGTGGCTTCCCCCTCACCGCGACAAGGACGCCGCGGGTTGCCTGCAGGCCGCAACGAGCGGCGGCAGGCTGGAGGACGCGGGCAGGCCAGGGAGGCGCTGCCCGTGTACCGGCAAGGGATGCCGTCCGACGAGTCGGCGCCCGCGATCACTAGTTCGCGACTGACCACCCCAGGCGGCCGAAGGCTCGGCGACCACGGAGGGCATGTCGCCAGGAGGACCCTCATGAACCAACACCTGAACTGCGCGATGCAGCCCGAACCTACCGCCCCGGCGGAGGTGAGCCGTGGCTGATATCGCCGACTACGCCAACGACCTGATGCTGGAGCGCATCGAGGACATGCTGCACAGCCGTCGCTCCTCGGCGGCGATCAGCTCCGCCGAGTTCTGCGAAGACTGCGGTGACGATATCCCGCCGGCGCGCCGCCTGGCTGCGCCGGGCTGTACCCGCTGCTTCGACTGCCAGGCCCTGGATGAACTGGAGCGTCGGCACTGAGCCGCGCCGGAGGAACGCCGTGATCAAACCCATCGATGAAATGCTCAAGCTTTGGGCCGAAGAGATGCACAGCCCGGGCAGCGCCGGCGGCGGTTATGCCGGCGGCAACCTGCTGGCGATGATGATGGCCAACAAGGGCGAGATGATTCGCGGCACACGGGGCAGCAAGGTGATCCTCGATCGCGTTGCCGAACTGGATCTGATCATCAACCACCTGCCCGACGAGCAGAAGGACGTGGTCACCGAGCACTACCTCAATCGTGACAGCGAGGCCTCGCAGAAGTACCGGCACTGCCGCTGCAGCCGCAACACCTTTTACCTGCGCCTGCATGTGGCGCACCAAAGCATTCAGTCACGGCTGATGCGTCGCTTCGCCTGATCCTTTCCCCTCTGCCCACGAAGCCCGGCCCTGCGCCGGGCTTCGTGTTTTTCGCGCGTGCCCATGAGCTATGCTCGCGGCCCATGACGACACCACCCCTGATTCGCTGCGCCGAGTCCGCCGACACCGACGCCATCCTGCGCATCCTGAGCGAAACCTACGAAGCCACCTGGAAGCCCGCACTCTGCGCCGAAGCCGTCGCGCGCTTTGAGTCCTCCGCGCGCACCTCTGCTTATGTGCGCGAGCGCCTGGCGCATTTCGCGATCGCCTGCATTGCTGGCGAGGTGGTCGGCCTGCTCGATTGGCGCGACGACTTCATCGATGCCCTGCATGTTTCTCCCCGTCACCAACGCCTGGGAATCGGAGCAGCACTGCTGCATCACGCAGAGGCCGCCATCGTCCGCGAGGGGTATGCATGTGTTCGTCTGGAGACCGACACCTTCAACCACCAGTCGCGCGCCTTCTACGGCAAGCACGGCTATGCGGAGGCCGATTTCTACCCCGACGAGGAGTGGCACAGCGGCTTCACCACCGTGCTGATGAGCAAGGCTCTCTGAAATTTCCGACTCTGGATTTCTGCGTTTCGACATCACATTGCGGTGTGTCATCTGTGTATTGCAGCGCATTCCCCGAGAAGCCTTGTTCCGGCGGGAATCGGGGGGTAAAAAGTAGTCATTCTTGTAAAGGTGCGTCCCCAGGGAGCACAACGCGAAACACCGAAAAGCCCGGCCACTGAGCCGGGCTTTTTCATGCCCGCGTTTTTTCGATCCGCCTTCGCGGCGGGTGGCCGGCGGCCGCGCCGGCAGTCATTCCCGGTTGGCTGATAGCCGCCGGTTTCGCCCGTTCGCGGGCGTCTTTATCCAAGGTGAGCCAATGGGCAACGAACCTCAGACCCTGGCCGACGTGCCTTTGTGGGGGCTGATCCTGCTCGCTGTCGCGGGCGGCATCAGCGGTGAAATGTGGCGCGCCGACAAGGCGGGCCTGGGCGGCTGGCGGCTGCTGCGGCGCCTGGCGCTGCGCTCGGGCGCTTCTATCGTCTGCGGCATGGCGGTGATGTTCCTCGCCATGTCCTGCGGCGCCTCGCTGACCCTGGCCGCGGCCATCGGCAGCCTGACCGCGGCGGCCGGTGCGGAGATCGCCGTCGGCCTCTATGAACGCTGGGCGGCGAAACGCCTGGGTGTCTGCGAACTGCCGCCGAGCGAGGGTAGGCAGGAGTGAAGCTGCAAGGAGACGATATGTCCGAACAACCTTTGACCCTGGCGCTGCTGCTCGATGCAGTCGAGCAGACGCTGACTGAGCGACTGACCGAGATCGGCACCTTCCTGCGCGGCCCGCTGAAGCAGGCTCCGGCGACGCTCCCTGCGCTGGCGCTGGAGTACGCTGGCATGCTGCCGGGGCGCGACCCCGGTAATGGCCAGACGGCGCTGATCTGTCGGCTGCAGGCGCGCCTGCTGGTGACGCGCGATGACGCCGCAGCGGAAGCGCTGGCGCTACGTAATGTCGCCGCTCTGGCGGTGCTGCTGCGCGCACAGAACTGGGGGCTGGAGCTGGAGCCGGTGAGCTTCATCCAGGCCCAGCCGGAGCTCGACAATCCGGCGCTCGCAACCTGCCGCGTGTGGCGGGTGGAGTGGCAGCAGCCGGTGCTGCTGGGCGAGACCGAGTGGCCCTGGGAAAACCAGCCGCCGGGCAGCCTCAGGCTCGGCTTCGACCCGCAGACCGGGCCCGGTCACGAGGACGATTACTTCGACCCGGGAGCCGCGCCATGAACCAGGACTACGTGAGCGCCGAACACGACCGCATGCTCGCCGCCCTGGTCATGCCCTGCGAAGTGGTGGCCGTGGACCTGGCGGCGGCGCGGGTGCGCGTGCGCTCCGGCGAGTGGACCAGCGCCTGGGTGCGCTGGCACGCCCAGGCGGCCGGCGTCGCGCGGCACTGGCGGGCGCCGAGCCTGGGCGAGCAGGGCGTGTTGCTCAGCCCGTCCGGCATGGCGGCCATGGGCACCTTCGTGCCGGGGTTGTTCGGTGCCGCCTCGGCGCCTCCGAATAATCGAGGCGAAGTCGAGAGCTGGCATTTCCCCGATGGCGCGGTGCTCAGCTACGACTGGCAGGCGCATCGCTACGACCTGCAGATGCCCGCCGGCAGCGCCACGGTGAAGGTCGGCGGGACGCAGGTGGTGATCGATCCCGGCGCAGTAAATGTCACCGCCGCCAGCATCCAACTGACCGGCCCGGTGAGCATCAAGGGCGCGCTGACGGTGAACGGCAACATCAGCAGCACCGGCTCGATCATGGACACCGCCGGCAACAGCAACCACCACACCCATTGAAGTCGCTTCGACTTCCCACCCAGGCCCGCCGCGTGCGGGCCTCTGCATTTCTGGAGACCTGCCATGGGCAACTTTTCCCGTGCGCACCCTGAGCGACGGAGGGCGCGGCCATGATCGGCATGGATCGACGCAACGGCCAGCCGCTGAGCACGCTGGCGCACCTGAAGCAATCCATCGAGGACATCCTCACCACCCCGCTGGGCAGTCGGCGCATGCGCCCCGAGTACGGTAGTCGCCTGCGTCGCATGGTCGACCTGCCGGTGACTGAAGGCTGGAAGGGCGCGGTGCAGGCCGAAGTGGCCCGCGCCATCGGTCGCTGGGAACCACGCCTGCGCCTGAGTTCGGTGCAGGTCGTGGCAGTGGTCGCCGGCAACGTTTCGCTGCGCCTGCGCGGCGTCTACCTGGGCGATGAGATCGGACTGGAGGTGGCGGCATGAGCCTGATCGACCTGTCCCAGCTGCCCGCGCCGCAGGTGGTCGAGAGCCTCGACTACGAGACGCTCTATGAAGAGCTGCTGGCGGACTTTCGCAGCACCATGGGCGAAGGCTGGACGGCGGCGGTGGAGTCCGATCCGGTGGTCAAGCTGCTGGAGCTGGCGGCGTACCGCGAGCTGCTGCTGCGCGCCCGGATCAACGATGCCGCCCGCGCCGTGATGCTCGGCTACGCCACCCAGGGCGACCTGGATCAGCTGGCCGCCGGCTACAACGTCAGGCGCCTGGTGATCCAGGAAGCGGATGCCACGACCTCGCCGCCGACTCCGGCCGTGCTGGAGGGCGACGACTCGCTGCGCAACCGCACCCAGCTGGCCTTCGACCAGCTCTCGGTGGCCGGCCCGCGCAATGCCTACGTGGCCTTCGCCCTCGGCGCCGATGGGCGTATCGCCGATGTCTCGGCGATCAGCCCGCAGCCGTGTGAGGCACTGGTCAGCGTGCTGTCCTCCGAGGGCAATGGCGCAGCGTCTGCCGACCTGCTGGATGCGGTGCGCAAGGCGTTGAACGACGAGGATGTGCGCCCGGTGGGCGACCGCCTCACCGTTCAGTCCGCCGCCATCGTGCCCTACCAGGTCGATGCGCTGCTCTACATCTACCCCGGCCCGGAAGCCGAGTTGATCCAGCAGGCCGCCGAGGCTTCGCTGCAGACCTACATCGCCACCCAGCGTCGCATCGGTCGCGACATCCGCCGCAGCGCGCTGTTCGCTGCACTGCATGTGGAAGGCGTGCAGCGCGTCGAGCTGGCCAAGCCGGCAGCGGATGTGGTGCTCGATGCGACCCAGGCGGCGTACTGCAGCGGCTACCAGATCCGCGTGGGTGGCTCCGATGAGTAGCCGCCTGCTGCCGATCAACTCGACGCCGCTGGAGCGTGTGCTGGCCGACGTGCAGGTCGGTGATCTACCGGTGCCACTGCGCGAGCTGATGGACCCGCAACGCTGCCCGGTGGCGCTGCTGCCGTACCTGGCCTGGGCCTGGTCGGTGGATCGCTGGGACCCGGCATGGAGCGAGGCAGTGAAGCGCAAGGCGGTGGCCGCCGCGTTCCGCATCCACCAGCACAAGGGAACCATCGCCGCGCTGCGGAGGGTGATCGAGCCGCTGGGTTACCTGATCGAAATCATCGAGTGGTGGCAGGGTTCGCCCATGGGCGAACCGGGCACCTTTCGCCTGCGCATCGGCGTGCTCGACAGCGGTATCAGCGAGGAAATGTACCAGGAGGTGGAGCGCCTCATCGAAGACGCCAAACCGCTTACGCGGCACCTCATCGGGCTGGATATCAGCCTGGAATCCCAGGGGCGGATCACCGTCGGCTCCGGGCAATACGACGGCGACATCGTCACCGTCTACCCCTACCTCCCGGATGTGATCGAAGCGATCGGCAGCCACGGCTTGCCGGGCCGGGAACACACCATCGATAGCTTGAGTGTCTACCCATGGCAGTAACCTACTACGCACTACTCACCACCATCGGTGCCGGCAAGCTGGCGAATGCCACCGCGCTGGGCACTACCCTGAGAATCACCCAGCTCGCCGTCGGCGACGGCGGCGGCAACGTGCCGGCCCCCGACGCCAGCCGTACCCAGCTGGTCAACGAAGTCCGCCGCGCCCCGCTGAACCGCCTGAGCGTCGACCCGGCGAACAGCGCCCAGATCATCGCCGAACAGGTCATCCCCGAGGACGTGGGTGGCTGGTGGATCCGCGAGATGGGCCTGTACGACGAAGCCGGCGCGCTGATCGCCTACGCCAACTGCGCGCCGTCCTATAAACCACAATTGGCCGAAGGCAGCGGCCGCACCCAGACCGTGCGCATCGTGCTTATCGTCAGCAACGCCGCGTCGGTGGAACTGAAGATCGACCCTAGCGTGGTGCTGGCGACGCGGGAGTATGTCGACAGCGCCATCGTCAGTGCGATGAATCGGCTGGACTGCAAGCAGTCGGTCCGCGTCGCCACCACCGCGAGCATTACCCTGAGCGGCCTGCAGACCCTGGACGGTATCGTGCTGGTAGCAGGCGATCGGGTGCTGGTGAAGAACCAGAGCAATGCTGCGGACAACGGCATCTATGTTGCGGCGACCAACGCGTGGAAGCGCTCCACCGATGCCGACGAAAACAGCGAAGTCACTCCGGGCCTGACGGTGGTGGTGGAAAGCGGCACTTCCCAGGCCGACAGCATCTGGCAACTGGTGACTGATGGCGCGATTGTTCTGGGCACCACGGCGCTGGCGTTCCAGAACATCACTAATGGCCTGGCGCGCCTGGCGTCGCCGGCATTCACCGGCAATCCGACCGCGCCGACCCAGGATGTCTCGGATAACGACACCAGTCTTGCTACGACGGCTTTCGTGCGTAATGCGATGGCGGCTTATGGCATCGCGACTTCGGCCCTGAGCCCGCAGGTCGCTGATTTCGATGATGTGTCCCTGGCCTCCGGCCTCTACTACGTACCGGCCACGGCAACCGGCGGTCCCCTGGCTTCGCAGGGCGGGCTGATTCATCGGATTTACGGGGCTGGTGGCTTCCAGATCTTCATGATGTACAGCAGCGACCGCGCCTGGATTCGCCGCCGCGGCACCAGCACCTGGGGGCCTTGGCGCGAAGTGGCATTCCTGGATAGTCCGACCTTTACCGGTACTCCGGCTGCACCTACTCCTCCGCGTGGGGATGGCACGACGAAGCTGGCGACGACAGCTTATGTGCAGGATGCGTTGACCAGTTCTGGATTGGCCAGCTCCGGTAGTGGTGAGAGTCCTACCGATGCGGCGGGATTGGCTACGTTGAAGTCTGGCATGTATTACCTGACCTCCAATGTTTCTCCCTACCCGAACTACGCATTCATGATGCGTATGAGCTATTCGGGCAATCGTGGTTTTGAGCTGGCCAACGTTCCCTACACCGATAGATTCTTCGGGCGATCGAGCAACAACGATGGAACCTGGCGCGCGCCAGTGGAGCTGGCGAAGCTGGACTCGCCTGCCTTGAGTGGCGCACCCACTGCGCCTACACCCAATGCGGGGAACAACAGCCAGCAGTTGGCAACGACCGCCTTCATTCAATCTGCGATTGCTCCGCTGGCCACTCTGATCTCCCCCGCGTTAAGTGGTAACCCGACCGCGCCTACTGCAGCGCAGTTCGACAGCGACACTTCATTGGCCACCACAGCTTTCGTTCAGAGAGCTCTCGGTAGTCTTTCGGGGTTTGTAACCTACAGCGCGAGCAATGTCTGGCTGACCAATTCTGATCTGGGCAAGTACGTCTATTGCACCACCAATGGAATGACGGTCACCTTACCTGACGCAACCAAAGCTCCTGCCGGGTCACGGGTCTACGTTCAAGCAGCTGCCGGTATTACGTCGATCAGCGTGAATAACGTTAACGGGAATCTCAGCGGAACCAACGATAGGACAGTGGGCACGGACTTTATTGGTCTTCTGGGAGATACAAGTTGCGAGTTCATTTGTAGTGGAACCAATTGGTTCGCAACGGGCGGCAGCGGGGCTAGTTCGCTTACTAGCAATGGTTATCTGAAGTTTCCTAACGGCCTGATAGTTCAATGGTGCACCAGTGAAATGGTAGCTGCCGGAAAGACCGGCCTGGTTGCCTGGCCGATGGTATTTCCGGTCGCCGCTCTTTGGGCGATCGCTGCTCCTGTTGCGTCTGCGCCCAACGCAGCTGCTGGGAACGTTGTTGTGGGAACGCTAAGTACCAATGGAGCTGGACTGCATAATTGGGGGGTAATTGATGCTCCTGCCCGTATTCTGGCAATAGGTTGTTAGACCTTCCCAAGATTCCTTTTTTGCTCTGTCGATTTTTCGGCATGAGCCAACACCCAACCGCCTCCCGGCGGTTTTTTTATGTCTGGAGAAAACCCTATGAGCTTCTTTCACGGCGTCACCGTGACCAATGTCGACGTCGGTGCGCGCACCATTGCGCTGCCGTCGTCCTCGATCATCGGCCTGGTGGATACCTTCACCCCCGAGGCCAAGCTGACCGCGCAGGCCGATGTGCCGGTGCTGCTCACCAGCCTGCGCGAAGCGGCTGCCGCCTTCGGTACCGCCTCGGCGATCTACAAGTCCTGCACCGCCATCTTCACCCAGTCCGCCGCGGTGGTCGTGGCGGTGGGTGTGGCGAAGGTCGAGGATGCTGCGCAGCTGACTTCCGCGATCATCGGCACTGTCACCGAGGCCGGCCAGCGTACCGGCCTGCAGGCGCTGCTCGACGGCAAGTCGCGCTTCAACGCCCAGCCGCGCCTGCTGATCGCGCCGAAGCATTCCGCTACCCAGGCGGTGGCCACTGCCATGGGCGCGCTGGCCGAGAAGCTGCGCGCCATCGCCATTGTCGACGGCCCGAATACCACCGACGAGGCGGCCATCGCCTATGCCGGCGAGTTCGGCAGCAAGCGCATCTACCTGGTCGATCCGGGCGTGCAGTACTGGGACACCGCCAGCAGCGCCACCGTCGACGCGCCGGCTTCGGCCAACGCCGCCGCGCTGTTCGCCTGGACCGACAGCCAGTACGGCTTCTGGTCCTCGCCGTCGAACAAGGAGCTGCTCGGCATCACCGGCACCGGCCGTCCCATCGAGTTCCTCGACGGCGACGAGACCTGCCGCGCCAACCTGCTCAACAACGCCAACATCACCACCATCATCCGCGATGACGGCTACCGCCTGTGGGGCAACCGCACCCTGTCCAGCGACGCCAAGTGGGCCTTCGTGACCCGCGTGCGGACCATGGACATGGTGATGGACGCGATCCTCGCCGGGCACAAGTGGGCGGTCGACCGCGGTATCACCAAGACCTATGTGAAGGACGTCACCGAGGGCCTGCAGGCCTTCATGCGCGACCTGAAGAACCAGGGCGCGGTGATCGACTTCGAGGTCTATGCCGACCCGGAACTCAACACCGCCAGCCAGCTGGCCCAGGGCAAGGTGTACTGGAACATCCGCTTCACCGACGTACCGCCTGCCGAGAACCCCAACTTCCGCGTCGAGGTGACCGATCAGTGGCTCACCGAAGTCCTGGACGCAGCTTAAGGAGAACCAACGATGATTCCGCAGATCCTCACCAACACCAACCTTTTCGTCGACGGCGTCAGCTTTGCCGGTGACGTACCGTCCCTGACCCTGCCGACCCTCAAGGTGAAGACCCAGGAGTACCGTGCCGGCGGCATGGATGCTCCGGTCCTGCTCGATGTCGGCCTGGAGGCCATGGAGGCCAAGTTCACCACCAACGGCGCCCGTCGCGAGGCCATGAAGTTCTTCGGCCTGAGCGACCAGGGTTCCTTCAATGGCACCTTCCGCGGCTCCTTCAAGACCCAGAAGGGCGCCACCGTGCCGGTGGTCGCCACCGTCCGCGGCCTGCTCAAGGAGATCAACCCGGGCGACTGGAAGGCCGGTGACCTGGCCGCCTGCACCTACAGCGTGGCGGTCACCTACTACAAGCTGGAAGTGGAAGGCCGCGAGATGTTCGAGATCGACCCGGCCAACTCGGTGCGCAAGATCGACGGCGTCGACCAGCTCGCCGCCATGCGTAACGACCTGGGCGTCTGAGGAGAACCCTGATGCAAGACTCCGTCAAACAGCCCGCGTGGCTGAGCCTGTCCGAAGACGCGGCGGTGGTGAAACTGTCCCGCCCGACCTCCTGCAACGGCGTCGAGGTCGACGCCCTTACCCTGCGCGCACCCACCGTGCGTGACATCCGCCTGGCCAGCAAGGTCGCCAGCGATGACGAGGAGCGCGAGCTGCAACTGTTCGCCTCGCTGCTGCAGGTCAGCCGCCAGGACCTGGAGGGGCTCAAGCTCAGCGACTACCAGCGCCTGCAACACGCCTACTTTCGCCTGGTGCGAGAAGACGGCGATGAGCTTCGCGCTGATGCGCCAGCTGGCGCGGCGACTGGCGACTGAGTCGGGCTTCACGGCCGGCGAACTGGAACGCATGACCCTGAGCGACCTGCATTGGTGGCTTGGGGACGAGGCGGGTTAGTTCGCTTCGCAGGGGGTGCCGGGTAACCGGTGCCCTTTGTCGTCAGGGAGGTAAATGAAATGAACGTTAGTGAAACCAATAGGGTAACGGTGGTGCTTGGCCCCGAGGTGGGCCAGGCGCTTGGGTTGTCGCTCGGCCTGGTCTTGAAGGACTCACTGGGGCTGGCCATTGCCGATGCCGTTGTGCGCTTGCAGGGCGAAAGCAGGCGGGTGATGACAGATGACGCTCCTGAGCCACCGAGCAATGCCCTGCATCAGTCACTGCAACAGGATGTGCGAGAGGGGGACGAGGTCGCTCGCCAGACACTCGAGACCCTGCGGGAAATCGCCACTTTGCTTCGACGTCCGGGCCCGGCCGGTATCGCAGGCAGCGCTGCACAGATTGGCTCGGCGGCCCAAGCAACCGCCGTGCAGCCGGTCAGTGTCGATTGGCAGGACAAGGACTCGACCATCTTCCAGATACTGTCCAACCCTCTGGACGCTGTCTCTATGGCGCTCACCAGTGCTCACCGTTACGAGCAGCGGGTTCAGGAGCTGGTGGTGCGCGGCGGCAAGGTGCCGGGAAGCGCGTCCGAAAGTTTCGTCAAGGCCCGGGTCGAGGCGGCGGCGCAGGACAGCGGGCTGGATGTCCAGGCGGCGCTGGACATGACCCGGCAGTTGATGAACGTCGGTCTCACGCTCAGGCAAAGCCTCGAGTATCTGCCGGCTGCGACAAAGCTGCAGTACGGCAAGGCCATCGCACCGGACGCCGTGGCGACACTGGTGAAGAACGTCGTCGACTACGGCGATGACAGTGCGGCGGGAGTAGAGCGGAGCCTGGGCGTCATTTCCTGGCGAGCGCGCCGGGAAGATATACCTGCCGAACTTCTGGTGCGTCGGCTCAATGGCGGGCAGGACAGTCGGCCGTGGACGCAGGTCCTGCGGCAACCCGAGGAGATGCGCACTGAGCCGGCCTTGGTGTTGCAAGCGGATGTCGATGCGCGACGGGGGACTGTCCAGGGGCTGCGCCGCGCGACTGAAAACACCGTGGTAGGAGCATTGCAGGCCGGTGGCAGCGTCGCTCTGGAACTGGCTGATAAAAGCTTGCCGGCGCTGGCTTTCTCTGCCGATTGGCTGAAAGAGTCCACGCCCTTGGTGGGAGCAGGTCTGGCGGCCGCGACAGGACAGTTTGGGTTGTCGAAGGACATGCTGGAGACCTATGCATCCACGGTAGGACTGGAGGGACTTTCGCGCAGCCTCCGTTCAGTCGATCTGGGCGTGTTTGCCGATCGTTCGGAACTGGTTATGAAGCTCGGTGAGCATCTTGCCGAGAAGCCTGGAGGATCTCCCAGTACCTGGAAGCTGCCGGAGCTGAGTTTGAATCCCTCGATCATCTGGCGTGGCGTGCGCAGCTACTGGGACAACATCGGCTATGGCCCGGCCGCGCGACCGTGGGGCTCGGCGCTGGATGATTCTTCGCGATCACGCCGCCGTTCACGCGCAGGGGCTGGTCCCGAAGTGCATGGCGATGATGAGGGCAGCCAAGCTCTGGGTGCAGGCCTGGCTGGCAGCATGCTGGGCGGCTGGACAGTGCCGGTGGTTGGTCCATTCATCGGTGCCATGCTTGGCGGGCTGACCGATTGGGGGGGCATGCCTGATACGAGCAAGGCTAATCGGAGCGAAGGTGCCGAGCAGGTACCACAGGAAGGCGCCTTGGGGCCGGATGCTTCCTCTGCCTCTCCGGTCAAGGTGCCGACCACGGAGAACTGGACGTTCTCCCCGCAGATCAGCATCAACGTATCCGGCAACCTGAGCGACCCCAATCAGTTGGCCAATGACCTGCTGCCAAGGTTGCGGCAACTGCTGACGGACTTCTCCCTGGAACGGCAGCGCGATGCGCTGTTCGATCCGGTCGTGGTTTAAGGAGGCGATATGGCGTTTTGGGAACATCTGCAAGGCGGCCTGGCCGGGCTCGCCCAGGCAGCAGAAGATGGCCGCCGCGACCTGGATGGGATGGTTGCGCCGGTGAATGGTGCTATCGGAGATATCCGTGGTGCGGCCGGCGAACTGGAGAGCCTGCCTGGCGTTTCGCCAGCGATGGCGGGCAAGGTGCAGCGAGCGATGCAAGGTATCGAGCGCGCACAGGTGAAGGTCAATAAGGTCGCCAACACCTACAACAGCGCTGCGCGTGCCTTGAAAGGCATCGATGAGCGTATGCAGGGGTTGGGCGAACAGGTGGACCGGGCCAGGAAAGCGGTGGACAAGGTCATCGGCAAGGTCGGCGATTCGCTGGGTTCGATACTGCCCAGCTCGGTGCTGGCGCCCCAGCCGTCACCCGGTGATTTCATGTGCGCGATTCCCCAGCCGCACCTGCTGGTCATGAACGTTGTGGGCTCGCCGACGCAGTTCTTCTTCAACATCGACACGGTGCCCTTCGAGTCGGCGACTCGCATCAGCCAGCTCACCTGGAAGGACCAGGCACGGCTGGGCCGGCGGGGTGCCCTGCAATACGTCGGCGTTGGTGCGGAGACGCTATTGCTGAAGGCGACGCTCATGCCGGCCCTGTCGCGGGTATCGGGCAAGCGCGTGGGATGGAAGATGCCGAACCAGCTGCGCGAAATCGCCTTGAGCGGCAAGCCGGTGAACCTGATCAGCGGCTACGGGGATCACCTGGGGACCTGGTGCCTGACCAAGGTCAGCGAGACGCAGAGTGCTCTGCTCACCAATGGTACCCCGCGCAATCAAGCCCTCGAACTGGAGTTCAACCGCTATGGCGACGACAACGAACTATCGCAGCAGTAATGGCGACGTGTTGGATCAGCTCTGCTATCAGCGCTACGGCCATCTCAAGGGGTGCGTGGAGGCGGTGCTCAAGGCCACCCCGGGCCTGGCCGACGAGCCACAACCGTTGCGCGCTGGCGTGCTGATCCGCATGCCCGATCTGACGGCGCCAGACAATCCGCAGGTTCGCCTGTGGGATTGATTTGGCTGCTCCTTCATGGCCCCGCGCAAGCGGGGCTTTTTCATTCTGGTGACCCATGAAACCTGTCTTTCGCATCGTTGCCGATGGCCGCGACATCTCGGCACAGGTCAACGACCGTGTGCTCGAACTGGTAGTGACCGACAAGCATGGCCTGGAATCGGACACCCTTTCGCTCACTCTCGATGATCGCGCCGGCACCGTGGTGCTGCCGCGGCGCGGCGCGGAGCTGGAACTGTACCTGGGCTATGAAGAAACGGGTGTCGCACCGATGGGGCGCTACACGGTGGACACCGTAACCTTCAGTGGCGCGCCAGATACGCTGGTGATCAAGGCCAAGTCCGGCGACTCGCGCAATGCCGGCAAGTCTGTTCGCAGCGACAGCTGGGAGAACGTGACGCTGGCCGAGGTGGTGGCTCGCATTGCCGAGCGTAACGGCTGGAAGGCCGAGTGCGAAGTGAAGACGCGAATTGCGCGCGCGGACCAGATCAATGAGTCCGACTATCACTTCATCACCCGCCTGGCGCGTCAGTACGACTGCACGGCGAAGATCGCTGACCTGAAGCTGCTGGTCATTCCTCGTCAGGCGGGCCGCAGTGCCTCGGGGCAGGCACTGGACAGCGTGCTCCTCAAGCGCGGTGATGTCAGCTCCTTCACGTTTACCCTGGACGATCGCAAGGTAGTCGCGAAGGTGGTCGTGCCTTATCAGGGGGCTGACGGCACTCTGCGCACGGTGACGGCGGCGAACCCGAATGCGCCGAAGAATGTACTGGCCGAGTACGTCGAGCGCCATGCCCAGGCCAATGAGGCGGCAGCCCGACAGCTGGCCAAGTCGCGGCTGGCGGACTTCAACCGGCAGACCGCCGGCGTCCGTTTACAGCTGCCGGGCCGCGCTGATCTCTTCGCGGAGTGCCTGGTCGAGTTGAGCGGATTCAAGACCGGAGTCGACGGCGTTTACCTGGTCGATACCGTGACTCAGCACTACCAGGCGAGCGGTTGGACGACCAGCGTGCTGTGCAATGGCGGGAGCGACGGCAAGGCGCTGGCAGGGGAGGGCAGCTGACATGCAGATCGACGAACGCCAGCTCCTGCTGGTACTGCCCAACGCCCGCCCCGTCGCGGGCGTTTTTCTACCGGCGCTGGACGCCGCTCTGCGCGATTTCGCCATCGATACACCTGCGCGTGCTGCCGCCTTCCTCGCCCAGGTCGGGTACGAGAGTGCGCAGCTGACCCGTTGCGTGGAAAGCCTGACCTACAGCGCGCAGCGCCTGGCCGCAGTCTGGCCGCGACGCTTTCGCAGTGCCGACGGCTCGCCCACGGCTCTGGCGCGGGAAGTGGCGTACCAGCCTGAGCGCATCGCCAACCTCGTGTACGCGGGGCGCAACGGCAATGGTGACGAGGCGTCCGGTGATGGCTGGCGCTTTCGTGGGCGCGGGCTGCTGCAGGTCACTGGGCGGAGCAATTACCGGTCGGTGGGCGAGGGTCTGGAGCAGCCCTTCGTCGCCCGCCCGCAGCTGCTGGCGGAGCCGCGCTGGGCGTGCCGCTCCGCCGCCTGGTGGTGGCAGCGCAACGGTCTCAATGAGCTGGCCGATGGCGAGCGTTTCGAGGACATCACCCGGCGCATCAATGGTGGGCTGAACGGCCTGGAGGCGCGCCTGCAGCTTTGGCGTCGCGCCCAGGAGGTGCTGGGATGAATCGCTTCTGGCTGGCGCTGGGCATGGCCGGCTTTCTGCTCGGCGGCTTCATCGGTGGTTGGCTGACGGCGCGCTTCTATGGCGGGCAGCTGGAGAGCATGCGCCTGGAACAGGTGCGCTGCAGCGACGCCGGCAAGGCGCTGGAGTCGAAGCTGGCGCTGCAGAGCACTCAGGTCGAGGCGCTGGAGCAGGCTGCTCGCCAGCGCGCCGACTCCGCCGAGCGCGCCCTGGCCCAGGCGCGCGAGCAGGCGCAGAACCATGAAGCTGCTGCCAGCCGGCTGCTGCTGGAACGCAGCGAGGGTGAGGAGTGTGCGGTGGTGCGTCAGTTGATCGACCGGGAGCTGTTGCCATGAAGTGGCTGCTGGCGATTCCCGTACTGCTCCTGGCGGGCTGCGTTGCGACCGCACCGAAGCCCCTGGAGGTGCGCATTCCCGTCCCGGTGCCGTGTCAGCCGCCGGCGCTCGAAACCCCTCGATTCGCCACCACCGACCTGCGTCCGGCGGACGATCTGCAAACCAAGGTACGGGCGCTGCTGGCCGAGCGGCAGCAACACCTGGCCTACGAAACCCGCCTGCGCGCCGCGCTCGACGCGTGCCGCTGAACCTTCCTACCTTCGTCGGCAGGGCCGCCGCGCATATTGCGCTGGCGCCCGGCCTTGGGCTACTGTTCGGCCATCGCTAGGCGAGACCGCAACCGTGATCCACAGCACCCGCATCATCACCTCCCTCCTCAAGGCATTCGCCCGTTGGCGCTGGCGCGCCTGATTCCTTCTTTCCCGGCATAGCGCCGGTCTCTTCTTACGCGTCCATTTCTCCCATCCGCTGGCATAATTGCCAGATTCGCGCAGCCTACGAGGCCGCAACGGGTGTCGACGATGGCGCGATCCGAAAGCAGTGCAATCATGAGGTTCGAGCAGACATGCTGCTGATGATCGATAACTACGATTCCTTTACCTACAACCTGGTGCAGTACTTCGCCGAGTTGCAGGCCGACATCCACGTCATTCGCAATGACGAACTGAGCGTCGACGAGATCGCCGCGCTCAACCCCGAACGCATCGTCCTGTCCCCCGGCCCGTGCACGCCGAACGAGGCGGGCGTGTCCCTGGCAGTCATCGAGCGCTTCGCCGGCAAGCTGCCGCTGCTGGGCGTGTGCCTGGGCCACCAGTCCATCGGCCAGGCCTTCGGTGGCGACGTGGTGCGTGCCCGCCAGGTCATGCACGGCAAGGTCAGCCCGGTGTTCCACAAGGACCAGGGCGTATTCGCCGGCCTGAACAATCCGCTGACCCAGACCCGCTACCACTCCCTGGTGGTGAAGCGCGAGACGCTGCCCGACTGCCTGGAAATCACCGCCTGGACCGCGCTGGAAGACGGCGTGGTCGACGAGATCATGGGCCTGCGCCACAAGACGCTGAACGTCGAGGGCGTGCAGTTCCATCCCGAGTCGATCCTTTCCGAACAGGGCCACGAGATGCTGGCCAACTTCCTCAAGCAGACCGGCGGAGTGCGCGCATGAACATCAAGGAAGCCCTCAGCCGCGTGGTCAATCAGCTGGACCTGACCACCGAGGAAATGCAGGACGTCATGCGCGAGATCATGACCGGGCAGTGCACCGACGCGCAGATCGGCGCCTTCCTCATGGGCATGCGCATGAAGAGCGAGACCATCGACGAGATCGTCGGCGCCGTGGCGGTGATGCGCGAGCTGGCCGACCAGGTCGAGCTGGACAGCCTCAAGCACGTGGTCGATGTGGTCGGCACCGGTGGCGACGGCGCGAACATCTTCAACGTGTCCTCGGCGGCGGCCTTCGTGGTCGCCGCTGCTGGCGGCAAGGTCGCCAAACACGGTAACCGTGCGGTCTCCGGCAAGAGCGGCAGCGCCGACCTGCTGGAGGCTGCCGGCATCTACCTGGACCTGAAACCGGTCCAGGTGAAGCGTTGCATCGAGACCGTGGGCGTCGGCTTCATGTTCGCCCAGGTCCACCACAAGGCCATGAAGCACGCTGCCGGCCCGCGTCGCGAGCTGGGCCTGCGTACCCTGTTCAACATGCTTGGCCCGCTGACCAACCCGGCGGGTGTGAAGCACCAGGTGGTCGGCGTGTTCAGCCAGGCGCTGTGCCGCCCGCTGGCCGAGGTGCTCAAGCGCCTGGGCAGCGAGCACATCCTGGTGGTGCATTCGCGCGATGGCCTGGATGAGTTCAGCCTCGCTGCAGCGACCCACGTCGCCGAACTGAAGGACGGCGTGGTCACCGAATACGAAGTGCAGCCCGAGGACTTCGGCATCAAGAGCCAGAGCCTGATCGGCCTGACCGTGGACAGCCCGCAGCAGTCGCTGGAGCTGATCCGCGATGCCCTCGGCCGACGCAAGACCGAGGCCGGGCAGAAGGCCGCCGAGCTGATCGTGCTCAACGCCGGCGCCGCGCTCTACGCCGCGGACCTGGCGACCAGCCTGCACGAAGGCATGCAACTGGCCCACGACGCCCTGCACACCGGGCTGGCGCGGGAGAAAATGGAAGAGCTGGCGGCCTTCACCGCCGTTTACCGAGAGGAGAACGCACAGTGAGTGTGCCGACGGTTCTGCAGAAGATCCTGGCCCGCAAGGCCGAAGAAGTCGCCGAACGCCGCGCCCGCGTCAGCTTTGCCGAGGTCGAGCAACTGGCACGCGCAGCCGATGCCCCGCGTGGCTTCGCCAATGCCCTGCTGGAACGCGCCAAGCGCCGTGAGGCGGCAGTCATTGCCGAGGTGAAGAAGGCTTCGCCGAGCAAGGGCATCCTGCGCGAGAACTTCGACCCGGCCGATATCGCCCGCAGCTACGAAGAGGGCGGCGCTGCCTGCCTCTCGGTGCTGACCGACATCGACTTCTTCCTCGGCAGCGATGCCTACCTGAAAGAAGCCCGCGCGGCCTGCTCGCTGCCGGTGATCCGCAAGGATTTCATGATCGACCCCTACCAGGTAGTGGAAGCCCGTGCCATCGGCGCCGACTGCATCCTGCTGATCGTCTCGGCGCTGGATGACGTGCGCATGGCCGAGCTGGCCTCGGTGGCCAAGGACGTCGGCCTCGACGTGCTGGTGGAAGTGCACGACGCCCCGGAACTCGAGCGCGCGCTGAAGACCCTGGACACCCCGCTGGTCGGCATCAACAACCGCAACCTGCACACCTTCGAGGTAAGCCTGGAGACCACCCTGGACCTGCTGCCGGAGATCCCGCGCGAGCGCATGGTGATCACCGAGAGCGGCATCCTCAATCGCGCCGATGTCGAGCTGATGGAAGTCAGTGAGGTCTACGGCTTCCTGGTTGGCGAAGCCTTCATGCGTGCCGACGAGCCGGGTACCGAACTCAAGCGCCTGTTCTTCCCCGAGCGCAGCAAGGTCAAGCTGGGCGCCGACCCGGACTGAGCCCTGGCGTGGACACAAAAAAGCCGGCGATTGCCGGCTTTTTTGCATTCTGGCGTTTCTTCAGCGGGTGCCGAAGACCACCATGGTCTTGCCCTTCACGTGCACCAGGCCCTGTTCTTCCAGGCTCTTGAGCACACGTCCGACCATCTCGCGGGAGCAGCCCACGATGCGGCCGATTTCCTGGCGGGTGATCTTGATCTGCATGCCGTCCGGGTGGGTCATGGCGTCCGGCTGCTGGCACAGGTCCAGCAGGGTACGGGCGACACGGCCGGTCACGTCGAGGAAGGCCAGGTCGCCGACCTTGCGCGTGGTCTTGCGCAGGCGATCGGCCATCTGGCTGCCGAGGGTGAAGAGAATCTCCGGGTCCTGCTGGCTCAGTTCACGGAACTTCGCGTAGCTGATCTCGGCGACTTCGCATTCGGTCTTGGCGCGGATCCAGGCGCTGCGCTCCTGGGCGGTGCTGCCTTCCTTGTCGAAAAGCCCCATCTCACCGAAGAAGTCGCCGGTGTTGAGGTAGCCGATGATCATTTCCCGACCGTCGTCATCCTCGATCAGGACGGTGACCGACCCCTTGATGATGAAGAACAGGCTCTCGCAGCGGTCACCGGCGTAGATGATGGTGCTCTTGGCGGTGAAGCGGCGGCGATGACAGTGCGCGAGCAACTTGTCGAGGTTCTTGATTTTGGGTGTAAGGGTAATAGCTACCATGCCCGAGTCCCGGAAATTATAAGAGTGGCCTTTGCACAACAGGCGTCTAATGATTTTTATGTACAGCTGTGAAGCCGTGCTTCCCTGAAGAGATCCCCCTCGATCGCCAGGGCGGCTGCATTGCCTTTTTTGCAACTTGCTTGTACGTAAACGGGCAAGAGCTTAACAGACGAGGTGTTACCAACAATCGGAAACCTGGAACAATCGTCACGGCAATTTCCGAGAGTGTGCCAGTAAACTGACGTCAGCTTAAGCCGCAAATGCATACTCGTCGTGTGGAAATGAGACCTGCGTAACAGCCACAGGCCCCGCTGGGCGTGCTAGAGGGCTGTGTTAAGCTGTCGCCCCTTTTTTCCGGCGGAGTCCTTTGCAATGAAAGCGCGAATCCAGTGGGCGGGCGAGGCCATGTTCCTCGGCGAATCCGGCAGTGGCCACGTCGTGGTAATGGATGGCCCGCCGGATGCCGGTGGCCGCAACCTGGGCGTGCGCCCGATGGAAATGCTGCTGCTGGGCCTGGGCGGCTGCACCAACTTCGATGTGGTCAGCATCCTGAAGAAAGGTCGCCAGCCGGTGGAGAGCTGCGAGGCCTTCCTCGAAGCCGAGCGCGCCGATGAAGATCCCAAGGTGTTCACCAAGATCCACGTGCATTTCGTGGTCAAGGGCCGTGGCCTGAAGGAAGCCCAGGTGAAGCGCGCGGTGGAACTCTCCGCCGAGAAATACTGCTCCGCCTCGATCATGCTCGGCCGCGCCGGCGTCGAGATCACCCACGACTACGAAATCGTGGAACTGGGCTGACAGCCCCCTTCATCCTTTCATCATCAAGGGTGCGCAAACTCTGGCAGAGGTCGCCTGACCTCTGCATAATGCGCCACCTTTTTTCAGGGCCATCCGGCCCGAAACCAAGCAACCACAATCGCCATCGCGAAGAGGTGTAAACCGTCCTACGCAGGTGCCGCCGTACGCATCTGACGGGCATGCTCAACCACGCGGCAGAGCCGCATTTGATGAGAGTTATCCCACGGTGAAAAGCAAACTCAAGCTCCACGGGTTCAACAACCTGACGAAGACCTTGAGCTTCAACATCTATGACATCTGCTATGCCGAGACGCCTGAAGACCAGCAGGCCTACGTGCAGTACATCGACGAAGAGTACGATGCCGAACGTCTCACGCAGATCCTCACCGATGTTGTCGACATCATTGGCGCAAACATCCTGAACATCGCCCGTCAGGATTACGATCCGCAAGGCGCCAGCGTAACCATCCTGATCTCCGAGCAGCCGGTCACCCCGACCGACAGCCAGATCGAGGAATCCCCGGGGCCGCTACCGGAAACCATCCTGGCGCACCTCGACAAGAGCCATATCACCGTACACACCTATCCGGAGATCCATCCGGTGGAAGGCATCGCGACCTTCCGGGTGGACATCGATGTGTCGACCTGCGGCGTCATCTCGCCGCTCAAGGCGCTCAACTACCTTATCCACCAGTTCGACTCGGACATCGTCACCGTGGATTACCGCGTACGCGGTTTCACCCGCGACGTGGAAGGGAAGAAGCACTTCATCGACCACGAGATCAACTCGATTCAGAACTATCTCTCCGACGACACGTACGAGGCCTACCAGATGACCGACGTGAACGTGTACCAGGAGAACCTGTTCCACACCAAGATGCTGCTCAAGGAGTTCGACCTGGACAATTACCTGTTCGGGGACGCGACGCGCAACCTGTCGCCCGAGCAGCGCAAGCAGGTGGAAGAGCGTGTTCGCCACGAAATGCTGGAGATCTTCTACGCGCGCAACATGCCGCGCTGATTCTCCCGCCGATGAAAAAAGGGCGCCCATTGGGCGCCCTTTTTCGTTTCGGTACCGATCAGATCCGGTAGGTGGACTTGGTCATCACCTTGGACAGCAGCGTCATGCCGAACTTTACCGGCGCCGGGAAGCGCAGGCCGCCGGCCTCGATGGCGCTGGTAGCGTGGTGTTCCTCGTCCTGGCGCATCTGTTCGAGGATGGCGCGGGACTTCTGGTCCTCGGCGGGGATTTCCGCCAGGTGCTCGTCCAGATGTTTGCACACCTGGTCTTCGGTGGCGGCGACGAAGCCGAGGCTGACGCGGTCGCTGATCAGCCCGGCGGCGGCGCCGACGCCGAACGACAGGCCGTAGAAGATCGGGTTGAGCACGCTCGGGCGGCTGCCCAGCTCGCGGATGCGCTGCTCGCACCAGGCAAGGTGGTCGACTTCCTCGTCGGCGGCTTCTTCCATGGCCTTGCGCACCTTCGGCAGCTTGGCGGTCAGCGCCTGGCCCTGGTACAGCGCCTGGGCGCAGACCTCGCCGGTATGGTTGATGCGCATCAGGCCGGCGACGTGGCGGGCATCGGTGTCGCTGAGGTCGCTGTCGGGCTGGACGATGGCGGGCGACGGGCGCCCCGGATGGCCGCTGAACGGCAGCAGGGTGCGCAGCGCGGCATCGGCCTGCAGGAGGAAACGATCAGCGGGGGAGTAGTGACGGTCGGCGGACATGGCGCACCTCCGATAAGGAACATTCGCCCGGCAGTTTACCGGATGGCGGATGACAGGTCTTGCCGAGGTGCGCGCAGCTTCTTTCCGATACTCAGCCCGGCGGCCAGTTCATCTGGCGCTGACCCAGCACGTGCATATGGATGTGGTGCACGGTCTGGCCGCCGAGGTCGTTGCAGTTCATCACCACGCGGAAGCCTTCGTCGCAGCCCTGCTCCTTGGCCAGGCGCTGGGCGGTGAAGAGGATGTGCCCGGCCAGCGGCTTGTCCGCCTCGGTCAGGTCGTTGAGGGTGGAAACGTGCTTCTTCGGGATCACCAGGAAATGCACCGGCGCTTGCGGGCCGATGTCATGGAAGGCGATCACCTGGTCATCTTCATAGAGCTTGCGCGCGGGAATCTCCCCGGCGACGATCTTGCAGAACAGACAGTCCACGAAATGCTCCTCCAGCCATAAGGGTAGGAGCACGAGTTTAGCGGCCGTCGACCGCTGCGCCCAGTTCCGGGCCGGCCAACGCAAGGAGCGAGCGTGCAGAACGACATCCATGACCTGGGCCTGGTGCTGGATTCCAGGGTCAAGCTGATCGTCATCGAGTCCTGGGATGAGCCCCGCGTGCTGGAGACCTTGACCGGCCTGGCGGTGCGTCGAGGGCTCAATCTGCAGCTGTGGYCGGCGACCGAAGGCCTGCAGCGCCTGGGTTTCGGCGGCGAGCCCCAGGGCGAGACCGATAGCCGCGAGGCGGAAAATGCCCTGCGGCTGATCAAGGCCGATCCGCAGCCCAACCTCTATGTGCTCTGCGACCTGCATCCTTACCTCGTGGACAACCCTCGCGCGGTGCGCCTGCTCAAGGAAATCGCCATGGCCGAGGGCAATTTCCGTCCTACGGTGGTGCTGGTCTCCCACGCGCTCAAGTTGCCGGCCGAGGTCCAGCGCTTCGCCGCGCACTTTGCGTTATCCCTGCCCTCGGAAGATGAGCTGGTAGGACTGGTGCGCGAGGAAGCGACGCGCTGGAGCGAGCGCAACCGTGGTGCGCGAGTGCGCACGGACAATCGCACGCTCCGCCAGGTGGTGAAGAACCTGCGTGGCCTGACCCACGGCGAGGCCCGCCTGCTGGCGCGCAGCGTGATCTGCAATGACGGGGCGATCACCCAGGAAGACCTGCCGGAACTCAACCGCACCAAGTTCGAGCTGCTCAACCTCGACGGCGTGCTCAGCTTCGAACACGACACCGCGCGTTTCGCCGAGGTCGGCGGGCTGGCCAACCTCAAACGCTGGCTCGGCGAGCGGCAGAGCGCCTTCACCGAGGGCAAGGACAAGGACCTGCCCAAGGGCGTGCTGCTGGTTGGCGTGCAGGGCGGTGGCAAGAGTCTGGCGGCCAAAGCGGTGGCGGGCCTCTGGGGGCTGCCGTTGCTGCGCCTGGACTTCGGCAGCCTCTACAACAAGTTCTTTGGCGAGACCGAGCGCAACCTGCGCGAGGCTTTGCGTCTGGCCGACAGCATGGCGCCCTGCGTGCTCTGGGCTGACGAGATCGAGAAGGGCGTGGCCACCGGCGACCAGGACAACGGCGTCAGCCAGCGCGTGCTCGGCACCCTGCTGACCTGGATGGCCGAGCGCAAGGCGCCAGTGTTCATGGTCGCCACCGCCAACGCGATCGATCGGCTGCCGCCGGAGCTGGTGCGCAAGGGGCGCTTCGACGAGCTGTTCTTCGTCGACCTGCCGGACCCCGAAGTGCGCAAGGATATCTTCCGTATCCACCTGGCGCGCCGGGAGCTGGACGCAGGTCAGTTCGACCTTGGGCAACTGGCCGACGCGGCAGACGGCTTCTCCGGTGCGGAGATCGAGCAGGCGGTGGTCGGCGCCTTCTATGCCGCCCAGGCGCGTCAGAAGGCTGTGGACCAGTCGCTGCTGCTGGAGGAAATTCGCCGCACCGCGCCCTTGTCGGTGGTGATGGCGGAAGAGCTGGCGGCCCTGTGCAACTGGGCCGACGGGCGCACGGTGATGGCTGGCTGAGAGCTGGTCGAGGGCTGGCTGAGGGCTCAGCCGGCCAGTGCCAGGCGGTTGATGCGCCCGGCCAGCTTGCGCATGGCCCAGCGCGGCAGCAGGCGCACGCCGCAGGCGAACAGGCGGTTGCGCCAGCCGGGGATGATCAGCGCGGGCGCGCGGCGCAGGGCCTTCACCGCGAGGAAGGCGACTTCCTCGGGGGACATGACACGCTTGCCGTTGTCCAGCTTGCCCAGGCGCATGTCGGCGTTGCGGTAGAAAGCGGTGCGGGTCGGGCCAGGGCAGAGCACCGAGACCTTGATGCCGCGTCCTTTCAGTTCTTCGCGTAGGCCCTCGGAGAAGTGCAGCACGAAGGCCTTGCTGGCGAAGTAGCTGCTCATCCATGGGCCGGGCAGCAGGCTGGCCATGGAGGCGACGTTGAGGATACGCCCGCCGCCACCGCGCTCCATCATCGCGCCGATGCCGTGGCACAGGCGCGCCAGGGCGAGGACGTTGAGCTCCAGCAGCTCCTGCTCGCGGGACCAGTCATGATCGAGGAAGGCGCCTGAAGTGCCGACGCCGGCATTGTTCACCAGCAGCTCGATCTGCCTTCCGCTCTGCTCCAGTTCATGCAGCAGCCCGGATATCTGCAGCGGCTCGGAGAGGTCGCAGACGCGGAACAGCACCTCGACCCCGAAGCGCTGGGACAGCTCGCAGGCGGCAGTCTCCAGCGTGTCGCGCTGGCGCGCCACCAGGATCAGCGCCTGGCCGCGGCGGGCGAGGGCTTCGGCCAGGGCCAGGCCGATGCCGCTGGAGGCGCCGGTGATGAGGGCAAAACGAGGCATTCAGGAGTCTCTGTGGCGGGGTGGCGTTCGACCACGCCCGCCACGGGTTGTTGCATTACTGTTCGGAGCTGTCGCCGCTGTCCGAATCGCCGCCTTCGGTGTCGCCGCTGTTGAACTGGTCATCCGAGGATTCGGGGACCGCGGCGGGGTCGGCTGGCGCTTCGTCCTGCTGGTACTGCTCGTACTGGGCGCTCTCGGCCTTGTCCAGATAGCTCTGGTAGGCCGGGATGGCGATGGCCGCGAGGATACCCAGGACCGGGACGATGAGCATGGTCCAGGCCAGCACCACGACGCCACGGCTGTTCGGCGGCGGCGGCGGGCCGAAGCGGTTCGGGCCGCTGGTACCGGGGATCAGCAGCATCAGCAGCGGGAACACGCTGCCGACGACGGGAACCAGGTTGAGCAGCATCAGCCAGCCGGACCAGCCGATGTCATGCAGACGCTGCACGCCGATCATGATGCAGACCACCACGTAGGCGATGAAGGCGACCACCGCGACAGCGCCGACCAGGTAACCCAGGGTGTTGCTCAGGGCAAAGGCTGCGCCGGTCAGGGCGAGGATGGCGAAGAACACCAGGAACATCGCCATGCTCCAGCCCAGGTAGCGCACACGACCGATCCGGCCATTGGTGGTAGCGACCTTGAGTTCGCCGAACTCGGGCAGCTCTTCACCGACCTGTGCCTGCGGCGGGGCGTAGGGCGAGGCGGCGCTGGACGGCGTTGCGGCCGGAGCAGCAGGGGCTGCCGGCTGCGGATTGGCCGCCAGCTCAGCCTGGCGCGCCAGGTACTTCTCGATGACGATGCCGCAAGCGCTGCATTCGATGGCGCTGGCCTGCTCGTGGCCGCACTTGGGGCAGGTCATGCGCTCGTTGCTGGTGGCCTCGCCTGCCGCACGGGCGGCGAGGGTCGCTTCGCTGGGGTGATCCTCGGTTTCCACCAGGCTCAGGCCGGCGGCACCGTCGGCTTCCTTGCGGGCGTTGGCTCCGGCGCCTTGCAGCGCGCGCAGGTACTTTTCGGCTTCGTCATCGGACAGATCGCGCTTGAGCACCACTGGCTGGCCGCTGAACAGCGCGTCGATCTTCGACGTGTCGCTCTTGAACAGACGGGCGAGGTTTTCCTTGGCGGTTTCCAGTGGCGTCTGCGGCATCAGTGCGCCGTCGAAGACGATCTTGAAGCGGGTTTGGTCCATCGGGGCATCCTTGTCGGCGGGCTATGGTGGAGTCGATACAGCGTAAACAAGCCGCCGGGGGGCAACAAGCGCCCCGGCGGGTACAACGGTGAGCCGTGTCGCAGCTCAGACCAGCAGTTGGTTGGAGAGGCCGGCGCTGCGGGTCAGGGCCTGGCGGTATTCATGGTCGAGACGGGCAATCAGTTCGCCTATGGACGGCAGGTCGCGGATGTCACCGACGCCCTGGCCAGCCGACCACACGGTCTTCCAGGCCTTGGCCTCGTCGCTCACCGGCTTGAGCTTCTCGCCGTAGTTGAGCGAGCCCTTGTCGTTCAGCCGTTGCATGTCGAAGCCGGCGGCTTCCAGGCTCTGCCGCATGAAGCTGGCCGGCACGCCGGATACCGCCGGGGTGTGGATGATATCGGCCGCGCGGGCGTCGAGCAGCATGTGTTTGTAGTCCTCGGAAGCTGCGCTCTCGCGGGTGGCGATGAAGCGCGTGCCGAGGTAGGCGAGGTCGGCGCCCAGCACCTGGGCAGCAAGGATCTCGTGGCCATGGTTGATGCAGCCGGCGAGCAGCAGGGTCTTGTCGAAGAACTGGCGGATTTCCGCGACCAGCGCGAAGGGGCTCCAGGTGCCAGCGTGACCACCGGCGCCAGCGGCCACGGCGATCAGCCCGTCGACTCCGGCCTCGGCCGCCTTCTCGGCGTGGCGGCGGGTGGTCACGTCGTGGAACACCAGGCCACCGTAGCTGTGTACGGCGTCCACCACCTCGCGCACGGCGCCCAGGCTGGTGATGACGATGGGCACCTTGTGCTCGACGCACAGCTTGAGGTCTTCCTGCAGGCGCGGGTTGGTGTTGTGGACGATCAGGTTGACCGCGTAGGGCGCGGCCTGCGGGTCGGCAGCCAAGCCGGCCTCGATCTCTTCCAGCCAGGCCTTGAAGCCGCTGCTCTCGCGCTGGTTCAGCGCCGGGAAGCTGCCGACTATGCCGCTCTTGCAGCAGGCCAGCACCAGTTGCGGGTTGGACACCAGGAACATCGGCGCCGCCACCAGGGGAATGCGCAGGCGGCGGTCGAGCAGGGCGGGCAGGGACATGAACGTCTCCTTGTCGGGGTCAGAAGGGTTTGACGACCACCAGGATCACGATGGCGATCAGGAACAGCACCGGCACTTCGTTGAGCCAGCGGTAGAACACATGGCTGCGGCCATTCTCGCCACGGGCGAAGCGCTTGAGCATGGCGCCGCAGGCGTGGTGGTAACCGATCAGCAGCACCACCAGGGTGAGCTTGGCGTGCATCCAGCCCTGGGTCAGCCAGGCCGGATTGAGGTAGAGCATCCAGGCGCCGAGGACGATGGTGAGGATCATCGACGGGCCCATGATGCCGCGGTACAGCTTGCGTTCCATGACGCAGAAGCGCTCGCGGCTGGCGGCGTCCTCGCTCATGGCGTGGTAGACGAACAGGCGCGGCAGGTAGAACAGGCCGGCGAACCAGCAGACCACGGCAACGATGTGAAAGGCTTTGAGCCACAGGTAGAGCATCGGGACTTCCTCGGATCACGGTGAGCCGATAGTAGTGGCGCCGTGCAATGGCGTCATCCCTGCGTCTATTACACTGGGGTGGTTATCGCCCGAACCGTCCGTGGCGCATTGCCGCGCACGCCGCATGGCATCCGGAAGATGCCAGGCTCCCCCGCTTATGTCCGAAGCCGATACTCCCGAGACGCCGACTCCACCGCCTGGCGAAGTTGCTGAGCGCTTGACTCCCAAACGTCCGCTGGCGCGACATCCCCTGCTGCGCCAATGGCGGCGCAACCTGGCGTTCTGGCTGGGGGCGCTGCTGGTTGGCCTGGTGGCGCTGGCCTTCGCCCATCTGGCGGACCTGGCCAGCGCGACCTTCCGTGCTGTGGTCGCGCACAGCCACTGGTGGCCGTGGCTGCTTTGCCCGGCGGGCTTCGCGGGCCTCGTATGGCTGACCCAGGGCGCGCTGAGGAATACCCGTGGCAGTGGCATTCCCCAGGTGATCGTGGCGCTGGAACAGCGCAGCAGCCGCACGCGCAACGCCTTGCTATCGGTGCGGATCGCCGTGGGCAAGTTGCTGATGACCCTGCTGGCGCTGCTGGTCGGGGCTTCGGCCGGGCGCGAGGGGCCGACCGTGCATATCGGTGCCGCGCTGATGTATTCCTTCGGCCGGCGCCTGGGGCTCTACGACAAGCGCACCGTCTCCGGCCTGATCATCGCCGGCGGCGCGGCGGGCATCGCTGCGGCCTTCAATACACCTCTGGGCGGGGTGGTCTTCGCCATCGAGGAACTGAGCCGCACCTTCGAGCAGCGCTTCAGCGGGCTGGTGCTGACCGCCGTACTGCTGGGCGGCATGGTCACGCTCGGGCTGATGGGCAGCTACAGCTACTTCGGCCGGCTCTCGGAAAGCATGCCGTTGGGGCCGGCGTGGATTGCCGTGGTGGCCTGCGGAGTGCTGGGAGGCTTGCTGGGTGGTCTGTATTGCCGGCTGGTGCTGCCGACCCAGCGCGGGCCGCTGGCCTTCATCAGCCGCTGGCGCGGGCGCTGGCCGATCCGCTTCGCCGCAGCCTGTGGGCTGGTGCTGGCGCTGCTTGGGCTGCTGTCCGGGCAGCATGTATTCGGCACCGGCTATGCCGAGACCCGTTCCATCCTCGAAGGACAGCCGGTGGTAGGGCACGAATTCCTGCTCTGGAAGTTCATCGCCAACGTGATCTCCTTCATCGCCGGCATCCCTGGCGGCCTGTTCTCGCCCTCGCTCACCGTCGGCGCCAGCCTGGCGCCCTGGCTGACGCCGCTGATCCCCGGGGCCAGCCTGCCGGCGGTGGCGCTGCTGGGGATGTCCGCCTACCTCGCCGGGGTGACGCGTACGCCGCTGACTGCGACGGTGATTACCGTCGAGATGTCCCACAGCCCGGATATGCTGATCCCGATCCTCGCTGCAACGCTTCTGGCCAGTGGCGTCTCCGCGCGACTGAACCCTTTACCCATCTACCACGCACTCGCCCGTCAGATGCAGGAAACCCTGGCTGCGGGCAAAGGGTCGTAAACCTGCGCGGATTCGCTCTGTTCAGCAGGGGCAGCGACTCATATCATGGTTGCCCCTGAATTTGGCCCCATAGGTGGAGTGACAGGCAGATGATCAAGGTCGGTATCGTAGGCGGTACGGGTTATACGGGCGTGGAACTGCTGCGCCTGCTGGCACAGCATCCCCAGGCGCGCGTCGAAGTGATTACCTCGCGTTCCGAGGAGGGCGTGAAAGTCGCCGACATGTACCCGAACCTGCGAGGCCACTACGACGGCCTGGCCTTCAGCGTGCCGGACGTGAAGCGTCTGGGCGAGTGCGATGTGGTGTTCTTCGCCACCCCGCACGGCGTAGCCCATGCCCTGGCCGGCGAGCTGCTGGCCACCGGTACCCGGGTGATCGACCTGTCCGCGGACTTCCGCCTGCAGGACGCCGAGGAGTGGGCCAAGTGGTATGGCCAACCTCACGGCGCGCCGGAGCTGCTGCCCGAGGCCGTCTACGGCCTGCCGGAAGTGAACCGCGAGGCCATCAAGGGCGCGCGACTGATCGCCGTTCCCGGCTGCTACCCGACTGCGACCCAGCTCGGCTTCATCCCGCTGCTGGAGAACGGTCTGGCCGATACCAGCCAACTGATCGCCGACTGCAAGTCCGGCGTCAGTGGCGCCGGCCGTGGCGCCAAGGTCGGTTCGCTGTTCTGCGAGGCTGGTGAAAGCATGATGGCCTACTCGGTGAAGGGCCACCGTCACCTGCCGGAAATCAGCCAGGGCCTGCGTCGCGCGGCCAAGGGCGATGTCGGCCTGACCTTCGTGCCGCACCTGACCCCGATGATCCGTGGCATCCACTCGACCCTTTACGCTCGCGTTGCCGACCGTAGCGTCGACCTGCAGAAGCTCTATGAAGAGCGCTACGCCAACGAGCCGTTCGTCGACGTGATGCCGGCTGGCAGCCACCCGGAGACCCGCAGCGTGCGTGGCGCCAACGTCTGCCGCATTGCGGTACACCGTCCGCAGGGCGGCGACCTGGTGGTGATCCTTTCGGTGATCGACAACCTGGTGAAGGGCGCGTCCGGCCAGGCGATCCAGAACATGAACATCCTCTTCGGCCTGGACGAGCACCTCGGCCTGTCCAACGTCGCGCTGCTGCCGTAAGGAAAGACTGCCGCGGAAGGCGGTCGATTGATCTGGACCAATGGATGAGTCGGATTAGTTGACCGTTTTTCTGGGGTAAGCGGATAATGGTCCGCAATGTTGTAACGTACGGCTTCGGCCGGGAGAGTTTTCACCATGACCATCGAAACCTTCACCCCCACTCCGCTGATGTTCTCGCAAGGCGCTGCGAACAAGGTGAAGAACCTGATCGACGAAGAAGGCAACCCGCGCCTCAAGCTGCGGGTGTTCGTCACGGGCGGTGGCTGTTCGGGCTTCCAGTACGGCTTCACCTTCGATGAGGACACCGCGGACGACGACACCATCGTCGAGCGCGACGGTGTCAACCTCGTGGTCGATCCGATGAGCTTCCAGTACCTTGCCGGTGCGGAAGTGGACTACCAGGAAGGCCTCGAAGGTTCGCGGTTCGTCATCAAGAACCCGAACGCAGCGACCACCTGCGGCTGCGGTCAGTCCTTCTCGATCTGATTGCACAGAAGCAAAAACGCCGCGCATCTGCGCGGCGTTTTTGTTTGTGCGCCGAACTCAGGCCGGGTAGAGCGCGCCTAGAATGCGCGGCCCCTGCGCGGCGGTGACTTCCGGGCAGTTGCCCGGCTCGCGCTCAAGGAATCGATGGGCCAGCCAGGCGAAGGCCATGGCCTCCATCCATTCCGGCGGTACGCCACGGTCTAGGCTGCTGATCACGCTGGCGCCCGGCATGTGTGCGGCCAGACGGCGCATCAGCGTCGCGTTGAAGGCGCCGCCACCGCAAACCACCACTTCCTCGCAGCCGGGCTGCGCATCCAACAATGCCGCGGCGATGCTCTGGGCGGTCAGCTCCAGCAGGGTCGCCTGTACGTCTTCGGCCTTTACCGAGGTGTGAGTGGCGAGGATCGCGTTCAGCCAGTTCAGGTTGAATCGCTCGCGACCGGTGCTCTTCGGACCCTTGGCGGCGAAGAAGTCGTCAGCCAGCATCTTCTGCAGCAGCGGTTGGTCGATGTTGCCGCTGGCTGCCCAGGCGCCGTCGCGGTCGTAGGCTTCGCCGCGCTGCTGGTGAATCCAGGCATCCAGCAGGACGTTGCCCGGGCCGCAGTCGAATCCGCGTACTGGTTTGCCTGGGCTCAGTAGCGAGACATTGCTGAATCCGCCGACGTTGAGGATTGCGCATTCGCGCTCATCGCTGCCGAACAGCGCCTGGTGGAATGCCGGCACCAGCGGCGCGCCCTGGCCGCCGGCGGCAACATCGCGGCGGCGGAAGTCGGCCACCACGTCGATTCCGGTGAGTTCGGCGAGCAGGGCGGGGTTGCCGATCTGCACGGTGAAGCCCAGGTGCGGCTCGTGACGGATGGTCTGGCCGTGGCTGCCGATGGCGCGTATGGCGCCGGCTGGCAGGTTCTCGCGGGCGAGAAGTTCATTGATGCCCTGGGCCGCCACGCGCACCCAGCTGTTCTCCGCGAGGGCGGAACGGGCGATTTCGTCAGGGCCGGAGGAGCAGAGGGCCAGGAGATCGGCACGCAGTGCCGCAGGCATGGGAAGGTAGTGCGAGGCGAGCAGAGTGGTCCGCTCGCCTTGGTCGATCAGGGCGATGTCCAGCCCGTCGAGACTGGTGCCGGACATCACCCCCAGGTAGCGCGGCATGGCTCAGCGCTTGTTCAGGGCCAGGAAGGTTGCCTTCTCCTGGTCCATCCGTGCGATCAGCGGTTGCGCCTGCGCCATGAAACGCTTGCGCTCCGGGCCGCTCAGCGGGTCGGCGGTGGGCAGCTTGGCACTCAGCGGGTCGACGTGCTGGCCGTTGACCTGGAACTCGTAGTGCAGGTGCGGGCCGGTCGCCAGGCCGGTCATGCCGACGTAGCCGATGATCTGGCCCTGCTTCACTGCCACGCCGGAGCGGATGCCCTTGGCGAAGCGGCTCATGTGGCCGTACACGGTGCGATAACGCTGGCCGTGCTGGATCACCACCGCGTTGCCATAACCACCCTTGCGGCCGGCTTCGAGAATCTTGCCATCGCCGGTCGCCTTGATCGGGGTGCCGATCGGCGCTGCGTAGTCCACACCCTTGTGTGCACGAATCTTGTTCAGGATGGGATGGAAGCGCCCCATCGAGAAGCGCGAGCTGATGCGGGCGAAGTCCACCGGGGTGCGGATGAACGCCTTGCGCATGCTGCTGCCATCGGCGCGCAGGTAGCTGGTGCTGCCCTGTTTGCTGGTGTAGCGCACCGCGGTGTATTCCTTGCCGCGGTTGACGAAGCGCACCGCGAGGATGCTGCCGGTGCCGACCTGCTTGCCCTGCACCTGCTGGGATTCGTAGATCACGTCGAACGAATCACCTTCGCGAATATCCTGGGCGAAGTCGATGTCGTAACCCAGGATGTTGGCCATCGACATGATCAGGTCATGGGACAGGCCAGCATTCTTGCCGGCAACGAACAGCGAACTGTCGATGCGGCCGTGGGCATAGTTGGCGTGTACCGAAGGCTTGACCAGGTCGCGCTTGAAGTCATAGCCCTTGGCGGACTTGTTCAGGCTGATGGTCTCCAGGTCGCTGCGCTTGACCTTCAGGCCCTGCAACTCGCCCTTGGCATCGATAAGGAAGTCCACGTCCTGGCCGACATCCAGACGGGTGAACTGCTTGGCGTCCTTGTTGGCGGCAAGCATGTCGTGCACGGCGTTCGCCGGCAGGCCGGCCTTCGCGAACACGTTGGAAAGAGTGTCGCCCTTGCCCACGGTCACGCTCTTCCAGGCAGGTTCAGCCGGAGCGGAGGGGGAGGGTTGCTGGTTCGAATCGGCGAGAGCTTTGTTCTTCTGCGCGTCTTTTTCGGCGCTGTTCTGGTTGTCCGGCTGGCCTTCTATCTGTGCAAAAGGCGAAGAGCCGCTGTCTTCCGTGACCGGATTGGGTCGGAGGTCGTCTTTTTCCTGAAGGATCTGCTCGGTGCCGCTCTCCAGCTCGAGGTTGAGCGTGGTCTTCTTCGCTTCGACCTCGGCCGAAGGGAACACCAGCAGAGCCAGGCTGAGGAGCGCTGCTACACCGCTTGCGGCCAGCAGATGGCTCTTCGGGTAGTACGGCGCTTTCTGATCGGATTGCGTCATGGCGTGAGTGGTGTTTTTGGAATGTGAAATAACTGCCTAAAATATAACCAAATTCCCTCTGAAGCAACCCTGATGTCGGGGTTCTGACGTCCTGTCCTCTGGCGCTGGGCAAAACTTGTTTTTAGTGTCTGTTCTTGTATCGTTGGTTCCCTTTCGCAATTCGCAACGTACAGGAACCTGCAATGAAGTCGGTCGAAGAGCAGCTGGCGCTGATCAAGCGCGGAGCAGACGAAATTCTCGTGGAGGCCGAGCTGATCGAAAAGCTCAAGCGCGGCCAGCCCCTGCGTATCAAGGCCGGCTTCGACCCGACCGCCCCGGACCTGCACCTCGGGCACACTGTTCTTATTAATAAGCTGCGCCAGTTCCAGGAGCTGGGCCATCAGGTCATCTTCCTGATCGGCGACTTCACTGGGATGATCGGTGACCCCAGCGGGAAGAGTGTTACCCGTCCACCCCTCACTCGCGAGCAGGTTCTCGACAACGCCGAGACGTACAAGGCGCAGGTCTTCAAGATCCTCGACCCCGCGAAGACTGAAGTAGCCTTCAATTCCACCTGGATGGACCAGCTTTCCCCCGCTGATTTCATTCGTCTGGCTTCCCAGTACACCGTTGCCCGAATGCTGGAACGCGATGACTTCAGCAAACGCTATGCCAGCAATCAGTCCATCGCCATCCACGAGTTCCTCTATCCGCTGGTTCAGGGCTACGACTCGGTAGCGCTGCGCGCGGACGTCGAGCTCGGCGGCACCGACCAGAAATTCAACCTGCTGATGGGGCGTGAACTCCAGCGTGCCTATGATCAGGAGCCGCAGTGCATCCTGACCATGCCGCTGCTGGAAGGCCTGGACGGTGTGAAGAAGATGTCCAAGTCCCTGGGCAACTATATCGGCATCCAGGAAGCGCCGGGTGTCATGTACAGCAAGCTGGTCTCCATCCCCGACACCCTGATGTGGCGTTACTTCGAGCTGCTCAGCTTCCGTTCGATGGAAGAGATCGAGGGCTTCAGGAAGGATGTCGAGGCTGGCGCCAATCCGCGCGACATCAAGATCAAGCTGGCGGAAGAGATCGTTGCTCGCTTCCATGGCGAAGAAGCTGCCGCTTCCGCGCACAAGTCCGCTGGCAACCGCCTTAAGGAAGGCGAGCTGCCGGAAGACCTGCCGGAAGTGGAAGTTGCCGCAGCGGAAGACCTGCCCATCGGCGCCGTCCTTAATAAGGCAGGCCTGGTGAAGAACTCCGCCGTTGCTCGCGATCTACTGTCCTCTGGTGGCGTGCGGGTGGATGGCGAGGTCGTGGATCGCAGCTTCGTCTTCAAGGTGGGTGCAAGCCACGTGCTGCAGGCTGGCAAGAAGGCCTTCGCGCGCGTCTCCCTGGTCGCTGAATGAAGAAAGTTTAAATTAGTCGTTGACGGCCAATTTAAACTCCCTATAATGCGCACCACTCCCAGCGACGAAGCGCTGAAAGAACTTGAAAATCAAGTACTTACAGAGATTCGAAGATGGGAGTGGTGGTCAGGCGGGTGATTCACTTGCCGCCTTCTGCAGCTGCTCCGGCAGCGAGCTGAAAGGAAGGTCGCCGAGGTGCTTGACAGTGAGTTTGATCGCTGTAGAATGCGCCTCCCGCTGATGAGAAGGTTTCCTTCGCTGAAGCACAAGCGATTGAGTAGAAAAGAAATTTTCGAAAAATAAAGCTTGACGGAAAGAGAGGTTAGCGTAGAATGCGCGCCTCGGTTGAGACGAAAGCCTTAACCAACTGCTCTTTAACAAGTTGAATCAAGCAATTCGTGTGGGTGCTTGTGATGTAAGACTGATGATCGACTGATTATCAGCAACGCAAGTAACACTCGTGAATTCGAGAGTTTTAGCTCTTTAAATAGAGCATGCGATTGCTGAGCCAAGTTTAGGGTTTTCTCAAAACCCAAGCAGTATTGAACTGAAGAGTTTGATCATGGCTCAGATTGAACGCTGGCGGCAGGCCCTGAAGAGTTTGATCATGGCTCAGATTGAACGCTGGCGGCAGGCC
>NZ_JASMRU010000049.1 GCF_030462585.1 Pseudomonas sp. CAN1 | reverse complement strand
GCCGAGGCCCGCACGGCGGCGAACAGCGCCGCGCCGGCCATCCCGCGACCCTTGGTTCGGTGCCCGCGCGGGGCCGGTTGCGCCAGGCTGGCGTAGGCCGGCACGGCTTCGTTGCCCGAGTAGTAGAGGTAGAAGCGGTCGCCGGGGTAAGACGTCTTGTGCGGCGGCACGCTGGCCTCGTAGCGCGCGCCCTGGCGCTCCAGCCAGGCCAACTGGTCGACACTGCGCTCGCAGAAGTCCCGCAGCGTTTCGTTCTGCACGGCCTCACCGACCTCGCCCTGCAGATAGCGGAACATCGCCTCGGCGTCGTCGCTGTAACCGGCCTGGCGCTGGTAGGGCGTGCCGCCACCGGCATAGACGACGCCACCGCTGCGTGCGGTCGCGCCGCCACCGGCGAAGCGATCCAGCGCCAGCACTTCGAGGCCACGCTCGCGGGCCTCCAGGGCGGCGCAGGCGCCGGCCCCGCCGAAGCCGACCACCAGCAGGTCGGTCTGGGCTTGCCAGTTCAGCCGCTCGCCTGCGCCCAGGCGCAGCGGCGGGATCGGCAGTGCGCCGGCCATGGCCGTCAGCCCGCCGCCGCCACGCTCGGCGCCGGCACGGCGACGGCGGTGGTGTAGGTGCCGTTCACGTAGATCAGCGGGGTGATGCGCGGAGTGTTGCGGATTTCGCGGATGCGCCCGATGAACACCGTGTGGGTGCCGTAGGTGAAGCGTCCGTCCTGCTCGCAGACCACGCTGGACTGCGCGTCCGCCAGGTACGGCACGCCGCATTCGGTGGCACGCCAGTCGCCGCTGGCGAAGCGCGCCTCGCCCTTCACCGGGCCGCTGCACAGGTGCGAGAGGTGCTCCTGGTCCTGGCCGAGGATGTTCACGCAGAAGTCCGCGCCGGCCTCCAGCACGCGGTGCAGCGAGGCGGTCTGGTTCACGCAGATCAGCAGCGACGGCGGCTCGGTGGACAGCGAGTCCACCGCCGTGGCGGACATGGCGAAACGTTCGCGGCCGTCGCTGGTGGTGATGATGGTCACCGACTTGGCGAGCCGGCGCATGGCCTGGAGCATGTCGGCTTTCAGAGTGTCCTGGTTCATCGCACGGGGCCTCGCTGGGGCTTGTTGTTGTGCAATCGATTCTGTGGTCGTGCCCCGCGTGCAACATCGTCCGAGGGGACTAGTCGGCGCGGCCTTCCGGCATGTCCTGCATATGGTCCGTTTGTGGGATGTGGGCGGATCCGAGCGTTGTTCAAATGCCCGCGAAGGCTCCCTGCTTCGCCGCACGGGGCCCGAGCACAGGCCCTGCGGGGCGACTACAGGAGAACAAGAAGATGCTCGACCAGGAACTGATCCGTCAGCGCCTCCGCCAGCGCGCCCGCGAGCTGGTGCCGGTGCTGCGCGAACGCGCCGCCGATGCCGCCCGCGACGGCCGGCTGCCCGAGGAAACCATTCGTGACTTCCACGATGCCGGCTTCTTCCGCATCCTCCAGCCGGCGCGCTGGGAAGGTTACGAGCTGGAGCCGAAAGACTTCTTCGAGGTGCAGATGACCCTCGCCGAAGGCTGCATGTCGTCGGCCTGGGTGCTGGGCGTGGTGGCCATCCACAACTGGCAGCTGGCGCTGTTCGACGACCGCGCCGCGCAGGATGTGTGGGGCGAGGATTCCAGCGTGCTGATCTCCTCCTCCTACATGCCGGTGGGCAAGGTCACGCCGGTGGAAGGCGGCTTCCGCCTGTCCGGGCGCTGGGGTTTTTCCAGCGGCAGCAAGCACTGCCAGTGGGCCTTCCTCGGCGCCCTGGTGCCGCCGAGCGAACCGGGCGGCATGCCGGACTACCGCACTTTCCTGGTGCCGCGCAGCGAGTACCAGGTCCTCGACAACTGGAACGTCATGGGCCTGGAAGCCACCGGCTCCCACGACGTACTGGTGGAAGACGCCTTCGTTCCCGAGTACCGCACCCACCGCGCCCTCGACGGCTTCATGCAGAACAGCCCGGGCAACGCGGTGAACACGGCGCCGCTGTTCCGCCTGCCGTTCGGGCAGATCTTCGTGCGCGCGGTTTCTTCGGCGGCCATCGGCGCACTGCAGGGCGCGGTCGACCTGTTCATCGAGCACAACCGCGCCCGCGTCGGCGTCAATGACGGGCGCAAGATGGGCCAGGATCCGGCCGCCCAGCAGGCACTGGCCGATGCCATGGTGGCGGCCGACGAATGCCGCAGCGTGCTGCTGCGCAACTTCGAGCTGATGATGCAGCGCGCCCGCGACGGCGAGCCGCTGACCATGCCCGAGCGGGTGAAGATGCGCTACGACTCGGCCCTGGTGGCGGACAAGTGCGCCCGCGCCGCCGGCACCCTGATGTTCAACAGCGGCGCCTCGACCATCTTCCGCGAGCACCCGATCAACCGCGCCTTCCGCGACATCCACACCGGCCGCGCGCACGTCGCCAACAGTCCGGCCAAATACGCCTGGAACCTCGGCGGCGTGAGCATGGGCGCCGACTCCACGGACTTCTTCCTCTGAGCCGAACCCGGGAGCACCCGTAGGATGGGTGGAGCGGAGCGATACCCATCCTACCTCCTTGCTCCCTGCCATCCCGGCACTTCGGCGTAGTCCGTTCGGGCGATTCCGCGGTGCCGGCGAACGAAGAACATGGCCACGAGGCAGAGCCCGTCGGCCCGCCAAACCAGACAAGGGACGCATCCCATGAAATTCTCTCTGATCTACGAAGCGCAGACGCTGGACAGCACCCGCGAAGGCGACCGCCGCATCTTCGACGAGACCGTCGAACAGGCCGTGCTGGCCGACAAGCTCGGTTTCGACACCTTCTGGTGCGTCGAGCACACCGCGCTGACCAACTACTCGCACATGTCCGCGCCGGAGACCATGCTGGCCTTCGTCGCCGGCAAGACCGAGCGCATCGGTATCGGCCACGGCGTGGTCTGCCTGCCGCCAGCGATGAACCACCCGGTGAAGGTCGCCGAGCGCATCGCCACCCTCGACCTGCTGTCCAAGGGCCGCGTGCATTTTGGCGTCGGCAAGGGCGGCACCCAGCAGGAAGCCGGCACCTTCGGCTACGACCTGGCCACCCTGCAGCCGCAGATCGACGAGGCGATGTACCTGATCCCGAAGATGTTCGTGCAGGACGAGATCGAACATAACGGCGACTTCGTGAAGATCCCCCGCCGGCCGATCCACCCCAAGCCCTACCAGGACCCGCACCCGCCGATGTACCTGGCCTGCACCAACACCGAGTCGCTGAAGAACGCCGGCGGCCGTGGCATGGGCGCGCTGGTGCTGGGCTTCGGCGGCCCGGAGGAGATCGCCAAGAAGGTCGCCGTCTACCACGAGGCCTGGGACAACCGTGACGAGGCCAACCAGGTCGGCTTCCGTCCCAACCGCCACATCGCCGCGCTGTGCCCGGCCATCGTCCTCGACGACAACGAGAAGGCCCGCGCCATCGGCGTGCGCGGCCAGCGATACTTCATGGAATCCCTGGCCTACTGGTACGCCGGCGGCGAACGCCCGGACCCGGCCAAGTGGCAGGACGACACCTTCGTCGACGGCAACGGCCAGGCGGTGATCCGCTCGCGCTTCGCCTCCGAGGAAGTGACGGTGGACTTCTCCGACCCGACCATGGCGATGATGAACCCCAACCACGCCTACGGCACGGTGAACGACTGCATCGGCTACGTGCAGCGCCTGATCGACGCCGGCGCCGATGAGATCCTCTTCATCTGCCAGATGGGCACCGTGCCGCAGTGGGCACAGATCGAGACGCTGAAGAACATCGGCGAGAAGGTCATCCCCTACTTCCGCGACAAGCTCAACGTCGCCTGAGGCGAACGCTGATCAGCAGAACGGGCCCTTCGGGGCCCGTTCTGTTTTGTACCGGATGCGAGGTGGCCGATGCGCCAGGACCAACGCAGGGCGTACAACCGTCAGCGGTTGTACGCCGCGGCGGATCAGATCACCCGCGCCGGATGCTGCACCCGTGGCGCGCCAAGCTGTTCGCGCCAGGACGGCGGCTGGCGGCCATCGGCCTCGCGGATGCCGTAGCGCAATGCCAGTTCGGCGCTGACCAGGGTCTGCCCGGAGAGTTGCGCGAGTTCAGGGTCATCCAGCAGTGCATGGAGGATTCGCCCGTTGAACTGCGGTGTCTCGGCCATCGCCAGGAACGCCTCGTACTGCTCGGCGCAGGCCTGGCCGGCAATGGCGGTGCGCTCGGTGAGCTGCGGGCCGAGCCAGAGGGAAAGCGCCGCCACTCCGCTGCCTTCGAAGTCGATGGCCATGTCCGCCGCCAGCTTGTCGACCCCGGCCTTCTGTGCTCCGTAGGCTGGGCCGTGCATATAGCAGCCAGCACCGAAAGAGGAGACGAAAGCCACCAGCGCCTTCGGTGCGCGCAGCAACAAGGGCGCGGCGTGATAGCTGGCGACATAGGCCGAACGCAGGCCTATGTCGAGGATGTCCACCAGCTCCAGCGGCTTCTCCCAGAACGGGCCGGGATCGATCAGCTGCTCATGGATGAAGGCGACGTTGTTCACCAGCAGATCGAGGCGGCCATGCTTGGCTTCGATGCGCTGGAACAGCGCGCACACCTGCTGGTCATCGCCATGGTCGCACTGCACGGCGATGCCCTTGCCGCCGGCGGCATCGATGGCCGCCGCCGTTTCGTGGATGCTGCCGTGCATCACCTGGCCGCGCAGAGTGGCGTGGCCAGACTCGACGGAGCGCCCGCTGAGGTAGACGGTCATGCCGGCAGCGCCGAGCGCTTCGGCGATACCCTTGCCAACGCCACGGCTGGCGCCGGTGACCAGGGCGATGCGGGAAGTGGACTCAGGCATTCTGCGGTACCTCCGGGTGGGCGCGGGTCTGCCCGGCCTGTTGCTGGATGTGCTCGGCGGCGAGGAAGCCGAAGGTCATCGCCGGGCCGATGGTGGAGCCGGCGCCAGGATAGGTCGCGCCCATCATCGAGGCGGCGGAGTTGCCAATGGCGTAGAGGCCGTCGATGGCGCTGCCGTCCTCGCGCAGCACGCGGGCATGCACATCGGTGAGCAGGCCGCCCTTGGTGCCGATGTCGCCGGCATCGATCTTCACCGCGTAGAACGGCGCCTTGAGCAACGGCGCCAGGCACGGATTGGGCAGCACGTGGGGGTCGCCGTAGTAGCGGTCGAACAGCGATTCGCCCTTGTGGAAGTCCGGGTCCTGCCCCAGTGCGGCGTAGCGATTGAAACGCTCCAGGGTACGCGCCAGGCCGGCGCCGTCGACGCCGATGGCGCTGGCCAGCGCGGCGATGCTGTCGGCCTTCTGGAAGTAGTCCTGCAGGTGCTTGGGCAGGCGGCTGTCCGGCTGCGCATAGCCCGGCAGCAGTGCGCCGCAGGGGTATTTGCGACGGAACTCGGCGTCGAAGATCATCCAGCACGGCACGCTGCGCGCCTGCTCGCTGTCATGGCCATACATGGCGTAGACGATGTCGGTGTAGGGTGCGCCCTCGTTGACGAAACGCTGCCCAGCCGAATCCACCAGCACGCAGCCGGGCAGGTTGCGCTCGACGAACAGCACGCGGGCCTTTTCTTCGCCGACGACTTGGGTGCTGGGCGCCCACCAGCTGTGTTCCATCAGCGCGGTGGCCGCGCCCAGTTGCTGGCCTGCACGGATGCCATCGCCAGTGTTGTAGGGCGGCGCGGCGGTCCACTGGCTGTTCGAAGGTTGCGGATGGTATTGGCTGCGCATCGACTGGTTGCGCTCGAAGCCACCGGCGGCGATCACCACGCCGCGGCGTGCGTGAATCCGCATCGGGCGGCCTTCGCGCTGCAGCACCGCGCCGATGATCCTGCCCTCCTCCTCGATCAGTTCCTGCAGCGGACTGTTCAGCCACAGCGGTACCTGGCGATCGAGCAGCGAGCGACGCAGCGCGGCGATCAGCGCATTGCCCAGGGTCAGGAAACGGTCGCGCGGCGAGCACAGGCGTGCGGGCAGGTCGCGCCAGTAGCGCCAGAGAATGCGCAGGGTCAGGCCGACCCAACCGGGCCCACGACAGAGCAGCACGCGGGCTTCCTTCATGGTCATGGCCACGCGGCCCATCATCAGCGTACCGGGGGATGGCTCGCGCATCCGCAAGAACTCCTCGCCCAGCTCGCGGGCGTCGAAGGGCAACGGGTCCATGGAGCGATAGCCCGGCTTGCCGCCCGGCACTTCCGGGTAATAGTCGGCGTATTCGGCCTGCGCCTCGAAGCGCACCCGGCTGCAACCTTCCAGGTACTCGACCATGCGCCGGCCGTTTTCGACGTAGGCCTCGACGCGGCCGTCGTCGACAAGATTGTCGCTGACCGCGCGAATGTAACGCACCGCTTCCTGCGCCGAATCCTGGCCGCCGAGCGCGGCGATGCGGTGGTTGCAGGGAATCCAGATGCCACCGCCGGACACCGCTGTGGTGCCGCCGTAGCGGTCGCTTTTTTCCACCAGCAGGACGTCCAGCCCCAGGTCGCGGGCGCGCAGCGCGGCGGTCATGCCGCCCGCACCGCTGCCCACCACCAGGACGTCGCATTCCATGTCCCACTCGCGGCTCCGCTGGCCGCTCGCCCTTGCGTTCATGCGCTTGTTCTCCGGCATCTGGCGTGGCGGAAAACCACGCTCGCCCGGCGATTGTTCGCGCCCGCGCAAGGCCCCCACATCGTCCGTTGAGACTAGCGCCAGAGCGGCCCTGCCCCGTCCCGCCGGCTTAGTCTTTTTGGACGATGTTGGCGTCTGCCGGTGACCACATAGTCAGCCCCGCCACCTTACCGCCAACACCGTTTCCGGGTCTGGCCGAAAGCGCCGCCCGAGCAGAGGACGAGATGACAAGAATAAGAATCGCCTTCCCGCCGTTGCCCCTTGCCCTTGCGATCAGCGGCGCCGGCCTGTTGCTCGCCAGCCAGGCCCAGGCGCTGTCGTACCAGTTCAACGATGACCTGCAACTGAACCTCGATACCACCCTGAGCTACAGCCTGGCGTGGCGCACCGAGAAGCGCGCCCATGCGCTGTCCAACGGTGGCAGCAACCCGGCCATCGCCAACGGCGACGATGGCGACAACGCCTTCGACCGCGGCGCGCTGATCAACAACCGCGCCAGCTTTCTCACCGAGGCCGACCTGAAGTTCCGCGGTGACTACGGCCTGTTCGTCCGCGCCACCGGCTTCTACGACGACGTCTACCAGCGCGGCAACGACAACGACACCGGCACCTCCAACTGCTTCGCCGGCGGCCGTTGCTCCAAGCCCGATCACTTCTCCGGCGAGACCGAGGACCAGGCCGGCGACGACTTGCGCCTGCTCGACACCTACGTCTACGGCACCTGGGACCTGAGCGGCCACACCCTCAACGCCCGCGCCGGCAACCAGGTGGTGGCCTGGGGCGAGAGCCTGTTCAACGGCTTCGGCATCGCCGGCGCGATGAGCCCGGTGGACGCCACCAAGGCCAACACGCCGGGTATCGAGGTGAAGGAGCTGTTCCTGCCGGTGGGCCAGCTGTTCACCCAGTACAGCCTGACCGACAATCTCGGCGTGCAGCTGTATTACCAGTACCAGTGGAAGCGCAACGAGCTGACCCCGGTCGGGCACTTCTTCTCCACCACCGACTACATCGACGAGGGCGGCTTCAACGACGCCACCGGCCAGCAGCGGCGCCTGGGCGACGACACGCCGGGCAACAGCGGCCAGTACGGCGCCGCGCTGACCTACACGGTGGAGCAGCTCAACAATACCGAGTTCGGCCTCTACTACCTGCGCTTCAGCGACCACAGCCCGCAGCTGGATTTCCTGAGCGACTGGAACACCGGCAACTACCGGGCGATCTTCTACGACGACATCAAGCTCTATGGCGCGAGCTTCTCCAGCATGCTCGGCGAGACCAACGTCAGCGGCGAGCTCAGCTACCGCGACGGCCAGCCGGTGCTGGTCGATACCGGCCTGACCCCGCAGCCGGTGCGCGCCAATGTCGCCCAGGCGCTGGTCTCGTTCATCCACTCCTACGGCGCCATGCCCTTCGCCGACAACACCACGCTGACCGGCGAGGTTGGCTACAACCGCGTGATGGACAACGACCGGGCGCCCAGCTTCGACGTCTTCGTCCCCACCGGCGCCGGGGTCGCGCAGATCCGCACCCCCAACACCGACAAGCTCTACTACGACCGCTCTGCCTGGGGCTACACCCTCAACCTGACGCTGGACTACAACAACGTGTTCAACGGCTGGGACCTGAGCGTACCGATCATCTACAGCCAGGCGGTCAACGGCAATTCGTCGATGCCCGGCAGCTTCGGCCTGGGCGAAGGCGACGACCGTTTCGCCGTCGGCACCACCTGGCGCTACCTGAACAACTTCAGCATCGAAGCCCGCTACAACATGTTCCTCGGCAACCCGAGCGAAACCACCCTGGCGGACCGCGACAACCTTTCGCTCACCGCGAAATACAGCTTCTGACCCAGCCCGAGGAGCCAGACCATGAACCGTTCAACCTACCTGCCCGCCCTGCTGCTGTCCGCCGGCTTCGCCTGCCTGAGCGGCCCGGCGCTGGCCAAGGTCAGCGCCGAAGAGGCCGCCCGCCTCGGCCAGGACCTCACCCCCATGGGCGCCGAGAAGGCCGGCAACGCCGACGGCAGCATCCCCGCCTGGACCGGCAAATGGCGCGGCGCACCGCCCCAGGTGAAATACGACGGCCCCGGCAGCCGCTATGCCGACCCGTACGCCGAGGAGAAGCCGCTGTTCGTCATCACCGCACAGAACATGGAGCAGTACTCCAAACAGCTCACCGATGGCCAGCGCGCCCTGTTCAAGCGCTACCCCGCCACTTTCAAGATGCCGATCTACCCCACGCACCGTGACTTCCGCTTCAGCGAGAAGATCGAGGCGAACATCAAGGCCAATGCCACCAGCGCCGAACTGGTGGATGGCGGCAACGCGGTACGCAACGCCTTCGGCGCCTCGCCCTTCCCCATCCCCAGGGATGGCTACGAGCTGATGTGGAACCACGCCCTGCAGGCCCGCGCCAACAGCGAGGAGGCCATCTATGACCAGGCAGTGATCTACTCCAACGGCAACCAGGCGCTGCAGACCGTGCACTACCAGATCCTCGCGCCCTGGTGCTCGCCCGCCGGCTCGCTGCAGAACTACGACGGCGGCGTGATGAGCCACTTCATGATCACCACCCTCAAGCCGGTGCGCTCCAAGGGCGAGATCATCGGCGGCAACGAATTCTTCGACCCGGTCGCCAGCCCACGGCAGAGCTGGCAGTACCTGCCCGGCACCCGCCGCGTGCGCCGCGCGCCCACCGTCGGCTACGACACGCCCACCGGAGCCGGCGGCTTCCGCACCATCGACGAGGATCGCCTGTTCAACGGCGCGCCGGATCGCTACGAGTGGAAGCTGATCGGCAAGCGCGAAATCTACATCCCCTACAACAACTACAAGCTCGACGACCCGGCGCTGAAGTACTCGCAGATCCTCACGCCCAACCACGTCAACCCCGACTACATGCGCTACGAACTGCACCGCGTATGGGTGGTGGAAGCGACGCTGAAACCGGGCGCGCGGCATATCTACGCCAAGCGCACCCTGTACCTCGACGAGGACAGCTGGTCCGCCGCCCTGGCCGACAACTACGACGCCCGTGGCCAGCTGTGGCGCACCAACATGCAGACCACCGTGTACGCCTACGACATCCAGGTGAACCAGGCCCGCGTGGCGCTGTACCACGACCTCATCGCCGGCTCCTACCTGGCCGACCGCATGGCCAACGAACAGGCCGCGCCCAAGCTGAACAGCGCCGACTACGACGCCAACTACTTCACCGCCGCCAACATGCGCAAACTCGGCCAGTAAGGCCGCCTTCCCAAGCCCGCGCGGGACACCGCGCGGGCTTTGTCATTTGCCAAAGGAAAGCCTGATGCACAACCTCCTCCGCGCCGCCATCGCCGCTACCAGCCTGGGCCTCACCACGCAGGCCAGCGCGCTGACCATCCTCCTCACCAACGACGACGGCTGCCGGGCGCCGGGTATCCAGGCGCTGTACCGCGAGCTGAGCGCCGCCGGGCATCGCGTGACGCTGGTGGCGCCGGACACCGACAACAGCGGCATCGGCGCCGCCAGCGTGGTCGCACCCGGCCAGGCACTCGCTGTCACCCGCCTGGCCGACCACCAGTACTGCGTCGGCGCGCCGGCCGGCTTCGCGCTGCCGGCGGGCAAGAACATGGCCGTGGGCACCCCGGTGGATGCGGTGAACACCGGCCTCGACCTGCTGCTCAAGGACAACCCGCCGGACCTGGTGGTCTCCGGCAGCAACTTCGGCGACAACGCAGGCCCCTTGATCCAGATGTCCGGCACCCTCAACGCCGCGCTCTGGGCCATGCGCCGCGGGGTGCCGGCGATGGCCGTGTCCACCGCTATCGACCTGCCGTTGGTGCAGCGCGACCCGCAGGCCGGCCTGCAACTGACCCGCGACGCCCTGGGCGACAGTGCACGCCTGGCCGTGCGGGTGCTCGATCGCGCGCTTGCTGCCGGCCAGATTGCACAGAAGACCTGTGTGAAGAGCCAGGACGCGTGCGCCTTCAACCTGCTCGGCCTGCCCGCCGGCCAGGGCCTGAACCTCAACTACCCGGCGCGCCCCGTCGCCCAGGTACGCGGGCTGGTGTATGCGCCGGTGAGCGACTGGTCGCCCATCGTCTTCGCCGTGCAGGCGGACAAGGACGGTGGAGCCCGCGTCAACCTGACAGCACCGACTGCGCCGAACGAACGCCAGCGCCGGGAAGATGCATATCTACTGACCCAGGGTTACGCGGTACTCAGTGTGGTGGGGACCGATCTCAATGGCAGCCGTGACGGCGAGCAGCGGGTGCGGGAGTTGTTGAAGAGCATGAAACCCTGAGGCGGCCGGGCGACCGGGAAGCCAAGCGAGACGGCGTATAACCGCTCACGGTCATACGCCGCCCCACCACACCGAGATTGACAGGCGACCACCGTAGGAGCGGACCTTGTCCGCGAAATCCCTCGCGGCGGATTTCGTTGTTACCGGCTGGCCCTCTGCATGGCGCCCGCCCCGTAACGGGCGCCCACCTGCAACACCCGAATGGCGGCAGGATTCGCGGACAAGGTCCGCTCCTACAGGAATCACCGATGCTGCTTCGCGGCTAAAGGTGGGCGAAGCTATCCGGCTGGTTGAGCACGCAGCGAATACCACCCGGCAACGCCATGCTCGCCACGCACTGGTTGCAGTGATTGCAGCCGTTCACGTAGGCCTCGCCCTGGCTGCGCACATGCTGCACCAGGTCCGGGTCGCGCAGCAGCGCGCGGCCCAGGGCGACGAAGTCGAAGCCTTCCGCCATGGCACGCTGCAGGCTGCCGCGCTCGCTGACGCCGCCCAGGTACACCAGCGGCATATCGGTGGCCTGGCGCACGCGGCGGGCGAGGTCGAGGAAGTACATCTCCGAATACGGCAGGCTGGAGAACAGCCGCCCGCCGAACCACTTCATCGCCGTGCGCTGCAGCGGGTTGGGCTCCAGCGGGATCATCTGCTGCAGCGGACTCTCGCCACGGAACAGGTACATCGGCGAGCGGCTGGTGAAGCCGCCGCTCATCACCAGCGCATTCAGCCCGTGTTCGGCCAGGCGCCTGGCGATATGGCAGGAATCGTCGATCTCCAGCCCGCCGGCAAAACCATCGCTGAGGTTCAGCTTGGCGAGGATCGGGAAGTCATCGCCCACTGCCCCGCGAACCGCCGCCAGCACCTCCAGCGGCAGGCGCAGGCGGTTTTCCAGGCTGCCGCCGTAGGCGTCGCTGCGGCGGTTGGTGGCCGGCGAGAGGAACTGGCTGAGCAGGTAGCCGTGGCCCATGTGGATTTCCACGGCGTCGAAGCCCGCGCGCTTCACCAGCGCCGCCGCAGACACATACTCGGCGAGGGTCTTGCGGATGTCCGCCGCGCCCATGGCACCGGCGAACGGCACGCCGCAGAACAGCCCGTACTGGTTGATACCGGCGCTGGGGCCGCGCGGGCGCGGGATGTTCTTCGGCCGCGTGCGGCTGAAGAAGCCGCAGTGCGCCAGTTGCGCGGAGATCGCGCCACCCTCGCGGTGCACCGCATCGGCCAGCGCGCGCAGTGGCGGGAAGATGCCTTCGTGCATCCACATCTGGTCGGCGAAAGTCAGGCCGTCCGGCGACACGCCGCAATAGGCCACGGTGGTCAGGCCGACGCCGCCGCGCGCCATCCGCGCGTGGTGCGCGGCCAGCTCGGGGCCGGGCACGCCGCCAGGGCACATGCCCTCGAAGGTAGCGGTCTTGATTACCCGGTTGCGCAACGCGAGGCCGGCCAGGCGGGTGGGCGCCAGGACCTTGTCCAGTGCTTGCTGCGGAGTCATCTCAAGCCTCCTCGGGCTGGGTGAAGGGGACGAACTCGGCGACTTCCAGCTCGAAGCCGGAGACCGCCTTGTACGGCACCGGGAAGCTCATCAGGCGCATCTTGCGTACGCCCTGGTCGCGGAGAATCTGCGCACCGACGCCGAGGGTGCGCTGGGGGAACTTCGGTGCCTGCAAGCCCGGCCCGCGCGCCAGCTGGTCGAGGATGGCGCCGGCGCTTTCCTGCTGGGCCAGCAGCACCAGCACGCCGCTGCCTTCGGCGGCGATGCGCGCCAGCGAGCGGTCGAGATTCCACTGCTGCGGTCCGCGCGGCGGCTCGCCGGCCAGCAGGTCGCGCAGGGTTTCCACGGCTTGCACACGGACCAGCGCCGGGCGTGCCGGATCAATCTCACCGCGCACCAGCGCCAGGTGCAGCACGTCCTTGAAGGCGTCGTGATAGGTACACACGCGGAACGACCCGTGTCGCGTATCGATGCGGTATTCGGCGCCACGGGCAATGGTGCCTTCGTGGAGGATGCGGTGGTGGATCAGCTCGGCGATGCCGCCGATGGGCAGGCCGTGGCGCTGGGCGAACTCGCGCAGTACTTCGCCACGGGCATTTTCGCCGTCCTCGTCGAGGATGCCGGCGAGCAGTGCAGCCGGTTGCAGGCCGGCCAGCCTTGCCAGGTCGCAGGCCGCCTCGGCATGCCCGGCGCGGCTCATCACACCGCCGGGCAATGCGCGCAGCGGGAAGATGTGACCAGGGCTGACCAGGTCGGCAGGCTTGCTGGCCGGGTCCACCGCCACCTGCACGGTGCGCGCGCGGTCGGCGGCGGAGATGCCGGTGCTGATGCCCTGGGCGGCCTCGATGGAGACCATGAAGCCGAGGCTGTCGCCGCGCGGATTGTCGATCATCGCGCGCAACCCCAGCGCGCTGCAGCGCTCGTCGGTCAGCGCCAGACAAACCAGCCCGCGCGCCTCGACCGCGAAGAAATTCAGTGCCGCGTCGTCGATGAATTCGGCGGCCTGCAGCAGCATGCCGTCACCGCCCTCCTCCTCGCCGTCGACCAGCACCACCGGCCGGCCGGCGCGCAATGCTTCGATCAGGTGCAGCGGACTGTCCAGGGTCATGTCCGGCTCCTCAGCGCAGCACTTCGCGCAGCCAGGCCGCAGCGTCATCGAGATAGGCCTGCGCGCGCGGCACGAAGGGCGCGAAGCTGGCAAAGCCGTGCAGCATGCCTTCGGCACGCACCAGCTCAACCTCCGCACCCGCTGCGCGAGCGCGCTCGGCCAGGGCTTCACCCTCGTCACGCAGCGGATCGCATTCAGCGCTGACCAGCAGCGTGCGCGGCAGCGCGCCGAGATCGGCGGCGTGCAGCGGCGAAGCCAGCACGTCCAGCGGTGCCGGCCAACTGCCCAGGTACTGTCGCCAGAACCAGTGCATCATCGCGGCTTCGAGGAAATGCCCCTCGGCGAACTCGCGGTACGAAGCGCTGCCACAGCTCTGGTCGGTCACCGGATAGAGCAGGCAAAGCGCGCCGGGCAGCGGCCCACCGCGCTGATTGAGCAGGCGCGCGGCGGCAATCGCCAGGTTGCCGCCGGCGCTGTCGCCGGCCAGGGCCAGGCGCGTGGCATCCACGTCCAGCTCGACGGCGCGCGCCACCAGCTCAGCCACGGCCTGCGTGCAATCTTCCGGCGCCGCCGGGAAAGGCGCTTCCGGCGCCAGCCGGTAGCCCACCGACACCACTGCCGCGCCACTGCCCAGGGCAATGCGCCGGCAGAGGTCGTCGTGGGTGTCGATAGTCCCGGCAACGAAGCCGCCGCCATGGAAGAACACCAGCAGCGGCAGGCCCGGCTCGTTGGTCGGACGATACAGCCGCGCCGGCAGTCCGCCGGCTACGCGCAGTTCGCGCACTTCTGCCAGCGGCAAGGGCTCGCCGGCGGCCAGCCCCTGGTCGGCGAAGTTGCGGTAGGTCACCGCGTCGAGTTGCTGGAAATCCAGGGCGAAGGCACCGGCAAACTGTTCCAGCAGCGCCTGCATGTGGGGATCGAGGGCCATCTTGTCTCCTTATACGTCGGCCAGCAGGAAGACCGGGTTGGTCTCGTCGAGAATGCTTTGCGTGCGCGCCTGCAGCGCGGGCTTGAACTCGGGGTGCGGGAGAATCCAGAAGCGCTGCTGCGCGATGGCCTCGAACACCCGCGCGGCCAGCTCGTCGGCCGGCATGCCAGCGCGGATGCTCTGCTCCAGCTGTGCGCCGAGGGCGGAGCCAGCGCCATTGCCGGCCAGGTCCGAAGCCATGATGCGGCTGGCCACCGGCCCCGGGCAGAGCACCGAGACGCCGATGGGCGCGCCCAGCGCCGCCAACTCGTGGTGCAGCACTTCGGACAGCGCCACCAGCGCCTGCTTGGTCACTGTGTACGCAGCGAGGAACGGGCTGGCCAGCAACCCGGCCAGCGACGCGGTGTTGACGATGTGCGCGGGCCGCCCCTGGGCCAGCAGCGTCGGCACGAAGGCGCGCAGGCCATGGGTGACGCCCAGCAGGTTGATGTCGAGCATGCGCCGCCACTGCGCCTCGCTCAGCTCCCAGCTGGCGCCGGTCTGCATGATGCCGGCGTTGTTGAACAGCAGGTCGACCCCGCCGAGGCGCGCCAGGGTGGCGTCGCGCAGGGCGATCAGGTCCTGCTCGCGGCTGACGTCGGTGACCTGCGCCAGCACCTGGCAACCCTGTGCGGCCAACTCGCCGGCCAGCTCCTCCAACCCCGCGCGGTCGCGGTCGGCCAGCGCCAGGCGCAGGCCCAGCCCCGCCGCATGCTGCGCCAGGCCACGGCCGATACCGCTGGCTGCGCCGGTGATGACGGCCACGCGGCCGGCTTGCTGTTCGCTCATCTGTCCACCGTTTGTCGTTGTTGTCGGTCGATGGCGTCGTTATCGCCGGCCAGGACCGCCGCCGGCATCGTCCACCCGGACTAGGGATGCGCCCTCGTCCGTTCAGACGATGCCGCAACCGCTCTGGCTTGCAGAATCCCACCCAGGCTCGTGCCGCCCTTCTGCCTGCGGCAACCTGATGGGAGAACAACAATGAATACCCTGCACCGCATCGAAGCGCGCCCGGTCGAGGACCGCTACGCGCGCGGCTGGCACTGCCTGGGGCTGGCCAGCCAGTACCGCGACGGCAAGGCCCACCGCCTGGACGTGTTCGGCACCCGCCTGGTGGCCTTCCAGGGCGAGGACGGACAGCTGCACATCCTCGACGGCTACTGCCCGCACATGGGCGCGGACCTGAGCGAAGGCTGCGTGGAAGGCAACAGCCTGCGCTGCCCCTTCCACGAATGGCGCTGGGGTGCCGACGGTGTGTGCGACGACATCCCCTACGCCAAGCGCATCCCGCCGCGGGCGAAGATCAAGTCCTGGCCGGTGCTGGAGCAGAACCATCTGCTGTTCGTCTGGAATGACCCCGAAGGCAACGCGCCGATTGCCGAGCAGGCTATCCCGCGCATCGACGCCTGCTACGACGAGGCGTGGGCCGAGTGGGAAGTGGCCGAGCTGAAGATCGGCACCAACTGCCGCGAGCTGGTGGACAACGTCTCCGACATGGCGCACTTCAAGAGCGTGCACGGCGCGCCCATCGACGAGTTCAGCAACCACTTCGAGGCGCACACAGCGTCCCAGGTGATGCGCGGGCGCAGCGCGCGGCTGTCTGGCGACAGCGAGTTGCGCACGGTGGCCACCTACTACGGTCCGGCCTACCAGATCACCTGGATGACCGGCGCCATGGGCGGCCAGCCGATCGAGTCGATCCTGCTCAACTGCCACGTGCCCATCGACCACAAGAGCTTCACCCTGCGCTACGGCGTGCTGGTGAAGAAGGTGCCGGGACTCTCCGCCGAGGACAACCGCGCCATGGCCCTGGCCTACGTCGAGCAGGCGCGCGCGGCGTTCTACGAGGACGTGGCCATCTGGCACAGCAAGACCCGCGTCGACAACCCGCTGCTGTGCGACGGCGACGGCCCGGTGTACCAGCTGCGCAAGTGGTACGAGCAGTTCTACACCGATGTCGCGCTGCTGCCGGAGAGCCTCGCCGAGCGCAAGAGCTTCGTGGTGCGGGCGCTGCAGGAGGAGCCGGCCTGAGCCACCGGTCCCCTGCCTTGCGGGACCGATTGCCTTTTGCGGAAAGCGCCGATTAATCTCGTCGGCGCTTTCCTACAACAACAATAAAAAATGGTTCTACCGATGGCACAGTCGCTCGATCTCGTCCAGTTCAGCGGGATGCTCGGCAATCTCTACCAGGGCCCCCTGGAGAGTACCCCGTGGCAGTCCTTCCTCAATGAGCTCAACCAGTTCCTCGAAGCCAAGTACGTCACCTTCATCCTGCGTCCGCCCAGCGACCAGAGCGAAGGGCTGATGGTCAATACCAACGGCAGTTCGGCCGAGGTCGTGGCGTCATACAACCAGTACTATTTCAACCTCGACCCCTTCGTCGACCTGCCCAGCGGCCAGGTGGTGATCCTCGAGGAGTTCGTCTCCAAGGAGCAGTGGCTGGCCTCGGAGTTCTACCGCAACTTCCTCGAACCGGTCGGGGTGTTCCACATCCTCGGCGCCGACATCCGCACCAGCGACGGTGCGCTGTGCCGCATCCGCGTCAGCCGCGGCGTGGAGTCGCCCGGCTTCACCGACAACGACAAGGCCCTGCTGGCCTACTTCGTCCCGCACCTGGAGCGCTCGGTGGCGCTGCACACGCAGATCAACCGCATCGAGACCGAACGCAATCTCTACGCCGGCGCGGTGGACCAGTTCGCCGTCGGCACCATCATCCTCGACGAGGCCGGCAAGATCCTGCAGACCAACCAGGTGGCGGAGAACCTGCTGCGCGAGAAGGACGGCCTGAAGATCAGCGCCGACAGCCTGCAGGTCGGCACCCCGCGCGACTGCCAGGAATTCCGCCGGCTGGTGAAGCAGGCGCTGCAGTCGCAGAAAGGCGCGCAGCCTTCGGTGGTGGAGGCGATGCGCGTACAGCGCCCGTCCGGCCGCGCGGACCTGGGCATCATCGTGCGCTCGGTGCCGCTGAGCGAATGGAACGAGGGCAAGCACTGCCCGTCGGTGGTGATCTTCGTCAGCGACCCCGAGCAGGAATCCCGCGCGCCGCAGGAGATCGTCAAGGCGCTGTTCGACCTGACTCCCGCCGAGGCGCAGCTGGCCATGCTGCTGGCCAACGGCCTGACCCTGGACGAGGCATCCGAAGAACTGAACATCAGCCGCAATACCGCCCGCGCCCACCTGCGCTCGACCTTCTCCAAGACCGGGGTGACCCGTCAGACCATGCTGGTGCGTCTGATCCTGCGCAGCGTGGCAACCCTGGGCTAGTCCGAGCGGACGATTTGCCCGCCGGCCTCGGCGACTAACGTGGGTCTACCCGCCAGGTCGACGAGGCCGCCAGCATGTCCAGACTCATCCCGCTGTTCGTGGCGCTGATCTTCTGCAGCTGCCTGTTCACCGCCCACCTGATGCTGGATATCCATGAGCGCTCGGCGCAGCAGGTACGCCTGGCCGCGCAGCGCACGCTGCCGGCGCCCTGCGACCTGGGGAGTTGTTTGCGGGCGGTGCCGTGAAGTCTTAGCCCTGTAGGGTGCATAACCCGGAACGGGTTATCCGCCGGCCAGCATGGCGGATAACGCCGATGGCGTTATCCGCCCTACGCGACTGACTCGCCCTTGGCGCTCGATGCAGCCACCGACACGGATTTGTAACCCACGCCCGCTAACTTGCTCGCCCACATTCCGCACCCCGGCGCGCAAAGCCCGGAGCGGCCCGACCGGCGCTGCCAGAAGACGGACCATGACGGTAGAAACCAGCACCTCGCGCAAGCAGTTCCTGATCCGCTCCGAGCACATGAGCGCCGACGATTTCGGCGAGCTCTACACGCGGATGTTCGGCAACCTCTATTCCGGGATGCCGCGCCCGGAAAAGCCCATCGTCATCGGCGGCGTCTACGGCCGCTACGAGGGTGTGAGCTTCCGCCGCCTGAGCTTTCGCGGCGACCTGCTGACCGCGATGCCGGACCACGACGACGAGATCACCTTCATCTTCCCCAGCGCCGGGCGCGTGGTCTTCAACCAGTGCAGCGACAGCGTCGGCCTGCCCAGCGTCGGTCTGGCCATGGAGAAAGCCCAGGTACGTTCGGTGGGCTTCATCGACGGCCACGCGCACCATGGCCTGTCGGTGCGCCGCTCGCTGTTCGCCCGGCGCCTGGCCACCCTGCTGGGCCGGCCGATCACCCAAAAGGTGCGCTTCCAGCCGCGAGTCGACCTGAGCAACGATGCCTTCCAGGGCATCAAGGCCATCGTCGCCATGGCCACCGGCAACGAGTTCGACCTGCTGATCAACTCCAGCGCGCTGATGCCGGCGCGCCTGCAGGAAATGCTGGTGGATTCGGTGCTGGAAATCTGGCCGCACAACTACAGCGACGCCCTCAGGCGCCCTGCCCCGCAGATCGCCCCGCGCCACGTGAAGCTGGCCATGGAGTACATACAGGAGCATCCGGATGCGATGGTCAGCGGCAGCGACCTGGCCGAGCTGACCAACGTCAGCCTGCGCGCCCTGCAGGAAGGTTTCCGCCGCTTCGTCGGCAGCTCCATCGTCGCCTACCAGCGCGAAGTGCGCCTGCAGCGCGCCTATGACGCACTGCAACAGGACAGCGCGCAGTCGGTCAGCGAGATTTCCCTGGCCCTGGGCTTCAGCAACGTCGGGCGCTTCTGCCAGTACTTCCAGAACGCCTACGGCATGAGCCCGGCGGACCTGCGCCGGAATCTGGCGGTGCCCGCGTAGGGCGCTCCGAATTATCCGACACCGTAGGAGCGGACTCCGTCCGCGATTGGCCCCGCTTCGCGCCGAACATCATCGCGGACGGAGTCCGCTCCTACGCAATCCGCTGTTTCCGTGCATCCCTGGCCTGGCATCGCTACGCCCTACTCGCTCGCTCCGAGTCATCCGACACCGTAGGAGCGGACTCCGTCCGCGATTGGCCCCGCTTCGCGCCGGATACCATCGCGAACACAGTCCGCTCCTACGCAATCCGCTGTTTCCGTGCATCCCTGGCCAGGCATCGCTACGCCCTACTCGCTCGCTCCGAGTTATCCGACACCGTAGGAGCGGACTCCGTCCGCGATTGACCCCGCTTCGCGCCGGATACCATCGCGGACAGAGTCCGCTCCTACACTCCCTGCTGTTTCCGTGCATAGGTACCCAAAAGCAAACGGCCCGCCGCGAATCCCGCGACGGGCCGTTCTTGCTACGTGACGCCATTCAGAACTGGTAGCTGGCCTTCAGGCTGCCACTGGCGCCGTGGCTGCCGCTGCCGCCCAGTGCACCGACTTCGGCGCCGACGCTGAAGTCGCCCTGGCTGGCGGTCAGGCTGAAGGCGCCGCTGAACTGGTCGCGGTTGTCGAAGGCGGCGCGCTGGGACACGTCCAGGCCCAGCAGTTGGCCCTGGCTGTCGACCTGGTAGTCGCCCAGCGCATGGTCGTAGCCGACTTCCAGGCCAGGCACCATCTGCCAGCCGCTGCCCAGTTCCACCGGGGCGAAGGAAGCCTTGAGGTTGGCGTAGGCGCTGCGACGGTTCTCGCTGATGTCGTCGACGTCCAGCGCCAGCTCGCTGCCCTTCTCCTGGAAGCCGTCGAGGTCCAGGTGGCTGTAGCGCRGGCCGATGCTGGGTTCCAGGGTGACGGTGGACACCGCCGTGCGGTAACCCAGGGCAACGCTGGCGCCGCTGAGGCTGCCGCTGGTGTCACCCTTGGCCTTGCCCAGGCCGCCGCCGATGTCGCGCTTGCTGTCGTAGTCGAGCCAGCCGTAGCTGAGGTCGGCATCGACGAACAGGCCCTGCTCCAGGCCGTCGAGGGCGAAGCGTGCGCCGCCGCGAACGAAGGTCAGGTCGGTGTCCACGTCGCCACCGGCACCACCGACGCTGCCCTTGCTGTAGCCGAAGCCGGCGTTGCCGCTGAGCTGCTCGGAGAAGCGCTGGGTCACGCCGATCATCATGCCCTGGGTGTGCTCGCTGCTGCTCTCGGCGTTGGAGGTGGCGGAGTTGCCCTGGTAACCGGCCAGCGCGGTGGTCCACAGGCGGGTCTGGCCGGTCTTCAGGTCGACGCCGCTGGCGTAGGGTGCGGCGGCATGGTCGATCAGCGCGTCCTGGCGCAGCAGGTAGCTGGCCGCGTCGGCATGCACCTGGCCGCCGACGGTGGACTCGACACCGCCGAGGGTGCCGGCATCGATAGCCGACTGCAGGTAGTAGTTGTACGCGGTGTAGTCACCGGAGAGGCTGCTGTTCTGCAGCTGGGTCAGCAGCTGCGCGCCGGCAGCGGCGTTGCCGGAGAGGCCGGCGACGCCCGGCAGGGTGCTGTAGTAGACCATCTTGCCGCGCAGCACGTAGATGGTTTCCTGGGACAGGCCGAGGCCTTCCTTCAGGTAGTTGTCCATGGTGCCGTATTCGGCGGTCACCTCGTCCAGGCCGGCCTGCAGGTAGCTGGCCTGCACGCCCAGCAGCGGCTCGTAGATGGCCGCCATGCTCGCCGGCAGCATCGCCAGGGTCGCCTTGACCCGTGCGGCGGTGTAGTCGTTGGTGGCCAGGTAGTTTTCCATGATGGTGGCGCTGTCCACCCCGGCGATGCTCAGCAGCACGGCGGCGGTCCAGCCGGTGCGGTCCTTGCCGGCGGTGCAGTGGAACAGCGCGGCGCCGTCGGCGGCCGCCAGCTCGTTGAACAGCGTGGTGAACTGGCCGCGCATGCCGGCGTCGCTGACGAAGGCGCGGTTGGTCTCCTCCATCATCTCGACGGCCTGGGCGGCGCTGGTGAAGGAGATGTTGGTGACATTGGCGCCCGAGGTGGTGCTGCCGATGATGTCGATGTTCTGGTAGGTCGCGCCCGCCGGCAGGGTGTCCGGCGTGCCGGCGATCTCGCTCGGCGTGCGCAGGTCGAACACGTCGCTGATGCCCAGGCTGTTGAGCACCGCCAGGTCGGTGCCCTTGGGCGTCAGCGCGTTGGAGCGATAGAACACCCCGGAGCGCATCACGCCGTCGTTGGACGTGGTGTACGCGGTGGTGGTACCGGCGATATCGCGGAAGTTGTCGATGCCGGCCAGGTGCGGCGTGTCCAGGGCGTAGGTCTCGGCTGCGTTGGCGCAGGCGATGGGCAGGCTGAGCAGGGACAAGCCGAGGGATGCGGAAAACAGGGCGCGATGAAACACGATGTAGCCTCTTTGAGCTTTGTTGGCGGGGCTACTATCGGCAGGGTTTTCGAGCGCGAATATGACAATTGCGCGGCACGCGGAAATGCCGGCGCGATCTGTCCGTGGGGTGCGTTTTCTGTCCGTGCGGCTAGTCTTCGCGGCGCCCGGTGGATTCGCGATCGCGCTCGTAACGATGCTTCACCGGCAGCGCCGGCAGCCAGGCTTCGCGACGGCAGGTCCACAGTTCATAGGTGGGCTGGAAGCGATCCGGCTGGTCCAGCGCGCCCAGGCTCACCTCGACTTCGTCGCCGCTGCGACCGAACACCGAGGAGCCGCAGCGCGGGCAGAAGCAGCGCCCGGCGTAGTCGCTGACGTCGCCCTCGATACGCACCGCGCTCGCGGGGAAGATCGCCGAAGAATGGAATAGCGCGCCATGGTGCTTGCGACAGTCCAGGCAATGGCAGACGCCGACCCGGTAGGGCTGGCCCGTCGCCTCGATACGCACGCTACCGCACAGGCAGCCACCGGTGACCTTGTCCATGTTGCATCTCCTCGCTAGCGCAAGTTCTATCGACCCGCGCCGCCCGCCGCTGTTCAGTCCGCCGGACCGACACCCTCCAGCCCGACGCAAGCCAGCAGCGCGGCATGCCACTGCGGATTGTCCAGCAGCAACGGCAGCAGGCCACTGTGGCCGGCGCCCGGCACCACCAGCAGCTCACGGGATTGCGCGTGAATCGCGGCAGCGTGCAGGCGCTCGGGGATTTCCAGCGGGATCACCGCATCCTGCTCGCCGGCCACCACCAGCAGGCGACCACGGAAGCGTTGCAGAATCGCCCAGGCATCGCTGTCGAGCCAGCTGCGCGGGCGGCGGATGATCGCCGAGAAGTCAGGGCCGAAAGGCACCTCGAACGCCTCGGGAGTGTAGATGCCGGGCACGATGAGGATCAGCGCCTGCACCTCCAGGGCTTCGCTCAGGCGCAAGGCGTTGTAGGCGCCCATGCTGATGCCGGCCAGTGCAGTGGGGCGCACGCCGGCGCGCTCGATCACTGAATGCGCCTGCTGGCTGCGCCGCTGCAAGGAGGACTCGGCGAACACTCCGCCCGTGTCGCCGTGGCCAACGCAATCCAGCGCGGTGGAGCCGACGCCGCGCTGCCACAGCGACTGGCGTAGGCCGTCCCACACCGAGCGGTTGCTCGCGCCGCCGCCATGGATGCCGAACAGATGCAAGGGCGAGGCGCCCGCCAGGGTATCGGCATGCAGCTCGCGGCCTTCGAAGGGAACGCGCAGGGGGACGGCTGACGACATGGAGCAGGCCTGCCAGACAGAAGTGAAGAGGCCGCGAGCATAGCCGATCGGCGATTTGGCCGGCCGATTTGGCCGTTTCGCGATATTCGTCGTCCGGATCGCGTGAGACAGCCAGGGTTCGCGCGCCTAGCATAGGCCTCCCAATACGTAGAACCCGGCGCGCCCTGCCCGCGTGCCACACCTTGCTGCCCCGGAGTCCCATGTCTACCACCGCTTCCCCCCTGGCCACGCCGTCCGTGGCCAGCCAGGCCAGCCCGCTGGTCATGCGCGTGATCGGCGCCTGCGCCCTCGCCCATATGACCAACGACCTGATCCAGGCCGTGCTGCCGTCGATCTACCCGGTGCTCAAGGCCAACTACGGCCTGAGCTTCACCCAGGTCGGCCTGATCACCCTGACCTTCCAGCTCACCGCCTCGCTGCTGCAGCCCTGGGTCGGCTACCACACCGACCGCCATCCCAAACCCTGGCTGGCGCCGCTGGGCAGCGTCTGCACACTGATCGGCATCCTCATGCTGGCCTTCGTCGGCAGCTTCCACGCCATCCTCGTGGCCTCGGCGCTGGTGGGCATCGGCTCGTCGACCTTCCACCCGGAAACCTCGCGCATCGCGCGGCTGGCCTCCGGCGGGCGCTACGGCCTGGCGCAGTCCACCTTCCAGGTCGGCGGCAACGCCGGCAGCGCCTTCGGCCCGCTATTGGCCGCGGCCATCATCATTCCCTACGGCCAGGGCCACGTGGCGTACTTCGGGCTGTTCGCGGTGTTCCTCGTCGGCGTGCTCTGGGGCCTGAGCCGCTGGTACAGCCACCACCTCAACCTGTTCAAGCTCAAGGCCGGCGGCGTGGCCACCCACGGGCTGTCCAAGGGCCGGGTGACTGCCTCCCTGGTGGTGCTGGCGCTGCTGGTGTTCTCCAAGTACTTCTACATGGCGAGCTTCACCAGCTACTACACCTTCTACCTGATCGAGAAGTTCGACCTCTCGGTGGCCAGCTCGCAGCTGTATCTGTTCGGCTTCCTCGGCGCGGTGGCGGCCGGCACCTTCTTCGGCGGCCCGGTGGGCGACCGCATCGGCCGCAAGGCGGTGATCTGGTTCTCCATCCTCGGCGTCACGCCCTTCACCCTGGCGCTGCCCTACGTCGACCTGTTCTGGACCAGCATCCTCAGCCTGGTGATCGGCTTCATCCTCGCCTCGGCGTTCTCGGCCATCGTGGTCTACGCCCAGGAACTGGTGCCGGGTAACGTCGGCATGATCGCCGGGGTGTTCTTCGGCCTGATGTTCGGCTTCGGCGGCATCGGCGCGGCCCTGCTCGGCCACCTGGCCGACATCCACGGCATCGAGTATGTCTACAAGCTGTGCTCCTACCTGCCGCTGCTGGGCTGCCTGACCATCCTGCTGCCGTCGACGAAGAAGAAAGCTTGAGCCTTCTGCCGCCGGCCCCGAGCCGGCGGCAGACCCTTCGCCCGGCCGTTCGTGCGCGGGCAAATGTAATGGATTGTTGTAAAGCACCCCGCGCCTCGGCGGCGATACATTTGCGCCGCCTGGGCCACCGGCCATCACTGTTAGCCTTTCCGCAATGCAAATAACTCGCATTTGCCGGAGAGCTTTCCGTCCATGTCGTCCCGCCTGAACCTCACTCCCGTTACCCGTTCCGAAGCACCTTTCACCCTCGCCCCCATCGTCGGCCTCGCAACCTTCATGGCGATCCCGCTGAGTGCCTGGGCGGATCAACCGCCCGCCGCCGATGACCAGGATGCCCTGGCGCTGCCCGACAGCACGGTGCAGGCCACCCAGGAGTCGCCCTACAAGGTCGACCGCGCCAGCTCGGCGAAGTACAGCGAGCCGCTGCGCGACACCCCGCAGAGCGTCACCGTGCTCTCCGAGTCGCTGCTCAAGGAGCAGAACGCCCAGAGCCTGAAGGACGCCCTGCGCAACGTGCCGGGCATCACCTTCAACTCCGGCGAGGGCGGCGGTGGCGTCGGCGACAGCCTGACCATCCGCGGCTTCAACGCCGACGGCAACATCTACCGCGACGGCGTGCGCGACCCGGCCAAGTACTCCCGTGACGACTTCTTCAACACCGAGGGCGTGGAGGTCTTCAAGGGCTCCAGCACCGCGGCCTGGGGCGTCGGCGCTGTGGGTGGCGCGGTCAACCTGGTGACCAAGACTCCGCAGCTGGATGACTTCAACCTGCTCAGCGGTGGCGTCGGCACGGCCAACTTCAAGCGCGGCACGCTGGACGTGAACCACCGCATCGACGGCCTCGGCGAAGGCGCGGCGTTCCGCGTCAACGTGATGGGCGCCAACACCGGCACCGACGGCCGCGACTGGGTCGGCGACGAGCGCTACGGCTTCGCCCCGTCCCTGGCGCTGGGCCTGGGCACCGACACCCGCGTCACCCTGGCCTACGAATACCTGCACGACAACGCCACCCCCGACTACGGCATCCCCACCGTCAACGGCAGCAACGGCAGTTCGCCGCACCGCGCCGGCGGCGCCAGCTGGAGCAGCTACTGGGGCTGGCGCAACCTCGACTACGAGAACAACGAATCGCACCGGGTGAACCTGAAGTTCGCCCACGACTTCAACGATTCGCTGAGCCTGGACAGCCGCTTCACCTGGTTCCACCTGGACCACGACTTCTTCGTCACCACCCCCGGCGGCGACCCGAACGCCGGCGCGCCCGGCATCCAGGCCGGCAAGGGCATCTACCGGCGCAACATCAACACGCCGCTGCGCGAGCAGACCAACGAGACCTACAGCAACCAGACCAACCTGACCTGGCGCGTCGACACCTTCGGCATCGGCCACACCCTGGTTGGCGGCTTTGACCTGAGCAAGCAGACCCTGGACTCGAAGACCGGCGCCCTCACGGCCGCCAGCCGCACCGCCATGGGCAACCTGCCGGTGGCGAGCAACGACTGGTCGAAATACCCCTACGCGCTGGACACCTACACCTCCGCCAAGCAGTCGGTGGAGCAGCTCGACAAGGCCTTCTACCTGCTCGACACGCTGAAGTTCGACGAGCACTGGCAACTGCACCTGGCCGTCCGCCAGGACCACTTCGACACCCGCGTGCTGGACAGCGAAACCCGCGCCAGCCAGAGCGCCGCCTGGGTCGACAAGGGCAACTCCTCACAGAACGAGAAGCTCACCAGCGTGCACACCGCGCTGACCTACAAGCCGGTGGAGAACGGCAGCATCTACGTCAGCTATGCCAACGCCAAGCAGCCCTCGGGCGTGCTCGCCGTGGCGCAGACCGGCAGCATCGCCTCGACCAAGGGCGACCGTGGCAAGACCTACGAAGTGGGCAGCAAGTGGGAGTTCCTCGACGGCCAGCTGGCGCTCAACGGCGACGTGTTCGAGACCAAGCGCCAGCTGACCTACATCGATGACGAGGAGCTTTCCGCCTATACCGGCGGCGAAGAGCGGGTGCGCGGCATCGAGTTGTCCGCCAGCGGCAACATCACCCGCAACTGGTCGCTGTACGCCGCCTATGTGCACCAGAACAGCAAGCTGCTCAAACCCTACAACGGCTCGGACAAGGGTGTGCAACTGGCCAACACCCCGCAGAACGCCCTGAGCCTGTGGAGCACCTGGCAGCTGCCGGACGACCTGGCCCTGAGCTACGGCGTGCAGTACGTGGACGACGTGAAGATCTACCCCGGCCTGGGCTCGACCCTGACTCGCGCCGGCCAGACCACAGTGCCCGGCTACGTGGTGCATGACGCCATGCTCAGCTGGCAGGCGACCCAGGACGTGCAGCTGCGCCTGAACGTCAACAACCTGTTCGACAAGCACTACTGGAGCCAGTACAACGGCCGCGGCTACGGCGTGCCGGGCGCGGGCCGGGGTGCGGTGCTGAGTGCGGATTATTCGTTCTAGGCCGGACCGCCTGGGCTTGCGTAGGAGCGGACTTCGTCCGCGATGATGTCCGGCGCGATGCAGACCTATCGCGGACGGAGTCCGCTCCTACGGGGTATTTCTGCGCTGGGGCCGCCCCTCACCCTAACCCTCTCCCAAGGGGAGAGGGAACCGTTCAGAGCAGGCTGAAACCATCGCATCAGCCGGCACAATCTGCCCCCTCTCCCACGGGAGAGGGCTGGGGTGAGGGGCAAGCGTCGGTACAGATATCCCAGCAGCAATTAGTTGCTCTACGCGAGCAGCACCTCTACCGCGAACCTGTCCGCCATCAGGACTCCCTCCCCGGAAACCCGGCGGGCAGGTTCGCGACCCAATTCCCGCACCGATCTGCTTTTGTAGGAGCGGACCTTGTCCGCGAACACCGCGATAGCGGTGCCATCGACCGACACCGGCCTGTCGGCCGGATCGCGGATAAGATCCGCTCCTACAGGGCATGGCACTCACCCGACACGACATGGGATCGATGGTGCTTTTCGTAGGACCGAGGGGGGCGCCTAGCCCTTGCTCGCGAACCTGCAAGGCACGGAGTCAAGCTGTTCGCGAGCAAGCTCGCTCCTACAGGGGTGTTCTACTTCAGGCGCCGCGGTCGAATAGCAGCGTTGCTTCCAAACCACCGCCCTCACGGTTGCTCAACTCCAGCCGTCCATGGTGCGCAGCAGCAATGGTCTGGGCGATGCTCAGCCCCAATCCATAGCCACCGGTGGAGCGATTGCGCGACTGCTCCAGCCGGTAGAACGGCTCGGTCACGCGCTCCAATTGCTCCGGCGGTATTCCCGGCCCACGGTCCAGTACGCGGATGCACAGCGCCTGCGCACTGTCCTCGACTTCGACCTCGGCGCCACCGGCATAACGGATGGCGTTCTCCAGCAGATTGAGCAGCGCCCGCTGCAGGCTCAGCGGGTAACCGGCCAACGGCTGCAACGCGCGCCCGGACAATGAAACCCTCTCGCCCTGCTCCTCGAAATCCGCCTGCAGGCTCTGCAGCAAAGCATTCACATCGAGGTTCTGCCGCGCCTCGTCGAGGTCGCTGCCGCTGATGAAGTCCAGGGTCGCGGTGACCATGCCTTCCATGTCGTCGAGGTCCTTGCGCATCTTCTGCCGCGCGGTTTCGTCGGCGAGCATTTCGGTGCGCAGGCGCAGGCGGGTGATGGGCGAACGCAGGTCGTGGGACACAGCGGCAAGAAAGCGCATGCGCTCGCCCAGGTTGTGGATCAGCCGCTGCTGCATGGCGTTGAAGGCACGGGCGGCGCGGCGCACTTCCAGCGGGCCTTCCTCGGGCAGCGGCGGGCGCTGGATATCCTGGCCCAATCCCTCGGCCGCGCGCGCCAGCTTGTCCAGCGGGCCGATGGCCAGGCGCACCGCCAGCAGGGCCAGCAGCACCACCACGAGGATGCGCAGAAAATACAGGCGCAGCAGGTAATCCAGCGCCACATCGAGGGTCGACTGGCTGCTCCAGCCCTGCCCTTCGACCATGGCGATACGCAGCCAGCCGCCATCGCCCAACGGCGCCTGCAGCAGCAGGTGCGCTTCCACGCCGTTGCCGGAGAACAACCCGGTCAGCCCGCTGCGCGCGCCAGCGCCATCGCGCAGCTCGACGCGCAACAGGCGCAGGCCCTGGGAGTCGCCACCCTGGTCGTGAACAGCGCGACGCAACAAGCGCTCAGCCGCAGGATCGAAGGAGCCGTCCGGCTCGTCCGCCGACGCCACCAGGCGCGCCTCGAAGCCGGGTCGGTCGAGCGCACTGAGCGCCTGGGCAAAGTCCTGCGGCTGGCGCAGGTGCAGATGCTGCAGATCGGTCAGCCGCGCGGCCGCCAGGCGCAGCGGAATTTCCAGTGCCTGGGTGTGGCGCACGTCGTACCAGATGCTGCCGGTGAGCACCTGGGCGGCGATCATGCCGCCCACCAGGATCACCACCAGCCGCCCGAACAGCGTGCGCGGCCACAGGCGCATCAGGCGCTGACCACGTCTTCGGCGGTGAGCATGTAGCCCTGGTTGCGCACGGTGCGGATCAGCTTCGGCGACTTCGGGTCGTCCTCCAGATGCTGGCGCAGGCGGCTGACGCAGACGTCGATGGCGCGGTCGAACGGCAGGCGCTCCTTGTCGAACACCTGGCGCAGCAGGAAGTCACGGCCCAGCGGGCGATTGGGGTGCTGCAGCAGCAGGCGCAGCAGGCGAAAATCCGAGCCGGCCAGGGCGATGCTCAGGCCGGCCGGTGAGCGCAGGTGGCGGGCGCGGGTGTCCAGTTCCCAGCCGGCAAAGCGCAGGGTCGCCGCCTCATCCACCTGGGCGCGCTGCGGGAAGCTCTGCACCCGGCGCAGCACCACCTTGATCCGCGCCAGCAGCTCGCGCGGATCGAAGGGCTTGGGCAGGTAGTCGTCGGCGCCCATTTCCAGGCCGATGATGCGGTCGATCAGCGTGCCGCGTGCGGTGAGCATGATCACCGGCACATCGCTGCGCGCGCGCAGGTCGCGGCACAGGGTCAGGCCGTCCTCGCCGGGCAGCATCAGGTCGAGCACCACTAGGTCCACCGGCTGCACTTCCAGCTGGCGCTGCATCTCGCGGCCGTCGGCGGCGGCGGACACCTGGTAGCCCATGCCCTTGAGGTAGTCGGCCAGCAGCTGGCGGATTTCGGGATCGTCGTCGACGACGAGGATGTGGTCTGGCCTGGACATCGGGAAACTCGCGGCGGGTCGCTATCGTTCCGGCTGTCGGCAGGGGCTGCACGGCGCAAATGTAATGGAATGTTGTGGCGCGGGATTTCGCGCCCCTCCAATACAAAGCCGCCCGGCTCGCCCGCGACGGCAGCGGTAGAGTGGATTGCAAATGCGATTAATTCTACTTCATACTCAGGTCGTTCCGCATGCCCTTCCTGTCGTCCCGCGCTGCCCGCTCCCGTCTGACCCACTCCCTCGCCACCCTCGCCCTGCTCTGCCTAGGCTGGTTCGGTCTCGCCCTGCCTGCCCAGGCGCTCACCGTCACCGACGTGCTCGGGCGCAAGGTCGAGGTCAACGGCAACGCCCAGCGCGTGGTACTGGGTGAAGGCCGGCTGTTCTTCGCCCTGGCCCTGCTCGACCGCGACAACCCCTTCCAGCGCGTGGTCGGCTGGCAGAACGACGTGCGCCTGCTCGACCCGCACACCTTCGACGTCTACGCCCAGCGCTTCCCCCAGGTGAAGCAGATCCCGCTGATCGGCCAGGCCTCGGAACAGAGCGTCAGCGCCGAGCAGATTCTCGCGCTGAAGCCGGACCTCGCGGTGTTCAGCATCGCCGGCGAAGGCCCGACCCAGCAC
>NZ_JASMRU010000048.1 GCF_030462585.1 Pseudomonas sp. CAN1 | reverse complement strand
CGAGGTGCGCGGGCTGGCCCGGCGCACCCAGGAGTCAGTGGAGGAAATCCGCGAGGTGATCGAGAACCTGCAGGCGCGCGGCCAGTCGGTCACCAGCGCCATGCAGGGCAGCTTTGCCCAGGCCCAGGGCAACGTCGATCAAGCGCGCCAGGCCATCGGCGCATTGCGGCGCATCGGCGAGGCGGTGAACCTGATCAGCGAGATGAACCTGCAGATCGCCAGCGCGGCGGAGGAACAGAGCAGCGTCGCCGAGGAGATCAACCGCAATATCGCCGGCATCCGCGATGTCACCCAGAGCATTTCCGATCAGGCACAGCAAGCCGCCAGCGCCAGTCGTTCGCTGAACGATCTGGCCAGCCGACAGCAGGGATTGGTGGAGCAGTTCCGCGCCTGACTCAGACGTCGTTGCAGCGCAGGGTCTGGCGCAGGTACTTGAGGGTGTGCTGCTGGCCCTGGGAATCCAGGTAGACCATGGTCGCCTGGCTGATTTCGCAGCGCTCGTTGGGTTGCGAGATGCTCAGCACCTTGGCCACGTCCAGCGGCATGCCGTAGTGGTAGACCACGGCATCGTCAGCGAAGGCAGTGAAGGACAACAGCAAGGCGGGGATGGCGAAGAGTGCGCTAAGGGTGGATTTCATGGCAGGAACCTCGGGGATCACGCGGGTCGCGTCGATCGTGGCCCACTGCCATAAATCTAGCTGATCGGACCTTTCCTACACAGATCGACTTCGACAATGCATTTCTTCAGATAACGCAACAATGGCGGCTCGCCGCCCGTTTCGCTTGGTGATTGTCACTCCGGTTGTTAGCTGATTGGCAGCATTCGCCTCCTTGAAGCGTTTGCAGCCATGGCTTTCCCCCGCAAGAATGAACGCCATCGATCGGATCGGGAGGCGCCATGAAACGCGTAGCCATGTTGCTGTTCCCCGGCGTGCAGGCGCTGGATGTTTCCGGGCCGCTGGACGTGTTCGCCGAGGCCAATGCCTTCGTGCCTGCCGGCCAGGGCTACCAGGTGGTCACCCTGGCTGCGCCGCCCTGCCCTTTACGCGCGTCCAATGGCCAACTGCTCGGTGCCGACTTCAGTCTCGAACAAGGTGACGGCGCGGCCGATATCCTGCTGGTGCCGGGCGGGCCGCAATTGCCCGACGAGATACCCGCGCCCGAGTTGCTCGACTGGCTGCGCGCGGCCTGCGCCCTGGCGCCGCGCTATGGCTCGATCTGCACCGGCGCCTTCCTGCTCGGCCATGCCGGGCTGCTCGACGGCAAGCACGTGACCACCCACTGGAGCGATGCACGACGGCTGGCCGAGTTGTTTCCGCAGGCCCTGGTGGAGCCGGACCGGATTCATGTACGCGATGGCGCACTGGTGACCTCGGCGGGCGTGACCGCCGGTATCGACCTGGCGCTGGCACTGGTCGCTGAGGACCACGGTGCAGCTGTGGCGTTGTCGGTGGCGAAACGTCTGCTGGTGGTAGCGCAGCGCCAGGGCGGGCAATCGCAGTTCAGCCCCTTCCTGCAGGCGCCGGCCGACGAAGGCTCGCCGGTGGCGCGCATCCAGCGCTACGTGCAGGAGAACCTCGACCAGCCGCTGGGCGTGCCACAACTGGCCGCCCAGGTGGCGATGAGCCCGCGCAGCTTCGCCCGCACCTTCGTCCGCGAAGCGGGCGTGACGCCGGCAGAGTTCGTCCAGCGCGCCCGCCTCGACGCCGCCCGCGGCCTGCTGGAAGGCAGCGACCAGGCCCTGAAGATGATCGCCTGGCGCTGCGGCTTCGGCAGCGCGGCACGGATGCGCCTGGTGTTCAACCAACGCCTTGGAGTGACGCCGACGCAGTATCGCGAGCAGTTCCGCCGCAACGGCTGACCCAGCACGCCAGATTGGCCGGCGTGCCTCGCCGTAGGATGGGTGGAGCGCAGCGATACCCATGCTGTCGGTGCACCGAATTGATGGGTATCGCTCCGCTCCACGCCATCCTACCTGTGCGCTCACTGATAGCTCTTGCTCGGGTTCGCGCCTTCCCTCGACCAGGTAGCTCGCAACTGGCCGGATGGATTCGCGGACAAGGCCCGCTCCTACTGGTTGATGCCGTTGCGCTCCCGTAGGAGCGGACCTTGTCCGCGAAATGCACGCCCCCGCGCCATGCCTCCCGCTCAGATCGGCGGCGCCGAGCGCAGCATCACCGACTTCAGCGCGAACGCCGACTTGATCCCCGCCACGCCGGGAATCTGCGTCAGCGTATTGGTCAGGAACAGCTGGTAGGCCGACAGGTCCTTCACTACTACCCGCAGCATGTAGTCGGCGTCGCCGGTCATCTGGAAGCAGCTCATCACCTGCGGCGCCTGGACGATGCGTTCTTCGAACCGGGCGAGGTAGTCGCCGGTCTGTTTTTCCAGGGACACCGAGACGAACACGCTCATGCCGCCGGACAGGCGCTCTTCGTCGAGGCGCGCGAAGTAGCCCTGGATGTACTGCTCCTCCTCCAGACGGCGCACCCGGCGCAGGGTCGGGGTCAGCGACAGGCCGATGTTCTGCGCCAGATCGCGCCAGGACAGGCGCCCATCGTCGGCCAGGGCGCGGAGGATTTTCAGGTCGGTGCGGTCGAGATCAGCCATTTTTCTTCGTACTACCCAGAGCTGTTTTTATAGTTCAAACACACTAATCCGGAAGCTCAGACCTAGTCAATTTGGAGCAAAAAACCAATCGGTCACACCTATACTGAAACCACAACTACAACAACCGAGGACCTCACCATGAGTGATGTCACCACCCGCCCCGCGACCCCGCGCGGCACCCGCACCGTAGCCCTACCCGGCCGGGTGCGCCCGCCAGGCATGGCCTCTTCCGTCTGCTGATCCACACCCACGATCACAACTGGAGACCGACCATGACCGACTACGCTCCGCTCCGCCTGCACGTCCCCGAGCCCACCGGGCGTCCGGGCTGCAAGACCGACTTCTCCTACCTGCACCTGTCGCCCGCCGGCGAGGTGCGCAAGCCCGACATCGATGTGGAGCCGGCGCAGACCACCGACCTGGCCTTCAGCCTGGTGCGCGTGCTCGACGAAGACGGCAACGCCGTCGGCCCCTGGGCCCCGGACCTGAGCCACGAACAGCTGCTGCGCGGCATGCGCCTGATGCTCAAGACGCGCATCTTCGACGCACGCATGCTCACCGCCCAGCGCCAGAAGAAGATGTCCTTCTACATGCAGTGCCTGGGTGAAGAGGCCATCGCCACCGCCCACACCATGGCCCTGCGCGACGGCGACATGACCTTCCCGACCTACCGTCAGCAAGGCATCCTGATCACCCGCGACTATCCGCTGAAAGACATGATCTGCCAGCTGCTCTCCAACGAGCAGGACCCGCTCAAGGGCCGCCAGCTGCCGATCATGTACTCCAGCCGCGAGAAGGGTTTCTTCTCCATCTCCGGCAACCTCGCCACCCAGTTCATCCAGGCCGTCGGCTGGGGCATGGCCTCGGCAATCAAGGGCGACACCAAGATCTCGTCCGCCTGGATCGGCGACGGCGCCACCGCCGAATCCGACTTCCACACCGCCCTCACCTTCGCCCACGTCTACCGCGCGCCGGTGATCCTCAACGTGGTCAACAACCAGTGGGCGATCTCCACCTTCCAGGCCATCGCCGGCGGTGAAGGCACCACCTTCGCCAACCGTGGCGTGGGTTGCGGCATCGCCTCGCTGCGGGTCGACGGTAACGACTTCCTCGCCGTCTACGCCGCCTCGCTGTGGGCTGCCGAGCGCGCCCGCCGTGGCCATGGCCCGAGCCTGATCGAGTGGGTCACCTACCGCGCGGGCCCGCACTCCACCTCGGACGACCCGTCCAAGTACCGCCCCGCCGACGACTGGACCAACTTCCCCCTGGGCGACCCCATCGCCCGCCTCAAGCAGCACCTGATCGGCCTCGGCATCTGGTCCGAAGAGCAGCAGGAAGCGCTGAAGAAGGAACTGGAAGCCGAAGTGATCGCCGCGCAGAAGGAAGCCGAACGCCACGGCTCGCTGGTGGACGGCCATGTGTTCAGCGCCGCCAACCTGTTCGACGACGTCTACAAGGACCTGCCGGAACACCTGCGCCGGCAGCGCCAGGAGCTCGGGGTATGAATGCCATGAACCAGCAACACGAGAACGCCCAGGCGGTCACCAGCATGACCATGATCCAGGCGCTGCGCTCGGCCATGGACGTGATGCTCGAACGCGACGAGAACGTCGTGGTGTTCGGCCAGGACGTCGGCTACTTCGGCGGCGTGTTCCGCTGCACCGAAGGCCTGCAGAAGAAATACGGTACCTCGCGGGTGTTCGACGCGCCGATCTCCGAGAGCGGCATCATCGGCGCCGCCGTCGGCATGGGCGCCTACGGCCTGCGCCCGGTGGTGGAAATCCAGTTCGCCGATTACGTCTACCCGGCCACCGACCAACTGGTCTCGGAAGCTGCGCGCATCCGCTACCGCTCGGTCAACGACTTCACCGTGCCGATGGTGGTGCGCATGCCCTGCGGCGGCGGCATCTACGGCGGGCAGACCCACAGCCAGAGCCCGGAGGCGATGTTCACCCAGGTCTGCGGGCTGCGTACCGTCATGCCGTCCAACCCGTACGACGCCAAGGGCCTGCTGATCGCCTGCATCGAGAACGACGACCCGGTGATCTTCCTCGAACCCAAGCGCCTGTATAACGGCCCGTTCGACGGCCACCACGACCGCCCGGTGACGCCCTGGTCCAAACACCCGGCCAGCCAGGTGCCGGAGGGTTACTACAGCGTGCCGCTGGACAAGGCGGCCATTGCCCGCCCCGGCTCCGAACTGACCGTGCTGACCTACGGCACCACCGTCTACGTGGCCCAGACCGCCGCCGAGGAAACCGGCATCGATGCCGAGATCATCGACCTGCGCAGCCTCTGGCCGCTGGACCTGGACACCATCGTCGAGTCGGTGAAGAAGACCGGCCGCTGCGTCATCGTCCACGAGGCCACCCGCACCTGCGGCTACGGCGCCGAGCTGATGTCGCTGGTCCAGGAAAACTGCTTCCACCACCTCGAAGCCCCCATTGCGCGCGTGACCGGCTGGGACACTCCCTACCCGCACGCCCAGGAATGGGACTACTTCCCGGGGCCCGCGCGCGTCGGCGCGGCCTTCAAGCGCGCCATGGAGGTCTGAATGGGCACTCACGTCATCAAGATGCCGGACATCGGCGAAGGTATCGCCGAGGTCGAGCTGGTGGAGTGGCATGTCCAGGTCGGCGACGAGGTCCATGAGGACCAGCTGCTGGCGGAAGTCATGACCGACAAGGCCACAGTAGAAATCCCCTCGCCGGTGGCCGGYAAGATACTTGCCCTGGGCGGCGTGCCCGGCCAGGTGATGGCCGTGGGCGGCGAACTGATCCGCCTGGAAGTGGAAGGCAGCGGTAACCACCGCGAAGCGGCACAAGCCAAGGCCCATGAAGAAGCGCCGGCAGCCAAGCCGGAAAGCAAACCCGCACCTGTCGCCGAAGCGCCCAAGCCTGCGCCGCGCGTCGAGAGCAAGCCGGTCGCCCCGGCCGCGCGCCCTGCTCCGTCGCCGGCCCCGCGCCGCGCGCCGGGCGAGAAGCCGCTGGCCTCGCCGGCAGTGCGCCAGCGTGCCCGCGACCTCGGCGTGGAACTGCAGTTCGTCCAGGGCAGCGGCCCGGCCGGACGCATCCTCCGTGAAGACCTGGAACACTTCCTGGAACACGGCGGAGCGACCATCGCCTCTGGCTACGCCGCACGCCACGACGAACACCAGATCCCGGTGATCGGCCTGCGCCGCAAGATTGCGCAGAAGATGGCCGAGGCCAAGCGGCGCATCCCGCACTTCAGCTACGTCGAGGAGATCGACGTCACCGACCTCGAAGCGCTGCGCGTGCACCTCAATGCCAAACACGCTGCGGCACGCGGCAAGCTGACCCTGCTGCCGTTCATTGCCCGCGCCATGGTCGTCGCCCTGCGCGACTTCCCCCAGCTCAACGCGCGTTATGACGACGAGAACGACGTGATCACCCGCTACGGCGCGGTGCACCTGGGCGTCGCCACCCAGAGCGACAACGGGCTGATGGTGCCGGTGCTGCGCAACTCCGAGTCCCGCGACCTGTGGGGCAACGCCGCGGAAGTGGCGCGCCTCGCCGAAGCCGCGCGCCATGGCAAGGCCAGCCGCGAGGAACTCTCCGGCTCGACCATCACCCTGAGCAGCCTCGGCGCACTGGGCGGCATCGTCAGCACGCCGGTGATCAACTACCCGGAAGTGGCCATCGTCGGCGTCAACCGCATGGTCGAGCGGCCCATGGTGGTCAGCGGCCAGGTAGTCGTGCGCAAGATGATGAACCTGTCCTCGTCCTTCGATCACCGGGTGGTCGACGGCATGGACGCAGCGGCCTTCATCCAGGCCGTGCGCGCCCTGCTCGAACATCCCGCCACCCTGTTCATCGATTGACTGGAGCCCTACACGTGAAACAGAACCAGACTCTCGAAACCACCCTGCTGGTGATCGGCGGCGGCCCCGGCGGCTACGTCGCGGCGATCCGCGCCGGCCAGCTGGGCATCCGCACCGTGCTGGTGGAAGGCGCGGCCCTGGGCGGCACCTGCCTGAACATCGGCTGCATCCCCTCCAAGGCGCTGATCCACGCCGCCGAGGAATACCTGAAAGCACGCGAGTTCGCCGGCAAGTCGCCGCTGGGCATCAGCGTGCAGGCGCCGAGCATCGACATCCAGCGCACCATGGAATGGAAGGACGGCATCGTCGACCGCCTGACCACCGGCGTCGCCGCGCTGCTGAAGAAGCACGGCGTCACCGTGGTGAACGGCTGGGCGAAGATCGTCGACGGCAAGACCGTCGAGGTCGATCTCGCCGAAGGCGGCACCCAGCACATCCACACCGAACACCTGTTGCTGGCCGCCGGTTCGAAATCCGTGGAACTGCCCTTCCTGCCGGTAGGCGGCAATGTCATCTCGTCCACCGAAGCGCTGGCACCGAAGACACTGCCCAAGCGCCTGGCGGTGGTTGGTGGTGGCTATATCGGCCTGGAGCTGGGCATTGCCTATCGCAAGCTCGGCGTGGACGTCACGGTGGTGGAAGCGCAGCCGCGCATCCTGCCGACCTATGACGAGGAGCTGACCAAGCCGGTCGCCAACTCCCTGCGCAAGCTGGGCATCGAGCTGTACCTGGGCCACAGCGTGATGGGCCTGGAGCCGGACGGCAAAGGCCTGCGCGTGCAGGATGGCGCCGGCTCGCAGCGGGTGATCGAGACCGACCAGGTGCTGGTCGCCGTCGGCCGCCATCCCAACACCGCCGGCTGGAACCTCGACACCCTGCGCCTGGACATGAACGGCCGCGCCGTGCAGATCGACGAGCAGTGCCGCACCTCCATGCGCGATGTCTGGGCCATCGGTGACATCGCCGGCGAGCCCATGCTGGCCCACCGCGCCATGGCCCAGGGCGAGATGGTCGCCGAGATCATCGCCGGCCAGCGCCGCGCCTTCACCCCCACGGCGATCCCGGCGGTGTGCTTCACCGACCCGGAAGTGGTGGTGGTCGGGCTGTCGCCGGAACAGGCCCAGGCCGCAGGCTATGAGGTGCTGACCGCAAGCTTCCCGTTTGCTGCGAACGGCCGCGCCATGACGCTGGAATCCAGCGACGGCTTCGTTCGCGTGGTGGCGCGCAAGGACAACCACCTGATCCTCGGCTGGCAGGCCGTGGGCAAGGCGGTGTCGGAACTATCGACAGCCTTCGTGCAGTCCCTGGAAATGGCCGCCTGCCTGGAAGACATCGCCGGCACCATCCATGCCCACCCGACCCTCGGCGAAGCGGTGCAGGAAGCTGCGCTGCGCGCGCTGGGGCATGCCTTGCACGTCTGAAGCCGCCGCTCTCCAACTCTCCAGGCTTCCCCTTCTGACCCGCCGCTTGGCGGGTCTTTTTTGTCTAGCGGGCTTGTCGTAGGGCGCATAACCCGGAACGGGTTATCCGCCGTTGGGCTGGCGGCGGATAACGTTGTGGCGTTACTCGCCCTACGCTGGGCCCGAACGGCTCCGTAGGAGCGGATTCATCCGCGATTTCTTCACGGCGGATACCGATCGCGGACGGAGTCCGCTCCTACGTACGTGGCCGATCACCGCACAGATTGTTGTTTTCATTTGCACACGATGATGCGCACGTAATTACAAGATCGCCGTCATTAGCCCCACTTGAGTGAATTTAACTCGGCATATCCCGACATAAGCCATCGATCCCCTGTCACATTGACCAAATTAACTATCTGGTACATTTTGCTCCTGCAGGCCTTTTCCACTGCGGCCATACAAAAACAACGGAGCCACCCTTCATGCCCCACACCCTGCTCGTGCTCAACGGGCCGAACCTCAACCTGCTCGGCACCCGTGAGCCTGCCACCTACGGCCACGAAACCCTCGACGACATCGCTGCCCTCTGCCAGCGCACCGGCGCCGAGATCGGCCTGGAAATCGAATTCCGCCAGACCAACCACGAAGGCCAGCTGATCGACTGGATCCACCAGGCGTGCGGCCGCTGCGCCGGCATCCTGATCAACCCGGCGGCCTGGACCCACACCTCGGTGGCCATCCGCGATGCGCTGGCGGCCGTGGAGCTGCCGGTGATCGAAGTGCACCTGTCCAACGTGCACCGGCGCGAGGAGTTCCGTCATCACTCCTTCGTCTCAGGCATCGCCGTGGGGGTGATTGCCGGGCTGGGCAGCGACGGCTACCGCGCCGGCATCCGGCACTTCGCCAAGTTGCTGCAGGGATGAGCGCCATGAACGAGTACCGCACCGTGCTGGCTGGCCTGATCGGCGCCGGCATCCAGGCTTCGCGCACCCCGGCCCTGCATGAGCGCGAAGGCGACGCACAGGGGCTGCGCTATCTCTATCGGCTGATCGACCTCGACGTCCTGGGCGTCGATGCCGGCGCCCTGCCCGACCTGCTCGCCGCCGCCGAGCGCATGGGCTACACCGGGCTGAACATCACCTTTCCGTGCAAGCAGGCGGTGATTGGGCTGCTGCACGAACTGTCCGACGAGGCCCGCGGCATCGGCGCAGTGAATACCGTGGTGCTGCGAGATGGCCGGCGCATCGGCCACAACACCGACTGCCTGGGCTTTGCCGAAGGCTTCCGGCGCAACCTCAGCGATGCGCCACGCGAGCGCGTGGTGCAACTGGGTGCCGGCGGCGCGGGGGCTGCGGTGGCCCATGCGCTGCTCAGCGAAGGCGTGCAACAACTGACGGTTTTCGAAGTGGATTCGGCCCGCGCCCAGGCGCTGGTGGACAACCTCAACGCGCATTTCGGCGGCCAGCGCGCGCGGGTCGGTCACGACCTGGCCGGCGCAGCCACCGAGGCGGATGGGCTGGTCAACACCACGCCGGTGGGCATGGCCAAGCTGCCCGGCGCACCGCTGCCGCTGGAGCTGCTGCATTCGGGCCTGTGGGTGGCGGAGATCATCTATTTCCCGCTGGAAACCGAACTGCTCCGGCACGCCCGCAGCCTCGGCTGCCGCACGCTGGATGGTGGCAACATGGCGGTGTTCCAGGCGGTGAAGGCGTTCGAATTGTTCAGTGGCGTGGAAGCGGACGCGGAGCGGATGCTGGCGCATTTCGGCAGGATGTAAGTAGGTGACGTGGAGCGCTGCCGAGCGATGGGTATCGCTGCGCTCCACGCCATCCTACTCAGGGGTTGGCCGGCTACGATGGGGTGGCCGGCTAACCCGTGAGGCATTAGAGCAGCGACTTGCCCTGGCTGAGGACCTTGTCGCAGACCTGCTTGGTGACCTTCTCCTTCAGGCCGCTGCCGGACAGGTCGAGGCTCTTGCCGTCGCTGCCGGTGAGGATGCCCTTGGTGCCATCCTTGTAGCCGCTGTCACTGGTGGTGGTATTGCCCGGCAACTTGCCCAGCAGCGAATCCTTCACCTTGGTGGCCGAATCGGCGTTGAGGTAGTTGTTCTTGGCGCAGAATTCCAGCAGCCCGGCAACGTTGCCGCTGCTGCTGGAGGACACCGAGGACATGTTGCCGAGGCCGCCGAGCTGGCCGGCCACATCGCCGAGCGACGCGGCCTGGGCCAGCGACCAAGGCAGCAGCGCGGCGGCAAGGACGGTGGGGATCAGTTTGCGAGCATTCATGGCGTTCTCCCGATTGCTGACGACGGACGAAATACGGATGACCTTGCGAGTGTAGACGTCCACCCGCTCGGGCAACTCAGTAGCCCACCGACTTCAGCACCTCATCCACGCTGCGGCTCGGCGGGCGGCCGAGGAAGTTCAGCAACTGGTCGGTGCGGTTGGTGAAGAAGCCGTCGACGCCGGCCTTGCTGAGCTTGTCGAAGTCCACCGCGTCATCCACGGTATAGGCGTGAACGAACAGGCCGCGCTCGTGGGCCGCCTGGTTCATCCAGGGTTGCACCAGGTCCATGTAGCTCTGGTCGCCACGGGCGGTCAGGGTCGCAGACGGGCCGGTACCCAGCGCGCCGTGGGCCTTGGCCCAGTCCAGCCAGGCGAAGAACTCCTCCTTCGACTTGACCTGCTGGCGGGCGTAGAAGTCCGCTTTGAGCCTCTCGCCGGACTGGGCGAAGGTGGTCGGGCTCTTCGCTGCCATGTAGCCGTCGCCGGTCCACAACAGGAGGATCTTCGGCACCTTCGGCATGCTCTTCTGCAGCAACTCCAGGCTGCTCTTCTCGAAGGTCTGCAGGACGATCTTGCCCTGCGGCTCCCCCTCGGCGTTCAACCAGCCACGGTTTTCCAGGACCTTGCGCAGGTCCTCCTCGATGCCGGGGAACTGCCCTGGCGCCTTGGTCTCCAGGTACAGCCCAGGTGTCTCGCCACCGCCCTCGGCGATATCGATCATCTCGTCGAGGGTGAGGATGCGCAGCCCGGCATACTTGCCGCGCGCCAGCTCCGGATAGGCCTTGTTGAACCAGCTGCCGGCATCCAGGCGCTTGAGTTCGGCCAGGGTGAACTTGCTGATCGGGTCCTTCTCACGGCCCGGGAAGACCTTCGCCACGTCGGTGGTGCGCTCCAGGGTGTCGTCGTGCAACGCCACCAGCACGCCGTCGCTGGTGCGTTGCAGGTCCGCTTCCAGGTAGTCGGCACCCAGGTCGCGAGCAGCCAGGTAGGCTGGCGCAGTTTCCTCGGGGGCATCGTGGGAAGCGCCGCGGTGGGCGATGACCGTCGGCCAGGGCACGCCTGCCGCTGCGCTCAGCGCGCGGCCGGGCGACTCCTCGGCGATGGCGGCAAGGCTGGCGCAGGCCAGGGTGAAACTGCCCAGTACAGCGATGATGCAACGGCGCATAGGCGAAACCCCTTCGGTCGATAACGGCTAAGCGGACCAGTCTGGCGCGTGAGCATGACGCTCGTGCATCCAGGCGCGAACTAAAGCGGCAACAGCACAGGAGCGTAGGTCTTTCGAAAGCGGAACCTTCGAGAACAGCTCCTTCAAGAACGGAACCCTGGAGAATAGGACCCTGCCCGCCCCGCGCAATTCCGTCTGGATGCCCCGGCAAGAAAAAACCCGCTGACAATCGCTTGTCAGCGGGCTCGCTCCTACAGGGTTGCCGTTAGCGCGGCAGGTCGAAGCGGTCGAGGTTCATCACCTTGGTCCAGGCCTTGACGAAGTCACGCACGAACCTGCCTTCGCCGTCCGAACAGCCGTAGACCTCCGACAGCGCCCGCAGCTGCGAGTTGGAACCCAGCAGCAGGTCGATGCGGCTGCCGGTCCACTTGGCTTCGCCGGTCTTGCGGTCGCGGCCTTCGAACTCGGTGTTGTCCGCCGAGGTTGGCTTCCACACGGTGCCCATGTCCAGCAGGTTGACGAAGAAGTCGTTGCTCAGGGTGCCGGGGCGCTCGGTGAGCACGCCGCTCTGCGAACCGCCAGTGTTGGCACCGAGCACGCGCAGGCCGCCGATCAGCGCGGTGACTTCCGGCCCGCTCAGGGTCAGCAGTTGCGCCTTGTCGATCAGCAGCGCCTCGGCCGGCACGGAGAACTTCGACTTCTGGTAGTTACGGAAGCCATCGGCCACCGGCTCCAGCATCCCCACCGAGTGCACGTCGGTCTGCTCCTGGCTGGCATCCATGCGGCCCGGTGCGAACGGCACGCTGACCCGGTGACCGCCCTTGCGCGCCGCCTCTTCCACACCGGCATCGCCGGCCAGGACGATCAGGTCGGCCAGGGAGATCTTCTTGCCGCCGGCAGCGGAGGCGTTGAACTCGGACTGGATCTCCCCCAGTACGCCGAGCACCTTGGCCAGCTGTTCCGGCTGGTTCACCGGCCAGTCCTTCTGCGGCGCCAGGCGGATGCGCGCACCGTTGGCACCGCCGCGCTTGTCCGAGCCACGGAAGGTCGAGGCCGAGGCCCAGGCGGTAGAGACCAGCTCGGAAACCGACAGGCCCGATGCCAACACCTTGGCCTTGAGCGCGGCGATGTCCTGCTCGTCCACCAGCGGATGGTCGACGGCCGGGATCGGGTCCTGCCAGATCAGCTCCTCTTTCGGTACTTCCGGCCCCAGGTAGCGGGCCAGCGGGCCCATGTCGCGGTGGGTCAGCTTGAACCAGGCGCGGGCGAAGGCGTCAGCGAAGGCGTCCGGGTCTTCATAGAAGCGCCGGGCAATCTTCTCGTAGGCCGGGTCGACGCGCAGTGCGATATCGGTGGTGAGCATCGACGGCGCACGGCGCTTGGATTTGTCGTGGGCATCGGGAATGCTGCCGGCGCCGGCACCGTTCTTTGGCTGCCACTGGTGGGCGCCGGCCGGGCTCTTGGTCAGCTCCCATTCGTAGCCGAACAGGTTCCAGAAGAAGTTGTTGCTCCAGCGCGTTGGCGTGGACGTCCAGGTGACTTCCAGGCCGCTGGTGATGGCATCGCCACCGGAGCCCGTGCCGAAGCTGCTGACCCAGCCCAGCCCCTGGTTCTCCAGGCCGCCGGCTTCCGGGTCGGCACCGACGTTGTCCGCCGGGCCGGCGCCGTGGGTCTTGCCGAAGGTGTGGCCACCGGCGATCAGGGCGACGGTTTCCTCGTCGTCCATGGCCATGCGGGCGAAGGTCTCGCGGATGTCACGGGCGGCAGCCACCGGGTCGGGGTTGCCGTTGGGGCCTTCCGGGTTCACGTAGATCAGGCCCATCTGCACGGCGGCCAGGGGGTTCTCCAGGTCACGCTCGCCGGTGTAGCGCTTGTCGCCGCCCAGCCAGGTGGTCTCCTCGCCCCAGTACACGTCCATGTCCGGTTCCCAGACGTCCTCGCGGCCGCCGGCGAAGCCGAAGGTCTTGAAGCCCATGGATTCCAGGGCGACGTTGCCGGTGAGGACGATCAGGTCGGCCCAGGACAGCTTGGCGCCGTACTTCTGCTTGATCGGCCAGATCAGCCGGCGCGCCTTGTCCAGGCTGACGTTGTCCGGCCAGCTGTTGAGCGGGGCGAAGCGCTGCTGGCCACGACCGGCGCCGCCACGGCCATCGCCGATGCGGTAGGTGCCGGCGGCGTGCCAGGCCATGCGGATGAACAGCGGACCGTAGTGGCCGAAGTCGGCTGGCCACCAGTCCTGGGAATTGGTCATCACGGCGCGCAGGTCGGCCTTGACCGCTTCCAGGTCGAGGGTCTTGAAGGCCTCGGCGTAGTTGAAGTCCTCACCCATGGGGTTGGACTTGGAAGAATGCTGGTGCAGCAGGTCCAGCCTCAGCTGGTTCGGCCACCAGTCACGGTTCGACGTGCCACCACCAGCGGTCTGGTGGAAGGGGCAGCTACCTTTGTTTTCTTCACTCATTGCAGGCTCCTTGTCGGCGCCTATCGCTGGCGCCTTGTGATCGCACAACCCATCAGAAGATAGATCAAACGCAACGGTCTGCTATTGCAGTTATCGATCGGCTCAAGCGGTAAAAGGCTATCGATGGGAAGACAGCCTGCATCGCGGGTTTGGGAGGAATAGTGTGGGGGCGAGCTGGCTCGCGAACCGATCAGCCCGCTGCGGATGTGAAATCGATCGCGGACAGAGTCCGCTCCTACGCGCGGGATTGACCCCGGTGCCACCCGGTACGTAGGAGCGGACTCCGTCCGCGATCGGCATCCGGCCCTGGCGGACCGGAGCTTTACACCATCAGAACGCGAAGCAGGAGCAGCCGAAGGCGCCCCAGAACCCGGCGAAGTCACTCACCGGCACATCCTTGGTCCGCGCTCGCTCGTGGCTGTGCCCGTGCACGCCACAGGCGCCGATGCACTGGTGCACGGCCTGCTGCAGCGGCGCCTGCGGGCGCCAGTGGCCGGGAACCATGGCCACCGGCGACCACTCCGGCACCACCGGGATGCTCGGCGGGGCCAGCTTGTCGAACTCGCGGTCGCCGTGGACGATCTTGCCGCCGACCAGTGTGAGCACCGACTCGATGGTCTTGATCGCGTCTTCCTCGACGCTGAAGAAGTCCTCCGAGAGCACCGCCAGGTCCGCCAGCTGGCCGGCCTTGAGCATGCCCTTCTTGCCCTGCTCGCTGGAGAACCACGCGCTGCCGTGGGTGAACAGCTGGATCGCCACCTCGCGGGACAGCCCCTCCGGGTAGAGGCTCAGGCCGCCGACAGTCTTGCCGCTGACCATCCAGTACAGCGAAGTCCACGGGTTGTAGCTGGACACGCGAGTGGCGTCGGTGCCGGCGCCCACCGGAACGCCTTCGGCCAGCATGCGCTTGATCGGCGGCGTGGCCTCGGCGGCCTGCTTGCCGTAGCGATCGACGAAGTACTCACCCTGGAACGCCATGCGGTCCTGGATGGCGATGCCGCCGCCCAGGGCGCGGACACGCTCGATGTTCTTCGGGGTGATGGTCTCGGCGTGGTCGAAGAACCACGGCAGGCCGTTGAACGGGATGTCCCGGTTGACCTTCTCGAACACGTCGAGCATGCGCGAGATGGACTCGTCATAGGTCGCGTGCAGGCGGAATGGCCAGCGCTGCTCGACCAGGTGGCGCACCACCGGCTCCAGCTCGGCTTCCATGGTGCCGGGCAGGTCCGGGCGCGGTTCGAGGAAATCCTCGAAGTCGGCGGCCGAGAACACCAGCATCTCGCCCGCGCCGTTGTGGCGCAGGAAGTCGGTGCCCTGGCCGTAGGTCACGCTGGAGGTCCAGTGCTTGAAATCCGCCAGCTCTTCCTTGGGTTTCTGGGTGAACAGGTTGTAGGCGATACGCACGGTCAACTGGTCGGCGTCGGCCAATTGCTGGATCACCTGGTAGTCGTCAGGGTAGTTCTGGAAACCGCCGCCGGCGTCGATCACGCTGGTCAGGCCGAGGCGGTTCAGCTCGCGCATGAACTGGCGGGTCGAGTTGACCTGGTACTCCAGCGGCAGCTTCGGCCCTTTCGCCAGGGTGGCGTAGAGGATCATCGCGTTGGGCCGGGCGATCAGCATGCCGGTGGGTTCGCCATTGCTGTCGCGGACGATCTCGCCGCCGGGCGGGTTCGGCGTGTCTTTGGTGTAGCCGACGACGCGCAGCGCGGCGCGGTTGAGCAGCGCGCGGTCGTACAGGTGCAGGACGAACACCGGAGTGTCCGGCGCCGCCTTGTTCAACTCCTCGATGGTCGGCAGGCGGCGCTCGGCAAACTGGAATTCGTTCCAGCCACCGACCACCCGCACCCACTGCGGCGACGGCGTGCGCTGGGCCTGCAGCCGCAGCATCTCCAGTGCGTCGGAGAGCGATGGCACGCCCTCCCAGCGCAATTCGAGGTTGTAGTTCAAACCGCCACGGATCAGGTGCAGGTGCGAGTCGTTGAGGCCGGGGATGACGGTGCGGCGATTGAGGTCGACCAGCTGGGTCGAGGCGTCGCGGTAGGCCATCGCCTGGGCGTCGGTGCCGACGACCAGGAACTTGCCGTCGGCAATGGCCACGGCGGTGGCATGGGGGCGCTCCGGGTCGACGGTGTGCAGCTTGCCGTTGAACAGGATCAGGTCTGCGTTGCGCTCTGTGTTGCTCATGCTCGGGTACCTCAGCGTTGCAGGAAGGCCAGCAGGTCTTCGTTGAGTTGCTGCGTATGAGTGACGGCGAAGCCGTGGGGCGCGCCGGCGTAGACCTTCAGTTCGGCGCCAGCAATCTGCTCGGCGGCCAGCTTGCCGGTGGTTTCGAACGGCACGATCTGGTCGTCGTCGCCGTGGATCACCAGGGTCGGCACGTCGACCTTGGCCAGGTCGGCGCGGAAGTCGGTTTCCGAAAACGCGCTGACGCAGTCCACGGTGCCCTTCAGCGATGCCAGCAGGGCGATGTTGAGGGTCTGGGTGAGTACACCGTCGGAGACCTTCTGGCCATGGTTGGTGCCGTAGAACGGCGCGGCGAAATCGGCGATGAACTGCGCGCGGTCCTGCAGCAGGCCGGCCTTGATGCCGTCGAACACGGCGGTGTCCACGCCCTGCGGGAAGTCGGCGGCCTTGCCGAAGATCGGCGTGACGGCGCCCAGCAGCACCAGGCCGGCAACGCGGGAGGTGCCGTGGCGGCCGATGTAGCGGCTGACATCGCCACCGCCCATGGAGAAGCCGACCAGGGTAACTTCGCGCAGGTCCAGGTGCTCGATCAGGCTGGCGATGTCATCGGCGAAGGTGTCGTAATCGTAGCCATTCCACGGCTGGCTGGAGCGACCGAAACCGCGACGGTCGAAAGCGATGGTGCGGTAACCGCGGCTGCTCAGGTACTGCATCTGGTATTCCCACATGTCGCCATCCAGCGGCCAGCCGTGGCTGAACAGCACGGGTTTGCCGCTGCCCCAGTCCTTGTAATAGATCTCGGTGCCATCGCGGGTTACGAAAGTGCTCATGGAAACTCCTCTGCCTGCCATGCAGGACGATGTGGGTACGGGCGCCACGCGGGCGCCGCGGGAGGGGACGTCAAGGGAAAGGATCAACCGGCGTTGAGCCAGCCGGCACAGCGCCGGGTCACCCAGGGCATGATCAGGTAGACCACCGGCAGGACGATGCACAGGGTCACCAGCAGGTTGCTCGGTACCACCCCGGCGAGCATCGGGAAGCGCTCGAACGCGGGCCCCCAGAGCGGCGGGATGACCATGGTCAGCGGGCTTATCACCAGGTAGGTGAGCAGCGCCTGCTTCCATTTCGGCGGCTGGCGAATGTTGCCGTGCTCGGGGGTGAACCAGAATTCGGCATCGTTGTGGATCAGCGGGTGGTCGCCCTCCTCCAGCAACGGCAGGACTTCGGCGACCAGCCCGGCGCGCTCGGGGGAATCGATCCAGGCCTGTAATTGCGCGGCAGCGGCGAAGCGCACCACGGTGGTGTACATCGCGCCCTCGCCGTCCGGGCGGATCACATTCACGCCCAGATGCCCCGGCTGCCGGCGTGCGGCCGACACCGTGCGGCGCAGCCAGGCCTCGTAGCTGGGCAATGCTTCGCAACGCACCTTGTGGTGGACCACCAGCGTCACCACGCTGTTCAGATCGATGGTTTCGGCGCTCATGGGTGTCCCGGGCTCATGATTGAGGTCCGGTCACTATGGCGGCGACTACGGCCGGCATATTGGACGCATGTGCTGGATCGGGTTATGCGCCGGTTGCCCTGCGGCGGATAACGCTGACGCGTTATCCGCCCTACGGTCCGTGCAGTGCGGTTCGCGAGCAAGCTCGCTCCTACGAAGAGCCTGCGGAGCCCCGCCCGTAGGAGCGGACCTTGTCCGCGAAATCCACCGCGGCGGACGCGGGAGTTGCAGGGAGAGTCCGCCCACCATCGCCTGTCGGCGAATCGCGGAGAAGCTCCGCTCCTACAAGAGCGTGCGTACCGCTTTGGCTCTGAAGACTTCCAGAGAAATGTCCGCACGCTCCGGAACGCCCCGTTCAGGAGGCCTCGTTGAAGCGGAGTTTCAGGGGTTGAGCGACATGGATGTCGCGAGAGCGCTGTCGGGCCAGGGATGGCCCGTTGTGGGGAGGTGACTGTTTTGACGTGGGCCAAAAGAAAGGCAGACCAGCCAAACCCCTTGCGGGGCAAGAGATTCAGCCGGATAAGCGTTAGACATGAGTTTGGCTAAAAGCGATCAAAAGTAGACAGAGATTGATCAGTCTTGATCGTTTATTGTCGCAGGAATGAGCGCTAAGCCATCCAGCGACCGAGCCAGATCACACGCCCGATGACTTCCAGGTTCTCCAGCTGGTCCTTTGGCACGACCATGTCGTTGTAGGCCTTGTTCTCGCTGATAATCGCAATGGAGCCATCAAACTGCCGCTGTAGTCGCTTGGCAAAGAGGTGGTCATCCAGGCGGATCACATAGATTGCCTCATCGTGAACCTTCTGGAAGCGGTGATCGACCACCACTGCATCCCCATCTGTCAGCAGGGGCTCCATGGAGTCGCCGCGTATACGCACGGCCGAAAGGGCCGATAAGTCCAAACCCTTCTTCTGCAGGCTGTAGCGAGTGAATGCAAGGTGTGTAAGCACCTCAGCGCCTTGGCTCCACACTCCATGCCCCGCGCTAATACGGGCGTCGTAGAGGGGGACGTGGGCGTATTCCTCATCGGCTTCGTCGCGTGGGCGAGGCGAGCGCCCGGAAGAGCGGCGCATCTCCCCTTCACCGGTAGCGAGCCACTCGATAGACACCCCGGCGGCAGTGGCGAGCGTAACCAGGTTGTCCATACCAGGGAGCGAGCCGCCTAGGTACTTACGGACCAGGCTGTCGCTGATTCCGCACCTTTTGGCGAAGGCAAGCACCGACTGATCACCGATAGCCAGGTGCAGGCGTTCGCTAAATTTTCCGTTTTCAAGGTCGCCCGCCGACTCTGAAAGTGCGTCCTCGCCATTTTTTCTCATTTCAAATGCGCCCTAAACAGCTGATTTAGCTAGATATTCCGGCCAGCAAAGCTCTTTGGTGTCATTTTTCGTCCTTGAAACAAGCTCTGTGGTGTTGATTTTCAAGCTCCCTGGTTTTATGTTTATGCCCTAGGTCACGTTAGACACCCCAAAAAAGCCGCCCTGCATGGCGGCCAAAATGGAAACGTAGGCATGAACAAAACCGAAATCCCCAGCGATCCAAACAACCGCTGGGAGTGGATCAAGTACCAGCTGCGCGTCAGGGGGGAATCCCTGGCAAAGCTGGCCCGCTCCCTCGATGTATCCAACCAGGCGGTCAAAAACGCCAAGCTGACCCCGTACCCTCGGGTGGAACGCGCCATCGCCACCGCTTTGGACCTGAGCCCGTTAGCGCTCTGGCCCGAACGCTGGATCGATGACGAAACCCCGAAACGGCAGCGCCCCAATCGTTCGGAGACTCTCCAGACGTATGCGCGGGGCGCGTCCTGCTCTATTGAAGGTAACAGATACGCTGTCCATTCGCAGCGTAAAGCTACGGCGGGAGCATAGACATGGCCCGCCGCAAAGACGACCGAACACTAGACATTTTCGAAGTTCCGCAGCCACTTCGCGTGCTGCCTGGCGAGTGCAATTTCAGCGTCCAGGTCAGCGAGTTGGTCAGCGACATCCTGAACTCCGCAAAGTCTCTCGACCTCGACCGACACGAAGTCGCGTCGCGTATGTCGCGCCTGTCTGGCGACGACGTGAGCAAATTCATGCTCGACGCCTGGTCGAGCCCCGCCCGAGCCGATCACAACCTGCCCCTCTACCGCGTCGCCCTGCTGGAAGACGTGTGCGGCACTCATTTGCTGACTGACTGGTTGGTGAATGTGCGCGGTGGCCGTGTTGCCTATGGCCGCGATGCACTGCTGGCCGAACTGGGCCGCCTGGAGCGTGCCCGCGAGGAAGCTGGCCGGAAGGCGCGCGAGCTCAAGCGACTGCTGGGGGATTCATGATGAAAAACGCCAACCTGAAGGCGCTGTTGGACAACCTGCGGAACGCCACCGAGTTCCTCAACTCGGCGAAGGAAGACACCGCTTCCGACTTCAACGGAACCGGCCGTACCGCCCTTGAGTGGGTGCAGAGCGCCGCCCTTGAACTGGGCAACGCTCTGATCGCTCTGCATGAGGCCGTCGAGTACCTCGACGAAAACAGCCTCAATCAAATCGCCGCTGGTTCGAAGCTGCACCACCTCATGAGTGGCGCTCTCGACGCCATCATGGCCAAGCCTGCCGAGCAGCTGGAAACAGTCGGAGACGACCATGAGTGAATGGTTCTCTGCGCAATCGCTGACAGGACTGCCCGAACTTCCTGGAACGGTTCAAGGCATCAACATTCGCGCCAAGCGTGAAGGTTGGAAGTTCCGCATCTGCGCTGGTCGTGGTAACCCTCGTGAATATCACGTTGCCAGCCTGCCCCCGGAAACCCGCGCCGCTCTGCTGAACAGTGCCCTGGGCGCGGTGGCCACCAAGGCCGTCCGGGCCGAGGTCCAGCTGTCCCTGGTCGAAACCAACCGCCAGCAACTGGTGGCCGACGCTCGCCAGGGCGTCCTGCACGCCGTTGACCTGATGATGGGCCGCACTGGCTACAGCCAGAAGAAGGCCATAACCCTGATGCTGGACATGGCGCGCCTTGAGAAGCTGGAGCCCCAGCTGTTGGCGATGCTGAAGATGGCCCGCGATCCGCGCGGCCGTCCGAGCAACGACGGCCTGCCGAGCGTTCGCAGTTTGGAGCGCTTCCTGGAACAGGGCGAAAAGGGCGAGCTGGTCCCGAAGATTCGCCAGAAGGACATGAGCGTGCCGGACTGGGCGCCGGCCTTCATGGGCGCCTATCAGGGGCCGGAGAAGCGCAGCGCCCGCGCTGCCCACGCCTTGCTCGAAAAGCACTGGCAAGGCGAGATGCCCAGCCTGGACCAGGTGTATGCGTTCCTGCGCAAGGTCGGCAACGTCAGCCGCGAAGTCGGCCGCATGGGTGAACACGAAATCAAGGCCCTGCGCCCGTTCATCCGCCGCGACTTCAGCAAGCTGCTGCCGACTGACGTCTATTCGTGCGACGGCCACACCTTCGACGCCGAGGTCCAGCACCCGCTTCATGGCCGTCCGTTCCGGCCGGAAATCACCGCCATCATCGACATCCGTACCCGCCGTATTCCGGGCTGGTCCAGCGGTCTGGCCGAGTCCGCCCTGGTGGTGGTCGACGCACTGCGCGACGCCTGCACCAAAACCGGCATCCCCGCCATCTTCTACGTGGACAACGGCTCCGGCTACGTCAACCACATGATGAAGTCCGAGGCGGTCGGCCTGATGGGGCGCCTGGGCATCGATATGAAGCACAGCCTGCCCTACAACTCCCAGGCGAAGGGCGTCATCGAGCGCGTCCACCAGAGCCTGTTTGTTCGGGCCGCGAAGGAACTGCCGGGCTACGTCGGCAAGGACATGGACCGCCAGGCCAAGCTAGCGACCTTCAAGCTCAGCCGCAAGGCGATCACCAAGGGTGGCGCCATGCCGCTGATGCCTTGGGAATCTTTTGTCGCGTTCTGTGAAGAGCAGATCGCCGCCTACAACGCCCGCCCGCATAGCAGCCTGCCGCGCATCACCGACCCGAACACCGGCCGCCGCCGCCACATGACCCCCAACGAAGCATGGGAGGCCCATGAGGCTGAAGGCTTCAGCGCGATGCGCGTCACCGACGACGAAGCCCGCCCGCTGTTCCGGCCCCAGGTGCTGCGCACCGTCCGCCGCTGCGAACTGGAGTTCATCGGCAACCGCTACTTCGCCCGCGAGCTGGAAGAGTTCCACGGCGAGCAACTGGCGGTCGGTTACGACATCCACGACGCCAGCAAGGTGTGGGTGTACGACGGCGAAGGCCGTTTCCTCTGCACCGCCGAGCTGGGCGGCAACAGCCGCGACTACATGCCGGCTTCCTACGTCGAGCGCGCCCGCGAGAAGCGCTCAGACGCACGGGAGAAGCGCGCCCTGGCTCACCTTGACGAAATCCGCGCCGAGCGTCAGGGCGGTTACGCCCTGGAGATGGACACCCCGTTGACCATCCCCGGCCTCGGCACGATCACCCCCGAGCAACTGAAGGTCCGCAGCGCCGCGACCTTCGACGTGCAGGCGGAACGGATCGAAGAGCCGGCCGCCATCGCCACCCCAGCCCCGGAAACGTCGGCCCAGGTGCTGCACCTGCCGACCGCCCCCGGCCTGCGCTATCGCCGCTGGTGCGAACTGGCCGAGCGCCAGAACGCCGGCCTGCCCATCGAACCCGAGTTCGCCCAGTGGTTCGCCGTTTACCCCAAATCAAAAGAGTTCGCCGCGCAACAGCGGCAAGCATGAAAGGAGCGTTAGTCATGACCATCCAGCAAAGCATCCCCACCCCCACCGGCATGGCCGAAATCGCCAACATCGCGCTCTGTGACATCGCCCTGGAGAAAGCGCTGTCCCGCACCGCAACCCTGCCGGGCATGGTGTGTTTCTTCGGCCCCAGCGGCTTTGGCAAGAGCGTCTCCGCTGCCTGGGTAGCCAAYCGCCGCCGCGCCTACTACGTGCAGGCCAAAAGCGTCTGGACCCGCAAGCACACCCTCAAGGCCATCCTGGGGGAGATGGGCATCAAGCCAAGCGGCACCATCCCGGAGATGGCCGACCAGATCGCCGAGGAACTGGCCGGCAGCGGCCGCCCGCTGATCATCGACGAGATGGACCACCTGGTCGCCTCGGGCAGCGTCGAGCTGATCCGTGACCTGTACGAGTCCAGCCAGGCCGCGATCATGCTGATCGGCGAGGAAATGCTGCCGACCAAGCTGAAGAAGTTCGAACGCTTCCACGGGCGGGTGCTGAGCTGGATTCCTGCCCAGCCGGTGACCCTGGCTGATGCCCGCAACCTGGTGCCGGTCTACAGCCCAGGCGTCCAGATCGCCGACGACCTGCTGTCGCACCTGGTGACCAAGTCGGTGGGCTCGGTGCGCCGCGTCGCGGTGAACTTGGAGCAGCTGGCAGAGGCCGCCGCCGTCCATGGCCTGGTCAAACTGGATCAGGGCGACCTCAAGCGCCTTGGCGTCGAGCTGTACACCGGAGCGGCCCCGAGCCCGAGGACTTCGAAATGAGTCGTCCCCGTCAGGCTCACCTGTCCATGGTCGGCGGCAGGCTCCCTCGCCAGCACATGTGGGAAGCGATCCGCGCCCACCGCGAAGAGTTCACCGCATACCAGATCGCCCGGAAATCCGACCAGGACGACGGCGCTGTCGTCACCTACCTGGCCGGCCTGCGCAAGGCTGGCCACATCGAGCCCGTGCGCGCCTTCGCCAAGGATGAAGAGGTGGTGTATCGCCTKTCCCGCGACAACGGCGTGGARGCCCCCGCCCTRGACGCCAAGGGMAASCCCACCCGCAAGGGCTACGTCGCCGAGGCCATGTGGCGCACGCTGCGCATCCTCGGCCGCGCTACCCCCGAACAGATCGCCGCCCAGGTCGCCGCCACCGGCACCAAGGTGCTGGCGTCCAGCGTGCTGCGCTACTTCCGCGACCTGAAGAACGCCGGATACCTGGAGCGCGACGGCCGCTACTACATCCTCACGCCCAAGCGCTACACCGGGCCGCGTCCGCCCATGGTGCAGCGCACCGAGAATCGCCAGGTGTACGACCCCAACCTGGACAAAGTGGTGTGGGTGTCGGGCGAGGAACAGGCGCAGCCGGAGTGCCAGGAACTGACCTGGGCGCGCATCGAGGTCGAGCGACTGGAAGCCCGTCTCAAGCTTGCCGAGGAAATGCTGGAGGACTGGGTACAGCTGTCCAGCAGCGCCATCGACGCCCAGTGCTCGCTTGCCGTGGCCACGCGCGCCTTTCTTCAGCCTCTGCCCCAGGAGGTGCGCGCATGAATCAGGTCGACCTGTCCGCCTGGGGCGAGCACCCGCCCGCATTCGTGCAACTGCTCGCGGCAGAAGTCGCTCGCAGCAGCCAGACCAAGGCCGGCCAAGCCATCGGCATGAGCCGCTCCACCGTCAGCACCATCCTGGCCAACCGCTACCCGTCGCCCTCGACCATTCGTGTCGAGCGCCGCGTCCTGGACGCGCTCAGCCGCATCGAGTGCCCGGCCCAGGGCGAGCTGGTGACCTCCACCCAGTGCAGTGACTACCTGCAGCGGCCCGCGCCGCTGAACAACCCCGTTGCCATGCGCTGCTGGAAGGCGTGCCGCGCCTGCCCGCGCAACCCCCACACCGCCACCGCAAACCGCGAGGAACAAGGCCATGAAGCAAACCGCATCGCGCTTGAAGTTCTTGACGCCTGAGCTGGCCGTGAGCCTGCACACCTTCAACGACGCCACGCGAACCCTGCAGCGCATGGGCATCCGACTGCACTGCATCGACCCGAGCAACAACCGGCTGACGCTCAGCCCCGAAGACGGTCGCCGCCTGGAGTCGCTGCAACTCCTGGTCGGCTACCAGCGCCACGGCACGGCCGGCAGTACCCGCTATGTGGCGCGGTTCCAGGGCGTAGAGGTGACCTGGTCCGAACCCATCAGCTACCTCGACTACCGCAGCCCCAAAAGCCCCAGCGCACCCGCTGACCTCACTTTCTTCTGATCCGTAGGAGCCAATCACATGAACCAAGTAACCATCCCCGAAGGCTATCGCGTAGACGCTCAGAAACGTCTGGTCGCGGAAGTCCTGATAAAGCCCGTAGACCTCGCCCGCGACCAGCTGGTGATGGAGTTGGTGGGCAAGGCCAAGGCCGTCCAGGAACAGCTGGCCCGCTTCAAGGCTTCGGCCTTCGGCGACGTCGACGCCTTTGTGGACCTGTCCGTGGAGCAGTACGGCGTCAAGCGCGGCGGCAAAAAGGGCAACGTCTCCCTGCTGAGCTTTGACGGTCGCTACATGATCAAAAAAGCCATCCAGGAAACCATCCAGTTCGATGAACGCATCCAGGCGGCGCGCCTGCTGATCGACGAATGCCTGAGCGACTGGACCAAGGGCGCACGCCCTGAAGTGGTGACCCTGGTCAGCGATGCCTTCCGCACCGATACCAACGGCGAAATCCGTACCGCCCGCGTGCTGTCCCTGCGTCGCCTGGACATCCAGGACGAGCGCTGGCAGCGCGCCATGAAGGCCATCGGCGAAGCCTGCCAGACGGCCGGCTCCAAGTCCTACATCCGCGTCTATGAGCGAGTCGGCGACAGCGACCAGTACGAACAGATCAGCCTTGATCTGGCGGGGGTGTGAGATGGCCGGAACCCTCGTTGTATTCCACGACGGCGGGCAGGACTCCCTGGTCTGGAAGCTCGACCAGGACGGCGTCGTCACCCGGAGCTGGCCGTTTCAGACCGACGTTTGGGCCGGCACCAAGGTGCTGAACCTGGACACCCTCAAGCGTGACGGCCTGGTGAAGGCTGAGCGCAATGGTCGCCCTGGGAGTGCCGTCACGCCGTGGTCGCTGTCCACCCGATCAAGGCGATTGACGTGTCGGTGAAGTGGGACGGAATCGCGGGCTACGTCACCAGCACCGTGCGCGGTCAGCGGGCGTCCTGCACCCATGACCCGGCCGCCCCGGTCCAGCGCCTGGCCGAGAAGGTGCTGCCCTACCTCCAATGCCGTATCGAGCGCCTGGAGTGCCCGCCAGCCGGCAAGCTCCATAGCGTCTGGCGGATCACCCCGGAGGGCCTGTGATGGAGCGCTATCACGACACGCAGGCCGATCCGCTGCCGCTTCGCTCGCCGTACCACGAAGCCGAGCGGCAGCGCCTGGAGCAGCTGACCGCCGAGTTTCTCGCCAAGGGCGGCGAGATTCAGCAGATCGGCCACCAGATGCGCGACAAGTACACCTTTGTCCTGAACCCCAGCCGGAGCCCGGTCTACGCGCACCTGTTCGCACCGACCGCGCCCCTGGTGCCGGAGCAGCCCAAGCCCCAGGTGCGCGAACTGACTGCCCAGGCGAAGCCCGAGCGCAAGGTTCCGGCCGCGCTGCTCGATGCCCGCACGCTGGCGGCTCGCCTGATAGTCCAGGCAGCGCTTGACGCCACTCCGGAGCAGGCCGCCAAGGCCGTGGGCATCAGCGCGAAGCACGCCCGCCAGCTGATGCGGGACTTCAACATCAAATTCCACCGTCAACGCTAAGGGGGCTTCATGGCCAAGGTAACCATCATCCTGGAAGACGTCCTCGGCGGTGTCTCCATGGACATCCGCAACGACCGCCCGACGCACATGCGCGACCTGATCCGGCAGAGCCCGGCCCAGCGCCTGGGCGAGCAGCTCCATGACCTGGCGAATTTCGAGCTTCGCCTGGCCAGCATTCCACCGCACCGCAAGCAATTCAGCGAAACCCGTCACTGAGCGAAACCGCTCCCGGCCTCGCCGGGGCGGTCTGCCCAGCGTGGTGGCTGGGTACTGACGAGCAGCCGAGGAAACACATGGAACAGAAAGACTGGGACGACCTGCAGGAGCTGATGGGCCAGCCCTACGGCTCAATGAAGCTGCAGTGCGATCAATTCACGGTGTCGCTGGTGCAGCACGCCCAGCCCCTGAGCCGTAAGTGGGTGACCTACGTGTATGTAGACGGTTACTCCAGAGGCGAATGGTGCCTAGCCGATGAGAACGGCGAGCCCAAGCACGAAGTGGCCAGGAGGTTCTTGCGCAAGTCGAGCAAGGCTTTTTTCAGCACGAAGGAGATTGACGCGCATCGGAAAATCTTTGGTAAGCGCCAGGCGGCCGAGCTGGCCGCCAAGCGACATGTCTGGTTCCACTCCGATTGGACCAACTTCAAGAGCCTGAAAAAGCACCTCATCGCCAACAACAGCAGCATCCAGCGCATCGAGTAAGGGGGACGACATGGATAATGACAAGGCATTGGACAAGATCAAGAAACTGCTGCGCCTCGCGCAGAGCAGCAATCCGCACGAAGCGGCGAACGCCATGCGCCAGGCGCGGGCGATGATGGAGAAACACGGCATTGGTGAGGGTGACGTAGCGCTGGCCGACGTCACCGAACACGGCACCGGCAGCGGCTCCAAGCTGAAGCCGGCGCAGTGGGAAGCGAACCTTGGCGGCACCGTGGCGAAGGCGTATTCCTGCAAGCTCTTCTTTGCGGCGGGCATCGGCCAATGGCGCTTTGTGGGCGAGATGGCCGAGGTGGCCAGCTACACCATGGCCATCCTGCTGCGCCAGGTGCGCAAGGCCCGCCGCGACTACATCGCCACCGAGCTGAAGCGCTGCAAGGCCGCCACCAAAACCAAGCGCGGCGACCTGTTCTGTGACGCCTGGGTGTGGTCGGTGCGTAAACAGGTCAACCAGTTCGCCGGGAATGCGCAGCCGTCGCAGGCGGCCGAGGCGTACATGGTGAAGCACCACCCCGACCTGACCACCGGGCAATGCACCGACCGCAGCAAGAAAGGCCCGCTCAGCAACCGCGACCTGGGCGACGTAGCCAAGGGCATCGCTGCGGCTGATGGCGTCCAGCTCAACCACGGTGTCGGCGGTGCTGCTCCGCTGGCCCTGCAGTGAGGGCGGCGCAATGACCTCGCCGCTGATGGCCGACCGCAAACCCCGCCTGGTCCTGGAACCTTGGGGCCAGGAGAAGCTCTGCCCGCGCTGTGACGAATACTGGCCGGCTGACGGTGAGTTCTTCAGCCCGCGCGCTGAAGGCAAGCTCGACAGCTGGTGTCGCTGCTGCGTGAACGAGTATCACCAGGAACGTCGCCGGAGGGTCCAATGAGCCTGCGCAACGTGAACCTCGCCAAAATCCACATCGCCAAGGCTCAGCTGGGCATGGACGACGATGCGTATCGCGCGCTGCTGGGGCGTGTCGCAGGTGTGCGCTCGGCCAAAGAGCTGGGGCCGCGCCAGGTCGCCCAGGTGCTGGCCGAGTTCCAGCGCTTGGGCTGGAAACCCGAGAGCAAACAGCAGGGGCGTGCCACGCCAAAAGTGCCCCAAAACCGCCAGATCGTGCTGAAGAAGGTCGAGGCGCTGCTGGCCAGTGCCTCGCGCCCCTGGAGCTACGCCGACGCCATGGCCAAGCGCATGTTCAAGGTCGAGCGTGTGGAGTGGCTGGACGACGACCAGCTGTATCGCCTGATGCAAGCACTGATCATCGACAGGAGCCGGCATGAGCAGCACTGACATCGATCTGCGCCAGGTCCAGGATATGCTGCCGGACAACGTCAGGGACATGGCGGGCCGTATCGGCCTGCCATCCACCCTGGTGGTGGTCGAGCAGCTCGGCGGGACGCTCTGGCGTGTCGCCGAGGGCCGGGCGCGCAGGGGCGAGGCGCGCCGTGCAGCACTGGCTGAGCTGGTGGGGAGCGAGATTGAAGAGCAGCTCCACGCCCACTACAAGGGCGAGGAAATCTACGTCGCCCGCTGCCACAAGGCCCTGGTGCGGTGGCGTGATCTGGAAATCACCGAGCGTTTCGAGCGGGGCTTGCGGGATGGGCAAACCGTCCGTAGCCTGCTCAACGATCTGGCGCGCGAGTACTCGCTGTCATCCCGCTGGATTTGGGAGGTTGTGAACCGGCCGAGCGAGCCTTCGCCGCAGCAGTCCACCCTGTTCCACTAAGCCGGGGCGCAACGCCCCGGCCGGCGTCTTCTCGCCAGTCCTGTCTCAGCCGTTGAACCCCTTCCGCTAATTCCGCCTCGCGCGTGTCGCCACGATGGCGGCATGAGCACATCCAGCCATCCACATCCTCCGCGCAGCCCCCGCGACTATGCCGCCGCAATCCTCGCGGAAGGCACCCGCGAGCGCCGCAATGAACTGCTGCAAGCCTGCCCGGAAGAGTGGCGGCCGCTGGTTCGCGCCCATGTGGAGGATGCCTTCGCCAAGGTCAAAGCCTACCGCGAGATGATGGACCGCCGTACCCAGTCTATGCGGCACGGCCCTATCCCTGCTCCCCGCGTCACCGACACCTCCTACCGCATTTCCAATTTCACCAAGTCCGCACCGGAGGTTGGCAATGGCCACCTATCCGCAATTCGGGCATCGCTCGCAACGGAAGCCACCAATGCCTGATCCCGCGTCCACCTCGGCCGGCAGCGCCGCGCTGCTCAAACTCTTCGGTATCCACATTGGCGCGGGGGCCTTGGCCGCCGCCCTGGGCTTCCTGGTCCTGTGGCCCAAGACCATGAAGGAAGGCTTTGCCCGCCTGTTCTGCACCATCGTCGCCAGCAGCGTGTTTGGCCCGCTCCTGGTCGTCTATCTGCACACCAACCGCCCCGAGCTTTTCGACTCCGCGCGGGTGGTCGCCAGCCTCTACCAGCTGGACCCAGCCGTGGGCCTGCTGTTCGTTTCCGCGCCGCTCCTGGTCATTGCCGGCTTGCCGGCCTGGTGGCTGATCGGCGCCGCGCTGCGCCTGTTTGAGCGCGACGGTGATTCGTGGCTGGGCGTGTTCGCCCAGTGGGTTAAACGCAAACTGGAGGTCTAGTCATGGCCCTGCAACCTCGCGGCATCCGCAACAACAACCCCGGCAACGTGGTGTGGTCGGCTCGCAACAACTGGCAGGGGCAGCTCCCGCACGACCCGAAGGTCGAGCCGCGCTTCTCCCGCTTCGACACCCCGCAAAACGGCATTCGCGCCCTGGCGAAGCTGCTCCTGAACTACCGCAAGGTCCATGGTCTGCGCACCGTCGAATCCCTGATCGCGCGCTGGGCACCGTCCAATGAGAACGACACCCGCGCCTATGCCGCCGCCGTGGCCCGCGAGCTGGGCGTCCCGCCGCAGGCTGGCCTTCACCTGGATCAACCGACGCTGGCGGCCCTGGTCACCGCGATCATCCGCCACGAAAACGGCCAGCAGCCCTACAGCGCCGAACTGATCGGCAACGCCGTACGGGAAGTACTGTGACCTGGCGCCTCGGCCTGCTCCTGGTGCTGCTCCTGGTGCTGACCTCGTTCGGCTCCTGGATGGTGGGCCACCAGGTCGGCCTGGCTGACGGCCGCGCCATCTGCGCCGAGGCGCAGACCGACGCCTACCGCGACGTCCTGGACGATTCGGTCGCCCAGCTGAAGAAGGTCCAGGACACCAGCACCTCTATTTTTCAGCGCCTGGCCCAGCGGGACGACCGCGACCAGCAAACCTCACGGGAGCTTCGCCATGCCCTGGCCGAAACGGCTGCTGACCGCGCTGCCTGTCGCTTTCCTGCTGACGTCATGCAGCAGCTCGAAACCGCCCGCCAGCGGGCTGCCAAAGCTACTACCAGCGGCCTTGGCTCAACCGTGCCCGACCCCGGTGGCGGCGGCTGACGACAGCGCCGATGCCGCCTTGCTCACCCTGAAACAGCTCTACGACCAATACGGCC
>NZ_JASMRU010000047.1 GCF_030462585.1 Pseudomonas sp. CAN1 | reverse complement strand
GCTGGCCGATGGCTCGCAAGTCGAGCTGACCAGCCACTCGCAACTGGTCTTCGCCGACTTCCGCGACCGCCGCAGCGCCTGGCTGAAGACCGGCGGCGAAGCCTACTTCCAGGTCACCCACGACACCCTGCAGCCGTTCTCGGTGTGGACCGACAACGGCAGCGTGCGGGTGACCGGCACACGCTTCAACGTCTGGACCGACCAGCGCCAGATGCTGGTCACCCTGCTCGAAGGCTCGGTGGTGGTCAGCCCGCCGGACAGCGTCGACGGCAACAGTGCCCAGCTCACCCCGGGCATGCAGGCGCGCTACAGCCAGGGCAGCGAACGCATCGAGCTGGCCCAGGTGGCACCGGCCGGCGCCATCGCCTGGACCGAGGGCAAGCTGGTGATCGACGACCTCACGCTGCAAGCCGCCATCCCGCTGATCAACCGCTACCTCAAGCAGCCGGTGTTCGTCGGCGACGCCACTGCCGCCGCCATGCGCATCGGCGGAATCTACCGCACCGACGACCTGCAGGCGCTGGTGGATTCGCTGCCCAAGGTGCTGCCGGTAGAGCTGAACAAGGACAACCAGGGCCGCACCGTGCTGGCCAGTCGGTACGTTCCGCTCTGACCGGATCGGCGGATAACCCGTTCCGGGTTATTCGCCCTACGTTTGAGCTCGGTGGTACGCCCGTTCGCGAGCAAGCTCGCTCCTACAGCCCCGCCCAGCTGCGGAGCGCTCTTCGTAGGACCAAGGGGGACGCCTAGTCCTTGCTCGCGAAATCCTATGCGCCGGAATTGGCGGTCACCGGCAAACCTCGATGACCGCCGCCCGCCCCTGACCCGCTGCTATTTGCGAGACTTTCGCAAATTCTCTTCAGTTTTCCCCACGCTCATTCGTCTTGATAGGAACGATTCGGATTTGCCGATGATTTCCTGATTCGCGCGCCGTCTCGCCCCGTTGTGCGGCCTGCCCCCTGGCAGGCCGGGTCCAGGAAAAGACGATGCAATCACCCGCTCCAAGCGCCTTTCGCGAGATGCTCAAGCTGCTGCGGCCGCACTGGCTGCCGCTGACCGCCGCCACCCTGCTGGGGATTCTTGGCGGCACGGCGATCACCGCGCTGCTCGCCACCATCAACTACAGCCTGCACTCGCAGGGCGGCATGCCCGCCGGGCTGCTGCTGGGCTTTGCCGGCCTTTGCGCCCTCGCCCTGATCGGTTCGATCATTTCCGACATGGGCACCAACTACGTCGGCCAGCATGTGATTGCGCGGCTGCGCAAGGACCTCGGCAGCAAGATCATCTCCGCGCCCATCGAGCAGATCGAGCGCTACCGCAGTCACCGGCTGATCCCGGTGCTGACCCACGACATCGACACCATCAGCGACTTCGCCTTCGCCTTCGCGCCCCTGGCGGTGGCCCTGACCACCACGCTCGGCTGCCTGGGTTACCTGGCCTGGCTGTCGCCGCCGATGTTCCTCGCCACCGCCGTGGCCATCATCATCGGCAGCGCCGTGCAGTACGTCGCACGGGCCAAGGGCATCAAGGGCTTCTTCGAGGCGCGGGACAAGGAAGACGAGCTGCAGAAGCACTACCGCGCCATCGCCGAAGGCGCGAAAGAGCTGCGCATCAGCCGCCCGCGCCGTTTCCAGCACTACAGCGAACGCCTGCAGGGCACCGCCGACGAGATCTGCGACATCCAGCTGCGCTCGATCAACCTGTTCAACGTCGCCAAGGGTTTCGGTTCCACGCTGTTCTTCATCGTCATCGGCGTGGCGCTGGCCTACCAGTCGCTGTGGCCGAGCACCGACCAGGCGACGCTGTCCGGCTTCATCCTGGTGCTGCTGTATATGAAGGGCCCGCTGGAAGGCCTGATCGGCCAGCTGCCGGTGGTGACCCGCGCCCAGGTCGCGTTCCGCCGCATCGCCGAGCTGTCGGTGCGTTTCTCCTCGCCGGAGCCGAACCTGCTGCTGGCCGATGACGGTCGCAAGCCCCTGGACTTCCAGTCCATCGAGCTACGCGACCTGGCCTACCACTACCCCACCGATGACGGCTCTCGCGGCTTCGGTGTCGGCCCGCTGAACCTCAAGATCAGTCATGGCGAAATCCTTTTCATCGCCGGCGAGAACGGCTGCGGCAAGACGACCCTGATCAAGCTGCTGCTCGGCCTCTATGCCCCGCGCGGCGGCGAGCTGCTGCTCAACGGCGCGCCGGTGACCGACGCCAGCCGCGACGATTACCGCCAGCTGTTCACCACCATCTTCGCCGACTACTTCCTCTTCGAAGACCTGCTCAAGGGCAGCCAGGACATCCCGGCCGAAGCCGGCCGCTACCTGGAGCGCCTGGAGATTGCCCACAAGGTCAGCCTTGAGGGCCAGGAGTTCTCCACCACCGACCTCTCGACCGGCCAGCGCAAGCGCCTGGCGCTGGTGCAGGCCTGGCTGGAGAAGCGCCCGGTGCTGGTGTTCGACGAGTGGGCCGCGGACCAGGACCCGGAATTCCGCCGGATCTTCTACACCGAGCTGCTGCCCGAGCTGCGCGCCCAGGGCAAGACGCTGATCGTGATCTCCCACGACGACCGCTATTTCGACGTCGCCGACCGCCTGCTGCGCATGAGCGCCGGGCAGATCGTCGAGATCGAGGACCACCGCGCCACGGCGCCGCGGGGCGGTTCCGGCCTGGCGATGCACTGACGACCCGGCGGCCCGAAAGGCCGCCCATTCAACGGCTCGTTACTCAGCAACAAAAAAGATCGAACGGATTCTTCCGGTTTTTTCCAGCCGGCGCGTCACATAAAGCTGAATCATTCTTATTAGAACTTGCATTACAAGATCATGCCTTCAAGGTTAAAGGAGCTAACACAGTGAGTCGCACCCGCTACGCGCAGCACACCCAGCATCAGGTGAAACCCCTGGCCCGCCTGGTTCGCGCCACCGCCCTGGGGATGGTCCTGGCGGCGTCCGCCGCCTACGCCGCCCCGGTCCGCATCGACATCCCGGCGCAGTCCCTGGCCTCCGCCCTCACCAGCCTGGGCGCGCAGTCGAACCTGCAGATCGTCTTCAACCAGACCCAGGTGCAGAGCCTGCGCGCCCCCGGCGTGCGCGGCGAGATGGAGCCCACCCAGGCGCTGGAGCGCCTGCTGCAGGGCACCGGCATCAAGTACCAGGTCGAGGGCAGCCGCGTGACCCTGCTGGGCGCCGACTCCGCCAGCGGCGACACCCTGAACATGTCCGCCCAGGTCGTCACCGGCACCATCGAAGGTGAAGACAGCTACGTGCCGCGCACCTCCACCAGCGGCAGCAAGACCGACACCCCGCTGCTGGAAATCCCCCAGTCGATCTCGGTGATCACCCGCAAGCAGATGGACGCCCAGGGCGCCCAGACCGTGACCGAGGCGCTGCGCTACGTGCCCGGCGTCAAGGTGGAAGCCTACGGCCTCGACCCTAAAGGCTTCGACTGGCTGTACATCCGCGGCTTCAACGCCCAGGCCACCAGCGACTACCTCAACGGCCTGCGTCAGCAGAACAACAGCTATGCCTTCTTTCGCAGCGAGCCCTACGCCTTCGAGCGTGTCGACGTGGTCCGTGGCCCGTCTTCGAGCCTGTTCGGCCTGGGTGACGCCGGCGGCATCGTCAACCGCGTGAGCAAGAAGCCCACCGCCAACCACATCAACGAAGTCCAGCTGACCGGCGGCAACCACGACCGCAAGCAGGGCCAGTTCGACCTCGGTGGCGCGCTGGACGATCAGAACCAGTTCCTCTACCGCGTGGTGGGCCTGGCCCGTGACGCCAACACCCAGGCCGAGTACGACGACGGCCACGAGGTCGAGGACGATCGCTACTACATCGCCCCGTCCTTCACCTGGGCGCCGGACGAAGACACCAGCCTGACCGTGCTCACCGATTTCCTGCGTGACCGCAACTCCGGCTCGATCTTCGACTACAGCGTCAACGGCCATACCACCGGCACCCTGCTGGGCGATCACAGCTACAACCACTTCAGCCAGGACCAGTACACCCTCGGCTACGAATTTCGCCATCGCTTCGATGACGTCTGGGAGTTCCGCCAGAATGCCCGTTACGGCCAGGTCGACCTGATCTTCGCCAACCTGCTGCCGCAGGCCCAGGTCGGGCGCAACATCATCCGCACCGCGGACCGTTTCGACCAGCACATGGACACCTTCAACCTGGACAACCAGTTGCAGGCCAACTTCGACACCGGCTCGATCAAGCACACCCTGCTGATGGGCGTCGACTACAGCTGGCAGGACGCCGACATTGCGCGCTGGCGCACCCTCGGCCCGTCGCTGAACCTGGATAACCCGGTTTACGGGCAGAGCGTGCAGCGTCCGAACAAGGACACCACCCTCCCCGGCCAGGCCATCGACTACAACCAGAACATCGAGCAGGTCGGCGCCTACCTGCAGGACCAGGTCAAGTTCGACGACCACTGGATCCTCACCGCCGGCGGCCGCTACGACTACGTGCGCAACGACCTGGACAGCCACACCGGCGCCCACAGCATGCAGAAGGACAACGCCTTCACCGGTCGCGTCGGCCTGACCTACCTGACCGAGTTCGGCCTGGCGCCCTACATCAGCTACTCCGAGTCCTTCGTGCCCAACTCCGGCATGGGCCCGGACGGCGGCGCGTTCAAGTCCAGCGAAGCGCACCAGTACGAAGCCGGCGTGAAGTTCCAGCCGGACGAGACGCTGCTGATCACCCTGGCCGCTTACGAGCTGACCAAGGAAAACATCCTCACCCCGCAGCTCAGCGCCAATGGCGTGCCCACCGGCTTCAACGAGCCCACTGGCGAGCAGCGTTCGCGCGGCATCGAGGCCGAGCTGAAGGCCAAGCTGGATCAGAACTGGGACCTGCTGGCCTCCTACACCTACACCAAGGCCAAGATCACCAAGAGCAACGACGCCAACGAAGGCAACCGCCCGGCCAACGTGCCCGAGCACATGGCCAACGGCTGGCTGAACTACACCTTCCACGAAGGCGCGGTCGACGGCCTGTCCATCGGCGGCGGCGTGCGCTACACCGGCTCGCTCTACGGCAACAACGCCAACACCTACCACGTCGACAACTACACCCTGTTCGACGCCGGTGTGAGCTACCCGCTGAACAAGAACGTGACCCTCTCGCTGAACGCCCAGAACCTGCTGGACGAGGACTACGCAGCCACCTGCGACAGCCCGATCTCCTGCTACCCGGGCCTGCGCCGCACCGTCATGACCAGCGTGAAGTACAGCTGGTAAGCCAACGGTGGAGGCGGCTCGCGTCGCCTCCACCTGCTGTTTCCGGGCTCCCTGTTCGCAGGGGGCCCTTTGCTGTTTCTGAGGCAGGTTGTTTCCAAGGCAGGCCGCTTCTGAGGCCTGTTGTTTTCTTCGAGTGGAGAAGTCCCATGTCCCTCACCCGTCGCCACCTGCTGCAGGGCCTCGCCATTGGCGGGCTGGCCTGCGCGACTGGCCTGAAGGTATTCGCCGGCGAACGCCTGACGCGGATCGTCGCGCTCAACTGGGTTGCCGCCGAGACGCTGCTGACCCTGGGCGTGCCGCCCCTGGCGATCTCCGACGACCGCTACTACCGGGTGCGCATGCCGACCCTGCCGCTGCCCGAAAGCGTGCGTGACGTGGGGCCGTACTGGGAACCGAACCTCGAACTGATCCAGCAGCTGCAACCGCAGCTGATCCTCAGCGATCCGATGACCCCGACCCTGGAGCGCCGCCTCAAAGGCATTGCGCCTACCGAGCGCGTGGCCATCTACCCGGCCGCCGACGGCGCCTGGCGCGCCACTACCGACTTCATGCGCGACCTGGCGCAGCGCCTGGGCGTCGAACAGGTTGCGGCCGACTACATCGCCGCCGGCGAGCAGCGCCTCGCTGAGCTGCGCGCAAAGCTCGCGGGTCGCGCGCTGCCGCCGGTGTGCGTTGCGGTGCTCAACCAGGATGGCCGCCACGCGGCGGTCTACGGCAAGAACAGCATGGTGCAGGACGTACTCGACCGCCTCGGCGTCGAGAATGCCTGGCAAGGCCCGGTGGGCCCGGTCGGGCTGGCCATGGTCAGTATCGAGCGCCTGGCCGAACGCCCGGACGCGCACCTGGTCTACGTCGATATTCCCACCACCTCGGCGCGCCTGCAGAGCCTGCGCCAACCCAACGACCTGTGGGCCAACCTGCCCGCCGTGCGCCAGGGCCACACCCTGACGCTGCAGCGCTTCTACCCCTACGCCGGCGCCGCCTCGGTGCTCGACCTCGCCGAACGCATCGCGGCCTACCTGGACAGCGCCACGGAGGTCGCCCATGTCTGAATCGACCCTCGGCCTGGCCGCTCCGCGCCGCAGCCTGGGCCTTGGCCCGGCGATCTGTACCCTGGTGCTGGCGATCCTCGCCGCACTGCTGGTATTCCACGGCCTGCAGGGCGCCCTGCCCCGCGAGCTGTGGTGGCAGGCGCTGTGGGCGCCGGACCTGGATGACGTGCGCCAGGTGCTGCTGCACTTCAGCTTCTTCCCGCGCCTGGCGGTCAGCCTGATGGCCGGCGCCGCGCTGGCCCTGGCCGGCACGCTGTTCCAGCAGATCCTCCGTAACCCGCTGGCGGAGCCGGTGACCCTCGGCGTCTCGGCCGGCGCCAACCTCGCCCTGTCGGCCGCCACCATCTTCGCCCCGACCCTGCTGGTGCACGGCCTGGAAGCCGTCACCCTGACCGGCGCCGCGCTGGCCACCGGCCTGCTGTTCGCGTTCGCCTGGGGCCGCACCCTGTCGCCGCTGCGCTTCATCCTCGCCGGCATGGTCATCAGCCTCTACTGCGTGTCGCTCAACGCCCTGCTGGTGCTGTTCAACCACGACTACCTGATCGACCTGCTGCTCTGGCAGGCCGGCTCGCTGAACCAGAGCGGCTGGGACGGCGTGCTTTATCTCGCACCGCGGCTGGCAGTGGCCATGGTCATCGCGCTGCTGATGGTGCGCCCGCTGGCAGCCCTCGGGCTGGAAGACGAAGGCGCGGCGGCAGTGGGCGTGAACCTGCGCCGTACCCGCGTGCTGGGCCTTGCCGTCGCTGTGGCGCTGAGCGCCTTCGTCACCAGTGCGGTGGGCATGCTCGCCTTCGTCGGCCTCGCCGCCCCGGCCATCGCCCGCCTCTGTGGTGCGCGCACGCTCAAGCAGCGGCTGATCTGGGCACCGCTGCTGGGCGCCGCGCTGCTCTGCGTGGTGGACCAGATCGCCCGCGAGCTGTCGCGCTTCGCCGGGGAGATTCCCGCCGGCATCCTCACCGGCATCTTCAGCGTGCCGCTGCTGCTGTGGCTACTCAGCCGCCAGCGCAGCGGCGGCATCATCCCGCGTCCGGCACCGGCAAAGCCGCAGCGCGAGCATCCTTGGCGGCTGATCATCGGCGCAGCAATCCTGCTCGGCCTGCTGACCCTGCCGGCGATTTATTTTGCGGTGGACGCCAATGGCTGGCACTGGGGTGATGCCGGCCTCAGCGACGCCATCGCCCAATGGCGCCTGCCGCGCGTGCTCGGCTCACTGGCCGCCGGCGCCATGCTTGCGGTCGCCGGCCTGCTGGTGCAGCGCCTGACCGGCAACCCCATGGCCAGCCCGGAAGTGCTCGGCGCCACCTCCGGTGCGGCGATTGCCGTGCTGGTGCTGTTCCTGGTGATGCCGCAACCGCAGGCCTATATGGTGCCGGCGGCCAGCATCGGCGCTTTGCTCACCCTCGGCCTGCTGCTGTGGTTCGCCTGGCGCAAGACCTTCAACGCCGAGCGCCTGCTGCTCACCGGCGTGTGCCTGACCACCCTGTTGCACTCGCTGAGCACCCTGCTGCTGGCCAGCGGTGACCCGCGCATGACCGCGATGATGAGCTGGATGACCGGTTCGACCTATCAGGTGGACGTGCTGTCGGCGAGCACCGGGCTGGTGATCGGTGCGCTGATGATCGGTGTGAGTCTGCTGCTGGCTCGCCCACTGGACTTGCTGACACTCGGCAACGGCACGGCGACCGCGCTGGGGCTGCGGCTGCGCCTGAGCCACCTGGCGATCCTGCTCACCGCCGCCGTGCTCACCGCCACCGCAACCATCATCGTCGGCCCGCTGAGCTTCGTCGGCCTGATCGGCCCGCACATTGCCCGCCACCTCGGCGTGCGCCGCGCCGCGCCGCAACTCCTGCTCAGCGCCGTGGCCGGCGCGTTGATCATGGTGGTGGCCGACTGGCTGGGGCGCAACATCGCCTACCCGTGGCCGGTGTCGGCAGGCTTGCTGGCGGCATTCATCGGCTGCCCGTACTTCCTCTGGCTGATGCACCGCGAGCGGCGCGGCTGATCGCTCGGCAGAGTGCGGTTCGCGAGCAAGCTCGCTCCTACAGATAGGCACCGAGCGCTCTTCGTAGGAGCGAGCTTGCTCGCGAACAGCCCAACGCCGGCACACCTCACCGTAGGGCGCGTAGCGCCTGCCGAGGTGTCCGCCAGGTGCCAGGTTAAAGGAGTGCGCCAACGTAGGATGGTGTGGAGCGCAGCGATCCCCATCTTCCGCGCACCAGCAGCATGGGTATCGCTGCGCTCCACACCATCCTACAAAGGGGCCAGACGGGAACGACGGTGAGGGTTAGGATCGTGGCCGCTAATGTGACGAGGGCCGCAACCCTGCCTATCCTCAACCTCGCACCGTCGAGGATCGGCGGGTAGGCTGCACCCTTCATCACAGAGCCGGCCGTTCGATGGATCAATCGCTGACACTCCACCCTCTCGCTTTTCCACCCACGCAGGCGCGGCCATGAAGCGCTGGAGCCGCAAGCCGCTGACGCTGAGGGTGCTGATCCTGGCCTTCGTGCTGCTCGCCGCGCTGGCCACCCTGGGCAACAGTCTGGTGGTGGCCTACAACGTGCAGCGCAGCGCATTGATCCACACCACCCTGGAAGCCAACCGCGCCTACGCCGCCAAGGTGGCATCGAGCATCAGCGAGTTCCTCGGCTCCGCGCGGCGCAACCTGGCCTACAGCTCCGGGATACTCGCCAATCACTTTCACGAAGCGCCGGTGCTGCACGCCGAGGCCATGCGCCTGCAGGCCCAGGACACCGTCTTCAACTCCATCATCATCGTCGACGCCAGCGGCAAGGTGCTGCAGGCCTACCCCGATTCGCTGCAGATCGTCGGCACCACGCTGCGCTCGGAGAGCGTGCAGGAAGCCCTGCGGCTGAAGCAGCCGAAGGTCAGCCAGGCCTACGAGTCCATCGCCGGCAACCTGGTGGTGCTCATCTCCCAGCCGATCACCAGCCCCAGCGGCGAGTACCTGGGGCTGGTCGGCGGCTCGGTGTACATCCTCAAGCCCGGCGTGCTGCACAACCTCATCGGCAGCCACTTCCAGGAGGAAGGCACCTTCGCCTTCGTCGCCGATGCCAACCGCCGCCTACTGCACCACCCCGACCGCAAGCGCATCGGCGAACTGCTCGGCCACAGCAGCACGGTGGATGCCGCGCTGCGCGGCGAAAGCGGCTCCATGGAGGTGGTCAACTACAAGGGCGTGCAGATGCTCGCCGGCTACGCCCAGGTGCCCGACGCCAACTGGGCGGTGGTTGCCCAGCAGCCACGCGACCTCAGCCTGTCGCCGCTGAACCTGCTGATGAAGGACATGTTCCTCGGCCTGATCCCCGCCAGCCTGCTGGGCGTGCTGGCGATCTGGGCCGGCACCCTGCTGATCACCCGGCCGCTGCGGCAACTGGCGTTGAGCGCGGAGCAGCTGTCGAACCCGGAAACACCGCGCGAACTGCAGGGCATCCGCACCTGGTACCGCGAGGCGGCGGCGATCCGCACCGCGCTGCTCACCGGTGTCGGGCTGATGCAGCAGAAGCTCGGCCGCCTGAGCCAGGAGGCGCAAAGCGACCCGCTCACCGGCCTGGCCAACCGCCGCGCGCTGGGCGTCGCCCTGGAGGCGCTGGAGAGTTCCGGCCAGGCCTATTCGGTGCTGGCGGTGGACATCGACCACTTCAAGCGGGTCAATGACAACTTCGGCCACGATGCCGGCGACGAGGCGCTGCGCCGGGTATCCGCGGTGCTGCGCGACTCCTCCCGCGCCGGCGACCTGGCCTGCCGCGCTGGCGGCGAGGAGTTCGTCCTGCTGCTGCCCGGCACCAGCCTGGAGACCGCCGCCGGCATTGCCGAGCGCATCCGCGAGACGGTGGCGGCCACGCAGATCCCCGTGGTGGGGCTGGTGACCCTGTCCATTGGTGTCGCCAACCTCGGCGCCTGGGCGCTGACCGCCGACGCCGTGCTCAAGCTGGCCGACGCGCGTCTGTATCGCGCCAAGCAGAGCGGCCGCAACCGCGTGGTCAGCAGCGAAACCGCCTAGAGCGCTGCGTCGAGCGCCACCAGCCGGGCCGCCAGCGCCCGCGCAAGCCCGGCAACCCGCCCGCCATCGCCCAGGCCGGGAGCGAAATAGATCGCCGCCGGAAAGGCCACCGCTTCCTCCAGCGGCAATGGCTGGCTGCTCAGGCCAAGCAGCCGCGCCATGCGCGCCGGCAGCGTCACCCCGAGCGCATGCCGGTCGAGCATCAGCCGCGCAGCCAGGGCGCTTTGTACCCGCAAGGCGATGTTGCGCCGCAGCCCACGCAAGCCCAGTTGCAGGTCCACCGGGCACAAGCCGCCGCGCCGGGCGGAAACCTGCACCTGCGGCTGTTTCAGGTATTCGGCGAGCGACTGCGGCGGTGTTTCCAGCGCTGCGCCGTGTGCGAAGACGTAGCAGTCCGCCGGCACCGTGATGCGCTCGATACCGTAGCCGAAGGGCACCACCTGCTCGATGTCCAGCAGGATGTCCAGGCGCCCTTCGCGCAACTCGTCGAAGGCTGCGCGGCGTTGCGGCTGGTAGAAGGTCACCCGCCAGTCATCGCCGAGACGGACCAAGGCTGTGTCGAGGAACAGTGGCTGGAGGCAGTCCACGCAGCTGACCCGCAGCTCCGGCGTCGCCGGTTCACGTCCCGGCAGCTGGCGCCAGCCTTCGCGCAGGCTCTCGAAGGCCAGGCGCACGTGGTCGGCCAGCCGGTGCCCGGCGGCGGTGGGTGTGACGCCCAGGTGGCTCTTGATGAACAGTGGGTCACCACAATGCCGACGCAGGCGGCTCAGCGCATTGCTCATCGCCGGCTGGCTGAGCCCCATCAGGCGCCCGGCGCGGGTGATGCTGCGCTGCTGGTAGATGGCGTCGAACACCGAGAGCAGGTTCAGGTCGAGGTCGTACAGGTCGTGCATGGTCAGGTTTCGTCGTGCCACAGTATCAGGCTGAGCAGCAAGCCTGCGGTGAGCATCAGCGCCAGGCTCAGGCAGGCCACGGCGCGGCCGTTGCCGCCTTGCCGAGCACCGGCCAGCGCCTGGCAGCTGCGCCGATAATGGCCGCCCTGCCCGGCCAGGCAGGCCAGCGCGCAGCCCACCAGCAGTGTCGCCGGTAGCAGTGCCAGCGCGGACAGCTCGCCGATCCGCCGCAGCACCAGCGCCGCCAGCACCAGCAGCACCAGCAGGGTTCGCGTCCAGGCCAGGCTGGTGCGCTCGGCCTGCAAGCCGTTATCACGGCTCATCGTTGGTAGCCGATCAGCCCGGCCGCCAGCACCACGCAGGCCAGCGCCAGGACCGGCACCAGCAGCGGCACCGGCAAGGGCCGCCCCTGGCGCAGCGCACGCTCCACGCCCAGCCAGCGCAACCCGGCCGCCCCGGCGGTGAGCAGGCCGAGGCCGGCCAGCACCAGGGCGAGAAAGGTTCGCGCGGCGCTCGACAAGGCGGGATCGGCAAACGCGTCCACCGCGATGGCGCCGGCCAGCAGCGCCATGGAGGTGCGAATCCAGGCCAGGAAGGTGCGCTCGTTGGCCAGGGTGAAACGCGGGTCCGGCTCCTGGCCGCCGCCCAGCAGGCGGTCGGCCAGGCGGCTGCGGCCTCGGCTCATGAGCACGAGTCCATCAGCGGATGCCCAACCCACGCAGGGCGCCGGGCGAGTAGTCCGAGGTGGTGGCGCGGAAGCCGAAGTCATAGCCGCGCGGCTGCTGGTTGCTCATGTTCGAGGCGATGTAGCGGCCTGCCTGCAGGTCATAGAACACCTGCGCGGCGGACAGCAGCACCTGGGCGTCGGGGCGGTAGAAGGTGTGGTTCTCGCCGATCCGCCAGAGCTCGCCACGGCTGTCGTACTGGTCGTTCTCCACCACTGTCCAGCTGTCCTCGTCGAGGTAGAAGCGGCGCTTGGAGTAGATGTGCCGGGCGCCGGGCTTCAGCGTCGCTTCCACTTCCCAGACGCGGTGCAGCTCGTAGCGGGTCGGCGCGGCGTCGATCACGCCGGGCTTGAGGAAGTCCGCGTACTTCAGGCTCGGCGAGGCCAGGCGGTAGCTGTTGTAGGGGATGTACAGCTCCTTCTTGCCGACCAGCTTCCAGTCGTAGCGGTCCGGCGCGCCGTTGTACATGTCGCGGCTGTCAGCGGTGCGCAGGCCGGCGGTGGTCGGTCCCGCGGCGTCGTAGGCGTTGTCCGGAGCGCGGCGCACGCGGCGCTGGCCGGAGCTGTAGACCCAGGACATGCGCGGTTGCTTCACCTGATCCAGGGTCTCGTGGACCAGCACCACCTCCCCCACCTGGCGCGACGGGGCGGTAATCCGGTGGCTGTAGTAGAAGAGCATGTTGTCGACCTTGCCCGGCTCGAAATTGCTCACCTGGTCGGCCATGGTGAAGCGCTGCTCGGTGGTGGTGATCACGTAGTCGCCGCCGGTCTGTGGCGCCGCGCTGTCGTTGACCGACAGCAGGCTGCCGCCGCGGTAGCGGGTGATGTGGTTCCAGATCGCTTCCAGGCCGTCCCGGGGGATCGGGAAGGCCACCGCGCCGGTAAAGCCCTCGATGCCGTTGCCTTCGTTGACCAGCTTGGCGTCCGTGGCGTTGCGCGCCACCCAGCCCTTCACCTGGTCGGAGACGCCCACGCTGCGGTGGCTCGAATAGACCGGCAGCTTGTACTGGCCGGGGTAGCGCTTGAGCAGCGCGATCTGGCCCGCCGTGAGGTTGGCCTGGTACTGCTGGTAGTTGCTCGAATCGATGGTGAACAGCGGCTGATCGCCCGCGTACGGGTCGGCTGGCGTGCCGTTGCCCTGGATCTTCAGGCCGTCGCCGGACAGCCCACCCTGCCAGGCAGGAATCTTGCCGTCGGCGCTGGCGGCGCGCTCGGCGCCCATCGGAGTCAGGCTGTCTTGCAGCTTGGCGGCCTCCCCGGCCGGCACGGCGGCCTGGGCCAGGAGGACGGGGCCGTGGGCCAGGAGGATGGCGGAAAACAGGCAGTAGATGCGTTTCAAGGGGCAGGCTCCGCTTAGAAGTTGATGCCGACCGACAGCGAGACGAAGTCGCGGTCGCCGCGAGTGCCGTAGTCGCCATCGAAATAGTTGGTGTAGGAAATGCCGGCGGTGTAGGTGCTGTTGAAGTCCGCATCCAGCGAGACGCCGACCGCCTTGGAGCCCTCGTTGAAGCCGGAGACCTCCGCCGGGGCGTAGCCCTTGACGTCGTGGGACCAGGAAATGCCGGGCTTGAGGTCGATACCGGCGATGGCGTTGGCGTAGCTCCAGATCGCCCGTGCGCGGTAGCCCCAGGAGAACGAGGTGACGAAACCGTCGTTGTTGCAGTTCTCCGGGGTGGCCGAGTTGGCGATGCACACCGCGTTGTTGGCCAGTTCGCCCGAGCCGAAGGTGCTGTTGCGCCCGTAGCGCGGGCCGCCGTTGCCTTCCAGGCCGCCGACGAAGTTGGCGCCCAGTTCGCCCACCAGCACGAGCTGGTCGGCGCCCATGACCTGGCTGATGGTCTGAGTGGCGGTCATCTGCGCCTGGGTCACTTCCTTGCGCCGGTAGCCGTCGGTGGCGTTGCTGTCGGCGTAGGCCACCACGCCGCTGTTGTACAAGGGCGTGCGCGACGGATCACCGAGGCCGGACTGGATCAGGTCCGGCCCGTTGAACTGCAGCGGCAGGTTCGGCCGGTAGCTGAGCTCGCCCTGCAGTGCGGTGCCGCTCGACAGCGTGGTGGCAAAGGTCAGGCCGTACAGGCGGATGTCTTCCGGGTACTCGACGAAATAGCTGGAAGTGCCCATGCGCAGCGCGTCGGTCAGGGTCTTGCCAGCGCTGCTGCTCATCAGGCCGTTACAGGCCGCGCCGGAGAGGCCGAGATTGCCGCACAGCTGCGGGACGAAACTGGTGTTGGTCAGGTACGGGCTGCTCACCGAGCCGGTGTACGGCAGGCGGCTGTGGTAGTTGGCGGCGTAGGCGCCGAACTCGGTGTCCAGGGCCGGCACGAACCAGTGCAGCGACAGGCCCCACTGGCCGCTGTTGCGCGCATCCTGGTCGGCGGCGCGGTGCAGGCGGATGCCCTCGCTGGTCAGGTCGACGCCGAACGGCGACAGCGCACGCACGGCGGCGGCGTTGCCCTGCAGGTTCTTGCCGACGTCGAGGCCGGAGCAGCCTTCGGGGATGTAGTCGTTGCCGGAGAAGAAGGTGCCGCAGTTGTCCAGGTTGGTCTGTTCCCAGTCCAGCTGGTAGAAGAAGTCGGCGGAGAGGTTCTCGCTGAGGTTCTGCGTCACGTAGAACAGGTTCACCGGCACCAGCGAGTCCTTCACCTCCGAACCCGGACGGCGGATGGCCGACAGGTTGGTCGGGTTGATCACGTTCAGCCCGCCCTGGATGAAGGTGCTCTCGCCCCAGTTCACCACCTGCTTGCCCAGGCGCACCGAGCCCGGCTCATCGGCGATCTGGAAGTTGTGGTAGACGAAGGCGTCGAGCAGCTCGAAGCCGGCGGACTTGTTGGCATTCTTGCGCCCGGCGTCCTCGACGTCCTTGAAGCGCTGGCTCTCGTCGCGCAGGGCGTAGTCGTACCAGTAGCTGCCGCGCAGGAACACGCCGCTGTCGCCGTATTTCAGCTCCAGGTCGTGGCGGCCCTTGAAGATCTTCGAGAACACGTCGCCGGCCTTGTAGTTGCGCCGGCCGTCATCGCCCGAGGCGCTGCGCATCAGGCGTTGCTCCGGGTTGTGGGTGGACATGCTGGCGCCCAGCGACAGCGCAGAGTCGAGCTGACCCTGGATTTCCCCGATCTCGAAGTTGTAACCCCAGGCGGAATGGCAGGTGCAAGTTGCGACCAATAGCCATGAGCCGCGCACCATGATGCGAACTTTCGACGTCATCACTCTTATCCTCTTTATTCTTGTTCGAGCGATCTTCAGGCAATACAAGGCCCACCTCGAAAGCACATGAGGTCACGTGAGGTTTCGAGTTCAGGCTATTGAATTGTCTGGATATTTTTTATCGAAGAATTATTCTCCGAATGAACTTGCGGAACACTTTGCGGATTGTTGGCTTATCGTTACCGACCCTTGATCTGCGTTGATGAATCGATACTAAATAGCCGCCGAAGCGCGAACAAATATCGTCTTCAGATGGGCCCCATAACAAACCGGCATGGCCGGAAAGGCACGACCATGACCCTCAAGCAGTTGCGTTACCTGATCGCCATCGCCGAGGCCGGCAGCTTCTCCGCCGCCGCCCGCAAGGCCTATATCGCCCAGCCGGCGCTGAGCCGGCAGATCGGCATGCTGGAGAGCGAGCTGGAGGTGCAGCTGCTGCTGCGCCAGCACGACGGCGTGGACCTCACCGACGCCGGCCGGCGCCTCTACGAAGTGGCGCGCTCGGTGGTGCAGAAGATCGATTCGGTGAAGGACGAGCTGGTTTCCAGCCGCGGCGACCCGCGTGGCCGGGTGTCCCTGGCGATCCCGGTGACCACTTCCGCCCTGCTGCTGCCGGCGATCATCCAGCGCGTGCAGGAGCGCTTCCCCGGCATCGACCTGGTGGTGCGCGACGGCCTGAGCAAGGAAGGTGGCGAAGCCATCGAACTGGGCAAGGTGGATTTCGGCATCGTGCCCAATGCCGAGGAGCTGGAAGGCGTGATCGCCGAGCCGATCTTCGTCGAGCAGCTCTACTGGGTCGGGCGCATCCCGACGGTCAGCGCAGGCGACACCATCACCCTGGCCGAGGCGCTCAGCCTGCCGCTGGTGATGCCGCCGCGGGGCATGCACCTGCGCCGGCGCATCGAGCAGGCGGCCATGGCTGCAGGGCTGGAGTTGAACGTGAAGTACGAGCAGCAGTCCGCCTACGGCATCACCGGCCTGGTGGCCAGCGGGCTGGCGGCAAGCATCAGCAACTGGCCGCCCATCGAGGTGGGCTCGCAATCCATGGCGCGGCGCATCGTCGAGCCGCAGATCGAGCGCACCGTGTCCATCGCCCACTCGGCGCACAAGCCGCTGAGTTTCGCGGCGTCCTGCGTGCACGACCTGATGCGCGAGCTGCTGGTGGAATCGGTGCGCAACGGAACGTGGAAAGGCGAGCTGATCGAGCGCTCGCCTTTCCCAGCGGTCAATCTCGTCGATTGACCGATTTCTCAACAGCCCCGATCAGCTGGCCGTCGCCAGATCACCGGACAGCTGGGCCCGCGAGCGCTGCGGGCGCAGCCAGGCCAGCCCCACCAGCCCCGCCACCACCAGCAATACGCCGCTGACCGCGAAGCCGTGGGCGTAGCCGACACCATCCAGGCCGCCGGAGCGCTGCACCAGGAAGCCGGTGACGATGGGCGCGCTGAGCCCCGCCAGCGAGGAGAAGGCATTGCCGATGGCGAGGATGCTGCCGCGCTGGGCAGTGGGCGTGACTTCCGCCAGCATCGCCGGGCCCACCGAGTACATCACCAGCGCCAGGCCGCCGCTCAGGGTCATGTAGGTCATGCGCAGGGCTACCGGCATGTCCGCCAGCAGGCTGATGGACAGCATGCCGCTGGCCATCAGGCAGGCCGAGACGAACACGCCTCGCGCCACCCGCGACGACACCCCGGAACGCAGCATGCGTTGCGACAGCCAGGCCATGAACAGGCTGAGCGGCATGGTCACCAGCACGAACAGGCCGAACAGCCGCCCGGCGTTCATCCCGCTCAGGCCCAGGCCGTTTTCCAGGTAGGCCGGCACCCAGGTCAGGGTCAGCGCCAGCGACCAGTTGGCGGCGAAGTGGCAGAAGTAGTTGGCCAGCACCGTGCTGTCGCCCAGCAGGCGGCGGTACGGCAGGCGCTCGTCGCCCGGCTGGCCCTGGCGAACCTCGCCCAGCCGGCCCTCCTGGCCGAAGCAGAACCAGGCCGCACACCACAGCGCACCGAGGATCGCCAGGATGGCGAAGTTGCTGCGCCAGCCGTAGTGACTGCTGATCCACGGGATCATCAGCCCGGCGATCAGCAGGCCCATGGCGCTGCCCGAGTGCAGCAGCGCCAYKGGCAGGCTGCGGCGCTCATCGGGGAACCACTTGTACAGCGCATGGGTGGCGACCGGCGACGCCGGCCCCTCGCCCACGCCGAGCAGCACCCGGCAGGCCACCAGCGTCCATAGCGAAGTGGCATAGAGCATCGGCAACTGCACCAGCGCCCAGAAGGCGCCCATACCCAGCAGCATCCAGCGGGTGGAGCGGCGGTTGGCGAGGAAGCCGCCGACCACCGCGGAGACGGAGAACAGCCAGTGCAGGCTGCCGCCGACCAGGCCGAACTCGGCCGGGGTCAGGTTCAACTCCTTCATCATCGGCACCGCCACCAGGCCGGTGACCACCTTGTCGAGGAAGTTCACCAGCATCATCGCCGCCAGCAGGAAGGCGACCGTCCAGGCCTGGCGCGGCTGGTAGGCGTGCTTTTGAGCATGCCCTGAGGCATTGAAATCTTGCATGTCGCTTGGCTCTCTTGTTCTTGTCGGGTGCTGCGTTTGCGCCAGCTGCCGGTCAATCGGGCATCAGGATGCCCTTGGCGATGGTGTTGCGCTGGATTTCGCTGGTCCCGGTGAGGATGCGCATCATACGGGTCGCGCGGAACAACCACTCCACCGGATGGCCGTTGATCAACCCGGCGCCGCCGTGCACCTGTACCGCGCGGTCGGCGATGCGGAAGGCGGTTTCCGAGCTGAAGACCTTGCACATCGACGACTGGGTGCGGATGTCGCCGCCCGCGTCATAGCTGGCTGCGGTGGCGTACATCATGCTGCGCGCCGCATACAGCTCGGTGGCCATGTCGGCAATCATGTGGCTGACCGCCTGGAACATACCGATCGGCCGGCCGAACTGCACCCGCGTACGGGCGTAATCCACCGACAGGCTCAGCGCCAGGTCGGCCATGCCGAGCATGGTCGCGCAGTGCAGCAGGCGATTGAGGGTGATGCGCCCCATGGCCAGCTTGAAGCCCTTGCCCTCCTCGCCGATGCGATGCGCCACCGGCACCTTCACCCCTTCGAGAATGATGTCGCCGTGGGTGCCGGGGCCGGACATCGCCTGGTAGTCGGAAACCACCTGGGCGCCCGGCGCCGACAGGTCGACGAAGAACGCCGAGATGCCTTCCGCGCCCTTGCCCGGCCCGGTCACCGCCAGCAGCACGGCGAAGTCCGCGTAGGGCGCGCCGGAGATGTAGCGCTTGGCGCCGTCCAGCACGTAGTGGTCGCCTTCCAGGCGTGCGCTGGTCTTGATCGCCGTGGCGTCGGAGCCAGCCTCGGCCTCGGTCAGGGCGAAGCACACGGCCTTCTCGGCGCGACACACCGGGCGCAGGAAGTGCTCGATCTGCTCCTCGCTGGCCACGCGGAACAGGTGGCCGACCCGCGGCGGGCCGCTCAGCTCGCCCAGCACGTGGGCGGCCAGCACCGCGCCACTGCTGGCGGCGGCTTCCTTCACCGCGCACAGGTCGGCGATGCCCAGGCCGGCGCCACCCAGTTCTTCGGGCAGCATGATGTTGTAGAAGCCGCGCTCGCAGGAACGCTGCCACAGGTTGCGCAGCAGCTCGCGCGGGTGCTTCTCGCCGAAGCGGATGCCCTCGCGCTGCTCCAGCGGCAGCAGTTCTTCGCGCAGGAAGCCGCGCAGGTCCTCGATGATCGCCTGGGCCTTGGCGCTGGGCTGAATGCCGGGATAGTTCGCTTGCATGTGCTTCGTTTGCGTAGGGTTCGCTTGCATGGTCATGTTCCTCAGATCCGCCGATCCTGGTTCTGCCAGTAGGGTTCGCGCACCAGGCGGCGCACCACCTTGCCGTTGGGGTTCTTCGGCAGCTCGCGGACGAAGTCCACGCTGCGCGGCTTCTTGAAGCCGGCCAGTTGCGCGGCGCACAGCTCGATGATCCGCGCCTCGTCCAGCTGCATGCCGGGCTTGAGCACCACCACCGCCTTGATCGCCTCGCCCCACTGTTCATCGGGCACGCCGACCACCGCCGCCTCGAAGATTTCCGGCAGGCTGTAGAGCACCTGCTCCACCTCGGTCGGGTAGATGTTGAAGCCACCGGAAATGATCATTTCCTTCTTGCGGTCGACGATGAACACGTAGCCGTGCTCGTCCACCGTGGCGAGGTCGCCGGTSAGGTAGTAGCCGTCGCGCATGACCTCGGCGGTCAGCTCCGGCGCCTGCCAGTAGCCCTGCATGATGTCCGGCCCGCGCACGACGATCTCGCCGATCTCGCCGGCCTGCACATCCTCGAAGTCCTCGTTGACCACCCGCAGGTCGGTGTCGAAGTAGCAGCGCCCGCAGGAGGCCAGGCGTTTCGGATCGTCCAGCGCGGCAATGTGGTCCTGTTCGGTGAGCACGGTGACCAGCGAGCAGGTCTCGCCGGCGCCATAACCCTGGGCAAGGATCGGCCCGAACACCTGCATCGCCCGGCGCACCAGCGCCGGAGCCATGGGCGCGGCGCCGTACATCACCAGGCGCAGGCTGCTCAGGTCGTAGGTTTCCACGCCGGGGAAGTTCACCAGGCGGTTGATCATCGCCGGCACCAGGAACAACCGGGTGACACGCTCGCGCTGGATGGTCTCCAGCAGCAGGCGGTCGTCGTAGCGCTCCACCAGCAGGTTGCAGGCGCCGGCGGCGAGCAACGGCATGATCTGCATGCCGCTGGCGTGGGTGATCGGGCCGACATGGGCCATCACATCGCCCGGGCCGGAGCGGCCGGTGGGGCTGGCGATGCTCTTGCGTACCAGCGCCTTGCGGTTGCCGACGCTGAGCATGGCGGCCTTGAGCACGCCGGAACTGCCCGAGGTGTAGTGCAGCACGGCCAGGGCGTCGTCCGCCGGGTCGCAGCTGATCGGGGCATCGCTGCCACGTTCCAGCACCAGCTCGTAGGGTACGTCGGCGCCCTCGTCGGCCAGCGGGATCACCAGCTTCAGGTCCGGCAGCGCGGCGCGGCGTTCGTCGATCAGCGCGGCAAAGGCGGCATCGGCGATCACCGCCTGGCTGCGCGAATCCTTCAGCACGCTGAGCACTTCATCGGGAGCCAGGCGCGCATTGATCGGCACCTTGACCATGGCGTTCTTGTAGAGGGCGACTTCCGCCTCCACCAGCTCGACGCGGTTGAGCGCCAGGATCGCCACGTGGGCGCCCTGCTCCAGCCCCAGCGCCAGCAGGCCGGAGGCCAGGCGGTTGGTGCGGCGTTCGAGGTCGGCGAAGGTGATGCGCTGGCGGGAATCGACCACGGCTTCGCGGTCAGGCCAGTAAAGCGCGCTACGGCGCAGGATTTTACCCAGGTCCACTTGTTGTTCTCGTTGTCGGGGGAAGACGTCCGAGATGCTAAGAGCCACGCGCCGCGCCCGGCCAATACCATAGGTCGATGCCGGCCATGCCGGAATGCGATGRCTGCGTCTGCCCAGACACTGCATCCGCACAGAGAGTGACCGTTCGTCCCTGGGCACCGAACAGCCGGTCCCGGCATCGGTCTCTCGATAAGGCGGCGCGCAAGACGTCGCCTACTGCCAGTGCTCATAGCGAGCCGCTCACGCTTAACCGCTCTAGCTGGACAGACTTGGGAGGTACGAACGATGGGCAGCAACGAACACCGCGACCTTGAACGCTCGGAGGGCCTGCGCCGCCTGCTCGACGACGGCGTGCTGGAGGCCGACAGCCGCCAGGAAATCCTCGCCCGCTACATCCTCAACCACGGCTTTGCCGCGCTCTCGGAGGTGCAGCAGCAGGAGTTCCACGCCGAACTGCTGCCGCTGCTCGACCGCCGCGACCGCAGCGAAGGACTGATGCCCCAGGGCAGCCTGGACCCTGCCCTGGCCGAGCCGAACGCCAATGAACCCGGCATCAACGATCCGGGTAACGAAGACCCCGGATCGCTGATCGAGATGGAAACCGCCGAAGGGCTGCGCCTGCGACGCTGACCCCGCGCGCATGCCGGCCCGAGGCCCGGTGTGCGCGCCTTCCCCCCCAAAACCGCCCCCCCGGCACGTAGGGCGTATAACCCGGAACAGGTTATCCGCCGACTACCACGGCGGCGGATAACGCTGGCGCGTTATGCGCCCTACGGTCGGTGCCGTGCGGTTCGCGAGCAAGCTCGCTCCTACGAAGAGCACCGATGTCCGACCTGTAGGAGCGAGCTTGCTCGCGAACGCTTTACGCGGAGGTTCCGGTCAAGAAGCGGAAAGCGCGCTGTTCCGGCGCCGGAGTCGGCTCCTCCGGAGGCTGCTGCATCGGCACTTCCTCGGGGAAGTCCTCGGGAATCTGGCTTTCGCGGTCCGGTGGCGGCTCCATGGGTTCAGGACGCTGTGCATGGAGCAACGCCGGCGTCTGGGTAGGGAACGGCACATGGGGATGGGCATACATGGCGAATCCTCCGCGGCAATGGCAGTCACCATTGGGCTGCGCCACGCCCGCGGAGGTTCGGTTTTTCTACCCGGCGTGCTTCACCTGCAGCAGCAGCGCCAGCAACTGGTCGCGGTCGAACGGCTTGGGCAATCGCAGCAGCGAGTCGGCCAGGCTGTCCAGGCGCCCGGCGTAGCCGGTGGTGAGGACGCAGGTCAGCGCCGGGTGCGACTGGCGCACCTGCTCGATCAGCAGCATGCCGTCCATGTCCGGCATGGCGAAGTCGGTGATCATCAGGTCGTAAGTGGACTGTTCCAGCAGCAGCAAGGCCGCCCGCGCCGAGTCGCTGCGGGCGACCTGGCAGCCCAGGTCCGCCAGCAGTGCGCTGGTGCCGGCCAGTACCAGCGCATCGTCGTCCACTACCAGTACGCGCAGCCCCAGTGGCCCGTTCGGTTCGACTTGCGCCGTGTCCTGCGGGGCGTATGCGGGCGCTTCCGGCTCGGGCTTGGCCTTCACTGCCGGCAGCCAGATTTCCACCGTGGTGCCCAGCCCCGGCGAGCTGCGCAACTGCAGCGCGCCGCCCTGCTGCTGGGCCAGCCCGTGGACGATGGACAGCCCCAGCCCGGTGCCCTTGCCGGTGGCCTTGGTGGTGAAGAAGGGTTCGGCGGCGCGGCGCAGGGTTTCTTCGTCCATGCCCTGGCCGGAGTCGGTGACTGCCAGGCAGACGTAGTTGCCCGGCGCCAGCTTGCCGCCCTGCTCGGCATCCACCAGCTCGTGGCGAGCCGAGAAGGTGATGCTGCCGCCGCTGGGCATAGCGTCGCGGGCGTTGGTGGCGAGATTGATGATCGCCAGCTCCAGCTGATTCTGGTCGCTCATCACGCAATCCAGCTGCAGGGGGAAGCGCGTTTCCAGGCTGATGGTCGGCCCCAGGGAGCTGACCAGCAGCTCGCTCATGTCCCGCAGCAACACCGGCAGCTGGATCGGCTGCGGGAACAGCCGCTGCTTGCGGGCGAAGGCCAGCATCCGCTGGGTCAGCTGGGCGCCGCGACGGGTCGCTTCCAGGGCGTTGCGCCAGATGGTCTGGACCTTCTCGTTGTCGCGCGGCAGCTGCCGTTCGAGCAACTGCAGGCCGCCGAGAATCACCGTCAGCAGGTTGTTGAAGTCGTGGGCGACGCCGCCGGTGAGCTGGCCGAGGGATTCCATCTTCTGCGACTGGATCAGCTCGTCACGGGCGCGCTCCAGCTCTTCCTGGGCGCGGCGCTTGTCGGTGATGTCGCGGGTGATCTTGGCGAAACCCAGCAGCTTGCCGCTTTCGTCGAACACCGGGTCGATGACGATGTTGGCCCAGAAGCGCGAGCCGTCCTTGCGCATCTGCTGGCGTTCTTCCTCATAGCGCCCTTCGGCCAGGGCGGTGTCCAGGCTGCGCTGGGGGATGCCGGCCTGGCGGTCGTCCTCGCCGTAGAAGCAGTCGAAGCGGCGGCCGATGATCTCTTCCGGGCAGTAACCCTTGATCCGCTCGGCGCCGGGGTTCCAGCTGGTGACGTTGCCTTCGGGGTCGAGCATGTACAGCGCGTAGTCGGTGACGCCATTGACCAGCAGGCGGAAGTGCTGCTCGCTGCGCCGCAGGGCCTGTTCGGTCTCGTGCTGCTCGGTGCGGTCGCGGGTGATCTTGGCGAAACCCAGCAGCGCGCCGGAGACATCGCGGATGGCATCGATCACCACGTGGGCCCAGAACGAACTGCCGTCACGGTGCAGGCGCCAGCCTTCGCTCTCGTAGCGGCCGACCCGCGCCGCCTCGCCCAGGGCATGCTCGGGCAGCCCGGCCTCGCGGTCGGCGGGGGTCTAGAAGCGGGAGAAATGCTGGCCGAGAATTTCGTCGGCGGCATAGCCCTTCAGGCGCTGCGCGCCGGAGCTCCAGCTGCTGACGCGGCCATCGGGGTCAAGCATGTAGATGGCGTAGTCGGTCACCGCCTCGACCAGCAGGCGGTAACGGGCATCCTCCACGAGCTGGGCGGTGCTGGCGATGGTATCGGGCATGAAAGTCTGTGCTCCCTTGGCTCATTGAGCAAAGCATAGGCGCGCCTATCCTACCCAATGTGCCGCCAGACGGCGTAGTCCCTGCCCTCGCGGCCGGCGGCGGAAACTCTGAACCCCGGCCGGCCCTGCCCGTCAACCGAGCATGCCTCGCCCGGCGAGGCCTCTGTTACGGAACGGGAGCCCCCCTATGAAAAAGCCCATGAAAGGCACAACCCTGCTTCGCGGCGCGGCCGTCTCGGTCGCGCTGCTGTTCGCCGGCCCGCTGCTGGCCGCCGACCCGAATGCCCAGGCGCAGAACTTCGTCAGCGCCGCTTCCGCCGCCGGCATGGCGGAGATCGACGCGGCCAAGCTGGCCCTGAAGAAGAGCCAGGCGAACGATGTGAAGACCTTTGCCCAGCACATTATTGACGACCACACCAAGGCCAATGCCGAACTCAAGGCCATTGCGCAGAAACAGAAGCTGGAGATGGCCGACGAGCCGGGGATGGTCGACCAGGCCAAGGCCAAGGTGCTCGATGTGCGGGACGAGTCCTTCGATGCGGCCTACGCGAGCAACCAGGTGAGTGCCCACGAGGATGCGGTGAAGCTGTTTACCGATGCGGCGAACAATTCGGCGGATACCGAAATCAAGGCGTTTGCCCAGCAGACCTTGCCGGTGCTGCAGCAGCATCTGGAGATGGCGCAGGAGATGGTGAAGGCGCATCCGGAGAAGTGATGGTGTTGGAGCGTGCGTGCTGATGCTTTGGGTTGGGCCTTCCTGCGCCGCATCGGCGTGCGCGCGAGCTTCGTGTTTCGCCCCCTCGGGCGACCTACTTTGCCAAACGACGCAAAGTAGGCAAAAGTCTTGCCCCTACATCCGGCTTTTCGCTTCGCGAAAAGTGCCCTCGGTTCCTCGGAGTTTCAGGGGCCCGCGTTGACGGGCCATCCCTGGCCCGACAACGCTCTCGCGACATCCATGTCGCTCAACCCCTGAAACTCCGATCACCTTCGGCCTCCTGAAAGGGGCACTCCGGAGCGTGCGGATATTCCACCGGAAGCCCCCAAAATCCAGAGCCAGAGCCAGAGCCAGAGCCAGAGCCAGAGCCAGAACCGATACCTGGGCGGCGAATAACGCCAACTCGTTATGCGCCCTGCGCACTGTTCGCGAGCAAGCTCGCTCCTACAGCCCAGCCCCACTCCGGAGCGCTTTTCGTAGGAGCGAGCTTGCTCGCGAACCGCATCACTCCGAACTCCCTCGGTAGGAGCGGACCTTGTCCGCGAATCCCCCGCGGCGTACTCCGGGACCACGGGTTGCAACAACACCCCTACGCGACCTCAAGCGCTCATCCGCTCCCGCAACAGGCGAATCTGGTCCTGGTTGCGGATCACCCCCGCATATTGCCGTTCCACCACCTCGCGGATATCCATCGGCAGCGCCTGTTTCAGCGCGTCCTCGTAGTGCTGCTGGGCGACGTCTTCGCCGCGTTCGCATTCATGCAGCACCGCGTCGTCGTTGTTGCCGCCGACCCAGGTGCGCAGGTTTATCCAGCGGCGGTGCAGGTCGGCGCCGACGCTGGTGCCGCGTTCCGGGCGGCCGCCGAGACGAATAACCATGCGTTCCAGCTGCTGCGTGGCCGTGCCGCATTCGCCGGCGCGGCGCTGGAACAGGGATTTGAGTTGCGGCGTACGGACGCTCTCCGCGCAGGTGCGGAAGCCCTTCTCGCCGTCGTGGCAGGTTTCGATCAGGTCGTTGAGGACGGTGACCATCGCGTTGTCGCTGTCACTGCTCATCCTGGGTACCTCCGGGTGTCGACGCGCCAAGGCGTCCTTATCCGGCTGACCACCTCGACGCCACGACGATCGATCGCATTGACCAGCGGTCCCTCATGGCGAAGACCAAGCGCAAGCGAGGCGGCAAGGCATTTTGCAACCGGTACGACGTCCCATCGTGCACTTTGCTGGTCGCACATCGCCACGGCCGCGAAGACTTTTCCCGACTGTTCAGTCACTTGCCACCAGGGCGCGGAGTGGTACGGACCCTGCTTGCAGTACGGGATGTCGACCGGGACTTTCCCTCGGCGGCGCCTCTTGCCCCTGCCTGAATGACCAGCAAAACGCGCGACTCCCTCAAGGGATGCCGCCTGCTCGTCAGTGCGCGCAACGAGGCCCGCCGGCACAGCCTTGCAGCTCGACAGAAATTGGAAACTTCGTCTGCGCAGGATCAGTCCCCCGCAAGACAGCGACACGAACCACGAACAGCAAGGAACCACGGAGAACACCCAGCGGGCCGGCAGGAAGCGCCAGCCCCTCACCACACAGACAAGCGAGGAACGAGCAATGCGCAACCAGCTGGCCGATGTGCGCCTGGAAGAAGCCACAGTCAATCTCACCCCGATCCCATCGGCCGATGGTGCGTCGCCGCAGCGGCGACGGATTCTCTTCGTCTCCTCCGAGTTCAGCGACTTCGTCAAGGCTGGCGGCCTGGGCGACGTGTCCTCCGCCCTGCCCCGCGCACTGCTGGCTGACCACGACATCCGCGTGCTGATCCCCGGCTACCCGCAGGTGCTCAAGGGCGCCGCGGCCATTCGCATCGTCGGCCGCCTGCCCGGCCGCGCGGCGCTGCCGGCCTGCGACATCGGCGAGCTGAAGCTGGCCGACGGGCTGCTGGTGTATGCGGTGATCTGCCCCGAGCTGTACGACCGCCCCGGCACGCCCTACGTCGACCAGAACGGCCACGAGTGGGCCGACAACCACATCCGCTTCGCCCGCCTCAGCCTGGCCGCCGCCGACATCGCCGCCGGCATGCGCGAACTGGGCTGGACCCCGGACCTGCTCCACGTCAACGACTGGCCGACGGCCCTGGCCCCGGCCTACATGGCCTGGCGCGGGCAGGCCACGCCCAGCGTGCTGACCATCCACAACCTCGGCTACCAGGGCGCCTGCCCCCTGGGCTGCTGCGCCGAGCTGGGCCTGCCGGAGACCGCCGGCCTGCCGGAAAGCATGGAGTTCTACGGCAAGCTGTCCTTCCTCAAGGCCGGCATCAGCCATGCCAGCCACATCACCACGGTCAGCGAAACCTACGCCCGCGAGATCACCGGCGCGGAGCTGGGTTGCGGCATGCACGGCGTGCTGTCGCAGCGCCGCGACCGTGGCCAGCTCAGCGGCATCACCCACGGCATCGACGCCGGCTGGGACCCGCAGAGCGACCCGCACCTGATCGAAGGCTTCGACTCCGCGCGCCTGGCCGGCAAGCGCCGCAATGCCGAGTACGTGGAGAAGCAGTTCGGCCTGCTACCGGGGCGTGGCCCGCTGTTCGCCGTGGTGTCGCGGCTGGTGCAGCAGAAAGGCATCGACCTGACCCTGGCGATTGCCGACGAGATGGTCGCCGCCGGCGGCCGGCTGGTCTCTATTGGGTGCGGCGAGCCAGAGCTGGAGCAAGCCATGCGCGAGCTGGCCGAGCGCTACCCGGGCCGGGTCGGCGTGCAGGTCGGCTTCGACGAGACCACCGCGCGGCGCATCTACGCCGCCAGCGACTTCCTGCTGATGCCCTCGCGCTACGAGCCCTGCGGCCTCAGCCAGATGTACGCCCAGCGCTTCGGCTCGCTGCCCATCGCCCGGCACACCGGCGGGCTGGCCGACACCATCATCGATGGCGTCACCGGCCTGCTGTTCCGCGACGAGACACCGGCCAGCTACTTCGACGCCGTACGTCGCGCGCTGAACATCTACCGCTACCCGGAACTGCTGCACGCCATGCGCTGCAAGGCCATGGAATCGCCGCTGCCGTGGGACGAAGCCGTGCGCCCCTACACCGCCCTCTACCAGCGCCTGCTGCAACGGGTGCCCGCGCAGGCACTCCGATGACCCTGGCCAACGCAGCGCAACATGGCGCACGGGTGTTGCCTGGCGGCAAGGTGCGCTTCGCGCTGTGGGCGCCGGACGCCCAGCGGGTGGAGGTGGAACTGGGCGGCGGCAAGCGCCATGAGCTGCAGGCTGGCGAGGATGGCTGGTTCAGCGCCGAAGTCGCGGCCATAGTCGGGCAGACCTACCGCTACCGTATCGATCACGACCTGCTGGTGGCGGACCCGGCCTCCCGTGACCAGGCCGGCGGCGTCGAAGGCGAAAGCCGGGTGGTCGACCCCGGCGCCTACCGCTGGCTGTACCCGCACTGGCGCGGCCGGCCCTGGCACGAGGCGGTGATCTACGAAGTCCACGCCGGGCTGTTCGACGGTTTCTCGGCGCTCCAGGGCCGCCTGGAGGAGCTGGCCGCCCTCGGCATCACGGCCATCGAGCTGATGCCGCTGAACGCCTTCCCCGGCCGGCGCAACTGGGGCTATGACGGCGTGCTGCCCTACGCGCCGTCCTGCGCCTACGGCGACCCCGACACCCTGCGCAGGCTGATCGACAAGGCCCACGGGCTGGGGCTGATGGTGTTCATCGATGTGGTCTACAACCACTTCGGCCCGCAGGGCAATTATCTTGGGCGCTACGCCAGCCGATTTTTCCGCGCCGACCGGCAGACCCCGTGGGGCCCGGCCATCGACTTCCGCGAGCCGGCAGTGCGTGAGTTCTTCATCGGCAATGCGCAGATGTGGGTGCGCGAATACCGCGTCGACGGCCTGCGCATCGACGCCGTGCATGCGATTGCCGACCGCGACTTCCTCCTCGAACTCGCCCAGCGCACCCGCCAGGCCGCCGAAGGCCGCGAGTTGCACCTGATCCTGGAAAACGAGAACAACGAAGCCAGCCTGCTGCAGAGCGAACCAGGCTCCAATGACCCCGGCTTCGCGGCCCAGTGGAACGACGACCTGCATCACTGTCTGCACGTGCTGCTCACCGGCGAGGACGAAGGCTATTACGCCGACTTCGCCGTGCGCCCCATCGAGCGGCTGTGCCGTTGCCTGCGCGAGGGCTTCGCCTTCCAGGGCGAGACCGATTACCGCGGCATCGCCCGTGGCGAGCCCAGCGGCCACTTGAGCCCGCAGGCCTTCGTCAGCTTCCTGCAGAACCACGACCAGGTCGGCAACCGCGCCCTTGGCGAGCGCCTGACCACCCTGGCGCCGACCGAGCGCCTGCGCGCAGCCTCCGCCCTGGTGCTGCTGGCGCCCATGGTGCCGATGCTGTTCATGGGCGAGGAATGGGGCGAGCGCCAGCCCTTCCTGTTCTTCACCGATTACCAGGGCGAGCTGGCCCGCGCCGTCACCGAAGGCCGTCGCGACGAGTTCAGGAACTTCAGCAAGTTCTCCACACCGGGAGCCGCCGCCTGGATTCCCGACCCCAACGACTACCAGACCTTCGTCGCTTCCCGGCCACGCCCAGAGCAGGCTGACCCGGCCTGGCGCGAGCACTACCGGAACCTGCTGGAACTGCGCCAGCACTGGCTGACCCCACACTTGCCCGGCAGCCGCGCGCTGGATGCCCAGCCCCTGGGCGAACGAGCGCTCAGCGCGCGCTGGCGCCTCGGCGACGGCAGCCTGTGGCGCATCGACCTCAACCTCGGCGCCGAGGACATCGCCATCGAACCACCGGGTGAAAGCGCCCAGGTGCTGCTCAGCTGCGGCCAGAACGCCGCGCACTACCGCCATGGCTGGCTCGGCGCCAGCGCCGCGGTAGTCAGCCTGGAGACCTCCTGATGAGCGATGCACAGCTGGAACGCCTGGCCAGCGAGGCGGGACTGGCCATCGACTGGATGGACGCCGACAACCGCCCGCAGCGACTCACCAGCGAGGTGCAGCGAAACGTGCTGGAAGCGCTCGGCTTCCCGGCGCAGAGCCCGGAGCAGATTCGCCAAAGTCTGGAAGTACTGGAGCAGCGCCGCGCCGAGGTACCGCCGCTGCTCACGGCCGACCGTGGCCGACCGGTCAGCGTGCCGGTGCAACCGGGCACCCGCTACAAGCTGTTCAACGAGGACGACAGCGGCCACAGCGAAGGCCGGGTGGACGATCAGGGGCAGATTCCCGCCGTGGAACACAGCGGCTACTACCCGCTGCACCTGGGCCAGCATGAACTCATCCTTGCCGTGGCGCCGCCGCGCTGCCCGTCGGTGACGCAATACTGTGCCGGGCGCCAGCGGGTCTGGGGCCTGTCCGCCCAGCTGTATTCCCTGCGCCGCGAGCAGGATGGCGGCGCCGGCGATATTGCCGCCCTCGCCCAATTGGTGCGCGCGGCCGCCGCGCAAGGCGCGGACGCCATCGCCATCAGCCCGCTGCATGCCATGTTCCCCGCCTCGCGGGACATCTACAGCCCCTACTCGCCCTCCAGCCGCCTGCTGTTCAACGAGCTCTATGCCGCGCCCGGCCTGGTGCTGGGCGATGAGCCGGTGCGCCAGGCACTGGCCGCGAGCGGCCTGGAAGCCGAGCTGGAGCGCCTGCAGGCGCTGCCGCTGATCGACTGGCTGGGCGTCGCCCACGTGCGGGATCGGCTGCTGGCGCAGCTTTATGAGCAGGTCCAGCGTGAAGACAGCCCACTACACGAGGACTTCCTCGCCTTCCGCAACCTGGGTGGCGCCGAGCTGCTGCAGCACTGCTGCTTCCAGATCCTGCAACTGCGCCGCGCCGAGGCCGGCGAAGGGCTGGACTGGCGCTTCTGGCCGGAGGCCTACCGCAACGCCGGCAGCGCCGAACTGGGGCATTTCATGGTCGACGAGGAGCGCGCGATCAGCCAGCAGGCGTTCGGTCAGTGGCTGATCGCCCGTGGCCTGCAGCAGGTCCAGCAGGACGCCAGGGCGGCCGGCATGGGCATCGGCCTGATCGCCGACCTGGCGGTGGGCGCCGAGCCGTCCGGCAGCCAGGCCTGGATGCGCCAGGACGAACTGCTCACCGGCGTCAGCGTCGGCTGCCCGCCGGATATCCTCAACCGCTCCGGGCAGAACTGGGGCATCTGCGCCTTCTCCCCCGACGGTCTGCGCCGCCATGGCTTCCGCGCCTTCATCGAGATGCTGCGGGCCAACCTGCGCTATGTCGGCGGGCTGCGCATCGACCATATCCTCGGCCTGCGCYGGCTCTGGGTGATCCCCGCAGGCGCCGAGGCCCAGGATGGCGCCTACCTCGACTACCCGATCCAGGACTTGCTGCGGCTGATCTGCCTGGAAGCCGAGCGGGCCAACGCCATCATCATCGGCGAGGACCTCGGTACCGTGCCGCTGGGGCTGCGCGAGGCGCTGGCCGAACGCGGCATCCTCGGCATGCGCGTGCTGCTGTTCGAGCAGCAGCACGGCCGCTTCATCGCCCCTGCCTACTGGCCGGACAACGCCCTGGCCACCAGCACCACCCATGACCTGTCGACCCTGGAGGGCTGGCAGAAAGGCCAGGACATCGACTGGCGCGAGCAGCTCGGCCAGCGCAGTCGCGAGTCCGCGGCGGAGGAGCGCAACACCCGTCAGCACGAGACCTTCGCCCTGCGCCGGGCGCTGCTCCAGCAAGGCATCCAGCCCGACCCGCTGCTCGATGGCGCCATCGAGTTCCTCGGCGCCACTCCCGCGCCGCTGGTGCTGCTGCCGCTGGAAGACGCCCTGGCCTGCGTCGAACAGCCGAACCTGCCGGGGCCGGGCGACCGCCATCCGAACTGGCGGCGGCGCTTCGCAGTCAATGCCGCGCAGATGCTCGACGACCCGCGGGTGCAGGCGCGCCTGGAACGTCTGCGCCGCGCCCGCGAGGGAGGGTCGCCGCATGACTGAGACACGCACCACTCTGCGCGCCACCTTGCGCCTGCAGTTCAACCGCGAGTTCACCCTGGACGACGCCCTGCCCTGGTTGGACTACTTCTCCCGTCTCGGCATCAGTCACCTCTACGCCTCGCCGCTACTCGCCGCGCAACCGGGGTCGATGCACGGCTACGACTCGGTGGACCCGACCCGCATCAGCGACGAGCTGGGCGGCGAGCCGGCGCTGCGCCGGCTGGTGGCCGGCCTGCGGCAGAACGGCATGGGCCTGATCGTCGATACCGTGGCCAATCACATGCGCATCGGCGACGCCAATCCCTGGTGGCAGGACGTGCTGGAATGGGGCCTGGACAGCCCCTACGCACACTTCTTCGATATCCGCTGGCACAGCGACGACCCGCTGCTCGACCAGCAGGTGCTGCTGCCCTGCCTGGGCGAGGACTACATCGACGAGGTCACCTCCGGGCGCATCCGCCTGGACTACGACAGCGCCAGCGCGCGCTTCCTGCTGCGCTACGGCGAGCAGCGCTTCCCGGTGTGCCCGTCGAGCTACGGGATGATCCTCTGCCACACCGATTGCCCCGAGCTGCTGGCCCTGACGCCGCGCTTCGTCGAACTGCATCACCACCCGCTGGCACGCCACCTGGCCCAGGCGCTGTGCCAGGAAGCTGCGGTGCCTCTGAGCGATGCGGGGCGCCTGGAAACCCTGCTGGCCTCCTACCGCGTCGACTGGCACAGCCTGCACCGGTTGATCGAGCAGCAGCATTACCGCCTGGCCAACTGGCGGGTGGCGGCGGACGACATCAACTGGCGGCGCTTCTTCGACATCAACGAGCTGGTCGGTCTGCGCGCCGAGCACCCGGACGTCTTCGAGGCCAGCCACGCCTACCTGCTGCACCTGATGCGCGAGGGGCTGATCGACGGCCTGCGCATCGACCATGTCGACGGTCTGGCCGACCCGCGCGGCTATTGCCGGCGGCTGTGGCGCACCACCCGCGGCGCACCGGTCTACGTGGAGAAGATCCTCGCGCCGGGGGAACGCCTGCCGGCGGACTGGAAGGTCGAGGGCAGCACCGGCTACGACTTCATGAATCAGGTGTCGCAGCTGCTGCATGACCCGGCCGGCGAACCGGTGCTGCGCCACCTGTGGCTGGAAATCAGCGGCCGCCAGGACAGCTTCGCCGAGGAGGTGCGCCAGGCCCGCGAACACGTGCTGACCTCGCTGTTCGCCGGCGACGTGGAAGGCCTGGCACTGCAGCTCTGGCACATCGCGCGCTTCGAGCTGGCCAGCCGCGACATCCCGCTGGGCTCGATCCGCCGGGCGCTGTTCCAGCTGCTGGCGGCCTTCCCGGTGTACCGCACCTACACCGATGCG
>NZ_JASMRU010000046.1 GCF_030462585.1 Pseudomonas sp. CAN1 | reverse complement strand
AGGCCCGTTCCTTCACCGGGCAAGGCCCCAAGACCTTCAAGATTCAGTATTCCGACGACAACGCCAGTTGGACGGATGCGCTGACAGTGGCGAGCGCCCCAACATGGGGCTCCCTGGAAGCGCGGACCTATACCCTGTAGCCGGTCAGTTCTGCCCTTGTTTTGGCGCGCTCCGCATCAGCTCGGCGCGTCAAAACCGGCGCAAATCCGCGCCAAAAAGCGCGCGGCGCTACAGGAACTCCGAGGAACCGAGGGTACTTTTCGCGAAGCGAAAAGCCGGATGGCAGGGGCGAGACCTTTGCCTACTTTGCGTCGTTTGGCAAAGTAGGTCGCCCGAGGGGGCGAAACACGGAATCCGCGCGTACACCGAAGCGGCGCGGAACACCCAACCTCAAGCAAGAGCAACACGGACGAGCCCCGTTCTTACAATCGCAGGCATAAAAAAACCGGCCCGAAGGCCGGTCGAAGATGACGCCGGAGTCGCTCAAATCAGCACATCAAGCGCGCTTGAGCACCAGGGTAAGGATGTCGTAGCTGGCCACCAGCTCGCCGAGCTGGTTGGTGACTTCCACGTCCCAGGCCACCACGCCCTGCGGCTCGCCCTTGGGGCTCTTCTTGCCCTGGTCGATCTTGCGCTTGCAGGTCAGGCGTGCCTGGATGGTGTCGCCGATGCCCACCGGATTGATGAAGCGCAGGGTGTCCAGGCCGTAGTTGGCCAGCACCGGGCCGACGCCGGGGGAGACGAACAGGCCGGCGGCCGCCGAGAGCACGAAGTAGCCGTGGGCTATGCGCTTGCCGAACTGCGAGTCCTTCGCCGCCAGTTCGTCGAAGTGCATGTAGAAGTGGTCGCCCGACAGGCAGCCGAAGTTGACCAGGTCGGCTTCGGTGACGGTGCGGCGGTGGGTCAGCAGCGATTCGCCGATCTTCAGCTCGTCGAAGTAGCGGCGGAACGGATGCACCTCGGTCTCGTAGACCTTGGCGCCGCGCACGTATTCGCCGGTGACGGCCATCAGCATGCTCGGCGAGCCTTGTACTGCGGTGCGTTGCAGGTAGTGCTTCACCGCGCGCAGGCCGCCCAGTTCTTCGCCACCACCGGCGCGACCCGGGCCGCCGTGCTTGAGCACCGGCAGCGGCGAGCCGTGGCCGGTGGATTCGGCGGCGGATTCGCGGTCGAGGATGTGCAGGCGGCCGTGCAGTGCGCCCATGGCCGGGACGACCTTGGCGGCTACCTGCGGATCGCGGGTGATCAGGCTCGCCACCAGGCTGCCCTTGCCGCGGGCGGCGAGGGCGATGGCTTCGTCGATGTCGTCGTAGGCCATCAGGGTGCTCACCGGGCCGAAGGCCTCGATGTCGTGGGCGCCGCCTTCGGCGTGCGGGTCACGGCTGCGCAGCAGGGTCGGTGCGAAGAACGCGCCTTCGCTGACACCATCGCCACGCGGGGCGAAGCCATCCTTGGCGCCGAAAACCAGCTCGCTGGACTTCAACAGTGCTTCGACGCGCTCGGCGACGTCGGACTGCTGGGCGTGGGAGGCCAGGGCGCCCATCTTCACACCTTCCACTGACGGATCACCGACCACCACCTTGGCGAGGCGCTCACGCAGGCGCTCGGCCACGGCGTCGATGTGCTTGGCGGGAACGATGGCGCGGCGGATGGCGGTGCATTTCTGCCCGGCCTTGGCGGTCATCTCGCGGGCCACTTCCTTGACGAAGAGGTCGAACTCTTCGTCGTCCGGGGTGACGTCCGGGGCGAGGATGGCGCAGTTCAGCGAGTCGGCCTCGGCATTGAACGGCACCGAGTTGCGGATCAGGTTGGGGTTCACGCGCAGCTTGGCGGCGGTGTCGGCCGAACCGGTGAAAGTCACCACGTCCTGGCCCTGCAGGCGGTCCAGCAGGTCGCCGGTGCCGCCGATGATCAGCTGCAGGCTGCCGGCCGGCAGCAGGCCGGACTCGTGCATCACGCGCACCGCGGCTTCGGTGATGTAGCTGGTGGCGGTGGCCGGTTTGACGATGCACGGCATGCCGGCGAGGAAGCTCGGCGCGAACTTCTCCAGCATCCCCCAGATGGGGAAGTTGAAGGCGTTGATGTGCACGGCGATGCCGCCGCGCGGCACCAGGATGTGGCTGCCGGCGAACTTGCCGGTCTTGCCCAGCGGGATGGCCGGGCCTTCATGGACGACGTTGCCTGACGGCAGCTCACGGCCGCCGACACCGGCGTAGGCGAACAGGGTGCCGGCGCCACCTTCGATGTCGATCCAGCTGTCGGCGCGGGTGGCGCCGCTGTGGCGGGAAATCTCGTAGAGCTGTTCCTTGCGCTCGGTCAGGTACAGCGCCAGGGCCTTCAGGCGCTGGGCGCGCTGCTGGAAGTCCATGGACATCAGTTCTTTCAGGCCCTGCTCGCGGGCATGGGCGACGGCTTCGGCGAAGTCCAGCGCCTCTTCGTGGGTGCGTGCCACGGTCTGGCCGTTGAGCGCGCTACGCAGCGCCTGGGCGCCGTGCTGGCCGACCCAGCGGCCGCCGATGAAACTTTGCAGGATTGGCTCTTGGGCCATGGTTGTCTTCCTCCGGATCGCTACGCAAGGGGGCCGGCTGGTGCCGGTGACCGCCGCGCCGGGTGGGCGTTGGCGGTACTTTATAAAGTGGCGGGGCGGGGCCGCCGGATAGGGTCCGCCGGGGCCTTGTGGGTCGTCGGCGGTGGAACATGAATGATTCGTCGTGGGGCGGGGCCGATCGCGGACGGAGTCCTTCTGCGCACGGAGAGGCCGAGGCAGAATGCGGTTCGCGAGCAAGCTCGCTCCTACGAGAAGCGAAAAGCGAAATCAGAGCTGGTCGAAATCGAGCACCACGCTGTCGCTGATCGGATACGCCTGGCAGCTCAGCACGTAGCCGGCCGCCACTTCGTAGTCTTCCAGGGCGAAGTTGCTGTCCATCTCCACCTCGCCGGAAACCACCTTGCACTTGCAGGTCGAGCACACGCCGGCCTTGCAGGAGTAGGGCAGTTCGGCGCCTTGTTCGTTGCCGGCGTCGAGCACGCTGACGCTGTTGCGGGCCAGCTCGAAGGACAGCTCGCGGCCATCGCTGATCACGGTGATCCGGCTCTTCGCGCTGTCGGTGACGGCGGCGGCCTGGCGGGCTTCGCGCTTCTCATTGCTGCCGGCAGCGGCGAACAGTTCGAAGTGGATGCGTTCGGCCGGCATGCCGTTGCCCTTGAGCTGGTCGCGAACGGTCTCGGTCATCGCCTGCGGGCCGCAGATGAAGGCGGCGTCGAGGCTCTTCACGTCGAGCCAGCGGCTGAACAGCTGGCCGCACTTGTCGGCGTCGATGCGGCCGTTGTAGAGGTCCACGTCCTGCTGTTCGCGGCTGAAAACGAAGATCAGGTTGAGGCGCTGCAGGTAGCGGTTCTTCAGGTCTTCGAGCTGCTCGCGGAACATCGCGGCGTTGCTGGAGCGGTTGCCGTAGAGCAGGGTGACGCGACTGTTCGGCTCGGTTTCCAGGGTGGTCTTGACGATCGACAGGATCGGCGTGATGCCGCTGCCGGCGGCGACTGCCAGGTAGCTGCCGTGGCGCGCCGGGTCCAGTTCAACGTTGAAGTGGCCGGCTGGCGGCATGACTTCCAGGCTGGCGCCGACCTTCAGTGCTTCGTTGGCATAGGCGGAGAAACGTCCGCCCGGCACGCGCTTGATCGCCACGCGCAGTTCGCCATCGTTGACGCCGCTGCAGATGGAGTAGGAGCGGCGCACTTCCTCGCCGTCGAGCTGGGTGCGCATGACCAGGTGCTGGCCGTGCTGGAAGCGGAAGCTGTCGGTCAGGTCCGCCGGGACGTCGAAGGCGATGGACACGGCGTCGCGGGTTTCCGCGCGCACTTCCTTGATTTTCAGGCTGTGGAACTTGCTCATTGTTCTTCTCCGGCGGCGGCGCCGCTCAGATGCACTTGAAGTAGTCGAACGGTTCGCGGCAGTCGACGCAGCGGTACAGCGCCTTGCAGGCGGTCGAGCCGAACTCGCTGAGCAGCTCGGTGTGCGCGCTGCCGCACTGCGGGCAGCAGACTTCCGGGCTTTCGCCGAGCAGGCTGCGCTTGCTGGTGCTGCCGGCCGGCGGGGCGATGCCGTAGACGCGCAGCGCTTCGCGGCCGCTGTCGCTGATCCAGTCGGTGGTCCAGGCCGGGTTCAGCCGGCGTTCCAGTTGCGGCGCGGCGAAGCCGGCGTGCTCCAGGGCGTGCTGGATGTCCTGCTCGATGACCTCGGTGGCCGGGCAGCCGGAGTAGGTGGGGGTGATCACCACGTGCAGATGCCCGTCCTGCCAGTCGAGCCCGCGGACGATGCCCAGGTCGACGACGCTGACCACCGGCACTTCCGGGTCCATCACCGCGCCGAGCACGTTCCAGGCGCGGCTGAGATCGTCAGCCGTGCCGGCGCGCGCGCCGCGGTCGCTGGTAATCAGCTCACCAGGTCGCATCGGGGTAGGCCCGCTGGAGGAACTGCATCTCGGCCAGGAGGATGCCCAAGTGCTCGGTGTGCACGCCGCGGCGACCGCTGAGGTAGAAGTTCACCGCAGGCTCGGGCAGCGGCAGGGTCGCGGCGGCGAAGATGTCGGCGACCTTGGCCTTCCAGGCGGCGGCGAGCTCTTCCGGGTTCGGCGCGACGCCTTCGGCGAACAGGCGCTGCTCGATCTCGTCGGCATTGCACAGTTCGACGGTAAAGCGCCACACCTGCGGGATCGCCGCGAGCATGCGCGCATGGCTCTGCTCGGTGCCGTCGCCCAGGCGCTGCATCCACTCGCCGGAGCGGCGCAGGTGGTAGGTGACTTCCTTCAGGCCCTTGGCAGCGATGGCGGCGATGCGCTCGTCGCTGGAGGAACTCAGGGCGTGCAGCACGTGGAAGTGCCAGGCGTCATAGAGGAACTGCTTGGTGATGGTCACGGCGAAGTCGCCGTTGGGCTGCTCCACCAGCAGCAGGTTGCGGAAGGCCCGCTCATCGCGGCGGAAGGCCAGGGCGTCGGCGTCGCGGCCGTCGTCCAGCAGTTCCACGGCGTACTCGTACCAGTTGCGCGCCTGGCCCACGAGGTCGAGGCCGACATTCATCAGCGCCAGTTCTTCTTCCAGCGCCGGGGCGTGGCCGCACCATTCGCACAGGCGCTGGCCCTGGATCAGGGCGCTGTCGGCGAGGCGCAGCAGGTATTCGATCTTGTCGTTGTTCGGGTTCATCGCACGCGTCTCACATGTGGCCGACTTCGGGCGGCAGCTCGTAGAAGCTGGCGTGGCGGTAGACCTTGTCCTGCGACGGGTCGAACAGCGGGTCCTTCTCGTCGGGGGAGGAGGCGGTGATCAGCGCGGAGGGCACGACCCACAGGCTCACGCCTTCGTTGCGGCGGGKATACAGCTCGCGGGCGTTCTCGATGGCCATGGCGGCATCGGCGGCGTGGACGCTGCCGACGTGCTTGTGATTGAGCCCGTGCTTGCTGCGTACGAACACTTCAAAAAGGGTCCACTCGGACATGACTTCTCTCTCCTCGCGGCTCAGGCGGCGTCGCGTTTCTGTTGTTGTTTGCGGGCGTAGGCGACCGCGGCTTCGCGAACCCAGGCGCCGTCTTCGATGGCCTTGCGGCGGGTGGCGACGCGCTCGGTGTTGCACGGGCCGTTGCCCTTGAGCACTTCGTAGAACTCTTCCCACTGGATGTCGCCGAAGTCGTAGTGGCCGCGTTCCTCGTTCCATTTCAGGTGCGGGTCCGGGGCGGTACAGCCGAGCAGTTCGAGCTGTGGCACGGTCTGGTCGACGAAGCGCTGGCGCAGCTCGTCGTTGCTCTGCCGCTTGATCTTCCAGGCCATGGACTGGGCGCTGTTGGGGGAGTCGGCGTCGCTCGGGCCGAACATCATCAGCGACGGCCACCAGAGGCGGTTGATGGCGTCCTGGACCATGTCCTTCTGCGCCTGGTTGCCGTGGCGCATCATGGTCAGGAGGATTTCGTAGCCCTGGCGCTGATGGAAGCTCTCTTCCTTGCAGATGCGGATCATCGCGCGGGAGTAGGGGCCGTAGGAGGTGCGCTGGAGCACCACCTGGTTGACGATGGCGGCGCCATCCACCAGCCAGCCCACCGCGCCCATGTCGGCCCAGTTCAGCGTCGGGTAGTTGAAGATGCTCGAGTACTTGGCCTTGCCCGAATGCAGCTTGGCGATCTCGGTGTCACGGTCGGCGCCCAGGGTTTCCATGGCGCTGTAGAGGTAGAGGCCGTGGCCGGCTTCGTCCTGGATCTTCGCCATCAGCTGCAGCTTGCGCTTCAGGGTCGGTGCACGGGTCACCCAGTTGCCCTCGGGCAGCATGCCGACGATCTCGGAGTGGGCGTGCTGGGAAATCTGCCGGATCAGCGTCTGGCGGTAGGCGTCGGGCATCCAGTTCTTCGCCTCGATCTTCACCTCGGCATCGATCTTTTCCTGGAAGGCGCGTTCCTCGGGGGACATCTCCTCCAGCGCCTTGATGCGCTTCACGCCGGTCTCAACCAGTTGTGCGTACATGCTGTGTCTCCAGCCTTTTGTCTTGTTCGTGGGACGGCCTTGGCCATGGCTGTATTTTTAAATGATACAGAAATGAATGTCTAACACTAAATGATGTGTCGTAATTGATTTTGGTATCGCTTTGGCGGGTTTTTGCGGTGTCGCGCAAGCTGAGAAAGCGGCGAATAGGGCATTTAGTTCGGCGATATGTACCGAAAATAGATGGTATGTGGTTTATCTGAGGCGGTCAGGTACGACGTCGTCCGGTCGTCGTCCTATGCTTTTAAAATGCTGACGTGATACGGATATTCGCATTAGCGATTGGTTTATTGCGGAGGAATTGCAGGCTTCTGTAGGAGCGAGCTGGCTCGCGAACGGCACTTTGCTGATGCGTCGGCACTGGTTGGGAGCGATCGCGGACAGAGTCCGCTCCTACGCATGGACTTGCCGCGTGAGAGGGGCTCTGTTCGCGACCTGCTGGTTGCCTGCGCTCAGGCCTGGACGATGGTCTCGAAGCCACCGAAGATCATGCGTTGGCCGTCGAAGGGCATCTCGCTGAATTCGGTCTTCATGCGCGGGTCTTCCATGAACTTCTTCATGCCCGCGTCACGCACCTCCTTGCTCGGCCAGGTGATCCAGGAGAACACCACGGTTTCGTCCTCCTTGAGCTTCACCGCCATGGGGAAGGAGGTCACCTTGCCGTCGGGCACGTCGTTGCCCCAGCACTCCACGACGCCCAGCGCGCCGTACTCCTTGAACATTGCCGCCGCCTTGCGCGCCACCGCTATGTAGCGTTCTTTGCTGGCGGTGGGCACCGGGACGAGGAAGCCATCGACATAGTTCATCGTTCATCTCCTGCGGATGGGCAGACGGCCGGATGCCGCCTGCCTTTGAGGATTAGTCGAAGGGCGGGGTGGGAGATCGACAGCAAGGAAGACGGGGTGACGGGCGGTCGTTGCAGGGCGCACAACCGTTCGCGGTTGTACGGCTTACGGCGCGGCGTAGGAGCGGACTCCGTCCGCGATTGGCCCCGCTTCGCGCCGGATACCATCGCGGATGAATCCGCTCCTACGAAGAGTGCAAAAACAAAAGCCCCGCCGAAGCGGGGCTTTTCAATCATGCCAACGCTCAGCCCTTCGGCCGGTTATCGTAGACGTGGCAGGCCTTGCCTTCCGAGCGCTTCAGGCTGTGCGAAGGCTGCACCAGCACACGGGCGCTGACGCCGATGTGGGTCTTGACCTGCTTGCTCAGTTCGCTGCCGATGGCCTTCTGCTCGTCCGCCGAGAGGCCCTGCAGGTCGTGGCGCAGTTCGACGTGGATGTCGATGCAATCGAGGTTGCCGTTGCGGTGCAGGTGGATCTCGTAGCACTCGGCGAGCTGCTTGATCTTCAGCACCTGCTCCTCGACCTGGGTCGGGAAGACGTTGACGCCGCGGATGATCAGCATGTCGTCGCTGCGCCCGGTGATCTTGTCGATGCGCCGCATCGGCCGCGCGGTGCCCGGCAGCAGGCGGGTCAGGTCGCGGGTGCGGTAGCGGATCATCGGCAGCGCTTCCTTGGACAGCGAGGTGAACACCAGCTCGCCGTATTCGCCGTCGGGCAGCACGGCACCGGTCGCCGGGTCGATGATCTCGGGGTAGAAGTGGTCTTCCCAGACGGTCGGGCCGTCCTTGGTCTCGGCGCACTCCATGGCCACGCCCGGGCCCATGATTTCCGAGAGGCCGTAGATGTCCAGCGCGGTGATGCCCATGCGCTCCTCGACGGCGCGGCGCAGCTCGGCGGTCCAGGGTTCGGCGCCGAAGATGCCCAGGCGCAGCTTGAGGCTGTGCGGGTCGACGCCCTGGCGCTCGATCTCGTCGGCGATGTTGAGCATGTAGGACGGGGTGACCATGATGATGTCCGGCTGGAAGTCGCGGATCAGCTGGACCTGCTTCTCGGTCTGGCCGCCGGACATCGGGATCACCGTGCAACCCAGGCGCTCGGCGCCGTAATGCGCGCCCAGGCCGCCGGTGAACAGACCGTAGCCGTAGGACACATGCACCTTGTCACCCTTGCGGCCGCCGGCGGCGCGGATGGAGCGGGCAACCACGTTGGCCCAGGTGTCGATGTCGTTCTGCGTGTAGCCGACCACGGTGGGTTTGCCGGTGGTGCCGCTGGAGGCGTGCAGGCGCACGATTTCCTGCTGCGGCACGGCGAACATGCCGTAGGGGTAGTTGTCGCGCAGGTCGGTCTTGCCGGTGAAGGGGAACTTGGCGAGATCGTCGAGCGAGGTCAGGTCGTCCGGGTGTACGCCGGCTTCGGCGAAGCGCTTCTGGTACAGCGGGACGTTGTCGTGGGCGTGCTTGAGGCTCCAGCGCAGGCGCTCCAGCTGGTGCTGGCGCAGCTCGTCGACACTGGCGGTTTCCATCGGGTCAAGCAGGGCACGTTCGGCATCATGGTACATGTTCATGGGTTCACTCGATTTGTTCTTGTACGCCAGCCGGTGAGGGCTGCGAGTGTCATGGGAGCAGCATACCGCCCCCGTTCGCGGAAGGATTCGAACCCCTGCCAGAGACTTTGCTCTGCCTGCCAGTCGCTGCACGGAGGCGACTGGCGGTGCGGGGTTCGATCCCGCCGATGGATCAGATTCGCTCGATGATCAGGGCGATGCCCTGGCCGACGCCGATGCACATGGTGCACAGCGCGTAGCGGCCACCGCGTTCCTCCAGTTCATGCAGGGCGGTGGTCACCAGGCGCGCGCCGCTCATGCCCAGCGGATGGCCGAGGGCGATGGCGCCGCCGTTGGGGTTCACCCGCGCGTCGTCGTCCGCCAGGCCCAGCTCGCGCAGCACGGCGAGGCCCTGGGCGGCGAAGGCTTCGTTCAGTTCGATCACGTCTATCTCGGCCAGCGACAGGCCGGCCAGTTCCAGCACCTTGCGGGTCGCCGGTACCGGGCCGATGCCCATGATCCGCGGCTCGACGCCAGCGGTAGCCATGGCCACCACGCGGGCGCGGGCCTTCAGGCCGTGGCGTGCGGCGGCGGCCGGGGTCGCCATCAGCAGGGCGCAGGCGCCGTCGTTGACGCCCGAGGCGTTGCCGGCAGTGATGCTGCCGCCTTCGCGGAACGGCGTGCCGAGCTTGGCCAGTTGCTCCAGGGCGGTGTCGCCACGCGGGTGTTCATCCTGCTCGACAACTTTGGCTGGGCCTTTGCGCTGGGGGATTTCCACCGGGACGATTTCCTTCGCCAGGCGGCCGTTGGCTTGCGCGGCAGCGGCCTTGTGCTGGCTGCGCAGGGCGAAGGCGTCCTGGTCGGCGCGGCTGATATTGAACTGCTCGGCGACGTTCTCCGCGGTCTCCGGCATGGAGTCGATGCCGAACTGCTGCTTCATCAGTTTGTTGACGAAGCGCCAGCCGATGGTGGTGTCGAAGATTTCCGCGCTGCGGCCAAAAGCCTGCTCGGACTTGCCCATCACGAAGGGCGCGCGGGACATGGATTCCACGCCGCCAGCCAGCATCAGCCCGGCTTCATTGCAGCGCAGGGCGCGCGCGGCGCTGCCGACGGCATCCAGGCCCGAGCCGCACAGGCGATTCAGTGTGGTGCCGGGAACGCTCACCGGCAGGCCGGCCAGCAGCGAGGCCATGTGGGCGACGTTGCGGTTGTCTTCGCCAGCCTGGTTGGCGCAGCCGAAGATCACATCATCGATGGCGCTCCAGTCCAGCTCCGGGTGGCGCTGCATCAGGGCCTTCATCGGGATCGCCGCGAGGTCGTCGGCGCGCACGCCGGAGAGGGCGCCGGCGTAACGGCCGATGGGCGTGCGCACGGCGTCGATGATCAGGGCGTCGGTCATATCGCTCATTCGGAGGTCTCCTGCGCCAGCACGGTGCCGCGCACTTTGTAGGATTTGCCGTGGAACAGGGCGATCAGCTGGCCCTGGGAATTCTCGATGCGCACGTCGTAGTTGCCGGTGCGGCCGCTGCGGCTCTGTTCGAAGGCGCTGGCGATCAGCTCGTCGCCTTCGCGGGCCGGCGCCACGTAATCGATGCTGCAGCCGATAGCGACGGTGGCGTCGTTGTAGCTGTTGCAGGCGAAGGCAAACGCCGAGTCGGCGAGGGCGAACAGGTAGCCGCCGTGGCAGGTGCCGTGGCCCTGGATCATGTCCTCGCGGACGCGCATCGACAGCTTCGAACTACCCGGGCCGGCATCCAGCAGCTGGATGCCCATGCGGCGGGTGGCCTGGTCGCGCTCGTACATGGCTTCGGCGCAGTCGCGGGCCAGTTGGGTGGCGTCAGTCATGGAAGCTCCTTCCTTCAGCATGCAGGCGGCGCAGCAGCAGGGACGGGCGATAGCGGTCCTCGCCGTAGGCGGCCTGCAGGTTGTCCAGCACGCGCAGCACATTGCCGATGCCGATCTGCCCGGCCCAGGCCAGCGGGCCCTGCGGGTAGTTCACGCCGGCACGCATGGCGAGGTCGATATCACCCGCGCTGCCCACGCCTTGCAGCACCGCGTCGGCGCCTTCGTTGGCGAGCATGGCGACGGTGCGCAGCACGGCGAGGCCGGGCGTGTCACTGATGCGGCTGGCGACGATGCCGGCCTTGGCGAGTAGGGCGACGACCTGATCCAGCGCAGCTGGCGTGGTGTCCGCCGAGGCGGAAATACCCAGGCGCGAGGCCTTGCTGTAATCCAGGGCAAGGTCGATCAACACAAGGTTGCGCAGGCCATCTTCCTTCACGCGCTGGCTGGCCAGGCGGCCGTCGGAGAGGGCGATCACCGCATCACCGACCCGCAGCAGACCGCTGCCGGCGCGCTGGGTGATCTCGATGCCGGCATCCTTCAGGCGCTGCAGCAGCGGCTGGGCGACGCCCAGGTCGCCTTCCACTACGCAGGAGCTGACGTTGGCGCTGCTGCTCAGGCTTGCCGGCTGCGGGCGCTCGGCGCCTTCGGCGTAGTCGTAGAAGCCCCGGCCACTCTTGCGGCCGAAACGACCGGCGTCCACCAGCTCCTTCTGGATCAGCGAGGGCTGGAAACGGAAGTCGCCGTAGTAGGCGGCGAACACCGAGCAGGTGACGGCGTAGTTGACGTCGTGGCCGATCAGGTCGGTCAGCTCGAAGGCGCCCATGCGGAAGCCGCCGGCATCGCGCATCAGTGCATCCAGCGTCGCGCAATCAGCGGCGCCTTCCTGCAGCAGGCGCAGGCTTTCGGCATAGAAGGGGCGCGCCACGCGGTTGACGATGAAGCCCGGTGTGGATCTGGTGTGAACCGGCTTCTTGCCCCAGGCCAGCGAGGTGGCATACAGGCTGTCGGCCAGCGCCGGATCGGTGGCGAGGCCGGAGACGACTTCCACCAGCGCCATCAGCGGCGCCGGGTTGAAGAAGTGCATGCCGACCACTTGTTGCGGGCGTTTGAGGCCGGCGGCCAGGCTGGTGATGGACAGCGACGAGGTGTTGCTGGCCAGGATGCAGTCCTCGGCGCACAGCGCTTCCAGCTGCTGGAACAGGCTGCGCTTGACCTCCAGGTTCTCGACGATGGCCTCGATCACCAGTTGCGAATCAGCCAGCGCCTCGATGGCTTCCACCGGTTGCAGGCGGGCGACGATGGCGCTGCGGGCGGCGGCGTCGAGCTTGCCTTTCTCCACCAGACGGCCGAGCTGGCGGTCGATGCCGTCGATAGCCTGGGCGGCGGCGCCTGGGCGGTTGTCGTAGAGCTTCACCGGGTGGCCGGCTTGCGCGGCGACCTGGGCGATACCGGCACCCATGGCGCCGGCGCCGATCACCGAGACTTTTGCGTCTTTCGAAAGTGCGCTCATGGATCAGCGGCCCTTGAAGCTGGGGGTGCGTTTTTCCATGAAGGCGGCAACGCCCTCGCGGTAGTCCTCGCTGCGGCCGGCCAGGCGCTGCAGGTCGCGCTCCAGCTCCAGCTGCTCGTCGAAGCTGTTGTTCAGGCTGGCGTTGAGGCTGCGCTTGATCAGCGCCAGGCCGTAGGTCGGCTGGGTGGCCAGGTGGCGGGCGAGTTTGAGGGCTTCTTCGCGGAGGTTGGCGTCATCCACCACCTGGTAGATCAGCCCCCATTGCTCGGCCTGCTCGGCCGTCAGGCGATTGCCCAGCAGCGCGAGGGCCTTGGCGCGGGCCACGCCGACCAGTCGCGGCAGCGTCCAGGTGCCGCCGGAATCGGGGATCAGGCCAATCTTGCAGAAGGCCTGGATGAAGCTTGCCGAGCGCGCCGCCAGTACCAGGTCGCAGGCCAGCGGGATGTTTGCGCCGGCGCCGGCGGCCACGCCGTTGACTGCGCAGATGACCGGCAGCGGCAGGTCGCGCAGGGTGCGGATCAGCGGGTTGTAGAACTGTTCGATGGACTGGCCCAGGTCCGGCACTTCGGCGCCGGGGGCGACGTTGCGGTCGGACAGGTCTTGCCCTGCACAGAAGCCGCGGCCTTCGCCGGTCAGCAGCAGGACGCGGGCTTCCGGGTTCTGCCGGACCTGCTTGAGCGCCTCGCGCACTTCGCCATGCATGGCGGCGTTGAAGCTGTTGAGCTGCTCCGGGCGGTTCAGGCTGAGGAGGGCGACGCCGTCCTCGATGGAAAACAGGATGTGCTCGAAGTTCATGGGCGGGTTCGCTCCATCAATAGGCTGGTTGTTGCCAGAACGAAAGGGGATGGGCTCAGCAGCCCTGGTAGACGGGTTTGCGCTTTTCCTGGAAGGCACGGATGCCTTCGTCGCGGTCGGCAGTGCCGGCCAGCAGGGTGAAGGCGTGGCGTTCGAAGCGCAGGCCGCTGGCCAGGTCGGTGTCCTGGGCCTTGAGCAGCGCTTCCTTGGCCAGACGCACGGCCAGCGGCGCCTTGGCGGCAATGCTGCGGGCGATTTGCAGGGCGCGCTCGACGGTGAATTCGGGTTGGGTGACTTCGCTCACCAGGCCGGCACGCTGGGCGTGACGGGCGTCGACGGCCTCGCCGGTGAGCACCATCTGCATCGCCAGCGGCTTGCCCACGGCGCGCAGCAGGCGCTGGGTGCCGCCGGCACCGGGCATGATGCCGAGGTTGATTTCCGGCTGGCCGAAGCGGGCGTCTTCGCCGGCCACGAGGATGTCGGCGTGCATCGCCAGCTCGCAGCCGCCGCCCAGGGCGAAGCCGTTGACGGCGGCGATCAGTGGTTTGGAGAAGGCGGCGATGCGCTGCCAGTAGCCGACGCGCGGGTCATTGAGGATGCCGACCAGGTCGCGCTCGGCCATCTCCTTGATGTCGGCGCCGGCGGCGAACGCCTTGCGGCTGCCGGTCAGCACCACGGCGCGGGTTTCGCTGTCCTGCTCGGCGGCGTCGAGTTCGGCGGCCAGTTCACCGAGCAGTTCGGTGTTCAGGGCATTGAGCGCCTCGGGGCGCTGCAGGGTGATCAGGCGGACGCCCGCTTCAGGCATCTGAACGGCAAGGGTGCGAGGCATGACATCGTCCTCAGGCTGCACGCGCGGCTGCAGGGCCGGCTGTATTGGAATTATGGGAGGCAGGCGCTGCCCGTCTCCGGCTTTTCCGCAGTATAGGCCTAAAGCGATACAGGAAAACAACTACAAAAGTTGAATCGCGTGTCTAAAGTATTTCTGCCGATGCCACCTGGTGAGTACTTGGTGGGGCTTATGAGGGAACTTTATGTGGCGTATTTGCTGGTTTCATAAGCATTTTTGCTCAGTCTTCAGGCTTGTCTGGAAGTGATACGACAGAATTCGATTGGAGGCTTTCGCTTTGATGTGATACAAAATTTACAAAAGAACAAATCGCTTTGTGCGGTGATGCCCGATGCCGGCAGCGCCGCAGGAGAACCCGATGCCCTGCTACAGCCTCGAAGGCGTGCGCCCGGTCGTCCACCCGACCGCCTATGTCCATCCCACCGCCGTGCTGATCGGCGATGTCATCGTCGGCCCCGGCTGCTATGTCGGCCCGCTGGCGGCCTTGCGCGGCGACTTCGGGCGGATTGTCCTCGAAGAGGGCGCGAATCTACAGGACACCTGCGTCATGCACGGGTTCCCGGACAGCGACACCGTCGTCGAGCGCAACGGCCACATCGGCCACGGTGCGGTACTGCACGGTTGCCGCATCGGCGAGGACGCCCTGGTGGGCATGAATGCCGTGGTGATGGATTACGCGCAGATCGGCGCGCGCTCCATCGTTTCAGCTGCCGCCTTCGTCAAGGCCAAGTTCGATTGCCCGTCGCAAAGCCTGGTGATGGGCGCGCCGGCCAGTATCAAGCGCAGCCTGAGCGACGAAGAGATCGCCTGGAAGCGCCGTGGCACCGAGGAGTACCAGGCCCTGGCCAGGCGCTGCATCAATAGCCTGGTGGAATGCCAGCCGCTGGCGGAGATAGAAGCAGAGCGCCCACGCCTGGGCGATTCCGGTTTCCGGCCCAAGACAGGGGCAGGGAAGGACGCATGAGTACTGGGGTTCGCTCCAATGGCCAGGCGGTGCGGCGGGCAGGTATAGTCGCCGCTCCTTCGCCTGCGCAACGTGCCATGACCGCTCTAGCACCGCTGAATCAGCTGATCAATCGCTTCCAGGAACAGACGCCGATCCGCGCCAGTTCGCTGATCATCACCCTTTATGGCGATGCCATCGAACCCCATGGCGGCACCGTCTGGCTGGGTAGCCTGATCAACCTGCTGGAGCCGTTCGGCATCAACGAGCGGCTGATCCGCACCTCGATCTTCCGCCTGACCAAGGAAGACTGGCTGACCGCCGAGAAGGTCGGCCGGCGCAGTTACTACAGCCTGACCGGCACCGGCCGGCGGCGTTTCGAGAAGGCCTTCAAGCGCGTCTACAGCTCCAGCCTGCCGGCCTGGGACGGTTCCTGGACCCTGGTGATGCTCTCGCAGATCGCCGCCGACAAGCGCAAGCAGGTCCGCGAGGAGCTGGAGTGGCAAGGTTTCGGCGCGTTGTCGCCGACTGTCATGGCCTGTCCGCGCGCCGACCGCAGCGATGTCATGGCGACCCTGCAGGATCTGGACGTGGCCGACGACTGCATCGTCTTCGAAACCCGCGCCCAGGACGTGCTGGCCTCCCGCGCCATGCGCATGCAGGTGCGTGAGAGCTGGAAGATCGACGAACTCGGCGAGCACTACAGCGAATTCATCCAGCTGTTCCGCCCGCTCTGGCAAGCGCTGCGCGAGCAGGACCAGCTGCGCCCGGAAGACTGCTTCCTGGCGCGCACCTTGTTGATCCACGAATACCGCCGGCTGCTCCTGCGTGACCCACAATTGCCCGACGAACTGCTGCCGGGCGATTGGGAAGGGCGCGCAGCGCGGCAGCTGTGCCGCAACATCTACCGACTGATCCACGCCAAGGCCGAGGACTGGCTGAACCGCAACCTGGAGACTGCCGACGGCCCGCTACCGGACGTCGGCGAGAGCTTCTACAAGCGCTTCGGCGGATTGAACTGACAGGAGTTGGCGTGAAAAATGCTCTCCGCCTTGCAACGCTGCGGTTGCAGGGCGGGGACAGCGCTGCGAAGCCTTCCTGAGAAGGCGCGTGGCGACCGATGACGACAGGCCCTGGAGGCCGTCGCTGAATAACAACAAACAATGCGTGTGAGGCTTTGCAGGTCATGAATTCTTCATCGACATTGAGGGATGACGCTTTCGAGGCGTGGCTGGGACAGGTCAACCAGGCGTGTGGTCGTTTTGATGCACGCACCCTTGGCCCCCAGTTCCATGGACGGTTGAGGGAATACCAGGGCGGTGCGATCAAGCTTTCCGTGGTCGACATGGCCCAGGTGCATCTGTACCGCACCAGCAAGGAAGTCGGCACCAGCGCCGGCGGGCACTACTACGCGGTGTTCCAGCTCGAAGGGCGCTCGCGCCTGGAGCAGGGCGACAACCGCGTGGAGCTGTCGCGCGGCGACATCAGTTTGATCGACGCCAGCCGGCCCAGCGACATGACCTACCTGGAGGAATCCCGGCAACTGTCGCTGATCCTGCCGCGCCAGGTGATCGAGCGCGGCCTGCGCATGTCGGAGGTGACCTGCGCCTCGAAGATCCCGGCCAGCTCGCCGATCGCCGTGCTCGCCAACCGCCTGATCGTCGAGACCAGCCAGCAGGAAAGCCTCGGCATGCTGGAAAGCGAGGCGACCCTGGACGCCCTGGTGACGCTGCTGCGCCCGGCGCTGGCCAGCCAGGATGCCGAACAGGACAACCACGAACGCATGTTCCGCAAGGCTGCGGCCTTCATCGACCAGCACATCGGTGCCGAAGAGCTGTGCCCCGAGCTGATCGCCCGTGAAGTCGGCATCTCGGTGCGCGGCCTGTACCGCATGTTCGCCAAGAAGGGCCTGGTGGTGGCGCAGTACATCAAGAACCGCCGCCTGGACTTCTGCGCCGAAACCCTGCGCAACGCCCAGTTCGAGCAGAAGCTGTCGGCGCTCGGTTACGCCTGGGGTTTCTCCGATTCGAGCTACTTCTCCACGGCTTTCAAGGGCCGCTTTGGAGTGTCGCCAGGCGAGTATCGCAAGCGCTACGCGAATTGATTCTGGCGGTGGACGGCGATACCCGGCGGCCTTGTGCCGCCTATTGATGGGCATCGCTGCGCTCCACGCCATCCTGCGTTGACGCCCGCCTGCGCCATCATCCCCGACTGACTCCTTTGTAGGATGGTGTGGAGCGCAGCGATACTCATGCTGCCTGCCTCCGGCTCATACGCCAGCCGGCTTCGCGAGCAAGCTCGCTCCTACGAAGAGCGGCTGTGGCGTATCCGGGGAACGTAGGAGCGAGCTTGCTCGCGAACGCTTTTCCCGCCATGACCGTGGTCACCTGAGCGCCACCTTGGCACTCCCGCCAACACGTCTGGCACAGAGGAAAAGACCCGCCCCGGCGCCGCTGGCAACAATCACCTTCGATGACGCGCGCCATCCGGCCGCAAGCTGTACTCGAAGGTGATTTTCCGATGTCCCGCAACAAGCTCCGATTCGGCGCCCTCGGCCTGCTGCTGGCCGGTGCGCTGCTGCAACCGGTCCTGGCGTTCGCCGGCGATTGCCCGGCCAGCGACGCCCAGCAGGGCCAGACCGTGTTCGCCCGCGACTGCTCGATCTGCCACACCGCCAAGGCCGATGGCCCCGGCATGATGGGGCCCAACCTGCATGGCGTGGTCGGCCGCATGGCCGGCTCGCTCGCCGGCTTCAGCTATTCCCAGGCAATGAAAGGCAAGGGCGCGGCGTGGTCGCGCGACAACCTCGACGCCTTCGTCAGCCAGCCCCAGGCCGCCGTGCCCGGAACCTACATGCCCTTCGCAGGCCTGGCCGACGCGGCCGAGCGGCGGGCGCTCACCTGCTGGCTGAGCCAGCAGCACTGATCTTTCAGGAGAGACCATGAACGTCACACAGACTCTGCCCAAGGTCACGGCCTTCCTGCAGCGCAAGCATGGCTGCTTCATCGATGGCGCCTGGGTGGTGCCCGAGGGCGCCCGCACCGACGTGCTGAACCCGGCCACCGGTCAGGCGATCTCCAGCGTCGCCGACATCACCACCGATGTGCTCGATCAGGCAGTGAAGTCCGCCCACGCATCGTACAAGTCCCGCGTCTGGGCCGACCTGCGCCCGGCGGACCGCGAGCGCATCCTGCTGCGCTTCGCCGACCTGGTGGAAGCCAACGGCGAGGAACTGGCCCAGCTGGAAACCCTCAGCCAGGGCAAGTCGATCAACATTTCGCGCATGCTCGACGTGGGCGCCACCGTCGAGTTCATGCGCTACATGGCCGGCTGGGCGACCAAGATCGAAGGCCAATCGCTGAACGTCTCGATCCCGCTGCCTCCGGGCGCTAAGTTCACCGCCTATACCCGTCGTGAGCCGGTCGGCGTGGTGGCGGGCATCGTGCCGTGGAACTTCCCGCTGATGATCGCCGTGTGGAAGCTGATCCCGGCGCTGGCCACCGGCAACAGCGTGGTGATCAAGCCCGCCTCGGAAACCCCGCTGACCGCCCTGCGCCTGGCTGAACTGGCCTTCGAGGCCGGCGTGCCGGCTGGCGTGTTCAACCTGGTGACTGGCGACGGCCCGCGCATCGGTGGTGGTCTGGCCAGCCACAAGCTGGTCAACAAGGTCTCCTTCACCGGCTCCACCGCGGTGGGTCGCAGCGTCGGCCTGGCCGCCGTGCAGAACATGACCCGCTTCGCCCTGGAACTGGGCGGCAAGAACCCAATGATCGTCCTCGCCGACGCCAACATCGACAACGCCGTGCAGGGCGCGCTGCTGGGCGGCCTGCTGAACAACGGCCAGGTCTGCGCCGCCGCTTCGCGCTTCTACGTGCACCGTTCGCGCTACGACGAGTTCGTCGAGAAACTGGCCGCTGCCGTCGCCGGCATGAGCCTGGGCGAGGGCATGGACCCGACCGCGCAGATCAACCCGCTGGTGTCCGCCAAGCAGCAGCGCAGTGTGCTCGACCACATCGCCCGTGCCGGCGAGCAGGGTGCGCGCATCGTCTGCGGTGGCGAGCAGGTTGGCGGCAGCGGCTTCTACGTGCAGCCCACCGTGCTGGCCGACGTGACCATGCAGATGGCCGTGGCCCGCGACGAAGTGTTCGGCCCGGTGCTTGCGGTGCTGCCGTTCGACGACGACGAGCAGGCCATCGAGATGGCCAACGACAGCGAATACGGCCTGGGCGCGAGCCTGTGGACCAACGACCTGTCCAAGGCGATGAACATGGTCCCGCGCATCGAATCCGGCACCGTCTGGGTCAATGCCCACGTGCTGCTCGACCCGAGCATGCCCTTCGGCGGCGTCAAGCAGTCGGGCATGGGCCGCGAGTTCGGCCGCGCCGTGGTCGAGGCCTATACCGAGATCAAGTCGGTGTGCATCGCGCACTGATTGATAGTGAGAGCAACACCCTCGTTTAGCAGCGGGCCTTCGGGCCCGTTTTTTTTGCGCAGGATTTGGGTGGGAGAAGCCTGTAGGAGCGAGCTTGCTCGCGAACCGCTTAGCCGCAGCGGAGAGGGGCGGGGTGATCGGTAGGATGGGTGGAGCGCAGCGATACCCATGCTGATGGTGCAGGGAGTTGATGGGTATCGCTGCGCTCCACGCCATCCTACGCAGAGCGGGAGATGGCGTAGGGCGGATAACCTGGAACAGGTTATCCGCCGGCTATTCGGCGGATAACGCTGGCGCGTTATGCGCCCTACGGGTGGCGCGAGCGGACTTAGTGGGCCGGCAGAATCCGCCCACGGCATTCGCCGAAGCCGATGGAGGCATGCCCCTCGCGACGGCAGCGGGCGCGCAGGATGATCTCGTCGCCGTCTTCGAGGAAGCGTCGCYCCTCGCCATTGGCCAGCACGATCGGCTGCTTGCCGCCGCCGGTGAGCTCCAGCAGGCTACCGAAGCTGTCCGGGGTTTCCCCGGAGAGGGTGCCCGAGCCGAACAGGTCGCCGGCTTGCAGGCGGCAACCGTTGACGCTGTGGTGCGCGACCATCTGGGCGACGGTCCAGTACATGTTCAGCGTGCTGCTCAGGGCGATGCGTTCCGGGGCCTGGTGCTCGCGACGCATGCGCGCGGTGTGCAGCAGGACTTCCAGTTCGATATCCAGGGCGCCGCGCTGCTGGTCGCCTTCGTCGTAAAGGTAAGGCAGTGGCTGCGGGTCGCCTTCCGGGCGGGCCGGCTGGGCGACGCGGAACGGCTCCAGCGCCTCGGCAGTGACCACCCAGGGCGACACCGTGGTGGCGAAGCTTTTCGACAGGAACGGCCCCAGCGGCTGGTATTCCCAGGCCTGCACGTCGCGCGCGGACCAGTCGTTGAGCAGGCAGAAGCCGGCGATGTGGCCGGAGGCGGCGTTGATCGGGATGGCCTTGCCCTGGTCGTTGCCCTGGCCGATCCAGATGCCCAGTTCCAGCTCCAGGTCCATCCGCGCGCAGGGGCCGAACACCGGCACGTCGAGGCCGGCGGGCAGAGTCTGGCCGTTGGGGCGACGTACTTCAGCGCCGGACGGCACGATGGTGGACGCGCGGCCGTGGTAGCCGATGGGCACGTATTTGTAGTTGGGCAGCAGCGGGTTGTCCGGGCGGAACAGCTTGCCGACGTTCTGCGCGTGGTGGATGCCGACGTAGAAGTCGGTGTAGTCGCCCACCTTGGCCGGCAGGTGCATGCGGCACGCGGCCTGGGGTTTGAGCAGTGCGGCGCCGAGGTGCTCCATGCGTTTCTGTTCGTTGCTGCCTTCGCTGAGCAGGTGGATCAGCGCGTCGCGCAGGGTACGGCGCGCGGTACCGCCGAGGGTGAAGAAGGCGTTCAGGCTGTCGCCGCTGGCCACCAGCGCGGCCTGGTGCGCGGCACCGTGGAAGAGTCCGGTCTCGCAGGCGGTCTTCAGGTCGAAGATGTAGTCGCCGATGGCGACGCCACCGCGGGGAGAGTCGCCCGGCGGGCTGAACACGCCCAGCGGCAGGTTCTGCAGGGGGAAGTCCGGATGGCCATTGGCCGATTCGATCCAGCTTTGTGCGTTGTGGGCGGCGCTCATGTTACTGCTCCTGGGAAGGGTCGAAGGTCTTCTGCATGCCGCTCCAGCAATTGTCGTAGTCACGCTGCAGCTGCGGGCAGTCGAGGGCGAAGCGGCTGGGGCGCAGCACGCGGCCGGTCTCGAACATGAAGGCCATGGTCTTGTCGATCTTGTGGGGTTTCAGGTCGGCGGCAATTGCCTGCACGGTGGTGGCGTTGTCCGGGCCGTGGGCGCTCATGCAGTTGTGCAGCGAGGCGCCGCCAGGGACGAAGCCGTCGGCCTTGGCGTCGTATACGCCCTGGATCAGGCCCATGAATTCGTTCATCAGGTTGCGGTGGAACCACGGCGGCCGGAAGGTGCTCTCGGCCACCATCCAGCGCGGCGGGAAGATCACGAAGTCCATGTTGGCCATGCCATGGGTGTCGCTGGGCGAGGTCAGCACGGTGAAGATGGACGGGTCCGGGTGGTCGTAGCTGATCGAGCCGAGGGTGTTGAAGCGGCGCAGATCGTACTTGTAGGGCACGTTGTTGCCGTGCCAGGCGACCACGTCCAGCGGTGAGTGGTCGAGCTGGGTGGCCCAGAGTTCGCCAAGGAATTTCTGCACCAGCTGCACCGGGCCCTCCACGTCTTCGTAGTGCGCCACCGGGGCGAGGAAGTCGCGGGCATTGGCCAGGCCATTGCTGCCGATGGGACCAAGGTCGGGCAGGCGCAGGGCGGCGCCGTGGTTCTCCGCCACGTAGCCGGCGGCTTCGGCTTCCAGCAACTCGACACGCAGGCGCATGCCGCGCGGGATCACGGCGATTTCCAGCGGCTCCAGTTCCAGCACGCCCAGCTCGGTGACCAGGCGCAGGCGGCCGGCCTGGGGCACGATCAGCAGCTCGCCATCGGCGTTGAAGAACACCCGGCGCATGGAAATGTTGGCGCGGTAGGCGTACAGGCTGACGCCGCTGCAGGCCTCCGCTTCGGCGTTGGCGGCCATGCATAGCAGGCCGTCGATGAAGTCGGTAGGCTCCTCGGGCGTCGCGAAGCTGTTCCAGCGCAGGCGGTTGGGGGTGACCGGGCCGAGGCCGCTGCCGGTGATCTGCCGCTCCAGGCGCTCGAAGCGCGGGTGCGCGGCCGACGGGCGGATGCGGTACAGCCAGGTGCGCCGGGCCTCGCTGCGCGGGACGGTGAAAGCGGTGCCGGAGAACTGCTCGGCGTAGAGGCCCAGCGGCACCTGCTGCGGCGAGTTCCTGCCCAGGGGCAGGGCACCCGGCAGGGCCTCGCTGGCGAATTCGTTGCCGAACCCGGATTGGTAGGCAGGGGAGGCGCTCATGGTGGTCTCACTCTTTTAATCGTAATTGAATTACGATTAACGTAATTTCGTGGCGGCGGGCCGTCAAGACCGTCTGAGGGTTCCTTTAAGTTGAAGACCATGAACGACGCAGAAGACTCCATCCCGACGAAGGGCGCGAAGGTGCAATCCGCCGAAGTCGGCACGCAGATCCTCAAGGCCCTGGCGGACCTGGCGCCGAGCACCTCGCTCAAGCGCCTGGGCGAGTACCTGGACATGCCGGCGGCCAAGGTCCACCGCTACCTGCAGGCGCTGATCGCCAGCGGCTTCGCCGAGCAGGACCCGCTGACCAACCATTACGGCCTGGGCCGTGAGGCGCTGTATGTCGGCCTGGCGGCGATCCGCCGGCTGGACGTGGTGAAGGTCGCCAGCCCGGCGCTGGCCGAGCTGCGCGATGCGCTGGGGCAGACCTGCTTCCTGGCCATCTGGGGCAGCCATGGGCCGACCGTGGTGCAGGTGGAGCCGGCCCAGGGCATGGTCACGCTGGTGACCCAGGTGGGTTCGGTGCTGCCTGTGCATGGGTCGTCCACCGGGCTGGTGTTCGCGGCGTGCAAGGACGGGCTGGAGGAGGGCGCTGATCCGGCGGTGCTGGAAGGCATTCGCCGTGAAGGGCTGCATGCCATCCACGGCCTGCTGATGCCGGGGGTGAATGCGCTGTCGGTGCCGCTGTTCAAGACCGGCCGGGAGCTGGCGGGGGTGATCACCGTGGTGGGTTCGCAGGCGAGCTTTGCTGCCGAGCCCCAGGGGGAGGCGGCGCGGGTGCTGCGGGAGATGGCGCGGGAGGTGAGTTTGCGGATGGGGGCAGAGGTTTGACTGTCTGAGGCTTCGGCGCTCGGACGTGCCCTCTCCCCAGCCCTCTCCCTGAAGGGAGAGGGGGTATCCGAGTGAAGCGTGACGGCAGTGCGTTCCTGACGACTCGGCATCAGGGGCAACCATCACTGCGCTTCATGCCGATCCAGTCCCCTCTCCCTTCAGGGAGAGGGTTAGGGAGAGGGTGGCGGGCCGTGCGAGATACCATCAGGGGGAGATCTCGCTCACGAACAGCTCCGCAGCGGGGGCGGTTCGCGAGCAAGCTCGCTCCTACAGTTACTGCTCCATCCCCGCCCAATCCGTCCCCTTCACCAATACGTCGCTCAGCGCCTGCGCGGCGCTGGAGAGCTGGTGCTCCGCCAGGCAGAACAGCCCCACGCGACGTTCGATTCGCGGTTCTTCCAGCGCCACACAGCGCGCACCGAGTTCTTCCATCTGCTGTCGGCACAGGCGTGGCACGGCGCTGACACCCAGCCCTTCGGCCACCATCCGGCCCACGGTCACCAACTGGTGGCTTTCGAACGCAACTGGCAGTCGCCCATGCCGTGCCGCCAACTGGTCTTCCAGAAGCAGGCGCACGGCTGAAGGGCGCTGCAGGGTGATGAAGTGATCTTCCAGCAGTTGCTCCCAGGTGATCCGTTCTTCATTGGCCAGCGCTGAATTGGCCGGCAGCACCGCGACGAAGCGGTCGGTATAGAAGGGCGTAAAGCTCAGCCCGTCGAGGCTGTCCGGCTCCAGGGCAATGCCCAGTTCGACGCGACGGTTGCGCACCATCTCCAGCACCTGTTCGTTGATCACGTCGTGCACCGCCACGTTCACCTTCGGGTGGCGGTCGCGGAAGGTGCGCAGCACGGCGGGCAGCAGGTTGCCGGCGAAGGAGGGCATGGCGGCGATGGAGACCTTGCCTTGCTGCAGAGTGAAGTGCTGGTGCATCACTTCCTCGGCGTTGTCCCAGTCCGCCAGCAGCCGGCGGGCCAGCGGTAGCAACGTCTCGCCCTCCGGGGTGAGTGCCACGCTGCGGGTGGTGCGCACCAGCAACTGGCCGCCCAGGGACTCTTCCAGGCTCTTGATCGCCAGGCTCAGCGCCGGTTGCGACAGGTGCAGGCGCTCGCAGGCCTGAGCGAAGCTCAGGCTCTGGGCGACGGCGAGGAAGGCGCGCAGTTGCTTGACGGTCATTGATAAGTAAACCGGATCAATTGATTGAGAAAACAAACTTAACAAATCAGTCCCCGCCGGTGAAGCTGCAGACGCTCTCTGACCGACTGGTCGGACATTCCAAATACAAGAGGCAGCAGCGACATGGCAGGACTCGACAAGCGTGTAGGCAGTTACGAGGAAGCCCTCGCCGGGCTCACCGACGACATGACGGTACTGGCGGGCGGATTCGGCATCTGCGGCATCCCAGAAAACCTCATCGCGCAGATCCGCAAGTTGGGCGTGAAGGGCCTGACCGTGGTTTCCAACAACTGCGGCATCGACGGCTTCGGCCTCGGCGTGCTGCTGGAGGACCGGCAGATCCGCAAGATGATCGCGTCCTACGTTGGCGAGAACGCGCTGTTCGAGCAGCAGCTGCTGTCCGGTGAACTGGAGGTCGAACTGACCCCGCAGGGCACCCTGGCGGAAAAACTCCGTGCTGGCGGCGCCGGCATCCCGGCCTTCTTCACCGCCACCGGCTACGGCACCCCGGTCGCCGATGGCAAGGAAGTGCGCGAGTTCGACGGCCGCCACTACGTGATGGAACGCGCCATCACCGGCGACTTCGCCATCGTCAAGGGCTGGAAGGCCGACCACTACGGCAACGTCATCTATCGCCACACCGCGCAGAACTTCAATCCGGTAGTCGCCACCGCGGGCCGCATCACGGTCGTCGAGGTGGAGGAGATCGTCGAGCCAGGCGAGCTGGACCCGACCCAGATCCACACCCCCGGTATCTACGTCGACCGCATCATCCAGGGCTCCTTCGAAAAGCGCATCGAAAAGCGCACGACTCGCTAAGGATCGGCTGCGCGTCGGCCTGGCGGCGTTGGATTTGAAACGAGGCCTGCTCATTTAGGGCATCTAAACTCCGCGTCCTCGTTTCAAATCCGCCTAACCAGTCGCTAGCTCGCTCGATCTTCAACCGCATTGAACAAGAGAAGAGATTCAGCCATGGCACTTACCCGCGAACAGATGGCTCAGCGCGTGGCGCGCGAGCTGCAGGACGGCTTCTACGTGAACCTGGGCATCGGCATCCCGACCCTGGTCGCCAACTACGTGCCCGAGGGCATGGACGTGATGCTGCAATCGGAGAACGGCCTGCTCGGCATGGGCGCGTTCCCCACCGAGGACAGCGTCGACGCCGACATGATCAACGCCGGCAAGCAGACCGTGACCGCCGTGAAGGGCGCCTCGATCTTCAACTCCGCCGAATCCTTCGCGATGATCCGCGGCGGCCACGTCGACCTCACCGTGCTCGGTGCCTTCGAGGTGGACGTACAGGGCAACATCGCCTCCTGGATGATCCCCGGCAAGCTGGTGAAGGGCATGGGCGGCGCCATGGACCTGGTGGCCGGCGCGGACAACATCATCGTCACCATGACCCACGCCTCCAAGGATGGCGAATCCAAGCTGCTCGACCGCTGCTCGCTGCCGCTGACCGGCGCCGGCTGCATCCGCAAGGTACTGACCGACCTGGCCTACCTGGAGATCGAAGATGGCGCCTTCATCCTGCGCGAGACCGCGCCGGGCGTGAGCGTCGAAGAGATCGCCGAGAAGACCGCCGGCCGGCTGATCGTGCCGGACGATGTGAAGGAAATGACCTTCTGATCCCTTGATCCTTTGTAGGAGCGAGCTTGCTCGCGAACGCCCTGGCTCCGAAGCCTGGGTTGGTTCGCGAGCAAGCTCGCTCCTACCAAGAGCAAAAGCCAGCTTCGGAGTCCCCAGATGCAAGACGTAGTCATTGTCGCCGCCACCCGTACCGCCATCGGCGCCTTCCAGGGCAGCCTGGCGAACATTCCCGCCCATGAACTGGGCAGCCTGGTCATCCGCTCGCTGCTCGAACGCAGCGGCGTGAAGGCCGAGCAGATCGACGAAGTCATCCTCGGCCAGGTGCTCACCGCTGGCGCCGGGCAGAACCCCGCACGCCAGGCCGCCATCGGCGCCGGCCTGCCGGTGGAAGTGCCGGCGATGACCATCAACAAGCTCTGCGGCTCGGGCCTGAAGGCGCTGTTCCTCGGAGTCCAGGCGATCCGCTGTGGCGACGCCGACGCCATCATCGCCGGTGGGCAGGAGAGCATGAGCCTCGCGCCCTACGTGCTGCCCAAGGCCCGTACCGGCCTGCGCATGGGCCATGCCGAGCTGCAGGACACCCTGCTGCGCGACGGCCTGATCGACGCCTTCAACGACTACCACATGGGCATCACCGCCGAGAACCTGGCGGAGAAGTTCGGCATCAGCCGCGAGGCGCAGGACGCCTTCGCCGCGCAGTCCCAGCTGAAAGCCGCTTCGGCCATCGAGGCCGGCCGCTTCAAGGACGAGATCACCCCGGTGCTGATTCCCCAGCGCAAGGGCGAGCCGCTGTCCTTCGACACCGACGAGCAGCCCCGCGCCGGCACCACTGCCGAGTCCCTGGGCAAGCTCCGCCCTGCCTTCAAGAAGGACGGCACCGTCACCGCCGGCAACGCCTCCACCCTCAACGATGGCGCCGCCGCGGTATTGCTGATGAGCGCCGAGCGCGCACGCAGTCTGAACCTGCCGGTCCTGGCGCGCATCCAAGCCTATGCGAGCAGTGGCGTCGACCCGTCGATCATGGGTATCGCCCCGGTCACCGCGACCCGCAGCTGCCTGGAAAAGGCCGGCTGGAGCCTCGACGACGTCGAGCTGATCGAGGCCAACGAAGCCTTTGCCGCCCAGGCTCTGTCGGTTGGCAAGGAGCTGGGCTGGAACGCCGAGAAGGTCAACGTCAACGGCGGCGCTGTCGCTCTGGGTCACCCGATCGGCGCTTCGGGCGCCCGTGTGCTGGTGACGCTGCTCCACGAAATGCTCCGCCGCGATGCGAAGAAGGGTCTGGCGACCCTGTGCATCGGCGGCGGTCAGGGTGTCGCCATGGCCCTGCTCCGGGATTGAAGGAGCGGGACTGAGGAGGCGCGACTAACGACCAATTGGCGAGCGCCGGTCGGCATGTAGCAATGCCGTACCGGCAGGCGGGATGGTAGGTGGGCACACCGACAGACGAGCATCCCGCCATGGTTTCCGGCGTCCCCCGGCGCCGGTCGACCCTTGCGTCACCGCTCGGCCCCACGCAGGCCGGGCGGTTTTTCATTCCAGGACGGGCATTGCCACAAGCACCGTTCGACGATGAGCCATTACAAGAACAACGAGGTAGACCTTATGAATTCCCACGTGCACACCTCCGGCACAGCCGTGCAGGACAGCCGCTCGGCGCGTTTCGCCATGGCCTGCTCCAACTGGGCCGAGCGCTGGTTCCCCGACTCCTGGGTCTTCGCCGCGCTCGCGGTGCTGATCGTTTCCATTGCTGCGCTGGCCATCGGCGCACCGGCCACCGAAACCGCCAAGGCCTTCGGTGACGGCTTCTGGAGCCTGATCCCGTTCACCATGCAGATGGCCTTCGTGGTCATCGGCGGTTACGTGGTCGCCAGCTCCGGCCCGGCCTCCCGGCTCATCGACCTGTTCGCCCGCGTACCGAAGAACGGTCGCTCGGCGGTGGCCTGGGTCGCAGTCATTTCCATGCTCGCCTCGCTGCTCAACTGGGGCCTGTCCCTGGTGTTCGGCGGCCTGCTGGTGCGCGCCCTGGCGCGCCGCGAAGACCTGAAGATGGATTACCGCGCTGCCGGCGCCGCTGCCTACCTGGGCCTGGGCGCCGTCTGGGCGCTGGGCCTGTCGTCGTCGGCCGCGCAGCTGCAGGCCAACCCGGCCAGCCTGCCGCCGTCGATCCTGGCGATCACCGGGGTCATCCCGTTCACCGAGACCATCTTCCTCTGGCAATCGGGCGTGATGTTGCTGGCCCTGGTGCTGGTGTCGCTGGTCATCGCCTACATGACCGCCCCCGGCGCGGCCAGCGCCCGTGACGCCAAGGCTTGCGGCGTGGACGTCAGCTTCACCCCGCCGAGTGCGCCGAAGGCCACCCGGCCGGGCGAATGGCTGGAGCACAGCCCGCTGCTGATCCTGATGCTGGTGGCGCTGGCTGCCGGCTGGCTGGTCCACGAGTTCAGCACGAAGCCTGCGATCACCGCGATCTCCGGGCTGAACACCTACAACCTGCTGTTCCTCATGGTGGGTGCGCTGCTGCACTGGCGCCCGCGCAACTTCCTCGACGCCGTGGCCCGCGCCGTGCCGACCACCACCGGGGTGCTGATCCAGTTCCCGCTGTACGGTTCCATCGCGGCGATCATGACCACCGTGAAGGGCGGCGACGGCTCGACCATCGCCCACCACGTCTCCACCTTCTTCGTGCAGATTGCTTCCCACGACACCTATGCGCTGCTGATGGGCGTGTACTCGGCGGTGCTGGGCTTCTTCATCCCCTCCGGTGGCGGCAAGTGGATCATCGAGGCGCCCTACGTGATGCAGGTGGCCAACGAGCTGCAATACCACCTGGGCTGGGCGGTGCAGATCTACAACGCCGCCGAGGCGCTGCCGAACCTGATCAACCCGTTCTACATGCTGCCGCTGCTCGGCGTGCTGGGCCTGAAGGCGCGCGACCTGATCGGCTTCAGCTTCGTCCAGTTGCTGGTCCACGTGCCCCTGGTGCTGTTCCTGCTCTGGGCCCTGGGCACCACCCTGCAATACCTGCCGCCGGTCCAGCCGTAACCACGCATTCGGCCCCGCTGGCAGTAGCCCGGATGTCGCGAGACATCCGGGTTTTCTTTTTTTTGAAACGCCGCGGCGCTGTCTTTCCACGAGCTGCGGCCTCATTAACCCGTCAGTCCTCGCTACGTCGCAACGTGAACAGCGCCAGCGAACGCGCGCCCAGCGGATAGGCGCTGCCGAACTCCCAGCTGCGCTCGTGGCCTTCCGGCTCGCGGGTGTCCAGCAGGTACTGCCATTCGCGGCCCTGGGCGGTCTGCGGGAGGACGAAGTCGACGCCTTCATGGGACGCATTGAGCAGCAGGAGCAGGGTGGCGTCGCCGCCGCTGCGGCGGATGCCGGTGGGCTGCGCGCGGCCGTCCAGCAGCATGCCGAGGCTGCGCCGCTGCGGGTCGTGCCAGTGGTCCTCGGTCATTTCCTCGCCTTCGGGTGCAAGCCAGGTGACGTCGCGTACGCCCAGTTCCTCGTTGTATTCGCCGACCAGGAAGCGCCCGCGCCGCAGGATCGGGTAGGCCTGGCGCAGGCGGATCAGCCGGCGGGCGAAGGCCAGCAAATCGTGGCCTTCGGCGTCGAGGTTCCAGTCGACCCAGCCCAACTCGTTGTCCTGGCAGTAGACGTTGTTGTTGCCCTGCTGGGTGCGGCTGAACTCGTCGCCAGCCAGCAGCATGGGCGTGCCCTGGGAGAGGAACAGCGTGGCCATCAGGTTGCGCATCTGTTGCAGGCGCAGGCGGCGGATCGTCTCATCGCCGGTGGGGCCTTCGACGCCATGGTTCCACGAGCGGTTGTCGTCGTGGCCGTCACGGTTGTCCTCGCCGTTGGCGTCGTTGTGCTTGTGGTCGTAGCTCACCACGTCGCGCAAAGTGAAGCCGTCATGGGCGGTGATGAAGTTCACCGAGGCGTAGGGTCGCCGGCCGCGCTGGTCGTAGAGGTCGCCCGAGGCGGTGAGGCGTCGCGCCAGGTCCGGCAGCTGGCCTTCGTCGCCACGCCAGAAGCTGCGCACGGTGTCGCGGAAGCGGTCGTTCCATTCCACCCAGCCGGGCGGGAAGCCGCCCACCTGATAGCCGCCGGGGCCGCAGTCCCAGGGCTCGGCGATCAGCTTGCGATGGCTCAGCACCGGGTCCTGGCGGCAGGCGACGAGGAAGCTGTGGCGCTCGTCGAAGCCGTCGGCATAGCGCCCGAGGATCGATGCCAGGTCGAAGCGGAAGCCGTCCACGCGCATTTCCGTGGCCCAGTAGCGCAGCGAGTCGGTGACCATCTGCAGCACGCAGGGGTGGCTCAGGTCGAGGGTGTTGCCGGTGCCCGAGTCGTTGACGTAGTAGCGCCGGTTGTCGGCCTGCAGGCGGTAGTAGGAGACGTTGTCGATGCCGCGCATGCACAGCGTCGGGCCGAGTTCGTTGCCCTCGGCGGTATGGTTGTAGACCACGTCGAGGATCAGCTCGATGCCGGCCGCGTGCAGGTGCGCGACCATCTCCTTGAACTCGTTGATGTGGCCACTGGCGAGGTAGCGGGCCTGGGGCGCGAAGAAGGCGATGCTGTTGTAGCCCCAGTAGTTGCTCATGCCCTTTTCCAGCAGGTGCTTGTCATCGAGGAAACCGTGCACCGGCAGCAGTTCCAGGCTGGTCACTCCCAGTTGCCGCAGGTGGTGCAGCAGCTCGCTGTTCATCAGCCCGGCGCAGGTGCCGCGCAGGCGCTCCGGCACCGCCGGGTGGCGCATGCTCAGGCCGCGCAGGTGGGCTTCGTAGATGACGGTTTCGTCCCAGGGGATGCGCACCGGCTGCTGCTGCTCGCCCCAGGTAAATGCCGGGTCGATGACCTTGCACTTGGGGACGAAGGCCGAGCTGTCGCGCTCGTCGAAACTGAGGTCGGCGTCGGCCGAGCCGATGGTGTAGCCGAACAGTGATTCGGACCACTTCAGCTCGCCGACCAGTTGCCGCGCGTAGGGGTCAAGCAGCAGCTTGTTGGGGTTGAAGCGCTGCCCGGCATCCGGCTCGTAGGGGCCATGTACGCGGTAGCCGTAGATCTGCCCCGGATGGGCATCGGGCAGGTAGCCGTGCCAGATTTCGTCGCTGTATTCGGGCAGCTCGATGCGTTCGATCTCGCGCTTGCCCTGGGCGTCGAACAGGCACAGCTCGACCTTGCTGGCGTGGGCGGAAAACAGCGCGAAGTTGACGCCCAGGCCGTCCCAGGTGGCGCCCAGCGGAAAGGGGCGGCCCTCGGTGACGCGGGACTGTGCTCGTCGGGTCATGGCCGGCTCCTGGGGTCAGGCGGGCTTGGGTTTCTTCGGTGTGGCTTTCTTCGGTGTGGCTTTCTTCGGCGCGGGTTTGCGCGCGGCGGGGGCTTTGGGCGTTGCCTTTTCAGCAGCGGAGGGCCTGGATTTGCGCTGCTGCTCGGTGGGCGTGACCGGTGGAGCGCTCTGGGTCGGCTTGGGCCGGGGCGGGGATTTGCGCGCGGCAGGCGGTGGCGTCGGCGCTACGGTCTCGCCTTCATCCGTTTCGCCTGGTGTCTCTGGGTCGGCTTTGGGCAGCCGGCCCTTGCGCCGTGGCGGTTCCTGCAGGATGGCGGGCTTCTCCGGCTCCTGGTCACCCTCGAAGCGCGGCTTCACCGGTTCCTGGGCGGCATGCCGAGGATCGGCCGCCTCGGTCTCCGCCAGGCTGCGGGCCATGCGCCAGTGGCGGTCGTGCTGGCCTTGCGGGCGCCCCTCGGACTCCCAGATCTGGTAGGCCAGTTCGCGAACTCTGCGCTCGTCGACCTTCATCGTTCACCTCCGGAAATAAGCAGGTTGACCGGGGTGTCGCGCAGCAGATCGGTCAGGCGCGGCTCCCCGTCATGGGGTTCGATTGCCCCGGCCAGCCCGCTCCAGCGGACGGCGGCCAGGGAAGAGGGCAGGTGCAGGCGAGTGTCGCCCCAGCGCCTGGCGGGCACCTGCGGCAGCGGCGAGTCGCCCAGCAGGGCGGCGCTGCAGCGAGGCACCACCACCAGCAGGTGCTGGCCGGCATGGCTGCGGGCAAAGGCCACGACCTGCGCCGCGTGTTCGCCGCGCACCGGCAGCGGCTGGTAGTCGCCCTCGGTGAAGAGCGCCGGCCAGCGCTTGCGCAAGCCCAGCGCGTGGGCCAGCAGTGCCTGCTTGATGGCGCCATCGCGCCAGTGGCGCAGCAGCTGCGGCCAGTCCGGCAGTCGCTCCAGCGCCGCTTCCAGCCTGGCGAAGTCGGGGATGCGGCGGTTGTCCGGGTCCACCAGGCTGAAGTCCCAGGACTCGCAGCCCTGATAGAGATCGGGTACGCCGGGCGTGGTATTGCGCAGCACGGTTTGCACCAGGCTGTTCAGTCCCCCGGCTGGCATCAGGCTGCGGGCGGCGTCGGCAATGGCCTGGCGCAGCGGCGCGCCGCGCTCATCCAGCAGGATGCCGTCGAGAAACTCGGCGCAGACGCGCTCGTAGGCTTCATTGGGCGCGCTCCAGTCGCTGTCCAGCTTCGCCTCGCGGATGGCCTTGCGCTGCCATTGCTCGATGCGCTGGTGGTAGGTGTGCAGGTCTTCGGAGTCATCGGCGGCCAGTTCCAGCGGCCAGCTGCCCAGCAGGCACTGGTAGAGCATCAGTTCGTCGCCGCCGCTGGGCGCCGGCCCGCGGGCGATGTGCTGGCGCAGCGGGGCGGCCAGCTTCCACCAGCTCCACACCTGCTGGGCGAACCATTCGGCGCGCTCGCTGAGCACCGCCAATCGCGCCCGGCAGTCTTCTCCACGTTTGTGGTCGTGGGTGGCGCTGGCCAGCATTGCGCGGGGGAAGTCGCGTCGGCGTTCCATGCAGGCGAGGTGAAAGGCGTCGACATCGCCGCCCAGGGTCTGCGGGTCGAAACCGACGTCGTTGCGCCCCAGCACGGCGCCCGAGCGGTAGCAGGCGGTGTCCTCCAGGGACTTCGCGGCAATCGGCGGAGTGAGTTGCTGGAAGCGCTCCAGCGCCAGCTTGCGCAGCTGCCGCAACGGCCCGGGCGGCTGGCGGCGCAGGGCTTCGCCGCCGAGAATGCGGTCGAGCCAGCCGAGGGTGCGCTGGTCACTCGGTTCCAGATGCTGCTGTGCGCTTTCCAGCGCCTGGCTGAAGAAGTGTTCGTCCTGCTCCGAGCGGCCCAGCGCATCGGGGTAGGGGCGGTACACCGGGAAGGCCGCCAGCAGCTGGAACAGCGCCCGGCGGATCG
>NZ_JASMRU010000045.1 GCF_030462585.1 Pseudomonas sp. CAN1 | reverse complement strand
GGCGGAAGCCATGTCCCTGGGCGTGAAGCTGGGCATGGATGCAGAAGTGCTGGCCGGCATCATCAACACCTCCAGCGGCCGCTGCTGGAGCTCGGAAGTGAACAACCCGCTCACCGGCGCCCCGGCGGCGCGCGGATACAGCGGCGGCTTCGGCACCGACCTGATGCTCAAGGACCTGGGCCTGGCCAGCGAGGCGGCCCGCCAGGTGCGCCAGCCCGTGCTACTCGGCGCGCTGGCCCAGCAACTGTTCCAGACCTTCAGCAACCTGGGCAACGGTCAGCTGGACTTCTCCGCCATCGTCAAGCTTTACGAACAAAGCTGAAACCCTGCGTAGGAGCGGACTTCGTCCGCGATGGTCTCCGGCGCGATGCGGACCTATCGCGGACGGAGTCCGCTCCTACACCTACCCCAGCAACCCACCTATCTCGGCTATCATGCGCGCTCCGCCCCACCGGATGCCGCCGATGATCCTCCGCCCGCAAACCCCGACACTCTGGGTCCTGCTGTTCTCCCTCAAGGGGTCGATCATCCCGGCCATCTGGCGCAAAGTGCTGTACACGGTGCTGCTCAGCTCGCTGGTAGTCGCCACCCACGGCACGCTCTACCACTACAAGGTGATCCTCACCTCCACGCCCTTCACCCTCTGGGGCCTGACGCTGGCGATCTTCCTCGGCTTCCGCAACAACGTCGCCTACCAGCGCTTCTGGGAGGCCCGCACGCTCTGGGGCGAACTGCTGATCGTGACCCGCAACCTGGCGCGCCAGGCCCGCTCGCTGCTGCCGGAACTGGACAGCGCAGGCCGTCGCCAACTGGGTAACCAGCTGATCGCCTTCACCTACGCCCTGCGCGACCAGTTGCGCGGCAACCCGCAGAGCGAAGACGTGCGCCGGCTGATGGGCGACGAGGCTGCCGCGCTGGCCACCAGCCGCAGCCCGACCAACGTGCTGCTCGCCAGCCTCGGCCAGCGCTTCGCCGAGCGCGGCCGCGCCAGTGGCGCCAGCGACATCAGCCTGACCGCCATCGACCAGCAGATGACCCGGCTGTCCTACGTGCTGGGCGGCTGCGAGCGCATCCGCAACACGCCGATTCCCTACCCCTACATCCTGATGCTGCACCGCATCGTGCACGTCTACTGCTTCCTGCTGCCCTTCTGCCTGGTGGACAGCATCGGCTGGTTCACCCCACTGGCGGTGTGCGTGCTGGCCTACACCTTCTTCGGCCTGGACGCCCTGGGCGACCAGATCGCCGATCCGTTCGACACCCAACCCAACGACCTGCCGCTGGACGCCATGAGCCGCAACCTGGAAATCGCCGTGCTGGAAATCCTCGGCGAGACCGACCTGCCCGAACCGCTGAAGCCGGTGGACGGCCTGCTGCTCTGATCCGGCCCTGAGGACCACTGAATGAACCACCTGAAAGACGTGCCGCTGAACAAGGCCTACCTGCTGCTCAACCACGGCCCGAGCACCATCGTCACCAGCGAGCATGACGGCGTCGCCAACGTCATGGCCGCCGCCTGGGTGATGCCGCTGGACTTCGATCCGCCCAAGCTGATGCTGGTACTCGACCGCAACACCTGGTCGCGTCACCTGGTGGAAGGCTCCGGCGCCTTCGTCATCCAGCTGCCGACCCGCCAGCAAGCCGAGCTGACTCTGGCGGTGGGTTCGAGCAACGGCGGTGAAGGCAACAAGTTCGAGCAGCTGGATATCCGCACGTCCCGCGCGAAGCTGGTCGAGGCACCGATCGTCGATGGCTGCGTGGCCTATCTGGAATGCAAGGTGATCAGCGAGCCGCACAACCAGGAGAAGTACGACCTGTTCATCGCCGAGGTGGTTGCCGCCTACGCCGATGAGCGTGCCTTCTCCAATGGTCGCTGGCATTTCCCCAGCGACGAGCTGCGCACCATCCACTACCAGGCCGGCGGCGCCTTCTTCGCCACCGGCGAAGCGTTCCAGGTCAGTCGGGGCTGACCGGCTGCCACTGTGCCGGCGCCGAGCCCAGCTCGGATGCCGGCAGATCCCAGTACTGCGGCGCCCCCGCCACCTGCAGCGGCGGGCGCAGGCGGCGCGCGTAGCCCCAGGGAGTGGTTTCGATTCCCGGCGCCAGATCAGCCCCCGTCTCCGCGGCCAGCTCCGCTGCCGCAGCAGGCGGCGCCCCCGCTTCCAGCAGGAACTGCGCAGTACGCGCCAGCGACAGGCGCCAGCGACTGCCACGCCCGCTACGCCGACGCTCTGCCAGCCCACGTAGCACTGCCGCAGCAATCAGATAACCCGTGGCGTGATCCAGCGCTTGGACTGGCAGTGGAACCGGCTTGTCTTCGCCGCGCCAGCGCTGCCCGACTCGAGCTGATGCCGCGCTACGCCAAGCTGATCTACACCGGCTACTGGTGGAGCCCGGAGCGCGAAATGCTCCAGCAGATGATCGATGCCTCCCAGGAGCACGTGAACGGCGTCGTGCGCCTGAAGCTGTACAAGGGCAACGTCATCGTGGTCGGCCGCAAGTCCGACGACTCGCTGTTCGATGCCAACATCGCGACCTTCGAGGAAGACGGCGGCGCCTACAACCAGGCTGATGCTGCTGGCTTCATCAAGCTCAACGCGCTGCGCATGCGTATTGCCGCGAACAAGGGCCGCAAGTTGTTCTAAGCGGCCCTGTGTAGGAGCGAGCTTGCTCGCGAAGCTTTTGCTTTTTGCGTGGTTCGCGAGCAAGCTCGCTCCTACAGTAGAACAACAATCCCCGGCCACGAGCCGGGGTTTGTGTTTATAAGCCCGCCAACCGGGCACCTGATGAGGAAAGAATCGATGAGACTGCTGCACACCATGCTGCGCGTCGGCGACATGGACAAATCCATCGCCTTCTACACCGAAGTCCTGGGCATGACCCTGCTGCGCCGCAAGGATTACCCGGACGGCCAGTTCACCCTGGCCTTCGTCGGCTACGGCAACGAAGACGACAACAGCGTCATCGAGCTGACCTACAACTGGGGCGTGGACAAGTACGAGCTGGGCACCGGCTACGGCCATATCGCCCTGGAAGTGGCCGACGTCTACAAGGCCTGCGAGGACATCCGCTCCCGTGGCGGCAAGATCACCCGCGAGCCGGGCCCGATGAAGCACGGCACCAGCATCCTGGCCTTCGTCGAAGATCCGGACGGCTACAAGATCGAGCTGCTGAGCCCGCAGCGCAAGGACTGATCCTTCGCCTGATCTAGAGAACCCCGCCCATCCGGCGGGGTTTTTCTTTTCCGGCTGTCATCAGAAAGTCACCACAGCGTTCATACTCAAGGGGCATCGACGCCGGACGCGTCGATTGCGGAAGCAGTTTCCGCCATTCGCTTGTCACAGTCAGAAGGAGCACGTTGCGGGCCGGAGAATCCCCGCCGCGAAGCCCCCGGCAGTGACGGCCGAATGGACGGCCGCATCGATTTATCGGAAAGCCCGCGCCACCGCGCCCGGCTTCCATCGTCAAGGAATACAGCATGTCCCCAAGACCGGTAAACAACGCCTCGGTCAGCCCCAAGGGCAGCCTCGAAACCCTCTCCCAGCGTGAAGTCCACCAGCTCAGCGAAGCCGGCTCGGGCAGCACCTACAAGCTCTTCCGCCAGTGTGCCCTGGCCATCCTCAACACCGGCACGCAGATCGACAACGCCAAGCACATCCTCGACGCCTACCGCGACTTCGAGCTGGAAATCCACCAGCAGGACCGCGGCGTGCGTCTGGAGCTGTTCAACGCGCCGGCCGACGCCTTCGTCGACGGCGAGATGATCGCCAGCACCCGCGAGATGCTCTTCAGCGCCCTGCGCGACATCGTCTACACGCAGAACGCGCTGAACAGCCGGCGCTTCGGCCTGGACAGCTCGGCCGGCATCACCGACTACGTCTTCCACCTGCTGCGCAACGCCCGTGCCCTGCACGCTGGCGTCGAGCCGAAGATCGTCGTCTGCTGGGGCGGCCACTCCATCAGCACCAACGAGTACAAGTACACCAAGAAGGTCGGCCACGAGCTGGGCCTGCGCAGCCTCGACGTGTGCACCGGTTGCGGCCCGGGGGTGATGAAGGGGCCGATGAAGGGCGCCACCATCGGCCACGCCAAGCAGCGCATCACCGACGGCCGCTACCTGGGCCTGACCGAGCCGGGGATCATCGCCGCCGAGGCGCCGAACCCGATCGTCAACGAGCTGGTGATCCTGCCGGACATCGAGAAGCGCCTGGAGGCCTTCGTCCGCATCGGCCACGGCATCATCGTGTTCCCCGGCGGCGTCGGCACGGCGGAGGAGTTCCTCTACCTGCTGGGCATCCTCATGCACCCGGAAAACCAGGACATGCCGTTCCCCCTGGTGCTCACCGGCCCGCGCAGCGCCGCCGCCTATATCGAGCAGCTGCACGCCTTCGTCGGCGCGACCCTGGGCGAGGCAGCCCAGCAGCGCTACCGCATAATCATCGACGACCCGGCGGAAGTGGCGCGGGAGATGAGCCAGGGGCTGAAGCGGGTCAAGCAGTTCCGCCGCGAGCGCAATGACGCTTACCACTTCAACTGGCTGCTGAAGATCGACGAGGGCTTCCAGCGCCCGTTCGAACCGACCCACGAGAACATGGCGAGCCTGGACCTTGGCCGCGACGTGCCGCCCCATGAGCTGGCGGCGAACCTGCGCCGGGCGTTCTCCGGCATCGTCGCCGGCAACGTGAAGGAGCATGGCATCCGCATGATCGAGGAGTTCGGCCCGTACGAGATCCACGGTGACGCGGCGATCATGGAGCCGCTGGATGAGTTGCTGCAGGCTTTCGTCGAACAGCACCGGATGAAGTTGCCGGGCGGGGCGGCGTATGAGCCGTGCTATCGGGTGGTGCAGCGCAGTCCGGCAATGGCCGACTGACTGAGAGCCTGCGCTTGGCAGGGGACAGTCCCCTCTCCCTCTGAGCGGGGCGCGTAGCCAGGGTCAGGGTGAGGGAAGCCGGCGGGCACGGTGCCGAGACTTGCCCTCACCCCAGCCCTCTCCTGGAGGGAGAGGGGGTAGGTGGTGCCGGCTGATGCTGTGGTTTCAACCTGCACCGAACAGTCCCCTCTCCCGCTTGCGGGAGAGGGTTAGGGTGAGGGGCTCTTGACCTGTAAGCGGCCATGCCGCGATCGCGCGCAGGGCCCGATTCCAAGCAGCAGAAAACAAAAAGCCCCGCCAGAATGCGGGGCTTTTTCATGCAGGTACTTCTTTCAGGAGCAGGCTTACAGATCGAAATCGTAGTCGGACAATTGGCGCTGCAGGCGACGTTCTTCCAGGTAGTTGTCGATGATGCGGCGCTTGGTCAGGTTGGTCTTGGCGACCTCTGGCGATGCTTCTGCGTTGTCATCGCTGTCGTCTGTGCTGACATCGTCCTCGAGTTCGAGGTCTTCTTTGTCGTTTGCCATTCGGTGCACTCCACAACACGGGGTGTGTTGGCGCCCCTTATAGCGACAAAGGAGTGGGCGGTAAAAAAGATTTTTTCAATCGAGCTGAAGGAATTTTCCCATAACGCTCAATCGTCCGAAGTCTTGTGCTTGAACTCGCACAGGTCTTCGATCCGGCAACTGCCGCACTGCGGCTTGCGGGCCTTGCAGACATAGCGCCCATGCAGGATCAGCCAGTGGTGGGCATCCAGCAGGTATTCCCTGGGCACGAACTTGAGCAGCTTGCGCTCCACTTCCAGCACATTGCGCCCCGGCGCGATATTGGTGCGGTTGGAAACGCGGAAGATGTGGGTGTCCACCGCCATCGCCGGCTGTCGGAAAGCCGTGTTGAGCACCACGTTGGCGGTCTTGCGCCCCACGCCCGGCAGGGCTTCGAGGTCTTCGCGGTTCTCCGGCACCTGGCCTCCGTGCTTCTCGATGAGGATGCGGCAGGTCTCGATGGTGTTCTTCGCCTTGCTGTTGTACAGGCCGATGGTCTTGATGTACTCCGACAGGCCTTCCACGCCGAGGGCGTAGATCGTCTCCGGGGTATTGGCCACCGGGTAGAGCTTGGCGGTGGCCTTGTTCACCCCGACGTCGGTGGCCTGGGCGGACAGCAGCACGGCGATCAGCAGCTCGAAGGGCGTGCTGTAGGCCAGCTCGGTTTCGGGGTTGGGATTGTCTTCCTTGAGTCGGCGGAAAATCTCCGCGCGCTTGGCGGCATTCATTCGATTACTCCGGTCACGCGGACGCGTTGGCGCTCGGTCGCGGGTGCGTCGCCCGCTGGCGCCTTGGCGCGGTCCGCCAGGCTTTCATCAATACGGTTCTTCAGTGCAAGCAGCAGGCCCAGCACCAGGAAGGCGCCGGGCGGCAACACGGCCAGCAGCAGGCCCTGGTAGCCGGGAATCTGCAGTTTCCAGTTGGCGGCGCCGGGGCCGAACAGCAAGTCCATGCCAGCCAGCAGGGTGCCATGGCCGAGCAGTTCGCGCAGGGTGCCGATGGCCAGCAGGACCAGGGCGAAGCCCAGCCCCATCATCAGCCCGTCGAAGGCCGAGCGCGCGACATTGTTGTGGACGGCGAAGGACTCGGCGCGGCCGAGGATCACGCAGTTGGTGGTGATCAGCGGCACGAAGATGCCCAGCACCTGGTACAGCTCGTAGCGCCAGGCCTGCATCAGCAGTTCGACGCAGGTGGTCAGGGTGGCGATGACCAGCAGGAAGGCCGGCAGGCGCACGGCTTCGCTCAGCGTGCCACGGATCAGCGATACAGCGACGCTGGAGCAGACCAGCACGAAGATAGTCGCCAGCCCGAGGCCAAGGGCGTTGACCATGGAGCTGCTGGTGCCCAGCAGTGGACACAGGCCGAGCAACTGCACCAGGCCGGGGTTGTTCTTCCACAGACCCTGCAGGGCGATTTCGCGGTAGCCGGGATTACTCATGACTGTCTCCCGAAGTGGCAGGGGCGAGCAGCTCGGCTTTATGGGCGTCGAAGTACTGCAGCGCCAGGTGCGTGGCCTTGACCACCGCGCGCGGGGTCACGGTGGCACCGGCGAACTGGTCGAACTGGCCGCCGTCCTTCTTCACCTTCCAGCCGGCATCGGCCGGGTCGCCCAGCGAGCGGCCGTCGAAGCCGTGCAGCCAGTTGCTCTTGCCCAGCTCGATGCGGTCGCCCTGGCCGGGTGTCTCATGGTGCGCCACCACGCGCACGCCAAGCAGGCGACCTTGCGCGGTTACGCCCACCAGCAGCTGGATCGAGCCGCCGTAACCATCCCGCGCCACGGGCTGCAGCACGACCGCCGTGGTCTGCCCCTGCAACCGGGCGATGTAGGCCGGCACCGGCTCGTCGCGGCCCAGCAGCTTGGGATCGAAGGCGCTGACTTCGGTCTCCAGTGGATGGTTGTCGTAGCTCCCCGCGGGCAGCAGCTCCAGCAGCGTGCGGCCATGTGCTTCGCGCTGGGCGGTGTCGATGCGCAGGGCGGTGAACTGGTGAACGGTCGCCACCACTCCGGCGGCTACCACCGCGAGCAGGCCCAGCGCCATGGCGTTCTTCAACAGTGCACGGTTCATCGGTCACCCGCCTTGAAGCCGCGCTCGGGCTTCTTGTGCCCGTAGGTGCGCGGGCGGGTGAAGTAGTCGAGGGTCGGCGCGGCGAGGTTCATCAGCAGCACGGCGAAGGCCAGGCCGTCGGGGTAGCCGCCCCAGGCGCGGATCACGAAGGTGAGCACGCCGACACCGATGCCGAACAGCAGCCGGCCGCGGTTGCTGGTGGCGCCGGAGACCGGGTCGGTGACGATGAAGAAGGCGCCCAGCATGGTGGCGCCGCTGAACAGGTGCAGCAGCGGCGAGCCATGGGAGTCGGAGCCGCTGCCGTTCCAGAACAGCAGGCTCATGACGAACAGGCCGCCGAGCATGCCCACCGGCGCGTGCCAGGTGAACAGCTTGCGCCAGAGCAGGAACAGCCCGCCGGCGAGGAAGGCCAGGTTGACCAGCTCCACGCCGTGCCCGCCGAAATGGCCGAAGGCGGGGGACTGCGCCAGCAGTTCTTCCATGGTCAGGCTGTGATTGTTGCGCACCACGTCCAGTGCCGTGGCGCCTACCCAGGCGTCCGGGCCCTGGCTTGCGAAGCCGAATATCTGCCGCAGGCCCTCGGCGAAACCGAGGGCGCTGTCCGCCGCCGGCCACTGGCTCATCTGCTGCGGGAAGGACACCAGCACTACCGCGTAGCCGACCATCGCCGGGTTGAACGGGTTCTGCCCGAGGCCGCCGTACAGGTGCTTGCCGAAGATCAGCGCGAACACCGTGGCCACCGCGCTCAGCCACCAGGGCGAGTAGGGCGGCAGGGCCAGGGCGAGCAGCACGGCGGTGACCAGCGCACTGCCGTCCTTGAGGAAGAATGCCACTGGGCGGTCGCGCAGCTTGAGCATCAGCGCTTCGGTGGCGAGGGCGAGCAGGCTGCACCAGAGCAGGTTGAACAGGGTGCCGACGCCGTACAGGCCGATCAGTACCAGCGCACCCGGAGCACAGGCGGCCAGCAGCGTCAGCATGACTCGCTGCATGCGGTTGGCGCCTGTGGCGTGGGGCGAGCTGATGCGGGGCAGCTTCATCAGGGCGCCTCGCCGCTGGCATCGGCGACGGCACGTTCCGCCGCTTGTAGGCGCTCGCGGGCAGTGGCCAGCGCCGCTTCGCCAGCGCCTTCGCGCTCGAGCTTCTTCAGGTCGGCACGGGCGTAGGCCAGTTCGGTCTTGGCGGCACGCAGGGCATCGGTAATCGGGCGCTTGTCGGTACGCACCAGGTCCGGCGGCGCCTTGCCGCTGGCATCCTCGGCGGCGTGCAGGGCGGCTTCCGCGGCGGCGAGAGTCTGGCGAATCACGGCCAGTTCTTCGGCGGATGCGCCTTCGCGTTCGGCGGCGCGCAGGGCATCGCGCTGGGCGATGTAGACCAGCTTGGCCTGGCGCAGGGCGAGCACGCCGTCGACGGGCTGCTCGGTCTTCGATTCGGTTGGCATGTCGATCCCCTGCAACTGGTTGAGTTGGCGTTCGATGCGCTCGACGTCCGCGCGCAACGAGGCGAGGGTGGCGCGCTGCTCGTCACTGGGTGACTCACCGAAAGCCTTCTCGGACTTCTTCAACTGGGCGCGGGCCATGGCGGCATCGATTTTCGCTTTCTTCTGCGCCGCTTCGTCCGAGACGGGGGCGGCAGCGGTCGTTGGCTCTGCGCTGGCGCTTTGTGCTTCGGCAGCCGCCAGTGCGGCTTTCGCCTCGGCGGCGGCGATGCGCAGCTCGGCCACCTGGCTGCGCAGCTGCTCGGTGTCATGGCTGGCCAGTTGCTTCTCGGCCTTGTTCAGCGCGACCTGGGCCATGCTGGCGTCGATCTTCAGCCGCTTGAGCTGGTCGGGCGCGTTGCCCACGGCTTTCTCGGCCTTCACCCGCTCGATCACCGATTGCGCCGCCGGCGCGCTGGGCGTCTCGATTTCGGCCTGGTCTTCCTGCGCGCGTGCCGCACGTTCCTGGCGGGCCAGGCGGTCGACAGCGCGCTGTTCTTCCTCGCGGCGCAGGCGTTCCTGGCGTTGCTCGAAGCGCAGGCGCGACTGTTCGGCCTTCAACTGGCGCTGCTCCAATTCGCGAATCTCGCCCTTGGCGGCGCGGTAGTACTGCACCAGCGGAATGCTCGACGGGCAGACGTAGGCGCAGGCGCCGCATTCGATGCAGTCGAACAGGTTGTGCGCGAGGAGTTGCTGGTGGTCCTCGGCGAAAAAATACAGCTGCTGCGGCAGCAGGCTGGCAGGGCAGACCTGCGCGCAGTCGCCACAGCGGATGCAGGGCATCGCCTGTGCCGGGGCCGGCAGTTCCTCGCGCGTGGCGGCCAGCAGGCAGTTGGCGGTCTTGATCAGCGGCACGTCCAGTGACGGCAGACTGTCGCCCATCAGCGGGCCGCCGAGGAGCAGACGGTCCAGCTTGGCGTGGTCGAGACCAGCGAACTCCAGCAGCTCGCCCACGGGCGTGCCGAGCAGCGCTTCGACGTTGCACGGACGCGCCAGCGCGGCGCCGGAGAGGGTGGTGATGCGCGAGATCAGCGGCCGCCCGCGCAGCACGGCGTCGGCCACGGCGACGGCGGTGCCGACGTTCACACAGAGCATGCCGATATCCGCCGGCAGGCCGCCGACAGGCACTTCACGGCCGGTGAGCAGCTGGATCAGCTGACGCTCGCCGCCGGAGGGGTAGCGGGTGGGGACTGGTTGCAGGCGGATCGACCGTTCACCGATGGCGGCCTGCATGGCGGCGATGGCCTCGGGCTTGTCGTCCTCGATGCCGAGCAGTACCTGCTGCGGCTGGAGGATGTGCATCAGCACTTCGATGCCTTGCACCAGTTCGGCGGCGCGCTCGCGCATCAGCAGGTCGTCGGCGCTGATGTACGGCTCGCACTCGGCACCGTTGATGATCAGCGTGTGCAGATCGTCCTGGGCGCGGGAGGCCAGCTTGGCGGCGGTGGGGAAGCCGGCGCCGCCGAGGCCGGTGATGCCCGCCTGCCGAATGCGTTGTAGAAGCTCGACCCCGGAGAGTGAAGCGTAATCGGAGATGGGCTCCAGCTTGGTCCATTCATCCGCGCCGTCGCTGTCGATGACGATGGCGAGCACCAAAAGGCCGGAACTGTGTGGATAGGGCTGCTCGCTTATCTGGACCACGGTGCCGGAGGTCGGCGCGTGCAGCGCGGCGCTGATGGCGCTGCCTGCTTCGGCGATCAGTTGGCCCTTGAGCACGCGCTGGCCGACTTCGACGCAGGGCACGGCAGGCTCGCCGATATGCTGTTGCAGCGGCAGTACCAGACGGCGCGGCAGCGGTGGCTGCTGGATTGGTGTGGCGGTGGACTGCTGCTTGTTCGCCGGCAGCGTCAGGCCGCCGGGGAAGTCCCAGACCTGCGCGTTCATGCCGCCTGCTCCCGGTCGGTCTGGATCAGCTGGCCCTGCGGCAGCGGCCATTTCCAGTCGGCGACGCGCAGCGGCAGGTCGCGCATCTCGATGCAGTCCACCGGGCAGGGCTCCAGGCACAGGTCGCAGCCGGTGCATTCGTCGCTGATCACCGTGTGCATCAGCTTGGCCGCACCGACGATGGCGTCCACCGGGCAGGCGCGGATGCACTTGGTGCAGCCGATGCACTCGGCCTCGCGGATGTAGGCCACGCGCAGTGGTGTCTCTTCTGCGGCGTCCAGCGGCAGCGGTTCAACGTCCAGCAACTCGGCAAGGGCGGCGATGGTCGCGGCTCCGCCGGGCGGGCACTTGTTGATCGCATCACCCTCGGCGATGGCCTGGGCGTAGGGCTTGCAGCCGGCGTAGCCGCACTGGCCGCACTGGGTCTGCGGCAGCAGGTCGTTGATCTGCCCGGCGATGGACTCGTCGGCGACTTTCACCCGCGCTGAGGCCATGCGCAGCGCCACGGCGCCACCAAGACAAACCAGGATGATCAGCAGCGCCGCGATCATGGCTTGAGCAGCCCGCTGAAGCCCATGAACGCCAGGGACATCAGCCCGGCGGTGATCATGCCGATGGCCGCGCCCTTGAACGGTTTGGGCACGTCGGCGAGGGCGATGCGCTCGCGCAGGGCAGCGAACAGCACCAGCACCAGGGTGAAGCCCAGCCCAGCGCCGAAGCCCTGGAAGGTGGATTGCAGGAAACCGAACTCGCTCTGGCGAGCGTTCAGCAGCGCCACACCGAGCACGATGCAGTTGGTGGTGGTCAGCGGCAGGAAGATACCCAGCGTGCGGGCCAGCAGCGAGCTGGTCTTCTTCACCAGCAGCTCGGTGAACTGCACGACGATGGCTATCACCAGGATGAAGCCGATGGTGCGCAGGAATTCCACGTCCAGCGGTTGCAGCACGTAGCGCTGCAGGATGTAGCCCAGCGCCGAGGCCAGGGTCAGGACGAAGGTGGTCGCCAGGGCCAGCGCGAGCGCCGTCTCGATCTTGCGCGACACGCCCATGAACGGGCAGATGCCGAGGAACTGCACCAGCACGAAGTTGTTGACCAGGATGGCGCTGACCAGGATCAGGGCGAGTTCGCTCATGGCTGGCGGCCTGCGCTGGGGCGGGGACGGTTCATGTTCAGATTCCGCTGATCAGCAGGTCGATGGCGGCGATGATCTCCAGGCGCAGGTGCGCCAGGCTGCCCACTGGCTCGCCCAGCTCGCGGCGCGCGATACCGGCCATCTGCGGGGTCAGCAGCAGGAGCGTCTCATCGCCCACGCGCACTTCCGGCATCAGCCGATTGATGCCGGCCAGGCCCTGGGCGCGGCTGAGCGGAATCACCATGCGCGTGTTCAGCGTGGCCAGCAGGTCGCTCTGCACGTCCAGCAGCAGCGGTATCGCCTCGCGGGTGCGCGGGTTGGCGTTGCGGTAGAGGTCGAACTGCTTCATCAGAAGCTCCGCAAGCCATCGCTGAACACGCCGGTTTCCTCGACATGCTGGTTGTAGGTATCGATGGCCGCGCGGTTCTGCTCCAGCCAGCGCTGGCCCAGGCGCTCCTTGACCACATCGGCCAGCGCCTCTTCCAGCACCGCCGAGAGGTTCACGTCCAGTTCACGGGCCTGTTTCAGCAGGTCGCTGTTGAGGCTGAGGTTGGTGGCCTTCTTCGGTGCTTGCGGGTCGTAGGTCGTGTGCATGGGCACCTCCACGGTAGATGCGCATAGGTTATGCGCATTGCTTGCGCGGAACAATCTTCACGCACCGCAAAGCAGTTGCGGCGTCGGGGTCGGCAGGAGGAATATCGCTGGCTGCCGAACTCGCTTGGCACCCTCCACGGATACTTCCATGCCCAGACGCTTCACCGCCCTCTGCCTGCTGTTCTCCAGTGGCCTGGCCTCGGCCGCGCCGTTCACCACCGCCGACCTCGTTAGTTGGCCGCGCATGGGCGTGGCGGATTTCGCCTGCCTGCTGGAGCAGCGCACGGGCCACGCTGACGCGCAGTTCGGCTGCGCAGCCAGCAGGAAGCTGAGCAACTGGGGCGATGCGTGCCATGACACTGACATCAGCTACGCCGGCCCGCAGCTACCGGAAACGCTGGTTCGCCAGCTCGATCCGCGCATCGCGGCGGTGGACCTGGACTGGGAATACGGCCGCCTGCAGTCGGTGAATGTCACCTTCGACAAGATCATGACGGCGGAGGAGGTGGCCGACATCTTCCCGGACGTGAACCTGGACGACCCCACCTCACGGGACAACCTGAGCAACGCCTCACTGCAGGACTGCGCGTCGGATGCTTCGTGTCTCTACCTGGAAGGCTTCGAGCACCTGGGTGGTGGTGACGTGGATTGCGAGGATGCCCAGTAACGCCAGGGCGGGTGCCCTGGCGTTGAGCGGAGTCAGTCGGCCTTGTGCGTGTGGCGCCGCTTGCCGAGCTTGCGCCACAGCCAGCGCAGGATCAGCCCGCCAATCAGCAACACGACCAGCAGCGGCAGGCCGAACGCTGCGACCTGGATGGCGTTGACGGTGCCGTCGGTGAGTTCTTCCAGGGAGTTGCCGAAGGCATTGCCGATGCGCGACCAGCGGCCGGTGGGCTGGTATTCGCTGGAGAAGTCCAGGGTCAGCAGGTTGGTGGAGATGCGTCGCTGCTGCTGGGCGGCGTCCTGACTGGCGGCGTGCAGTTGCTGCTCGACTTCGGCGGTGGCCTTGGCGAGAGCCAGCAGGTCGCTGACGCTCATGTCCTTACGGCCCTGGAAGCCTTGCAGGGTCTGGTATTCGCGCTGCAGGCGGTCGCGCAGCTGCTGGTTGTCGCTGACGGCCTGGGCAAGGTCTTCGGCCTGGGTGCTGCGGCTCTGCAGTTGGCCGCCCTCGGCGGCGAGGGTGACGAGTTTTTCCACACCGTCGGGGACGATACGCACGACAAGATGCGCGCTGCGTCGCTGGCTGTCGCCGCTCTGCTCGATGGCGATCAGCTCGCACTGGCCGAAGCGGTCCTGGCTGCAGGCATCGCGGGAGGCGGCCAGCTGGGCGTCGATGCGCTCGCTGGCCAGACGGATGCCGACCCGGTGTTCGTAGGCGAGGAAGGAGCCGGCTTTCGCCGCTTCCCCCTGGAAAGCGGCGCCGGAGCCGGCGCCGTGCTCGGTAGAAGCATTACAACCGGCGAGGGCGGCGCTCAGAAGGAGCGCAGCCCAGTGGTGCAGTTTCATCGATGGCCTCCTTGCCGTGATGAGTCGTCTTACTTGACGCGCTGGCCGGGCTTGGCGCCGCTGTCCGGGCTCAGCAGGTAGATTTCCTCACCGCCGGGGCCGGCGGCCAGGACCATGCCCTCGGAGACGCCGAACTTCATCTTGCGCGGGGCCAGGTTAGCCACGTACAGGGTCAGGCGGCCTTCGAGCTTGCTCGGGTCCGGGTAGGCGCTCTTGATGCCGGAGAACACGTTGCGCTTCTCGTCGCCGATGTCCAGGGACAGGCGCAGCAGCTTGTCGGCGCCCTCGACGAACTCGCACTTCTCGATCAGCGCGATGCGCAGGTCCACGGCGGCGAAGGCGTCGAAGTTGATCTCCGCGGCCAGCGGGTCCTTGGTCAGTTCGCCATTGCCGGCAGGCTTGTTGGCGGCGGCGAGGTCTTCCTTGGAGGCTTCGATCATGGCTTCGATTTTCGCAGGCTCGATACGGGTCATCAGCGGGTTGAACGGGTTCAGCTGGTGGTTGGCCAGCAGTTGCTCATGGTCGGCCCACTTGAGCGGGGCGACGTTGAGGAAGGCTTCGGCGGCTTCGGCCAGCTTCGGCAGCACGGGCTTGAGGAAGATCACCAGCTGGCGGAACAGGTTCACGCCCAGGGCACAGATGGCCTGGACTTCATCCTGCTTGCCTTCCTGCTTGTTCAGCGACCACGGGGCCTTGTCGGCGATCCAGGCGTTGGCCTGGTCGGCCAGGGCCATGATCTCGCGCATGGCGCGGCCGAAGTCACGGGCTTCGTAGGCGGCGGCGATGCTCGGCGCGGCGTCCTTGAAGGCCTGGGCCAGTTCCGGCGCCGGGTTGGCGTCCGCCAGCAGGCCGTTGTTGCCCTTGTGGATGAAGCCGGCGCAACGGCTGGCGATGTTGACCACCTTGCCGACCAGGTCGGAGTTGACCTTCTGCACGAAGTCTTCGAGGTTCAGGTCGAGGTCGTCGACGCCGCGGCCCAGCTTGGAGGCGTAGTAGTAGCGCAGGTATTCCGGGTCCAGGTGGTCCAGGTAGGTGCGCGCCTTGACGAAGGTGCCGCGCGACTTGGACATCTTCTGGCCGTTGACGGTCAGGTAGCCGTGCACGTTGACCGCGGTCGGCTTGCGGTAGCCGGCGCCCTGGAGCATGGCGGGCCAGAACAGCGCGTGGAAGTTGACGATGTCCTTGCCGATGAAGTGGTACAGCTCGGCCTCGGAGCCTTCTTTCCAGTAGGCGTCGAAGTCCAGCTCCGGGCGGCGCGCGCAGAGGTTCTTGAAGCTGGCCATGTAGCCGATCGGCGCGTCCAGCCAGACGTAGAAGTACTTGCCCGGCGCGTCGGGAATCTCGAAGCCGAAGTAGGGCGCGTCGCGGGAGATGTCCCACTCCTGCAGGCCGGCATCCAGCCACTCGGCGAGCTTGTTGGCGACCGAGTCCTGCAAGGTGCCGCTGCGGGTCCACTGCTGCAGCATCTCCTGGAAGTCAGGCAGCTTGAAGAAGTAGTGCAGCGACTCCTTGAGCACCGGGGTGGCGCCGGAGATCGCCGATTTCGGATCCTTCAGCTCGGTCGGGGCGTAGGTCGCGCCGCAGGCTTCGCAGTTGTCGCCGTACTGGTCGGCGGTGCCGCACTTCGGGCAGGTGCCCTTGATGAAGCGGTCGGCCAGGAACATCTGCTTTTCCGGGTCGAAGTACTGGGTCACCGKGCGGGTGGCGATGTGGCCGGCCTCGCGCAGCTTCAGGTAGATGGCCGAGGACAGCTCGCGGTTCTCTTCCGAGTGGGTCGAGTGGTAGTTGTCGAAGTTCACCTGGAAGTCGGCGAAGTCGGCCATGTGCTCGGCGCGCACGCCATCGATCAGTTGCTCGGAGGTGATGCCTTCGCGTTCGGCGCGCAGCATGATGGCCGAGCCGTGGGCATCGTCCGCGCACACGTACACCGCCTGGTTGCCACGCATCTTCTGGAAGCGCACCCAGATGTCGGTCTGGATGTACTCCAGCATGTGACCCAGGTGGATCGAACCATTGGCGTAGGGCAGGGCGCTGGTGACGAGGATCTTGCGGGCTTCGGACATGATGATCGGCCGTTCCGGTTAAAACGAGGGAATCGGCAACTATATAGGAAGCGACCTGTGGCAGGCCAGAACGGGCTACAGGCGGCAGGTCACAGGCGGCAGGCAGGAGCCAGGTGATGCGATGCGCCGCACCTGAAGCCTGCAGCCTGAAGCGGGTCGCTGCTGTTAGAATGCCCGCCTATTCTGCTCAGTCTTTCATCGGGAGTACCCATGGGCGCCGCCAACCGAGCCACGGTGGAAAACCTTCTCCGCCAGATCAACGACCCTCACACCGGCCAGAACCTGCTGGACGCCGGCTACCTGCGCGAACTGGACATCCAGGGCGGGCGCGTCGCGCTGACCCTGGAGCTGGGCTACGCCGCCGGGCTGTTCAAGAATGGCCTCGCGCAGACCGTGCAGATGGCCCTGGAAGCGCTGGATGGCGTCGACTCGGCCCAGGTCAAGGTGGAAACCCACATCGCCGCGCACAAGGCCCAGGCCCAGGTGCCGGGGATGAGCAACGTCAAGAACATCATCGCCGTGGCCTCCGGCAAGGGCGGCGTGGGCAAGTCCACCACCGCCGCCAACCTCGCGCTGGCGCTGGCCCGCGAAGGCGCCAAGGTCGGCATCCTCGACGCCGACATCTATGGCCCGAGCCAGGGCATCATGTTCGGCATCCCCGAAGGCACCCGGCCGAAAATTCGCGAGCAGAAGTGGTTCATCCCGCTGGAAGCTCACGGCGTCGAAGTCATGTCCATGGCCTTCCTCACCGACGACAACACCCCGGTCGTTTGGCGCGGCCCGATGGTTTCCGGCGCGCTGCTGCAGCTGATTACGCAGACCGCCTGGAACGACCTGGATTACCTGGTCATCGACATGCCGCCGGGCACCGGCGACATCCAGCTGACCCTGGCGCAGAAAGTCCCGGTGGCCGGCTCGGTGATCGTCACCACCCCGCAGGACCTGGCCCTGCTCGACGCCAGGAAAGGCGTGGAGATGTTCCGCAAGGTCAACATTCCGGTGCTGGGCGTGGTCGAGAACATGGCCGTGCACATCTGCTCCAACTGCGGCCATGCCGAGCACCTGTTCGGCGAAGGCGGCGGCGAGAAGCTGGCGGCGCAGTATGGTGTGGAGCTGCTGGCATCGCTGCCGCTGTCCATGGCCATCCGCATGCAGGCCGACGGTGGCAAGCCCACCGTGATCGCCGACCCGGAAAGTCAGCTGGCGATGATCTACCAGGAAATGGCCCGCTGCGTCGGCGCCCGTATCGCCCTGAGCGAGAAGGCCGCGCCGGACATGCCGAACATCTCCATCAGCGACGACTGATACGCAGGGACTGCCATGCGCAAGGATGCGAAAACCGCCGCCGGCTGGCTGCTGGCGGCGTGCATGGGCCTCGCTGGTTCGCAGGCCTGGGGCGCCGACGAGGATTCTGCCGACTGGCAGGCTCAGTGCGTGATCGGCGGCCAGCCCGTGACCCTGGACTTCCGCTCCGCCTCGGGCGATGCCTTCGAGGACGACATGGCCGTGCAGGCGCGCCGGGCCGATGGCTCCAGCGTGCCGCTGCCACTACCTCCCGCCCTCTACCACGCCACCGGTTTGCTCGGCAGCCCGCAGAGCGCCTGCGACCCAGTGCCGCTGCTGGACATGGGCAAGGGCCTCGGCCTGCTGCTGGTAGTGCGCGACAACCGCCCCGGCCTGCCGGTGGTCGATGCGCTGCTGCTGGATCTCGCCACTCTGCAGGTGCTGGACAAGCGCCTGGGCGACCCCGGCGCCGTGGAAGGCTTGCTGAAGACTGCCAGCCTGGTCGTGCGCCAGTCTCCCGAAGGCGTCGACCTGCGCCTGGTGCGCGAGGCTGTACCTGGCGCCGAGTGCGATTGCGCTGACGCCTACGCTGAAGACTGGCTGCGCTTTTCGGTGGACCAGCGCAAGTTGCACACAGCCTGGTTGCCCTGAGAACTTATAGCGGCCACTCCGTACCGGCGCCGGCAGGAAACTGGCCGGAGCGTAGTTCGTCCAGAGTGAGCTCGCGTCCGGTCCAGACACGCACCTTGCGTGCGCCGGCGCTGCGGCAGAGCTCACTGAATCCGCGGGCCTCGACCTGGGTCAGTCCGCCTTCGAGGTGCTCCTGCAGGTGCACGATCACCACCGGCTTGGCCATGAACAGGGATTTGGGCAGCAGGCGCCGGAACAGCAGCTGCAAGGTCTTCTCGCCGATGGAAAAATTCGCCAGCAGGGTCCGTGGATGATCGAAGCCGTTGAGCACCTCGACGCCTTCCTGGCCTTTCAACTGCTGTGCCGCCTCGCCGGAGGCGAGGATCACGGGCTTGGTGTTTTCGTAGCGCAAGGCCAGTAGCGGCGGTTCGCCGAACACCTGGCCGGAGGGCAGCACTACACCGCTGACCCAGTGGCGGGAAATTTTCAGGTAGATAGTGGGCAAAAAATGATCAAGCATGCGGAGCTCTTCCTTGAGTCAGTGCGGCGCAGGTTACGGAAATCCACCGAAGGCCGTCGACCATCCGGCCGCACCCTTTGCTGGAAATTGTGACGCCCGGTAAGATTCGCCTTCTTTTTTCAACCGCCGCACAGGACACCCGCCATGAGCATCAAATCGGACAAGTGGATTCGCCGCATGGCTCAGGAACACGGCATGATCGAGCCGTTCGTCGAGCGCCAGATTCGCGGTGCCGATGACAGCCGGGTGATTTCCTACGGTGTTTCCAGCTACGGCTACGACGTACGCTGCGCCGCCGAATTCAAAGTGTTCACCAACATCCACTCGGCCGTGGTCGACCCGAAGAACTTCGACGAGAAGAGCTTCGTCGACATCAACAGCGACGTCTGCATCATCCCGCCGAACTCCTTCGCCCTGGCCCGCACCGTCGAGTACTTCCGCATCCCGCGTGACGTGCTGACCATCTGCCTGGGCAAGAGCACCTACGCGCGCTGCGGCATCATCGTCAACGTGACCCCGCTGGAACCGGAGTGGGAAGGCCACGTGACCCTGGAATTCTCCAACACCACCAACCTGCCGGCGAAGATCTACGCCCATGAAGGCGTGGCGCAGATGCTGTTCCTGCAGTCGGACGAAGCCTGCGAAGTGTCCTACCGCGATCGCGGCGGCAAGTACCAGGGCCAGACCGGCGTCACCCTGCCCAAGGCCTGATCACCACTCAGAGAGAAAACGGACATGACCTCGCAAGGATTGCGGGGCCTGCTGTGCGCCCTGTTGCTCGGCGCCAGCGGCCATCTGGCGGCCGCCGAACTGAATGTCACCCCTGGTGGCGAAGTGCTCGGCCTGCCATCCAACGCTCCCCTGAACCAATTCGTCGAACGCCTGGGTGAGCCCACGGCGCGCCTGCCCATGCTTGGCGGTCAGCAAGGCCTGCTCTACGGCAACGCCACGCTGCTGGTGTTCAAGGGGCAGCGCCTGACTGAAGTGCGCTGCTGGCTGCACAGCCGGTTCACGTCGTCGCTGTACCTCGGCTGGCTGAGCCAGGTCGAGCCGGGCAAGGACCCGCTGACCTTCGCCGTGGACGGCAAGCTGCACCTGGGCCAGGAGCGTGGCGCAGCTTCGGGCTGGCTCAACGGCCTGGAGGGCGACGGCGACGAACTGTCCGATATCCGTGTACGCGACGGCAGCGAAATCTGGCTGGGCTACGGCAATTCCGAGGACTACGGCATCCAGGGCGAGAGCCGGCAGGTCGTGGTGTCCCTCAGCGTGAGCATTGCCGAACCGCCTGCCGCTGCGGCTTCAATGGGCGTGATGAGCCGTCCCTAGCACTTCCAGCATGAAAGCCGCGCGCTCCTCCACCTCTGCGAGCGGCAACGGCACGACGCGATAGCCCAGTTCTTCGTACACCTCGGTCATCACCGCCGCGGTTCGCTGCGCTTCGGCAAAGTCCTGCCGGCGTTCGGCGTCGTTGCAGTAGATGGCTTCCCATGCGGGCGCCAGGAATACGGTTGGTTCGTAGCGCAGTTCCCGTGCGGCAGTTTTCAGCGGGTCCGGAACCACCAGGCCGCAGAGTCGCGCGTACCCCAGCACGTCGGGCAGGCCGCGATCAAACAGCCACAGTCCTCCCGCATCGAGCGCCCGCTGGCGCGTCGTCAGCGCGTGCTCGAACATCGCTTGGCAGAAGGCCTCGCGGTTTGCCCACGGCAGAGCATCGCCACCACGGGCCAGTTGCTCGCGGATGATGGCGCGGCCGCCTTCCTCGACGATGTTCAGGCCGTGATGCTGGTGCAGATGTTCGAGCAGCGTGCTCTTGCCGGTGCCGGGGCCGCCGGTGATGACGATGAGGGATTCGGACATGGCGATGACTCCTGGGTGAAAGGATGCGGGAGTAACGGCCGGGGAAAGGTCTTGCGAAGGGCAGTACAGCGGAAGCGGGGCGGGGAAAAAAGAAAGGCACCCAGAGGGTGCCTGAATATGATCATGGAGTAAGTCAACAATTCTGATTCCGGGGCGGGAGCCAAGTTCCCGGTCCCCGGAAATATTTTTCAGATCATCACTTCTCCGGCACCAGCGTCAGGCGCTTCACGCCGTAGACCTTCTCCAGGTTCTGCGACTGGAAGGGGAAGCTCATGTAGTTGCCCTTCAGCCAGGCGTCGATGCCGTCGGCATAGTGCGGGCTGGCCGGGTTGCCGGACTGGCCGCTGCTGTTGAGGCCCATCATCGGCTCGCTCTGGCCGAAGTCGACGACCAGGCGCATGGCCGGGATCAGCCAGGTGTTGAAGTCCTGGCCCCAGTGGTAGGCCGAGACGTTCAGCGTGCTGTGGTCGCCGCCGGCCGGGTAGGGGCCGCGGTCCAGGTAGCCCTTGATCGCGCCCAGGCTGGCGCGTTCGCCGGCGCTGAGGTTGGGCGCCATCTTGGTGCTGTCGCTGACCCACTCGTAGGTGTGCAGCTTGCCCCATTGCCAGGCGCGGCGGTCGCTGCCCAGCTTCTGCTCGCAGAAGGCGGTGGCGGCGGCCAGGCTGCGGGCGAGGATCGCCGGCTTGTCTTCCTTCTGCGGGGTGCGCGTGTCATCCCAGAACGGGCTGTCGTCGCGGCCCAGCAGATGGTCGGCCTGGGCCGAGTAGGAGAGGTTGGCGGTCTCGACGAAGGCCTTCCACGAGGGGCTGTCTTCCGGGCCCAGTTCGTCGAGGAAGATCTGCTTGGCGCTTTCCTGCAGGAAGGCTTCGTAGAGCGCGGCGTCGCCGGAGGTGGCGGCGAGCTTGCCGTCGAACGCCATGATCCGGTCCAGCGCTTCGCGGGCGCGGGCGCGCTGGTCGGCGGGCAGGGCGTCGATGGCTTTCTTCAGCGGCTGGGCCATGCCCGGCGCGTCGAACATCGCCTGCAGCTTGCCGGCGAACGGCGTGGTCTGGTCGTACTGCATGGCGATCATGCTGCGGTAGTCGTGGCTCTTGCTGCCGCCGGCGAGCTGGGCGATGCGCTCGTAGCGCTCCGGGTAGTACCAGGAGCTGGACAGCTGCGCGCCGTAGCCCGGCTGCACGCTGCGGTGGTTGGCGGTGCCCAGCCAGCCTTGCGCCGGGTCCTGGTCGGACGGGTGCAGGATCGGGTCGGCGTAGCCGTCCCAGTCATAGCGCCCGTCCCAGCCGGGGGAGGGCAACAGGCCACGGCCTTCCTTGCGGTTGGGGAAGCGCCCGGTGACCTGCCAGCCGATGTGTTTCTCGTCGGCGAACACGATGTTCAGCGCCATGGCGCGCACGTCGCGGGTGGCGTCGAAGGCCTGCTCGACGTTCTTCGCGCGGGACAGGTCGAAGAAGGCGTCGAGGGTGCGATCGGTCTCGCCCTGGATGCTCTGGTAGGCGATGCCGTAGCCGCTGGACAGCGGCAGCGGTTGCAGGTCCTGCTTGCGCTCGCCCAGCGCGCTGTTCAGCAGCGGGCCGTGGCGGGTTTCGTAGATGACTTCGCGGATCGGGCTCTGGCCCTTGATGAAGAAGGTCTCGTTGCGCTCGATGGCGGGCTTCCACTGGCCGTCGGCGAGGTAGTAGAGCTTGCTGCCCTGGCGTTTCACCTGTTCGAGGAAGAGGTCCTGGTTGTCGCCCATGACCATGGTCATGCCCCAGGCCAGCTTGCCGTTGAAGCCGGCGACCACGCCCGGCACGCCGGCGATGGAGACACCTGCGGCGTTGTACTTGGGCGAGCGGATCTGCACGTAGTTCCACACCGAAGGCATGGACAGCGGCAGGTGGGTGTCGTTGGCCAGGATGCTCTTGCCGCTGCGGGTGCGCTGCGGGGCGATGGCCCAGTTGTTGGAAGCGGCGACGCCCATCATCTGCAGCGAGGCGACCTGCCCGGCGGCGCGGTCGAGGGCGTCGAGGCCAGCGATTTTGCCGTCCAGGCGCAGGCCCTTGAGCTTCTCGGCTTCCTCGAAGGGCAGCGCTTCGTCCGGGTAGATCGGCGTCAGCCAGGGCAGCTTGTCGGCGCCGACCTTCTGCGCGAGCACCAGGGAGGCGATTTCCTCCTGCAGGTTCACCGCCAGGCCGAAATTCAGCAGGCTGAAGACCAGCGCGGAGTCTTCCGGCTTCCAGTATTCGGGCCGGTAGCCGGACTCGGCCAGGTCCATCGGCAGCTTGTCGCGGTAGCGGTACAGGTAGGCGTTGACGCCGCGCGCGTAGGTCTCGAAGAAGCGCTTCAGGCGCGGCGAGGAACCGGCATACAGCGCGTCGGCGGCTTTCTTCAGGTTTACCGTGCGCATGAAACGGTCGGTTTCCAGGGCGCCGGGGCCGACCATCTCGGACAGGCGTCCCTGGGCCATCAGGCGCAGGCCGACCATCTGGCTGATGCGGTCGCTGGCATGCACGTAGCCCAGGGTGAACAGCGCATCGTGGAAGGTGCTGGTCTCGATCAGCGGCATCCCCAGGCTGTTGCGGCGGATCGATACGTTGTCCGCCAGGCCCTTGATCGGCTGCACGCCATAGCTGGGCGGCAGGCTGTCGGAATAGCGGTCGTTGAGCCAGCCCTGGCAGCCACTGAGGCTGACAGCGGCGCTGAGGGTGGCGGCAAGGCCGAAGCTGGGAAGCCGGCGGAAGGCTCGCGGGGCCATGGGGATGTGCTCCTGCACAAAGGTGGTCGCTTGAAAGAGGTCGCTTGAAGCGCGCTACGTTAGTGAGCCGAGGATAGCTGTGCAAGCCACGCGCGGCGGGATTTTCAGTGATGGGTCGATAGTCGTGCCAGACAGCAGAAGGCCCGCGCTGGGCGGGCCTTCTTCGCGGTGCTCGGGGCCTGGGTCAGGCGCCGTGGCACTTCTTGTACTTGCTGCCGCTGCCGCAGGGGCAAGGATCGTTGCGGCCCACGTCCTTGAGCGGGTTACGCGCCGGCTCGTGGTTGTGGTTGCAGTGCGGGCCGTGCACGTGGCCATGGTCATGGTGGTGGTCATGATCGTGGTCGTGGTTGCAGTTCGGACCGTGTACGTGGGGTTCCTGGCTCATGGTGACGCTCACTCGGGGATGAAATCGCCGGGAATTATCTCGCCATTGCGGGCGATGTGCACGCTCTGTCCGAACAGCAGGCCGGTCTTCACCTCACCGGTGAGGCTGTACTGGATCGGCTTGTCCGGGTCTTCCAGCAGCTTGACGATGTACTTCATGTGCCGCCACAGGTTGGTGGTCACCGGTACTTCGAAGGTTTCATGACCATTGGCCGGCACTGTGAACCAGTTATTCGACTCGCCCTCGGCGAGATCGACATCATTGAGCTTGACCTTGTAGGCCAGGCCGCGAACCGGGAGGCTGAAGTCATTCGGATTGTCGATGCGGAAGTGCAGGACGAATTCCTGCTCCAGCAAGCGGGCCTTCACGACGTCGACCTTTTGCAGCTTCACGTCGGGCTGCTGGAAATCGCCAGCCATCCAGCTACAGCCCGATACGAGACCGAACAGCCAGATCAGGCTGAGAATTCTTATCATTTGCGCCTGATAATTCATGTCTACCCCTCAAGACGCCCCAGTGTACCAAGCACCTGCTCGGCTGCAAGTTGTTGTTACGTTAAAAGAAGCTGCACCATACTGGCCGAATGTAACCGGCGGGTTAACACAGGAGAGTGAAGATGAGCCGCTATGAGATTGCTTTCTCCGGCCAGACGGTGCCGGGTGCCCAGTTGGACACGGTGAAAGCCAACCTGGCCAAGCTGTTCCAGGCCGACGCCCAGCGTATCGCGCTGCTGTTCTCCGGCCGCCGCATGGTGATCAAGAACAACCTCGACGCGGAGGCTGCGGAAAAGTACCGCAGCGTGATCGAGCGCGCCGGCGCCGTCGTTGAAGTGGTCGACATGGACGCGCAGATCGAGGAAATCGAACTGGCGCCGCCGCCTTCCGCCGAGCCGGTGGCCGCGCCTGTGCGCCCGGCTGCGGTAGCCGAGGCCGCGCCGCAGGGTCGCCTGAAGGTGGCACCGCGCGATGAGTACATGGCGGCTTTTGCCGATGTCGAGGCGCCGGACTTCGGCCTGGCCCCGGTGGGCTCCGACCTGCAGGACGAGAAGCCCGAGGCCCAGGCGCCGCGGGTGGACCTGAGCCAGTTCAGCGTTGCCCCGGTGGGCAGCGACATGGGTCAGGCCAAGCCGGCACCGACAGGGCCTGCGCCGGACACCAGCCATCTTAAGCTTGCGGACTGATCAGTCGCCCTGGTGCGGGTCGTCCTTGTAGACGAACTTGGGCATTTCCCAGCGGAAGCGGATTGCCAGCATGCGGAACAGGAAGCCGGCGGACAGGGTGATCAGCATGGCCTGTTCCTTGGGCAGGTCGAGCTGCAGGCAGATCAGGTAGCACCAGGCGCTGGCGAAGGACACGCTGGCGTACAACTCGCGGCGGAAGATCAGCGGTACGTCGTTGCAGAAGATGTCCCGCAGGATGCCGCCGAAGACCCCGGTGATCACCCCGCTCACGGCGGCGATCAGCAGGCTGTGGCCCATCTCCAGGCTGACCTGGCAGCCAATCAGGGTGAAGGCCACCAGGCCCACGGCGTCCAGCGCGAGGAACATCGAGCGCAGGTGGCGCATCAGCGGCGCTATGAACACGGTGAACAGCGCGGCGCCGGCGGTCAGCGCCAGGTACTCGGGGTGGCGCACCCAGGTCAGCGGGTAGTGCCCCAGCAGCATGTCGCGCACCGAGCCACCACCCAGGGCGGTGACGCAGGCCACCAGCACCACGCCGAACAGGTCCATGCTGCGCCGCCCGGCGGACAGCGCGCCGGTCATGGCTTCGGCGGTGATGGCGATGATGTAGAGAACGGTCAGCAGCATGGCGAGGTCCGGCAGGGGTAGCCGGTGCGACGAATCACCGCCGCCCCGGAAAAAAGCGCGGATTCTAGCCCAGACACCGAGCGCCCCCAAGGGGTGCAAGTTGGCGCCTCACTCGATGCTGTCCAACTCGATCCTGGCCTATTCAATCCTGTCCTATTCAATCCAGGGACCGCAGCATTTCTTCAGCTTCCCGCCGGCGCCGCAGGGGCACGGATCGTTGCGCCCGAGTTTCATCGGCACCGTGGGGTCGAGGAAGTACCAGCGACCTTCGCGCTGGACGAACCCCGAGCATTCGCGGTGGCTGTGCTCGCCCGCAGCGTCGTGCCAGCGGGCGATGAAGGTTACCCGCGCGTGCTCCGGCTGGCCGCCGAGAACCTCATGGCTGACCACCTCCAGGCCCAGCCAGGTGCTGCCAAGGCTCCAGCTGCGGATGGCATCCAGGTCCAGGCCCGGTTGCTGGGCCGGCAGCGTGGTGTCGTGCAAGTAGTCCACCAGGCCGAGCACGTAGGCGCTGTAGCGCGAGCGCATCAGCGCCTCGGCGGTCGGCGCGCTCTGGCCGGCGTGCAGGCGCCCGCAGCAGTSGGGCAGCGGACGGCCGCTGCCGCAGGGACAGGTCGGTTCGATCATGGTCACCACCAGTACTTCCCGAAGTTTTGCGGATTGGCCCAGAACTTCGCGTTGAGCCAGTCCGGGACCTGCTTGTATTCGTGCAGATCGTAGGTGAACAGGGTGATCACCTGGGCGTCGCGCTGGAAGCGCTCGCTGGCCTGCATGGCCAGGGCATAGAAGTCGGCGTCCTGCGCCTGCGCGGCATCGAGGTCGACCAGCACCGCCACGCGACTGCTATTGAGGTTGCGGATGCCGCCCACCAGTTGCTGCGCTTCGCGCCGCGGCAGGTGTTCCAGGCAGTCGGCCAGCAGCGCGAGGTCGTAGCGCTGGCCGGCCAGCTCAGGCGGCAGCGCCCCGGCGTCGGCGTGGAACAGTTCGCAATCCGGGTGCGCCGCGAGGAAGGCATCCACCGCCGGAATCTGGCTGGCGCCCACCAGCAGCAGGCGCTGCGGAGCGTAGCGATCGAGCAGGGCGGCGAGGGCTTGTTGCGGCGTGCGTGATGAAATCATGGGGCTCGTCGATGCAAAAAATAATGAACGAAGACTAGCGTGTGACACCCATATGGCCTAGTGCTGGCGCATTCTGTCAGTCACGTCTTTACTCGGTAATTGTCGGTCAAGACCCGATCATTAGAGGAGACTTAACTTTATGAGCATCAAAAGGACCGCTTTACCCCTGCTGCTGGTAAGCACGTTGCTCACCGGCTGCGCAGGGTTGCAGAAGTCCGACTGGCCGACTTGCGCCGTGGTTGGCGGTGTCGGTGGCGCAGGTCTGGGTTCCATCGAAAGCAGCGCATGGGCTGGCTGGGGAGCCCTGATCGGTGGTGTGCTGGGTGCGTCCTATTGCTGGGTGCATGGCGCCGCAGAGCAAGTGGCCGAGGTCCCGCCGCCCGCTCCGGCTCCGGAACCGGCTCCGGCTCCGCTGCCCAAGGAAGAAACCATCGTCGTGCGTGACCTGCACTTCGCCTTCGACTCGTCGAAGATCGATGCGCAGGACAAGGACAAGCTCGACACCATCGCTACCCGCCTGAAAGGCGAGGCCGCGAGCACCGAGCTGAACATTGGCGGCCATACCGACAGCATCGGTACCGACGCCTACAACCAGAAACTGTCCGAGCGCCGTGCCAACGCCGTGTCCAATTACCTGGTCGATGCCGGCGTGCCCGCCAGCAGCATCAAGTCGGTGGTCGGTTATGGCGAGAGCCAGCCGGTTGCGGACAACAAGACCAAGGAAGGCCGCGCCGAGAACCGTCGCGTGGAAATCAAGATCACCCGCCAGTAACTTTGGTGTGATGTCCGCAAAGGGGGCCACTTGGCCCCCTTTGTCATTCCCGCCGCCACTGGCATCGGCCGGGGCTAAGGCGTATGTTCCCCGGCAAAGAAAATCCGGGGGCATTCCATGAAAGCAGTGTTGGGGCTGGGCAAGTTGATTGCCCTGCTGTTCTGGCTGGCGGTGCTGGCCAACCTGTTGCAACCCTTCGCACATCCCTTCAGCACGCTGCTCAATGCGGCCGGCGCGCTGATCCTGCTGATCCACATCCTCGAAGTCCTGGCCCTGGGCAAGCGCCTGCGCGGCCGCCCGCATCCGGGCATCGACCGCCTGCAGATCCTGCTGTTCGGCGCCTTTCATTTCGCTGGCCTGCCGGCTCCTGCACAGCCGCAACCCGAATCCGCAAAAGTAGAAGGAGATACCCATGCGTAAGTCGTTGCTGGGGTTGGCGCTGCTCGCGCCGCTGACCTGTTCCGCCGCCGGGACGGTCACGGTGGAGGCCAATACCGTGCTGCGCCTGCCGGTGAAGGGCGACAGCCTGAGCCTGGACCGCATCAGCGTCGGCCCCGAGGGCGCGCTGCTGATTCCGTCGCGGGTGAAGGAGCTGAAGATCGGCGAGCTGGACCTGGCGAAGAATGCACGGATCGGTGTGTTCCCCGGCAGCGAGGCGCTGCAGATCGACGTGCAGCACGGCAACCTGGCCGACGGCAGCGTGATCGCCGCGCAAGGTAGCTCCGGCAGCTTCGAGAAACCTGCCAGCGGCGGCCGCAACCTGGTGCTACGGCTCCACGATGTAGCGGTGGAGAACCTGCTGATCGACGTCCGTGGTGGTGTCGGCGCTCCGGGCTATGACGGCCTGGACGGCGGCAGCGCGCAGACCCCCGGTTGCCTGTGGGGCAGCGGGCGTTCTGCCGGTGACGGGCAGAACGGCGCTGACGGCCAGCAGGGCGCGTCCGGCGGCGTGGTGCGCCTGGAAGTCCCGGAGCAGTTCGACGTCGAGAAGGTTCGCGTGCGTCTGGAAGGCGGTGCCGGTGGTGCTGGCGGCAAGCCTGGCAAGGCTGGCTCGCGCAGCAGTGAGAAGGGCTGCTGGTTCTACTCGGTGGCGGGCGAGAAGCCTGGCACGGAAGGCCAGGGCGGTGCGGAAGGTTCCAAGGGCGGTGAAGGCCGTCTGGACGTGAAGCGCTTCTGAGTCAGCACCTGCAAAAAAAGCCCGCCCGGTAGACCTGGCGGGCTTTTTTATTGGCAGTGCGGACCTTACCAGTGCGGACGCGCGGCGACGAACGCCACCAGCGCCATGCCGATCAGCAGGTTCAGGCCCACGGTCTTGCGGATCTTGCCCAGCGCGGCGCCGCCGGCCGGCCAGTCCTCGGCGTCCACGGCGCGGCGCAGCTCCGGCAGCTGCAGTGCGACGATGCGCAGGAACAGCGCCAGCATCGCCACATACAGCCCCATCATCACCTGCACATAGCGCGGCGCGCCGGCCATGCCGTTGAAGCTCAGGTGCAGCATGCCCACGCCGGTCACCGGCAGCACGATCACCGCCGCCCATACCCAGAGGAAGAAGCGCGGGAACACCTCCAGCCACAGCTTCAGCCGGGGCGGGGCTTCCAGCGCGGCGACGGCGGCCGGACGCAGGACCATCCAGGCGAAGAACATGCCGCCGACCCAGACCAGGGCGGCCAGGACGTGCAGGGCATAGACGAAGGCAAAGGGTGTCATTCGGACGATCTCCGCTGGCGATTGAAGACAAGCGCGCTATCATAGCCGCCGATTCGAACCACTGAAAATTTATCCAGCATCCGGATGTGTCCCGCAGGGCGCCTCCGGGGCCCGGGAAGTCCATGCTCAGCACCGAACTCAAAGGCACGATCCAGGGCGCCTACTCGCGCTTCCTCGAGGCCAAGGAACTCAAGCCGCGCTACGGCCAGCGCCTGATGATCGCCGAAGTCGCCAAGGTCCTGGGGACCATCGCCAGCGACGAGGAAGGCCATCGCCTGGGCGATGCCGCCGTGGTTGCCGTGGAAGCCGGCACCGGCACCGGCAAGACCGTCGCCTACAGCCTCGCCGCCATCGCCTGCGCCAAGGCCGCCGGCAAGCGTCTTGTAGTCGCCACCGCCACCGTCGCCCTGCAGGAGCAGATCGTTCACAAGGACCTGCCCGACCTGCTGCGCAACTCCGGCCTGTCGTTCAGCTTCGCCCTGGCCAAGGGCCGCGGGCGCTACATGTGCCTGTCCAAGCTCGACCACCTGCTGCAGGAAGGCCAGGCGCAGAGCGCCACCGCCCAGCTGTTCGAGGAAGAAGGCTTCCGCATCGACGTCGACGAGACCTCCAGCAAGCTGTTCAACCAGATGATCGAGCGCCTGGCCGGCAACCGCTGGGACGGCGACCGCGACTCCTGGCCCGAGGCCATCGAGGACGCGCAGTGGGCGCAGGTCACCACCGACCACAGCCAGTGCACCAACCGCCATTGCCCGAACTTCCAGCAGTGCGCTTTCTACAAGGCGCGCGAAGGCATGACCAAGGTCGACGTGATCGTCACCAACCATGACCTGGTGCTGGCCGACCTGGCGCTGGGCGGCGGGGCGATCCTGCCGGACCCGCGCGACACGCTCTACGTGTTCGACGAAGGCCACCACCTGCCGGACAAGGCCATCGGCCATTTCGCCCACTTCACCCGCCTGCGCGCCACCGCCGACTGGCTGGGCCAGGTGGAAAAGAACCTGACCAAGCTGCTGGCGCAGAACCCGCTGCCCGGCGACCTCGGCCGCCTGATCGAGCAGGTGCCGGAGCTGGCCCGCGAGCTGCGCACGCACCAGCAGTTCATGTTCACCGCCTGCGAGGAAGTCGGCGACTTCCGTGCCGGCGAGGACATGGAAGGCCGCGAGCGACCACGCCATCGCTTCGTCGGCGGGGTGATCCCCGAGCACATCCGCGAGATGGGCATCGAGCTGAAAAAGGGCTTCTCCAAGCTCACCGACCTCTTCACCCGTCTCACCGAACTGCTCAAGGAAGCCATGGACGGGGAGGGCAGCGTCGGCATCGCCAGCCACCAGGCCGAGGAGTGGTACCCGCTGTTCGGCAGCCTGCTGTCCCGCGCCCAGGGCAACTGGGAGCTTTGGACCGCCTTCACCAGCGAAGACCCGGAAGACAGCCCGCCGATGGCGCGCTGGCTGACCCTCGCCGAGAGCGGCACCTTCTACGACATCGAGGCCAATGCCAGCCCGATCCTCGCCGCCGAGACCTTGCGCCGCAACTTGTGGAACGTGGCCTACGGCGTGCTGGTGACCTCCGCGACGCTCACCGCGCTGGGCACCTTCGACCGCTACCGCATGCGCGCCGGCCTGCCGCGCGCGGCCGTTACCGCCGTGGTACCGAGCCCGTTCCATCACGCCGATGCCGGCGTGCTGCGCGTGCCCGACCTCAAGGCCGACCCGCGTGATGCCGCCGCCCACACCGCGGCGATCATCCGCGAGCTGCCGGAGATCGTCGAAGGCTCGCGCGGCTCGCTGATCCTGTTCTCCTCGCGCAAGCAGATGCAGGAAGTCTTCGACGGCCTGGACCGCGACTGGCGCAAGCGCGTGCTGATCCAGGGCAACCTGTCCAAGCAGGAAACCCTGAACAAGCACCGCTCGCGGGTCGACGACGGCGAGCCGAGCGTGCTGTTCGGCCTCGCCAGCTTCTCCGAGGGAGTGGACTTGCCTGGCGCCTACTGCGAGCACGTGGTGATCGCCAAGATTCCCTTCGCCGTGCCGGATGACCCGGTGGAAGCGGCACTGTCGGAATGGATCGAGGCCCGCGGCGGCAACCCGTTCATGGAGATTGCCGTGCCCGACGCTTCGCTGCGCCTGGTGCAGGCCTGTGGGCGCCTGCTGCGCACCGAACAGGACCGCGGCACCATCACGCTGCTGGACCGCCGCGTGGTGACGCAGCGCTACGGCAAGGCGATTCTGAACGCGCTACCCCCGTTCCGCCGCGAAATCGCTTGAGTGTGCGGGAGCTTGCTCCCGCGCTGGCTGTCAAACGAACGCCCGTCGCTCGGCGGGCGTGCTGCAAGGACCCGAACACATGATCGCTCCGCGTTGGCATCTGCCGCTGCTGCTCAGCCTGGCCATTGCCAGTGCCCCGGCCTGGTCGGCCGGCGGCAATGAAACCCTGTTCAACTTCGTCAAGCCGATGGCCGTGGTCTCGATCACCACGCAGAACGCCGACCTGCCCAGCTCCACCGCCGAGGCCACGCCCGAGGGCGAGATCCTGCGCCGGGTGAACTTCAACCCGGCGCCGCAGCCGACCCTGCGCCTGGCGCCATCCAGCGGCAGCTGGGACTGGTCGCAGGCCGACAGCATGAGCCTGCGCATCCAGAACGCCATGGACTGGGCGATCACCCTGGAAGTGGAGATCGAAGGTATCAACGGCGCTCCCGGCCTGCGCACCAGCATCGCCCTGCCGCCCGGCCCGGCGCAGACCCTGGTGGTCCCGCTGCAGGCCACTGCCCCGGAAAACTTCGGCATGCGCGCCGGCGTACCGATGCCTGTCACCCAGGACGGCCAGCGCCTGCTGCTGGCGAGCAAGGTGACCGGTGAGCTGAACCGCAGCCAGGTCGGCGCGGTGAAGCTGTTCCTCACTTCGCCCAAGGCCGCCCAGGACATCCTCGTCGGCCGCTTCGGCACCCGTGCCGGCAACGACGAATACCACAAGGCCTACACCGGCATCGTCGACGGCTTCGGCCAGTCCACCCGCAGCGACTGGCCGGAAAAGGTCAAGAGCCCCGAGCAACTGGCCAGCGCCTGGAAGGCCGAAGGCGAGCAGCTGAAGAAGTGGCAGCCGGCGCCCGGCCGTGACGCCTTTGGCGGTCTGCTGGATGGCCCGGCGTTCGAAGGCACCGGCTTCTTCCGCACCGAAAAGCGCAACGGCCGCTGGTGGCTGGTGACACCAGAAGGGCATTCGTTCTGGTCCATGGGCGTCAACGCGGTGAACGCCGACAGCAGCCAGACCTACGTGGAAGGCCGCGAGTACATGTTCGCCAGCCTGCCCAAGGAGGACGAGCCGCTGGCCGTCTTCTACGGCCAGCGTGACGACCGCAGCGGCGTCGGTGCCCAGCAGGGCCGGGCCTTCGGCAATGGCCGCTGGTTCGACTTCTACGCCGCCAACCGCTTCCGCGCCGACGGTGGGCTGAACGCCGATGCCGCCGCAGCCGCCTGGCGCGAGCGCACCGTGCAACGCCTCGGCTCCTGGGGCTTCAACACCCTGGGCGACTGGAGCGATCCGGCCTTCGCCGACGACCCGCGCCTGCCCTACAGCGTGCCGCTGTCCATCAGCGGCGACTACGCCACGGTCAGTACCGGCTACGACTGGTGGGGCGCCATGCCCGATCCGTTCGACCCGCGCTTCGCCATGGCCGCCGAGCGGGCCATCGCCATCGCCGCCCGCGACCATCGCGAGGATGCCTGGCTGCTCGGTTACTACGCCGACAACGAACTGGCCTGGGCCGGCCGCAGCGATGACGCCCAGGGGCACTACGCGCTGGCCTTCGGCGCGCTGAAGCTGTCCACCGACAGCCCGGCCAAGCGTGCCTTCATCAAGCAGCTCAAGGACAAGTACAAGGAGCATGAGCAACTGGCCGAGGCCTGGGGCGTGCAGCTCGGCGCCTGGGAAGATCTTGACGCGCCGGGCTACCAGGCACCGCTGCCCGGCGAAGCGCACCCGGCCATCGCCGAGGACTACAGCAACTTCCTGCGCCTGTACGCCGACCAGTACTTCAAGACGCTGAAGGACTCGCTGCAGTGGCACGCGCCGAACCACCTGCTGCTCGGCCCGCGCTTCGCCGTCAGCACCCCCGAGGCGCTGGCCTCCTGCGCGCAGTACTGCGACATCCTCAGCTTCAACCTTTACGTGCCGTTGCCCGAGCAGGGCTTCGACGCCAGCTACGTGAAGGGCCTGGACAAACCGGTGCTGATCACCGAATTCCACTTCGGCTCCCGCGACCGCGGGCCGTTCTGGGGCGGCGTCGCCGAGGTCTACAACGAGCAGCAGCGTGGCGAGGCCTACCAGCGCTTCCTCGCCGAGGCAGCGAAGCAGCCGAATATCGTCGGCGCGCACTGGTTCCAGTACCTCGACCAGCCCGTCACCGGCCGCCTGCTCGATGGCGAGAACGGCCACATCGGCCTGGTCGGCATCACCGACCTGCCGTTCACCGGCTTCGTCGACGCGGTGCGCAAGGCCAACCAGCAGACGCTCAAGGGCATCGACGAACTCGCCCGCGCCGCCGCCAAGGCGCCCGCCGAGCCCGAGCCGAAGCCGGCACCAGCGGACGACAGCGACGATACGGAGCAGAACTCGGATCAGTGATCCTGACGATGATCCGACATTCGTGAGACCACACCCTGCCTTCGGCAGGGTTCCCAGGGGCGGAGGGCGCTGCTAAGAATGGCGCCTTCCGCCCCTTTTGCATTGATGGAGCCTGAGATGACCCTGAACGGCCACTGCGATCCGCGCTTCACCCCGCTTGCCGATGCCTTCAGCGCGCTGTTCGAGGACCCGCAGGAACGCGGCGCGGCGCTGTGCATCCAGGTCGGCGGCGAGACCGTGGTCGATCTCTGGGCTGGCAGCGCGGGCAAGGAGCCGGGCCAGGAGTGGCAGGCCGACACCCTGCTCAACCTGTTCTCCTGCACCAAGACCTTCGCCGCCGTCGCCGTCCTGCAACTGGTGGAGGAGGGCAAGCTGGAGCTGGACGCACCGGTCGCACGCTACTGGCCGGAGTTCGCCCATGCCGGCAAGCAGGACATCAGCGTGCGCCAGCTGCTCTGCCATCGCGCCGGCCTGCCTGCGATCCGCGAACCGCTGGCGCCCGAGGCGCTGTATGACTGGTCGACGATGACCGCCGCGCTGGCCGCCGAGACGCCCTGGTGGACGCCGGGCGCCGAGCACGGCTACGCACCGATCACCTATGGCTGGCTGGTGGGCGAAGTGATCCGCCGTGTCGACGGTCGTGAGCCGGGGGCCGCCATCATCGCGCGCACCGCCGAACCGCTCGGGCTGGATTTCCACATCGGTCTGGCCGACAGCGAGTTCCACCGCGTGGCGCATATCGCCCGCGGCAAGGGCAACCTGGGCGATGCCGCCGCGCAACGCCTGCTGCGGACCATGATGACCGACGCCGCCGCGCTCTCCACCCGCGCCTTCACCAACCCGCCGTCGGTGCTCACCGGCACCAACAAGCCGGAGTGGCGACGCATGTCGCAGCCGGCGGCCAACGGCCACGGCAATGCGCGCTCGCTGGCCGGTTTCTACAGCGGCCTGCTGCAGGGCAAGCTGCTGGATGATGCCCTGATCGCCGAACTGACCCGCGAGCATGCGCTGGGCGACGACCGCACTTTGCTGACCAGCACGCGCTTCGGCCTGGGCACCATGCTCGACCAGCCGCAGGTGGCCAACGCCACCTACGGCCTCGGCCCGCGCGCCTTCGGTCATCCGGGGGCCGGCGGCTCCATCGGTTTTGCCGACCCCGAACGCGAGCTGGCCTTCGGCTTCGTCGTCAACACCCTCGGCCCCTACGTCCTCATGGACCCGCGCGCCCAGCAGCTGGCGCGCCTGGCCGGCGAGTGCCTGTAGCGACGGGCGGGAGGAACCTTCCTCCCGCAGCGTCTTCTTAAGGTCGTCCGCTTTCGCTGTCCTGGGGGGCTCTCGCCCAGCCAGAGACATGCGCCGCTCGTCAGTTCGGGATTAAAATTCCGTTCCAACTGAGTAAGTTATGCTCAACTTTTAAGCTGATTGCTGAAGTCGAGGCGCGACCGCTTGCCTGTCGCACCCGGTGTTCCTTCATGTCCGGCCCTACGGAATCGCTCCCATGAACCTGCTGTTCTCGAATTCGTTGAAAGTCTCCGCCCTGGCCCTCTGCGTCGGCCTGTCCGCCTGCAGCCAGTTCCAGTCCCAGGACCCGGCCAAGGCCGCGGACAGCAGCGCCGCCGCTGCCAAACCGGCTGCCGGCAGTGGCCTCTGGACGTGGCTTTTCGGCGGCGACGAGGAAGTGACCGCCGCCGTTCCTGCCGAGCAGAAGAAGCCGGTGGAAGCGCCCAAGGTCGCCGAAGCCGGCAGCAAGCAACCCGGTGACCACTGGTGGTGGCCGTTCGGTGCCGGCGACAGCCAGCCAAGCGCCGATAAGGCCGCCAAGCCGCAGGAGATCAAGGTCACCAAGGAGTGGCTGGACCAGCACGAGAAATCCCTGCGTGAAGCGGTGGCCGGCAGCAAGTTCACCGTCGAGCGCCGCGACAATGCCCTGGTACTGATCGCCCCGGTGGACGGCTCGTTCAACCCCAAGCGTCCTGAACTGCTGCTGCCGATCACCCTGGCGCCGCTGGGCAACGTGGCGAAGATGCTGCAGAACGACCCGGAAAGCGGTGTGCTGGTGCTCGGCCACAGCGACAGCAGCGGCGCCAAGGACCTCAACGACAAGGTCAGCCTGCAGCGTGCCCAGGCGGTGTCTTCGATCTTCCGCCTCAGCGGCCTGGGCGCCGACCGCCTGCGCCTGAAGGGCGTCGGCTCCAGCCTGCCGCGCGCCGACAACGCCAGCGCCGAAGGCCGCGCGCTGAACCGCCGCGTCGAAGTGCTGGTGACCCAGCGCTCCAGCCTGCTGGCGCTCGCCCAGGCCAACTGAGCCTCCCTGCACAAAGCGTCATTCCGGCAGGAATGACGCTTGTCGTGGATCAAGCGCGAAGGCGTAACTCTGGATAAGCTTAAGGACTTCTTCTGCAGGAGATTTCCGATGGCCCAGACCCTGGCCGATATGCGCCGCGAATACACCCGTGATGGACTGACCGAAGCCCAGGCGCCCGCCGAGCCGTTCAGCCTGTTCAGCCAGTGGTTCGAGGACGCGGTGAAGACCGAGCAACTGCCGGTCGAACCCAACGCGATGATGCTCGCCACTGCGGATGCCGACGGCCAGCCGCACTGCCGCGTGCTCCTGCTCAAGGGCCTGGACGAGCGTGGCTTCACCTTCTTCAGCAACTACGAAAGCGCCAAGGGCCAGCAACTGACGGAAAACCCGCGGGCGGCCATGACCTTCTTCTGGCCGGCGCTGGAGCGCCAGGTGCGTATCGAAGGCCGGATCGAGAAAGTCTCCGCCGAGGAATCCGCCGCCTACTACCGTGTGCGCCCGCTGGGCAGCCGCCTGGGTGCCTGGGCCTCGCCGCAGAGCCGGGTGATCCAGGGCCGTGGCGAACTGGAGCAACTGCTGGCGGAAACCGAACAGCGCTTTGCCGACGAGGCGCCGAGCTGCCCGGACTTCTGGGGCGGCTTCCGCCTACTGCCGAGCCGCATCGAATTCTGGCAGGGGCGCCCGAGCCGCCTGCACGATCGCCTCAACTACCGCAACGAAAATGGTGCCTGGGTGCGCGAGCGCCTGGCGCCCTGAGCCGCTGGTTGTGCTGATGCGTTTTTCGTAGGAGCGAGCTTGCTCGCGAACCAGGTCTCGCTGAAGTGGTTCGCGAGCAAGCTCGCTCCTACAGAACCATGTCTGCCTGTTGCGCGGTGTAGGATGCCCTCCATCCTCCCGCACAACGGACCTGTCCCCATGAAAGTCGTCATTGCCCCCGACTCCTTCAAGGAAAGCCTCTCCGCCCCCGAGGTCGCCGAGGCCATTTCCCGTGGCTGGCTGCGCGCCCGGCCCGGTGACGAAACCCTGCTGCGGCCCATGGTCGACGGTGGCGAAGGCACGGTGGATGCGGTGCTGGCGG
>NZ_JASMRU010000044.1 GCF_030462585.1 Pseudomonas sp. CAN1 | reverse complement strand
GATTCTCTACTCCGACGACGGCGGCACCAGTTGGGTGCAAGCCGAAGTGCCGGTCAGCTCCGACCTCACCGCCGTGCGCTTCCCCACGCCGCGGGAGGGCTGGGCGGTGGGCCACGACGGCGTGGTCCTGCACAGCGCCGATGGCGGCCAGCACTGGCAGCGCCAGCTCGACGGCCGGCAGATCGGCCAGCTGATGCTCGACTACTACGCCGCCCACCCGCAGCCGGACAACGCCACCTGGCTGGACCAGGCGCGCCGTTACCAGGAGGAGGGCGCCGACAAACCCTTCCTCGACCTGTGGTTCCGCGACACCAACGAAGGCTTCGTGGTCGGCGCCTTCAACCTGATCCTGCACACCCGCGACGGCGGTCGCAGCTGGGAGCCCTGGAACCACCGCATCGACAACCCGCAGGCGCTGCACCTGACTGCCATGGCGGCAAGCGGCGATGACCTGTTCATCGTCGGCGAGCAGGGCCTGCTGCTGCGCCTGGACCATCAGGCCGAGCGCTTCGTCGCTCTGCAATCGCCCTACGCCGGCAGCTTCTTCGGCGTCATCGCGCGGCCCGGCCTGGTGTTCGCCTACGGCCTGCGCGGCCATGCGATCCGCAGCCTCGACGGCGGCGCAAGCTGGACCGCCGTGGACACCGGCCTGCCGGTGAGCCTGACCGCCGCCAGCTTCGACGCCGACGGGCGGCTGTACCTGTTCAGCCAGGCCGGCCAGGGCCTGGTCAGCGACGACAGCGGCGCCAGCTTCAAGATCCTGGACCTGGCCGAGCGCCTGCCCGTCAGTGGCGCCGTGGCCGGCCCCGGCCGCCTGCTGCTGGTCGGCACCCGCGGCGTACGCGAGAACGCGATGCCGGTGCGCTGAGCGCGCCGGTGTTCCGCCCGTTCAAGAACCATAAGAACAAGAGATAGAGAGACAGCCTCATGGTCGACCTGAAGCACGGCGAAATGCCTGTAGTCCGCGAACTGCGGGACTTTGACACCCACAGCGGCAACCTGCTGGAGCGCCTGGTGTTCAACCACCGCGCGCTGTTCATCGCCCTGATCGCGCTGGTCACTGTGCTGCTGGGCTACATGGCCGTGACCCGTCTGGAGATGCGCCCGGCCTTCGAGAAGATGATCCCGCACAGTGATCCCTACATCCGCAACTACCTGGACAATCGCGCCGTATTGCGCGGCCTGGGCAACTCGGTGCGGGTGGTGGTGGAGAACCCCAGCGGCGACATCTTCGACCCGGCCTACATCGACAGCCTGCGGCAGATCAGCGACCAGCTGTTCCTCAGCCATGGTGTCGACCGTGCCTGGATGAAATCGCTGTGGTCGCCGGCAGTGCGCTGGACCGAGGTCACCGAGGAAGGCTTCCAGGGCGGCCCGGTGATGCCCGACGGCTACGACGGCAAGCCCGAATCCATCGGCCAGCTGCGCCAGAACATCGCCCGTGCCGGCATCGTCGGCAGCCTGGTGGGCAACGACTTCCGCTCCAGCATGCTGGTGGTGCCGCTGCTCGACCGCGACTCGGCCACCGGCAAGGGCATCGACTACCGCGAATTCTCCCGCGCCCTCGACGACCTGCGCCTGAAGTACGAATACCTCGGCGACACCCGCGCCTTCGCCGCCGGCGAGGAGGGCAAGGGCCCGGTACGCCTGCACGTGATCGGCTTCGCCAAGCTGGTGGGCGACCTCATCGACGGCCTGCTGCGGGTGATGCTGTTCTTCGGCCTGGCGGTGGTCACCGCCTTCGTCATCATCTTCTTCTACACCCGCTGCCTGCGCAGCAGCCTGCTGGTGATCGGCTGCTCGCTGCTGGCGGTGGTCTGGCAGCTCGGCCTGGTGGCCTGGCTGGGCTACGCGCTGGACCCGTATTCGATCCTGGTGCCGTTCCTGATCTTCGCCATCGGCGTGTCCCACGCCACCCAGAAGATGAACGGCATCATGCAGGACATCGGCCGTGGCACCCACAAGCAGGTCGCCGCGCGCAACACCTTCCGCCGCCTGTTCCTCGCCGGTGTCACCGCGCTGCTGTCCGACGCCGTGGGCTTCGCCGTGCTGATGCTGATCGACATCCCGGTGATCCAGGACCTGGCCATCGCCGCCAGCATCGGCGTGGCGGTGCTGATCTTCACCTCGCTGCTGATGATGCCGGTGGCGCTGTCCTACGTCGGTGTCAGCCCGAAGGCCGCCGCCCGTGCCCTGCGCGAAGAGCGCCAGGTGGACCAGCATGCCGGCCTGGGCAAGCTGTGGGACCTGCTGGACCGCTTCACCCAGCGCCGCTGGGCCAGCGCTGCGCTGATCGTCGCCGCGCTGCTGGGCGCCGGCGGCCTGCTGGTCAGCCAGCACCTGCAGATCGGCGACCTCGACGCCGGCGCCCCGGAGCTGCGCGCCGACTCGCGCTACAACCGCGACAACGCCTACATCACCAGCCACTACGCGCTCTCCAGCGACCTCTTCGCGGTGATGGTGAAGACCGCGCCGGAAGGTTGCCTGAACTACCGCACGCTGATCCTCGCCGACCGCCTGGGCTGGGCGCTGCAACAGCACGAGGGCGTGCAGGCCACCACTTCGCTGGTCAACGCGGTACGCCAGATCACCGCGGGCACCTACGAGGGCAACCCCAAGTTCGCCAGCCTGCAGCGCAACCAGGACGTGCTCAACTACGCGGCCCAGCAGGCCTCGGTGAACACGCCCGAGCTGTTCAACACCGAATGCTCGCTGATGCCGGTGATCGCCTTCCTCAAGGACCACAAGGCGCAGACCCTCGACGAAGTGGCCGGCATCGCCGAGAACTTCGCCCGCGCCAACAGCACGCCGGACCGCCAGTTCCTGCTGGCCGCCGGAAGCGCCGGGATCGAGGCCGCGACCAACCGCGTGGTGCGCGAGGCCAACCACCGCATGCTGTTCTACGTCTACGCGGCGGTGGGCATCTTCTGCCTGATCACCTTCCGCAGCTGGCGCGCGACCTTGGTGGCGCTGCTGCCGCTGGTGCTCACCTCGATCCTCTGCGAGGCGCTGATGGTGCTGATGGGCATCGGCGTCAAGGTCGCCACGCTGCCGGTGATCGCGCTAGGGGTGGGGATCGGGGTGGATTACGCTTTGTACCTGCTCAGCGTGCAGCTGCAGATGCAGCGCGCGGGTCTGCCGCTGTCGGTGGCCTACAAACAGGCCGTGGCCTTCACCGGCAAGGTGGTCGCGCTGGTCGGCGTGACCCTGGCGGCGGGCGTCATCACCTGGGCCTGGTCACCGATCAAGTTCCAGGCGGACATGGGCATCCTGCTGACCTTCATGTTCCTGTGGAACATGCTCGGCGCGCTGGTGCTGATTCCGGCGCTGTCGCACTTCCTGCTGGGCGGAAAGAAGCTCTGAGCCTGCCCTGAACGCTCTTCCAGGGGCGCTCAGGGGCAGACTTCGCGGGAGCGGGCCATGGCCGCGATAGCGCCCATGGGGCGCTTATACAGGTCAGCTCCGTCGCGCAGGAGCGGACCTTTTCCGCGAGTCCCTCGGCAGACTGCCGCGCGCACTCTGCAAAAGCCTCAAACGCTCAATGCCACCCGCCCTTTGCCACGCAGGTAGAGGCCATAAACCACCCCGATCACCAACCAGACGCTCCCCATGGTCAGCGCATGGATATCCATGCCGCAGAGCACCGTCACCACCACGGCGATACCGACGATGGGCACCAGCCAGTGGGCGAACCAGCGGCGGCTGCGGCCCTGGATGCCGAGCCGGATCAGTACCGACAGGTGCAGCAGGACGAAGGCGGTCAGGGCGCCGAAGTTGACGAAGGAGGCGAGGGTGTCGATGCGTTCGCGCATCACCAGGGCGATGCCCAGCGACAGCAGCGTCGACAGCACCAGCGCCACGTGCGGCGTGCCGTGGCGGCGGTGCAGGCGGGCGAAGAGGGCTGGTAGCTGGCGGTCGCGGCTCATGGCGAACAGCACGCGGGAGACGCCGACCTGCATCGGCAGGGCGTTGGTCAGGCCGACCATCATCGCGATCACCCAGGCCAGCAGCAGAGCGACCCAGGGGCCGATCTGCGCGGTGGTCAGCTCGTAGATGGCCGCCGAGGCGTCCTTGATGATCACGCCGGGCATCAGGTTGCCGAGCACCCAGGTGGTCACCACGAACAGCGTCGCGCAGATGAACAGCACCAGCAGGATGGCGCGGCCGACCAGCCGGCGGTCGTTGTCCTTCACTTCCTCGGCGAGGGTGGAGATGGCGTCGAAGCCGAGGAACGACAGCACGCAGATGGATGTCGCGGTGAACACCTTGCCGGCATCGAAGGCGCTGCCGTCGAAGAATGGCGCGGCGGTCAGCGCACCGGCGCCCTTGCCCTGGGCGATGGCGAACAGCGCCAGCCCGAGCAGGCCGAACATCACGCTGAACTGCAGCACCACCGAGACCATGCTGATGCGCGTGGTGACGGCGACGCCGAACCAGTTGATGCCCAGCGAGATGGCCACCAGCAGCACCAGGCAGAAGGCGCGGTCGAGGCCGGGCATGAGGATCTGCAGGCCCACCGACATGATCAGGAACACCAGCGCCGGGATCAGCAGGTAGTCCAGCAGGATCAGCCAGCCGGCGACGAAGCCCGGCACTTCGCCCAGGCAGTGGCGGGCGAAGCCGTAGACCGAGCCGGCGCTCTGCACCTGCGCCGACAGCGTGGCGTAGCTCTGCGCGGTGAAGTACATGCAGATCGCGCCCAGCAGGTAGGCCAGCGCGACCAGCCCGCCGGAGGCGTCCCAGACGAATCCGAAGGTGGTGAGCGGCGCCATCGGCGCGATGTAGGCCATGCCGTAGGCCACCAGGTCTTTCAGGCCGAGGGTGCGCTTGAGTTGCGCGCCGTCGTGGGGTACTGCAACGCCCATGATCAGGCTCCATTGTTCTTGTTGTTGGCGAATGTGAAGGAGGATTTGCCGGGTGGCGCCCCCTGTGGTGGAGGGGCGCCCGGTGGTCAGCCGGCGAAGGAGGCGTCGCGGTGCACTTCGCGGCCTTCGAGCAGGGTCAGCAGGACCTGGGTCTGGCCGATCTCGTAGGGCGAGATGGCGTAGAGGTCGCGGTCCAGCAGGATCAGGTCGGCGTACTTGCCCGGCTCCAGGCTGCCGGTGCAGTCGTCGCGCCACGCAGCGTGGGCGGCGTTGAGGGTGTAGCCGCGAATCGCCTCGTCGATGCCGATGCGGTGCTGGGCGGTCTGTACCGGGCTGTCGCTGCCCAGCGCCGGGTTCTGCCGGGTGAGGGCACACTGGATGATCTGGAACGGGTCGAAGCCGGTCACGCCCCAGTCGCTGCTGAGCATGCAGGTCACGCCCTGGCGCACGAACTCGCCGAGCGGGTAGATGTACTGGCTGCGCTCGGGGCCGATCATCGCCTCGACTATGGCATCGGCCTCGGGGTTGGGCTGCGCCCACAGCGTCTGGTAGTTGGCCAGCGCGCCGAGCTGGTTGAAGCGCGGGATATCCGCCGGGTCGACCACCTGCAGGTGCGCCAGCTGGTGGCGCGAATCCCACTGGCCGTTGCGCTCGCGGGCGACCTCCAGGCCGTTCAGCGCCGCGCGCACGGCGCCGTCGCCGATGCTGTGCACGTGAATCTGGAAGCCCTCGCGGTCGAAGGCGCTGAAGTACTCGTCGATCTGTTCCTGGCTGAACATCAGCTCGGCGTTGCCGCCGGTATCGCTGCGCGGGGCGGCGAGCACCGCCGTGCCGTTCTCCAGCACGCCATCGAGGAAGAACTTGGCCGAATGCAGGCGCACCCGGTCGCCCTGGTAGATGGTGCGCAGGTCCTTGAGTTCGGCCATCTGCTCGGCCAGCGACTTGTGCGCGAAGATCTTCGAGGTGGCGCAGACGCGCAGGGTCAGGTCGCCACGATCGTGGGAGGCCTGGTAGTTCTTCAGGTAGTTGCGCGCGGCCATGGCGTCGAGCACACCGGTGATGCCGCGCGCGTTGAAGGCCTTGCTGTAGTGCGCCATGGCCTGCAGGTAGTCGTCGTCGGTGTAGCCGGGGGCGATGCGATTCATCGCCCAGATGGCGTCTTCCACCAGCCAGCCTTTCGGCGTGCCGTCGGCCAGGCGCAGGTATTCGCCGTTGTCCGGCTCGGCGCTGCCCGGGCGCACGCCGGCCAGTTCGAAGGCGGCGCTGTTGGCCCAGCCGTTGTGGTAATCGCTGGCGAACATCAGCGCCGGGCGGCCGTCGGTGACGCTGTCGAGCAGCTCCTTGGTGAGTTGTTCGGGCGTGAAGCGTGCGGAGGAGAAACCGACGCCGCGAATCCAGGGTTTTTCCGGGTGCGCCTGGGCGAAGGCGCGGATGGTTTCCAGCAGTTCGTCGAGGTTGCTGGCCTCGTACAGCGAAGCGTTGTGGTAGAGGTCGGCGGCGCTGAGCTGGAAGTGCACGTGGGTATCCTGCAGGCCCGGCAGCATCAAGCGGCCGCCGGCGTCGATGCGGCGGCTGGTGCTGTCTGCCAGCGCCTCGATCTCGGCGTTGCTGCCGACGGCGAGGATGCGCCCGCCGCGGATGGCGATGGCTTCGGCGCGCGGGTGGCGCTGATCCTGTGTGCGGATGTCGGCGTGGGTGATGATCAGCTCGGCGGTGGTGGACATGGTGACTCCAGGCAAGGCGGAAGGGTTCGAGAAGGTCAGGGCCTGTCGGGATCGAACGGGGCGTCATCGCGGAGGCAGCGTAATGCCCGGAAGACGGTCGTTCGTCCACGCTCGAATAGGCGCTGGGGAGGGAGCGGGGCGGACTTGCCAAACCCGTCACCGAACGGGGTGCGCGTGCGCGGCGGGATGAGCGCGGGTGGGCAGGCAAGACGGCTTATTTTCATTTCTGAGTTCAAAATGCGCGGTGAGCGAGAAGGGCGTCTTTCAGGGGTGAAAGTGCCTTTCCCTTGATTCTTGTTGGCGTTGCGCAGAGGCTAAGGGGCTTCCTGACGCCGAGTAAGCGGCGCCCTGGAATAACACTTGGGAAAAGTCGGACTCAATCGTGGACAAGCTCAATAGCCTGCAGCTCTTCGTCATCAGCGCCGAACTCGGCAGCTTCAGCCGTGCCGCCGAGGAACTGGGCAAGACGCCTTCCGCGGTGGCCAAGTCGGTCGGCCAGCTGGAGCAGGAGGTCGGCGCCCGGCTGTTCGAGCGCACCACCCGCAGCATGGCGCTGACCGAGGCCGGCCAGCTCTACCTGGATACCGCGCGGGAAGTGCTGGAACGCATGCGCGAGTCGGAGGAGGAAATCGCCCAGCTGCACCACAGCCTCAAGGGACGGCTGCGGATCAACGGGCCGCTGGCGTTTGGTCGGCCCTTCCTCAATGGCGCCTGCGCGAGCTTCATGCAGAAGCACCCGGACATGACCCTGCAGGTGGACCTGACCGATGCCTACATCGACATGCTCGACGGCCGCTACGACCTCGCCCTGCGCCTGGGCCATAGCGACCTGCCAGGACTGATCGCCCAGCCGGTGGGCGAGAGTCGCATCGTGTTCTGCGCCAGTCCCGATTACCTTGAGCGCTGCGGCGCGCCGGAGCGGCCGGAGCAACTGGTGGAGCACGAATGCCTGGTCTATCGCCACCCGGCGCTGGGCGAGAGCTGGCTGATCGAGCGGGCCGGCGAGCGGGTGTTGCTACCGCGTAGCGGGCGGCTGAACAGCGACAACCAGGAGCTGTTGCTGGAGGCTTGCCTGGCGGGGCAGGGGGTGTTGCCGTGTCCGGTCTGGAGTGTGCTGCCGTACCTGCGGGATGGGCGCTTGCGGACGATCCTCGATGATTGCCTTTTCGACCCGAAGGCACTGGGGTCGGAGCTGCTGGCGGTGTATCCGAGCACGCGACGGGCGACGCGGAAGATCATTGCGTTCATCGAGCATTTGCGGGGGTATCTGCGGGAGCAGAGGTTGGTGTGAGGGTGGGAGCTGGGCGGGTTCGCGAGCAAGCTCGCTCCTACAGTCCACCCTGGCGCCGCGGTGTTTTTCGTAGGAGCGAGCTTGCTCGCGAACCGCATGGCACAGGGCCGCGTGCTGCGACTACTGATTCGTAGGGCGGATAACGCACCAGCGTTATCCGCCGGCCTGTCGAAATTGTGGAGTCACCCTGTAGGAGCGGGCCATGCCCGCGATATTCTTGCTTGTGGTTGGGAGTTTCAGCGTCGCTTCGGCGTGCGCGCGGGCTTCAGGTTTCGCCCCCTCGGGCGAGTTACTTTTCCAAACGACGGAAGGCCGCCCCCCAAAAAGTAACCAAAAGGCTTGCCCCGGACATCCGGTTTTTCGCTTAGGCGAAAAATACCCTCGTCGAAGCGAAGTTTCAGGGGCACGAACTAGGCGTCCCCCGACGAAGGGCCATCCCTGGCCCATCGACGCTCTCGCGACATCCATGTCGCTCAACCCCTGAAACTCCGCTTCAACGAGGCCTCCTGAACGGGGCATTCGGAGTGCGCGGATGTTTCGCTGGAAGGCTTTCGAACCAAAGCCAGAGCCAGTTCGATGCGTACGCTCTTGTAGGAGCGGAGCTTCTCCGCGATTCGCCGACAGGCGATGGTTGGCGGAATATCCTTGTGACTTCGAAGTCCGCCGCGAAGGATTTCGCGGACAAGGTCCGCTCCTACAGGTGAAGCTCGGAGCCCCCTGTAGGAGCGAGCTTGCTCGCGAACCGCCCGGCACGGCATCCACCGGTGTAGCCCCGTTGCCCGCCTCAGACCAATCCCTTCCCCTGCAGATGCTCGCGCAGGTACTCGATGAACACCCGCACCTTGCGTGTGCTGCGCCGGTGCGGCAGGTAGAGCACATGCACCCAGGGCCCGAAGGCGCTCTGGTCGCGCCAGCAGTCGGGTAATTGCTCTACCAGTTGGCCGCTTTCCAGGTAGGGCAGTGCGCTCCACTGCGGGAGGAACTGCAGGCCCTGGCCATCGAGCAGGCAGGAGAGCAGGAAGTCGTAGTTGTCGCTGGCCACCCGCGGCACCGGCTGGCGGATGCGCAGGCGTTCACCGTCCTTCTGCACCCACCAGAAGTTCCGGTTCAGCAGTGGGTGGCGGAAGATCAGCCAGTCGTGCTGCTCGTAGTTTTCCAGCGTCACCTCCAGGTTCTTCTCGGCGAGGTAGCGAGGGCTGGCGCAGAGCATCAGGCGGTTTTCCAGCAGCGGCTGGGCGATGACGTCCGGCAGGTCGATGGGGCCGTCGCGCAGGGCGATGTCGTAGCCGCCTTCGACGAGGTCGACGAACTCGTCCAGCAGGTCCACCTCCAGGCGTACCTGCGGGTGTTCACGGAGGAAACGGCAGCACACCGCATTGAAGAAGGCCGGGGCGAAGGAGGGCGGCGAGACGATGCGCAGGCTGCCGCGCAACTCGGTCTGCAACTGCTCGACTTCCTCGCTGGCCCGTTGCAGCTGCATCAGCGCCGAGCGCGCGCCTTCCAGGTAGATGTGCCCGGCCTCAGTCAGCGCCATGCGTCGTGTGGTGCGCTCGAACAGGCGCTGGCCCAGGTCGGCCTCCAGTTGTGCCACGCCCTTGGTGATCGCCGACGGCGTCTTGCCCAGCTGTTCGGCGGCGCGGCTGAAGCCGCCGTGGTCGGCGGTGGCGACGAACATGGTGAGGGCGGTCATCTTGTCCATGGTTGGCTTCCTGGTATTGCTTCCTGACAGGAACAGAAGTTGTGCGGGAAGTCAGTGTTAAAGCCGCCGGGGCTTTTGCTTAACCTTCGTCACAGATCAACAATAACGAAGGCTCTGCGATGAAACTACTGATTCCGGCGCTGGTGTCAGCGGCTTGCGCTTTTTCCTCGGTGGAAACTATGGCCGCCGCCGACCTCATCTTCCACGGCGGCAAGGTCTACACCGCCGAACCCGGCCAGGCGCTGCAGCAGGCAGTGGCGGTGGAGAACGGCCGCATCCTCGCGATCGGCTCCGATGCGCAGATTCTCAAGCTCCAGCAACCGGCGACCAAGGTCATCGACCTGCACGGCCAGGTGCTGATGCCCGGCTTCATCGACTCCCACACCCATCTGGTCAAGGGCGGCCTGCAGATGCTCCAGGCCAACCTGGACAACCAGGACATTCCCCTCGCCGATTTCGAGGGCAAGCTGCGCCAGTGGCGTGACGACGGCCGCGCGCGCCGTGGCCAGTTCCTCTATGTCGGTGGCGTGCCGACGGCTTACTGGGACGAGCTCGGCAAATTGCAGCAACGCTTCAACCAGGGCGAATGGGCGAAGCAGCCGATCCTCCTGGCGGGCGGCGACTACCACACTGGCTGGGCCAACCAGGCGCTACTCGACCTCGCTGGCATCGATGCCGCCAAGGTCAAGTCGCTGCAGGGCGAGGAGCAGGCCACCATTGGCCACGGCGCCGACGGCAAGCCCAACGGCTTCCTGGTGGATGCCGGCCTCTATCCGGTGCAGGCCATGCTGCCGCTGGCGAGCAATGACGAGCTGCTCAAGGCGCTGAAGGGCGCGCAGAGCTACTACCACGAGCTGGGCATCACCGCCTGGATGGAACCCCTGGCCAATGAGAACCCCGGCGGCGACATCCACAACGATTCCGTCGGCGTGCTGCCGGTCTACAAGATGCTGGCGCAGCAGGGCGGCCTCACCGCGCACGTCGCCGCCCTGCTGATGGCCGACTCCAAGGCGACCCCGGCCGACCTCGACGAGCTGGACAAGGTGCGCCAGCAGTTCATCGGCGTGGAGAACCTGACCCTACCGGGCATCAAGATCTTCGCCGACGGTGTGGCCGAGATGCCGGCGCAAAGTGCGGCGATGCTGGAGCCCTACAGCAACTCGAAGAAGTACGGTGAACTGCTGATCGACCCGAAGCATTTCGGCGAGCTGGTCAGCGCCGCCGACGCCCGCGGCTGGCTGGTGCACATCCACGCCATCGGCGACCGTGCGGTGCGCGAATCGCTCAACGGCATCGAGCAGGCACGCAAGGCTCGCCACAGCGGCATCCCGCACTCGATCACCCACCTGCAGATGGTCAACCCCAAGGACTTCCCGCGTTTCAAGGCGCTCGACGTGATCGCCGCCATGCAGCTGTACTGGGCCGCCGCCGACGAGAACAGCGTCGACCTGGTCAAGCCCTACGTCAGCGCCATGGCCTTCCTGCACATGTATCCGGCGCGCTCGCTGCTGAAGAACGGAGCGACCATTTCCGGCGCCAGCGACTGGCCGATCACCACGCCCGATCCGTGGAAGGCCATCTACCAGGCGATCCAGCGCGTCGGTCCGAAAGGCGTGCTCAACGCCGCCGAGGACATCGACCGGCAGACCATGTTCCAGGCCTACACCCTCAACGCAGCGCGCGTGCTGCGCCTGGAAGACCGCATCGGTTCGCTCAAGCCGGGCAAGCAGGCCGACCTGATCCTGCTCGATCGCGACGTATTCACCATCAAGCCGGAAGCGCTGCGCGATACTCGGGTGCTCAAGACCTGGTTCGCCGGCCGCGAAGTCTATAGTCGTCCCGACGACAAACTCTGACCCAACCGGAGCGCCTCGACGCTCCGGCCTCGTTGAAAAGCAATTGCAGGAGCCTTGCCGTGATTCTTCATACCTTCACCACCGACATCCGCGACCCGCTGCAGCGTGGCCGGCAGATCGGCGAAACCTTCGCCGGGCAGATCCGCCAGACCGTGGCGCTGTACCTGGACTTCTTCCCGCGCGTCGGCGTGGAGCTGGACAAGGCCCGTGCCATCGGTGAAGCCAGCCTCGCAGCGCTGGCCGACTGGTGCCCGGCCCTGGCCAGGGAAGTCGAAGGCCTGGCCCTGGGCGTCGGCCTGCCGCTGTGGCAGCTGGCGGCGCTGAATGCGCGTACCGAAATTCTCGCGGTGATGCCGGAGCAGCCGGTGGAGGGCGAGTGTTCCACCTCGGTCTATGCTCCGGCCGGCGCGGCCGCCCCGTGCAGCCTGCAGACCTGGGACTGGCACGACAGCCTGGTGCCCCACGGCCTGCTGCTGGGCTTCACCGGCAGCAGCGGCCTGACTGCCAAGCTGTTCACCGAGTTCGGCATGCTCGGCAAGATCGGCGTGAACAGCGCCGGGCTGGGTGTGCACTTCAACATCCTGCACCACGCCAGTGACGACGGCAGCGCCGGTGTGCCGGTACACGCCATCGCCCGCCGGGTGCTGGAAGAAGCCACCAGCGTCACCGAGGCCATCGCCATGGCACGTTCGGCGCGGGTCAGTGCGTCCACCGTGCTGACCGTGTTCACCCGCAGCGACGTGCGTGCCCGTGCCGCCAGCATCGAGATGAGTCCGGCGCACACCGCCGTGGTGGTTCCGCGCGAGGATGGCTGGCTGCTGCACACCAACCACTTCCTCGACGGCGAGCTGAGCTGGGGCGAGCGCACGGCGGATGTGTCCACCACCTATGCGCGCCTGGATCACCTCAAGGCCGCCACCGCCGGCATGACCGGCAAGGCCCTGCGCGAACGCGCCGACGCCTTCTGCGGCGCCGACGGCGACCAGGCGGTGGTGTGCTTCCACCCGGATATGTCCGAGCCGGATACAGAGCGCTGGGAAACCCTGCTGAGCATCGGCCTGGATACCGCTGGCTGCGCTCTCGAATACGTCGCCGGAACTCCGAAGAAGCTGGCGGATGAGGGGTTCCTGCGGTTCTGAGGACTCCGTTTCAGCCGGCTGGACCCTCTCCCTAACCCTCTCCCTGAAGGGAGAGGGGACTGTCCGGCATCAGGCGGAACACCCAGCTAGCCGTTGGCACCGTCGACTCCCTCGCCCTTCAGGGAGAGGGGACTGTCCGGCATCAGGCGGAGCTCCCAGCTAACCGGTGGCACCGTCGACTCCCTCTCCCTTCAGGGAGAGGGCTGGGGAGAGGGGCGCCAGTGCACCGATAGTCTAGGTTCCAGGGCCCTAGAGCTACCGGCGGATAACCCGTTCCGGGTTATGCGCCCTACGTAACACCGCTTACAAAACCAACGCCCTCGTGGCGGCCCGCCGGCCGCCGCGCGGGTTTCGTGTTGCCACAAGAACAAGAGTGAACCGCCATGATCGATCACACGCCCGCCGCCCCCGGCTCGCGCTCGGCCTTTCGCACCTTCTGCGTCTCCGGCATGGGCACCGCGCTGGAGTTCTACGATTTCGTCATCTACGGCTACGCCGCCGCGCTGATCTTCCCGCAGCTGTTCTTCCCCGGCATGGACCGCCTGACCGCCGTGCTGGTGGCCTTCGCGGCGTTCGGTGCCGGCTTCTTCGCCCGTCCGCTGGGCGGCGTGGTTTTCGGCCACCTGGGTGACCGCTACGGCCGGCAGAAGGCGCTGGTCGCTACCCTCGTGCTGATGGGCCTGAGCACCCTGCTGATCGGCTTCCTGCCGACCCACGCCAGCATCGGCGCGGCCGCGCCCGTCCTGCTGGTGATGCTGCGCCTGGTGCAGGGCTTCGCTGCCGGTGGCGAGTGGGGCGGGGCGGCGCTGTTTGGCATCGAGGTTGCGCCCAAGGGGCGTCGTGGCCTGTGGGGCAGTTTCACCAGCATGGGCATCGGTATCGGCGGCATCTTCGGCTCAGCGGTGTTCGCCATCGTCAGCTTCGCCTTCGACGACGATCTCAGCGGCATCGCCTGGCGCATCCCGTTCTGGCTCGGCGGCCTGCTGGTGCTGATCGGCCTCTATGCGCGCCTGCAGAACACCACGCCGCCGCCCAAGGCCGCACCAAAAGCCGAGGCGCGCATGCCGCTGATGGAAGCCTTCCGCCGTCGCCCACGCGAGCTGCTGCTGTGCATCGGCATCGCCTTTGGCTACGTCACCATTGCCTATATCGGCAGCACCTTCTTCCTCGCCTACGCGACCGACATCGGCTACAGCAGCAGCCACGCCTTGCTGTTCGATTTCTCGCTGTCGGTGGCCATCGTCGCCTCCGCGCCGTTCTTCGGGCACCTGTCGGATCGCTTTGGCCGTCGCGCGGTGATGATCTTCGGGGCGGCAATCATGGCGCTCGGGCTGTTCGCCTTCTTCCCGCTGATCGGCCTGCACAACCTGCCGCTGGCGCTGCTGGCCTATGTCGCCGTGGGCTTCTTCATGGGCGCGACCCAGGGTCCGATTCCGGCATTCTTGGCCGAGCAGTTCCCGCGGGAAATGCGCTACTCGGGGATTTCCTTCAGCTACCAGATCGGCGCAGCGCTGGGCGGCGGCACGGCGTCGAGCATCGCCACTGCCATCCTCATCGCCACCGGGCGTAACCCGTTCGGCGTGGCGCTCTACGGCGCGGCGGCACTGTTGCTGGTGGCGCTGTGTTCCTGGCGGCTGCGGGAAACCGCGCGTCTGCCGATGGAGGTGATCGACCGCGACGACGCTGCAGCGGAAGCGGTATCGGTGCAGGCGCTCAACTGACCGCGCGTGATTTGGTGCCCGGCACGAGGCCGAGCACCAGGGCGCAGCCGACCAGGATAATCAGCGCGCCCACGCCCTGCATCAGCGAAAGGGCTTCGCCCAGCACCAGCGCGCCGACCAGCACGGCGACCACGGTGACGACGAATTCCACACTGATGGTTTTCGTGGCGCCGATGCGTGCGACGAGCTGGAAGTACACGACGTAGTTCACCGCGCTGAGTACGCAGCCGCAGAGCAGCAGGAAGAGGAAATCGACTGGCTGCGGCGTGCCGGGCACGGGCACCCAGATCAGCAGCGGCAGCGTCAGCAGCCCGCCGATCAGGAAGGCACCGCAGGTCACTTCCCAGGGCCCGGCGGTGCGCAACTTCAGGCTGGCATAGTTGCTGCCGAAAGCCGCGCAGATGGCGCCGAACACCGAGGCGGCGCTGCCGAGGATGAATTCGTGGGTGATCGGCACCGCCGGGAAGCCCACCAGCAGGACCATGCCGCAGAAGCCCAGCACCAGCCCGCCGAGGCCGCTCCAGGTGATGCGCTCCAGGCCCCAGAGGCGGCCGATGAGCATGGAGAACAGCGGAATGCCGGCGACGAAGATCGCCGCCATGGCGGTGCCGATGCGCGGGGTGGCGTAGGTCATGCCGATCAGCTGGCCGGCCACGGTGGTGGCGCCGACCACGCACAATGGCTTCCACAAACCGTCGAAATTCAGCCGGCGCCCGGACAGCTTGGCCACCGCGAACAGGGTGAAGCTGGCGATCAGCGCGCGGAAGCTGACCGCACCGACCCAGCCGAACCCGGCGATAGCCTTGAGCAGCACGAGAAAGGACAGCCCCCAGCCGATCGCGAGGAACAGGTAGGCGGCAAGGTCGCGCGGTTGCATACGACTCCGGTGACACAAGGCAGAAGAAGGCCGCCGAAATGCGGCGGCGAATGCGGCTATCTTGCCGGGCGCCGATGACGCTTGGGAAGGCGGCGCAGCGACGTTTTTCTATCTGCCCGCGCCTGCGCTCGTGGAGCGGGGCCAATCAGTGGAGCGGAGATCCTTTCACCGGGAGCGGGGCGTCCGCGAAGGAGCTGGAGGAGCGCGAGCCGATGCCCTGGCTGCGCCCCGTTCCTGCAGTTCTACCCAGCGCCCTCGATCAGTAGGTGCCGCGCAGGGTCAGCATCAGGTTGCGTGGCTCGCCGTAGAAGTTCGAGCCCCAGGCGCTGTCGACGCGCTCGTAGTACTTGCGGTCGAAGATGTTGTTGGCGGTCAGCGTCGAGCTCAGGTGCTCGTTGAACTTGTAGCCGAGCTGGGCGGTGGAGACAGCGTAGCCGGGCTGCACGAAGTCGGTATTGCTGCGGGTGTAGAGGGTTTCGCTGACCACGCGGGTGCCGCCGGCGACATGGAAGCCCTTCAGCGTGCCGTCGAGGAACTCGTACTTGGTCCACAGGTTGAAGTTGTGCTTCGGCGTGATGGTGCTGTAGGTGTCGCCCGAGCTCAGGCCGTTGTTCGGGTCGTCCTCCAGCAGGCGGGTCATGGTGAACGCGTAGCCGGTAACGATGCTCCAGTTGTCGGTCAGGTTGCCGCTCAGCTCGGTCTCCCAACCCTGGCTGCGCACCTTGCCCTGGGCCTCGTAGGCATTCACCGGGCTGCCGCTCCACTGCGCGCGGTTTTCGTCGTAGATGCGGAACAGCGCGATCGAGGCATTCAGGCGGCCGTCGAGCAGTTCCTGCTTGAGGCCCACTTCATACTGCTTGCCTTCGTGCGGGCCGATCATCTTCTGGCCGCTGCCGTCGGTTTCGCTCTGCGGCTTGAACACGCTGGTGTAGCTGGCATAGGCGGCCAGGCTCGGGTTCAGCTTGTAGATCACGGCGCCATAGGGGATGGCCTTGGCGTTGATCTGGCTGGAAGGGTTGCCGAAGTTGTCGAAGAAGGTATTGGCGTTCTTCGCGTCGGCGTCATACCAGCTCACCCGTGAACCGAGGATCAGGTCCAGGCGGTCGGTCACGCTCAGCTTGGTGCGGCCATAGAGGCCGTACTGGCGGCTCTTGGTGTAGTTGAAGTTGGTGTGCGGCATGTCCAGGCGCGGCAGGTCGTTGGCGCCGCCGATGCCGATGGGCACCTCGTCGGCGTAGCCGTCGTTGTCGAGGTCCACGGAGCCGTAGGTGAAGGCCTTGTCCAGGTGCTGGTATTCCGCGCCGAGGGTGAACTCGTGGGTGCGCCCGGCGAAGTCGAAGGGCGAGGTGACGAAGCTGTCCAGGCCCAGGGTCTTGATCCGCTCGTAGTAGGAGTAGCGCGCCGCATCGGCGGTCTGGGTATCGGGATTGACCACCCAGGTGGTCCAGCTGAACTCGCGCAGGGGCAGGCGGGCGTCGCGGTAGGTCAGCGAGGTCTTCCACTGGCCGCCGTTGTCGAGGCTGTGGTCGAGTTCGGAGAAGGCTTCCCAGGTTTCTTCCTTCATCCGGTTCCACTTGGCATCGACGTAGGTGGAGCGCGGCACGTCGAGCAAGGTGCCGTCGGCATAGGCCGGCAGGCCGAAGGCGGGAGTGGAGTTGTTCTTCTGGTAGGCGCCGCCCAGCGACAGGGTGGTGCTCGGGTCCAGGTCGAATTCCAGGCGGCCGTAGAACATCGGTCGCTCGTTCTGCACGTAGTCGACGAAGGACTGGTTGTTCTCGTAGGCCATCACCGAGCGACCGCGGATGGTCCCTTCGTCGTTCAGTGGCCCGGTGACGTCGACCATGCTGCGGTAGCGGTCCCAGGAACCAGCGGCCACCTCGCCACTCAGGCCGAAGGTGTCCAGGGCGCGCTTGCGCACCAGGTTGATGGTGCCGGCGGGCTCGCCGGAGCCGGCGTACAGGCCGCCCGGCCCGCGCAGGACCTCGACGCGGTCGTACATGGCCAGGTCGAAGCTGGTGGCCATGTCGCCCTGGCCGGTGATCTGCGATACCCCGTCGACCTGCACCTGGTCCACCAGGAAGCCGCGCATGTACACGTCGTTCAGGCTGGAGCCGGTGTTGTAGGTCTTGACCGTGGCGCCGGTGACCTGGCGCATCGCGTCCTGCAGGTTGTTCATGTTCTGGTCATCCAGGCGCTGGCGGGTAAGCACGGTGACCGATTGCGGGGTTTCCAGCAGGGAGTGCGCGCCTTTGCCGATGGTGACGGCCCCGCTGGCATAGGAATGGGTGCCTTCGGTGGTGGCGCCCAGGCGCTGGGCGCTGATGGTGGTGTCGCTGAGCTCCACGACGTTGCGTTTCACCAGCTGGTAGCCGTTCTCGCCCTGGGCAGCCTGGTAGCCGCTGCCGGCCAGCAGGCGGGAGAAGCCTTCATCGATCTCGAAGCTGCCCTGCAGGCCCGGCGAGGTCAGCCCCTTGAGGTCGGCCGTGCGGTAGACGATAGCGATGCCGGCCTGCTGGGCGAAGCGGTTGAGGCTTTCGCCCAGGTCCCCGGCCGGAATATTGAAGCTCGACGCCTGGGCGTGCGCCAGCGTCGGCAGCGCGGCAGCCGCGACGAGGGGCAGGGTCAGGCGTACGGCCAGTGCCAGGGGGATCAGCGAGCCGCCGCAGCGCGGCTGGTTGCGAGTGAAGAACGACATCGGGTGAAGCTCCATTTCTTGGGTTGGCGTCTTCCTTGACGGACCGCCCGAAAAAAGCGGAACCACTTTCACCTGATAATTATTCCTGATTAGGTTCCGCGCTGATCCGCACCAGCCACGGCGTGAACCGACGCACCTTGACCGGAAGAATTTCCTCGATCAGCGCCAGGGCGCGGGCGCTGTCGTCCAGCGGCAGGACGGCGGAAATCCGCAGGCGATTCAGGGCTGGATCGCCGTAACTCCAGTAGCCGCGCTGTTGCCGCGCGAGCTGGTCGAGGACCTCGCCCAGCGGGGCATCGCGCACCGCCAGCTGGTGCCGCTGCCAGGCCTGGTCGACGCTGGCCGGGTCGATCCTGCCGAGCGACTGGACATCGTCGCGGGTGATACGGACCTGCTCGCCGGCGGCAACCTCCTGGGTCCGCGAGCCGTCGGCGCTCTGCGCGGAAACCCGCGAGTGCAGCATGCTCAGCTGGGTATCCTGCGCTTCGAGGTTCACCACGAAGCGGGTGCCGAGGGCGCGCATGCTGCCGTCCGCGGTGGTGACCCGGAACGGTCGCTGCGGGTCGGGCGCAACATCCACCAGCACTTCGCCGCGCAGCAGTTCGACACTGCGCTGGCCATGGTCGTAATGCAGCTTCACCGCGCTATTGCCCGCCAGCAGGAGCACCGAATCATCGGCCAGCCGCTCCCGGCGCCACTCGCCCGGGGTGGTGTGGAGATCGGCTTGCAGGTCCTGGCGCCAGTCGCCATTGACTGCCAGAAGTGCCGACAGCCCGAGCGCGACAGCCCCCAGTCCGAGGAGTGCGCGCGGTACCCGGCGCTGCCTGCTGGCGAGGGTGCTGGCAATGGCCAGGCCGGCGGCCTGGCGTTCGTTGTGCAGGCCATGCAATTGGCCGATCAGCCCGCGCATCTGGTCCACTGCCAGGCGATGGCGCTCGTCGCTGGCGTACCAGCGCTCGAAGGCCTGGCGCTCGCTGGCGGAACAGTCGCTTTCGTCCAGCCGCAGGACCCAGTCAGCGGCCGTTTCCAGGATGCTTTCGTCCTTCATGGCTCAGACATCCAGCGCCTGGTTGCAGTGCACCAGCGCCTGCACCAGGTAGCGCCGCACCATGCGCTCGGAGATCGACAGCTGCACGGCGATTTCTGCCTGGGACAACTGGCTCAGGTAACGCAACAGGAAGACTTCGCGGGCCTTGGCGCCCAGGCCGTCAAGGGCGAAGCACAGGCGTTCGAGCAGTTCCAGGGTGGTATTCAGTCGTTCCGGAGAGGGCGCTCCGTCGCAGTGCTCGCTCTGCTGCGCCAGTTCCGCCAGGTAGGCCGCTTCCAGCCGCTTGCGCCTCGATTCGTCAATGATCAGCCGGCGCGCCGTGGTGCTCAGGAACGCGCGCGGCTGACGCAGGTCGGCCAGCCGCTCGGGCGAGCGCAGCAGGCGAATGAAGGTGTCGTGGGAGACGTCCGCCGCGTTGTGCGGGCAGCCCAGCACGCGGCGCAGCCAGGAAACCAGCCAGCCATGGTGATCGACGTAGAGCTCGTGCAGGGCGCGGCGCAGGGGATCGGCGGACTTGTCCATGGCGTACTGGCATGCAATTGATAATTATTGTCAATTGTATGGCCGCTGGCCGCTTCGCGTAAATCCCTGGCTATCGCCGCTGCTGCTCGCCTTGGGCTGGCAGGCGTTTTCTAGCGGGCTGAGACGCTGGCCCAGCGCTCGCGTGGCAGCTCGTAGCACAGCCATGGTGCGGGCGTGCCGGAGAGGTCCAGCTCGGCCTGGTAGGCCAGCGTCGCGCCCAGCTTTGCCGTGCCCTTCTGCGAGCGGATATTGCTCGGGGCAATGTGGAACCACACACGCTCGAAACGCCGGAAGGCGTGGTCGAGCATCAGCGTCTTCAGCTCGCGATTGGTGGCGCCGCCCCAGTAGCGGTGGTTGATGAAGGTGAAGCCGATGCCGATGTCGGCCGGTTGGTCCGGCACCGGGTAGTAGCGCGAGCAGCCGATGGCTTCGCCCGTCTGCCGGTCGAGGATCAGCAGGCAGCCGCCGGCCCGCACCAGGAACTGGAAGTAGGGCTCGAACACCTCGCGGCGATAGCGCTCGGTGGCCGGGTGGCCGGCCCAGGTTTCGGGGGCGTTGGCGGCTGCGTAGAGCGCGTCGAAATCATCGGCGCGCAGCGGGCGCAATTGCAGGGTGTCGCCGAGCAGGTTCGGTTGGTCATCGAAGGCGGTCATGCCGGGCTCCAGGGTGGCTGGAGCCCAGCTTACGGGTGGAATGGTCCGACGCCGAGTGCCAATCGCTGGTACTTCGACGGAGCCAATCTGCCCTCAGTCGGCGCAGATGCCGAGGATCGCCCGCGCCGCGGCTTCGGTGCCGCGCGATGCCTGCATCTGCTCGCGAACGGCGCTCAGGCGCTGCGCCATGGCCTTGTCCTCAAGCAGTTCGGTGAGGGCAGCGGGCAGCGCCGCCAGCGGGTTCTCGAAGCGCGGCAGATAGCGCGCCACGCCCACTTCGTCGGCGCGCCGGGCGTTGTCGTGGCCGTCCCAGCAGTAGGGAATGATCACCGACGGCAGGCCGAAATACAGCGCCTCGCAGAAGCTGTTGTTGCCGCCGTGGTGGATGAACAGCTGGCACTCGCGCAGCACTGCCGGCTGCGGGTACCAGCTGTCGAGGTAGACGTTGTCCGGCACCGTGTCGTAGTGCTCGCGGTAGGCGCCGACGTTGATCAGGAAGCGGTAGGGCAGCTGCGCTACCGCGTCGATCAGCCGGCGCATCATCGCCACGTCGGCGGCGCCGAGGCTGCCGAAGCTCACGTAGATCAGCGGAGCGTCGTCATGCCGGGGGAATTGCGGCGGGATGTATGGCGCCTCGCTGCGCACGCAGCCGTCGAGGTACAGGTAGCGCTCGGCTGGCAGCGGTTTGTCGCGTTCGTAGCGTACTGGCGTCGGCGACAGCAGCAGGTTGAGCCAGGGCGAATCTTCGAGAAACTGGCCGGCCGGCAGGGCGGAGTGGCCGCACTCGGCGAGGAAGCGGGCGAAGCGCTCGTGTGCCGGCCTGGTTGCTTGCAGGTAGTGCTCGCGGTAGCTCGTGCAGGCCTGCGCATCGCGGCTGCTGGCGCCAGACAGGTAGGGTGGCACGGCGGCGTCGGGCAGCTCGGTTTCCGCGCAGGAGACCATGCGCACCCAGGGGCAGCTGGCGGCGGCGATGGCCGGGAAGCTGACCACGTTGTCCAGCACGATGGCGTCGGGCTTGAGCCGGGCGAGCAACTGCTGCAGCGGCTTTTCCGACTCGATGGCGGTGTCGATGATGGCTTCCCAGGCCGGCGCCACATAGCTGTCGATCTGCGCCAGGGGCGGCTGATCGAAGTAGGGCACGTTGCGCTCGATGAAGCGCTCCCAGTAGTGCTGGTGGTCGGCGGCGGAGAGCGGCGAGTCCAGCTGCAGCGGGTACTCGGCGAAACCGTACTCGGCGAAGATGCCCTGGAAGTGCGCATGGCAGATGAACACCGGACGGGCGCCGAGTTCGCGCAGGGCCTGGGCGATACCGATGCAGTTCAGCGCGGCGCCGAAGCTGGCCTCGGGGAAGAAGGCGATGGTTCTTGTTCTTTGCGTCATGGGCACATCCGGGCGTTGCTCACGGGCACTGCGTGAAACTGATACTGCATTTTTTCGTTAAAAAAAACACCGTGAGAGAAAAATAATCAGCGACGGCCCACGGCGAACGACTGCGGAATCCCGCGGTTGGCGGTCTGCGGGCGCTGCGCGAAGGACAGCCGCAGGTGCAGGCGCATAAGGTCGGCGGCGACTTCCAGCTGGCCGCGTTCGATCTGCTCGATGATCCGCAGGTGCTCGCGCAGGGCTTCCTGCAGGCGGTGCACGCTGACCATCGGCAGCAGGTTGGGCAGGCGGCGCAGGCGCTGGTGCTGCAGCAGGGCGTCGCCGACGAAGCGGTTGCCGCAGCCCTGGGCGATCAGCTCATGGAAGCCGATGTCCAGCTCGCGGAACTGCGCCACGTCGAAGCGCTCGATGGGTGCGCCGAGCAAATCTTCCATGGCGCCGCGCAGCAGAGCGAGGCGTGCCAGGTCGGGGTCGAAGCCGGGCGCGAGCAGCGCTTCGGGCTCGAGGATCAGCCGGTAGCGCAGGCTGTCTTCCAGCGCCGCAAGATTGTTCAGCAGCGGACGGAACGACCAGCTCTGCCCGGCGCCACGCTCCAGCACCTGGTCTTCGCTGAGCTGCGCGAGCACCTTCTGCGCGGCGGCACGGCCGATGTCGTAGCGGCGCATCAGCTCGCTGGCGCTGAGGCTGTTGCCCAGCCGCCCGGCCATGCGGTCGCGCAGCACCGAGGCGGCCAGCGCCTGCTCTTCGGCCTGGGGCAGGGCCGGGCCGAGCACCTGGGCGGAAGGGTCGGCGGCGAGGCGATAGCCCTTGCCCGGCTCGTGGGCCACCAGTTGCTGTTCCAGCAGCAGGTCCAGCCCCGCGCGGATCAGCGTGCGCGATACGCCGAAGGTGCGCGCCAGCTGCTGCTCGGACAGCCCGTCGCCATCGCCCAGCCCCGTGTCCTGGGCGTGCTCGATGATCCGCCGGGCCAGTTCCAGGTGGTTGGTGCGCGGTCTTTTCTCGGTGTCCTTGCTCAAGCGGCTTCTCTCCAGCAGGCCTCGGCAGGCGGGTGGGCGCGGGGCGACCCCTTATGCCACAGCGTGGGTGGTCCAACAAGAATGCAAGAAATGGTTGACTTCGCCAGTGGTTCGGTTTTTATTTTGAAAAAAAGACATGTAGTACGCTTTTCGTTCCGCTGCCGTCGACACAACAACAACCATCGTCAGGTGCGCAAGATGAAGCTGAAGACCATGCTCTACGCAGGGGCAACCCTCGCGCTCACGCTGTCCGCCACCACGGCCAGTGCCAAGGATCTGGTGATCTCCATCTGGGACGGCTACATGGCCCCGGACAACCTGGAGAAGTTCCAGAAGGCCACCGGCCTCGAAGCCGACAAATCCCTCCACGCCACCAACGAAGAGATCATGGGCAAGCTCATGGCCTCCGGCGGCGAAGGCTATGACGTGGTGTTCGTGTCCTCGCCGTTTGCCGAGATCCTGCACAAGCAGGGCCTGCTCGCCGAGATCGATCCGGCCAAGGTGCCGAACCTGAAGAACCTTTACCCCGAAGCGCAGAAGCTCGAGTACGACGTCGGCAACCACTTCTCCGTGCCTTACACCTGGGGCACCACCGGCATCTGCTACCGCTCGGACAAGGTCAGCCCGGCGCCTTCCAGCTGGAGCGACCTGCTCAAGCCCTCCGATGCCCTCAAGGGCAAGACCACCATGCTCGCCACCGACCGCTGGCTGCTGGGCGCCGGCTTCCTCGCCAATGGCTGGTCGGTGAACGACGGCAACCCGGACCAGATCAACGCGGTGCGCGATCAGCTTATCGCCACCAAGAAGCGCCTGCTGTCCTTCGACGACACCACCTTCTACTCCAAGCTGGCCTCCGGCGAGGCGCTGATGGCCCACGCCTGGGATGGCTGGTGCAACTACGGCACCCAGGCCAACGAGTCGATCAAGTTCGTCGTGCCCAAGGAAGGTTCCGACCTCTGGGTCGACACCATGGTGGTGCTGAAAAGCTCGAAGCATCCCGACGCCGCCTACCGCTTCATCAACTACATGCTGGAGCCGGAAAACCACGCCTGGGTCGCCGAGAACATCCTCTACAAGGTGCCCAACCAGGCGGCGATGGCGACGCTCAAGCCGGACCTGCTGGCCAAGTACCCGAACCTCACCACCACGCCGGCCGAGCTGGTCAAGCAGCAGCAGTTGCGTGATGTCGGCGGTTCGACGCAGAAGGCCTATACCCGCGCAGTAACGGAAATCATGGCGGCGCAGTAAGGCCACTCGCAGTAGGACCGAAGGGGCGCCGCGCCGGCGCCCCGCAACCCTCTCCGGAATAACCCTGAAGCACCCCGCCTGGCGTGGGGTTGGGGGAACTACGCATGACCGCTTTGTCCGCCGACCGGAAACTCTCGGCCTGGCTGCTCGCCCCCGGCCTTGGCTGGCTGGCCCTGTTCCTGCTGCTGCCGTGCCTGCTGGTGCTGGTCTACAGCTTCCTCGAACGCGGTGCCTATGGCGGCATCGACTACGTGTTCACCTGGGAAAACTACCGCCGTGCGGTGGACCCGCTGTACCTCGACATCCTCCTGCGCTCGGCGAAGATCGCCGGCCTGGCCACGCTGTTCGCGGTGCTCATCGGCTACCCGGCGGCCTACGCCATCACCCGCAGCACGCCGCGCCGGCAGGCGGTGTTCCTGTTCCTGGTGATGCTGCCGTTCTGGAGCAACTACCTGATCCGCACCTACGCCTGGATCGTCCTGCTCAACCGCGAAGGCCTGCTCAACCGGCTGTTCAACCTGCTGGGCTACAGCGGCGAGCCGATCAGCCTGCTGTACACCGACGCCACCGTGGTGCTCGGGCTGGTCTACAACTACATCCCCTTCGTCATCCTCGCCATCTACAGCTCGCTGTCGCGCATCGACAACGAACTCTGGGAAGCCTCGCGGGACCTCGGCGCCTCCGGCTGGACCACCTTCCGCCGGGTGATCCTGCCGCTGTCGGTGCCGGGCGTGGCCGCCGGCGCGGTGTTCGTCTTCGTGCTCTCCATCGGCAACTTCATCACCGCCGACCTCTTGGGCGGCAAGCAGGTGCAGATGGTCGGCAACCTGATCTACGCGCAGTTCCTCACCGCGCGCGACTGGCCGTTCGGCGCGGCGCTGAGCTTCTTCCTGATCGGCATCATGATGCTGCTGCTGTTCATCCAGGCCATGGTCTCGCGCCGGGCCCAGGGTGCGGAGGGCGAACGCCATGCGTAATTCATCCGGTATTGCCCTCGGCGCGCACCTGTGGCTGGTCTACGCCTTCCTCTATGTGCCGATCCTGGTGCTGATCCTGCTGTCGTTCAACGCCAGCGGCCTGCCCACCGCCTGGGGCGGCGCCTCGCTGAAGTGGTACGCCAAGCTGCTGGCCAATGCCTCGATCCAGCACGCGGCGCTGAACACCCTGATCGTCGCGCTGACCTCCACCTTCATCGCCTGCCTGCTCGGCACGCTGCTCGCCCTCGGCGTGGAAATGCGCGCCCGCAACAACCCCGGCAAGAAGGGCGCGAACCTGGCTGACACGCTGCTGATGGCGCCGATGATCATCCCCGACATCGTCCTCGCCATCGCGCTGCTGAGCTTCTTCAACCTGCTGAAGATGAGCCTGGGGCTGCACTCCATCATCCTCAGCCACGTGGTGTTCAACATCGCCTTCGTCTGCGCGGTGGTGCGCACACGGCTCAAGCACTTCGACTACTCGATCCTCGAAGCCTCCATCGACCTGGGCGCCGGCTGGTTCACCACCGCGCGCCGCGTGCTGCTGCCGGCGATCTTCCCCGGCGTGATGGCCGGCGGGCTGCTGGCGTTCACCCTGTCGGTGGACGAATTCATCATCGCCTTCTTCAACTCCGGCTCCGGCAGCGCCTCCACCACGCTGCCGATGCAGATCTACTCGATGATCCGCTTCGGCGTGACCCCGGAAATCAACGCCCTCGCCACCCTGGTGATGCTGGTCAGCTTCACCGCGCTGTTCGCCTCCCAACGTCTGAACAAGGTGCCCAAAGCCCATGACTAAGTCATCCGACCTGCTCGTGCTGGAGCAGGTGAGCAAATCCTACGGCGAGGGCCTGACGGCGGTGGACCAGGTGTCGCTGAGCATCCGCGAGAACGAGTTCTTCGCGCTGCTCGGCCCGTCCGGCTGCGGCAAGACCACCCTGATGCGCATGATCGCCGGCTTCGAGACGCCCAGCTCCGGCGCCATCTACCTCAACGGCCAGGACATCTCGCCGCTGCCGCCGAACAAGCGCCCGCTGAACCTGATGTTCCAGTCCTATGCGCTGTTCCCCAACATGACCGTGCGCGGCAACATCGCCTACGGCCTGGAGATGGAGAAGCTGCCGGCCGCCGAGATCCGCCAGCGCGTCGATGCGGTGCTGGAGACCGCGCAGCTCCGCCCGCTGGCCAACCGCCGGCCGGACCAGCTTTCCGGCGGCCAGCGCCAACGCGTCGCACTGGCCCGCGCGCTGGTCAAGCGCCCGCGTGTGCTGCTGCTGGACGAACCCCTCGGCGCGCTGGACAAGAAGCTGCGCGAGAAGATGCAGCTGGAACTCAAGCGCCTGCAGCACGAGAGCGGCATCACTTTCATCATGGTCACCCACGACCAGGAGGAAGCCCTGGTCATGTCCGACCGCATGGCCGTGCTGCGCGACGGCAAGGTCTGCCAGTGCGGCAGCCCCAGCGAGCTGTACGAGAACCCGGGCAGCCGCTTCGTCGCCGACTTCATCGGCGTCAGCAACCTGATCGAAGGCCGCCGCGTGGGCACCAATCGCCTGCAGGCCGGCGACCAGGTGCTGAACATCGAGACCACTGCCGAATCCAGCCCGGAGAGCGTGACCCTGGCGCTGCGCCCGGAACGTTTGCGCGTGCTCACCGACGCCACGCCGGCCACCGACAACCAGATCCATGGCGAGGTAGCCGAAGTGGCCTACCACGGCCTGGACACCAACCTGCACGTGAACACGGCGCTCTCCAGCAAGCCGCTGATCGTTCGCGTGCCGTCTTCGGACTACGACTTCTTGCGCCTCGCCGCCGGCATGCCGGTGCGCCTGGGCTGGGATGCGCGGCACGGCCGCGTGCTGACTCACTGATCGCCTAAGAACAAGACTAATGGGCCTGCCCCATGAACGGAGAGCACCATGAGTAGTGAACGCAAGGTCATCGCATTCTTCCCCGAGGCCGCCTACGGCCCGGCCCTCAATTCGGTAGGCATCGCCCAGGCCTGCGAGGCGCTGGGGCACAAGGCGGTGTTCCTCACCGATCCGGGGATGACCGGGGTGTACTCGGCCTACGGCTTCGAGGAGCACTACGTGAACATGTCCGAGCCGATGCCGGCCGAGGAGATGGCGCGCTACTGGACCGACTTCATCAACGGCCACATCCCCAATTTCCGCAAGGCGCCGATCGACCAGCTCGACAACTACGTGAAGGAGTGCTGGGAGGCCATCGTCTCCACCTCCAAGTGGGCGCAGAAGGAGCTGCCGGCGATCCTCGACCGGATCAAGCCGGACCTGATCTGCGTCGACAACGTGATCCTCTTCCCGGCCATCAAGCACTACGGCAAGCCCTGGGTGCGGATCATCTCCTGCTCGGAAAACGAAGTGCACGACCCGGACATCCCACCGTACCTGTCGGGCATGAGCGTGGACGACAAGGACGGCCACGCGCGCTTCCAGAAGCGCTTCGAGGACGTGATCGCGCCGATCCATGCCGACTTCAACGACTTCCTTGCCGAGTGCGGCGAGCGCCCGTATCCGCTGGGCACCTTCTTCGAAGAGTCGCCGTACATGAACCTGCTGCTGTATCCGGACCCGGTGAAGTTCGAGCGCCGCCATCCGCTGCCGGCGCGGCAGTTCCACTACCTGCAGGGCTGCGTGCGTAGCGACAAGCCCTATGAGATTCCTCAGTTCAAGGCGCACAACGACAAGCCGCTGCTGTACGTCAGCTTCGGCAGCCTGGGCTCGGGCGACGTCGAGCTGCTCAAGCGCCTGGTCACCACCATCGGCAAGCTGCCGTACCGCGCGCTGTTCAACGTCGGCGAGCACGTGGAGAAATACACCGACCTGCCGGACAACGTCATCGTCTCCAACTGGTACCCGCAGCCCTCGGTGATCGCCCAGGTCGACGGGGTGATCCACCACGGCGGCAACAACAGCTTCACCGAGTGCCTGTTCTTCGGTAAGCCGGCCATCGTCATGCCCTACGTCTGGGACGGCCACGACAACGCCATGCGCGCCCAGGAAAGCGGCCACGGCCTGCGCATGGACCGCTACGACTGGAGCGAGGAAGACCTGGCGCGCAACATCGCCCAACTGCTCGGTGACGAGCTTATGCAGGGGCGCCTGGCGCGCACCAGCGACTACATGCGCTCGCGCAAGGGCCCGGAAGATGCCGCGCGCATCCTCGACCAGCTCGTCCAGGGCAAGGCGGTGAGCCATGGCTGAGTTCAAGGCTGCCTTCTTCAAGGGCGACTCGACCGCGCCGCACATCCGCGGCGCCCGCGACTACGACGACCTGGTGGACTGGGGCGTGCAGTCCGACGCGCTGGAGGGCGTCTCGCACTCCAGCGGCCGTCTGCTGTTCAAGGGGCCGAACAACAGCCCGGAAACCGGCCTGTGGGTCTGCACCCCCGGCCGCTGGCGGCTGTCGATCCCGCGCGACGAGCTCTGCCACTTCGTCGCCGGCCGCGCCACCTACCGCTCCGACGAGGGCGAGGTGATCGAGGTCGAACCCGACACCCTGGTGCTGTTCCCGGCCGGCTGGACCGGCGAATGCACCGTGCACAGCACGCTGCGCAATCTCTACATGCTGGCCTGATTTCCGAACCCATCGGCGGATAACCGCAAGCGGTTACGCGCCCTACGCCCGGCCCGATTTTCGATCGTAGGGCGCATAACGCCTCAAGCGTTATCCGTCGTCGATTTCCACCCGAACCCATCGGCGGATAACCGCAAGCGTTTATTCGCCCTGCGCCTTACCCGGCAGTCCGTGCGGACTGCCATCGAAGGAGATATCCATGAAGACCCCCGTTATCTACCGCCCCCTGCAAGTCACCGAACTCAAGGACTGGGGCGTGATCCCGACCATGCTCGAAGGCGAGTCCCATGTCAGCGGCGTGGTCCTGCACAAGGGGCCTGACGGCCAGTCCGAATGCGGCATCTGGCACTGCACGCCGGGCAAGTGGTTCTGCCATGTGACCAGCGACGAGTTCTGCCATTTCCTCGAGGGCCGCTGCACCTACGTGCACGAGTCCGGCGAGGTGATTGAGATCGAGCCGGACACCGCAGCCTTCTTCCCCAAGGACTGGAAGGGCGTGTGCACCGTGCACGAGACCATCAAGAAGGTCTACATGATCCGGTGATGCCATGAACCTGCCTTGCGAAACCACCCGTGCCGCCGCCCGCGAGACCTTCCTCGCCGGCAGCGGCCTGGCCGGCGCGGCCATCACCGCGCTGCCGGCGGATGCCTCGATGCGGCGCTACTTCCGCCTCGACGGCAAGGGACTGCTGCTGATGGACTCGCCACCCGGCGCCGAGCCGCTGGCCCCTTACCTGCGGGTGGCGCAGCTGCTGCGCGATTGCGGGCTGTCGGCGCCCAATGTGCTGGGCGCCGACCGCGAGCTGGGCCTGGCCCTGGTGGAGGACTTCGGCCACGCCACCTACACCCGGCTGCTCGCCGACGGTCATGACGAGGTGGCGCTGTACCGCCTCGCCGTGGACGCCCTGGTGCGCCTGCACCGTGCCGGCCCGCAAGCTGCCGAAGGCGTGCCGGCCTACGACGGGCAGAAACTGGCCGACGAAGCGGCGCTGTTCATCGACTGGTACGCGCCATTGCTGGTGGGCGAGGAGGCGGCCGCACAGCTGCGCGAGCGCTACCTGGCGGAGTTCGCCGCGCTGCTGCGTGATGTGTCCCTGCGCCGCGAAGTGTTGGTGCTGCGCGACTACCACGTCGACAACCTGATGCTGCTGGAGGGCAGGGCGGGTGTGGCCGCGTGCGGGCTGCTGGACTTCCAGGATGCGCTGTTCGGCGCACCGGCCTACGACCTCATGTCCCTGCTCGAAGACGCGCGCCGCGACATTCCTGAAACCCTGCGTGTGACCCTGCTCACCCATTACCTCAGCCAGCGCCCGGAAGTGGACGGCCGGCGCTTCATGGCCGATTTCCAGGTGCTTGCCGCACAACGCCACGCCAAGGTGCTGGGCATCTTCGTGCGCCTGGCCAAGCGCGATGGCAAGCACGGCTACCTCCGGCACCTGCCGCGCGTGCTGCGGCTGTTCCAGCGCGCGCTCGACAGCGAACAGCTGCGCCCGCTGGCGGCGCTGCTCGACGCCCATCTGCCGAACTGGCGCCTGCCGCTGGAGAGCGACGCGATCGCCCAGCACCTGGCCTCATCCGAATCCCTGCGGAGCATTCCATGACCGACTTTCACGTTGATCTGCCCCTGCGTTTCATCGGCCCGGATTACCAGGGCGTGGCGACGCAGCGCCTGCGCGACATCATCAACCCCGCCGACCTCACCCCGGTCGGGCGCATCGCCCTTTGTGATGCCGAGGACGTGGACGCCACCATCGAGGCGGCCAACGCCGCCCAGCGCGAGTGGAAGCGGGTGGACGCGAAGTCCCGCGCGGCGATCCTCCACCAACTGGCCAACACCATCGAAACCGACCAGGCCACCCAGCGCGAAGTGGCGCGGCTGATGACCCTGGAAATGGGCAAGCCGTTCCCCGAGGCCATGGGCGAGCTGGCCAATTGCGCACCGATCTTCCGCTATTACGCCGAAATGGCCCGCGACGAGGCCGGCAAGGTCGCCGGCACCACGCAGCTCGGCTCGTTCCAGCATGTGCGCTACGAGCCCTACGGCGTCAGCGTGCACATCATGCCGTTCAACTTCCCCATCCTGCTGATGTGCTGGACCCTGGCCGCCTCGCTGGCGGCGGGCAACGCCTGCATCGTCAAGCCGGCGGAAAGCACCACACTGTGCACGCTGAAATTCATGCAGCACTTCAAGGTGCTGCCGGCGGGCATGGTCAGCTGCGTGCCGGGCGACGCCAGCACCGCGCAGCGCCTGGTGCAGTCCGAGCGTACCCACGCCGTGGCCTTCACCGGCAGCGTCGCCGCCGGCAAGGCGGTGGCGGTGGCCTGCGCCGAACGGATGAAACCGGCGGTGATCGAGGCCGGCGGCAGCGACCCGATGATCATCTCCCGCCATGCGCCGCTGGAAGTCGCGGCGGCCGGCGCGGTGACCGCAGCCTTCCACCTGAGCGGGCAGATCTGCACCTCGGCGGAGCGCTTCTATGTCGTCGATGAGGTGCATGACGAGTTCGTCGCACGCTTCGCAGAACGCACCCGCGCGCTGCGCATCGGCCATGGGCTGGAGCGTTCCGAGATCGGCCCGATGGTCAGCGAGGCCGCCCGCGCCAAGGTCATCCGCCTGGTGGACGACGCCATCGCCAAGGGCGCCACGCTGGTCTGCGGCGGGCGCATCCCCGAGCAGTTCCCGGTGGGCTGGTACTACGAGCCGACCATCCTCACCGACGTCACCCCGGCCATGGCGATCTTCCACGAGGAATGCTTCGGCCCGGTGGCGGCGATCTGCAAGGTGAGGGACTTCGACGAAGCGGTAGGGCTGGCCAACGACTCACCCTTCGGCCTGGGCGCCTCGCTGTTCTCCACCGACCTGGCCGAAGCCATGGAAGCGGCGGACCGCCTGGAAGCGGGGATGGTCTGGGTGAACAACCCGCTGATCGACAACGACGCGCTGCCCTTCGGCGGCTGGAAGATGTCCGGCATGGGCCGCGAACTCGGTCGCCAGGGGCTGGATGCGTTCCGTCGCTCGAAGATGGTGATCATCGACCACCAGCCGCAGATCCACTCCTGGTGGTACCCGTACAGCGACGAGGTGTTCTACCAGGGCTGAGCAGCTCTCAGCTCGGGGCGCGGCCGAGCCTTTCAAGCAGCCGCGCCTTCACCTCCGGCCACTCGCTGTCGATGATGCTGAAGCGCACCGAGTTGCGCTTGCGCCCGTCGGGCATGATGCGCTCATGACGGACGATGCCTTCCTGCACCGCGCCCAGGCGCAGGATGGCAGCGCGGGACTTCTCGTTCAGCTCGTCGGTGGTGAACTGCACGCGCACGCAGTCGAGTTCCTCGAAGGCATAGGTCAGCAGCAGGAGCTTGGCCTCGCTGTTGATCGGCGTGCGCTGCGCCGACAGGGCGAGCCAGGTGTGGCCGACTTCCAGCTTGCGGTTGGCCCGGTCGACCTTCCAGAAGCGCGTGCTGCCGACGATCTTCCCCGTGCGCCGGTCAAGAATGGCGAAGGGCAGGACGCTGCCTTCCTCCTGGCCCTTTTCCGCCTTGGCGATGTAGCCTGCGACCGTATCCGGGCCGGGCACCACCGTGACCTTCAGGTTCCACAACTCGCCATCGGCGGCTGCTGCCAGCAATGCCTGCGCATGTTCCGCGCGCAGCGGCAGGAGTTCGACGTGCTGGCCGATCAGGTGGGGGCAGGTGAGGGCGGGCATGTTTCAGGGCTCTGGGCGGGACGTCTCCACAGCCTACCGGATGCCGAGTGGATTTCGTAGGCGGGGTGGAGGGCTCTGGTAGGAGCGGAGCTTCTCCGCGAATCGCCGACAGGCGATGTGCAACTCGATATCCCTGTGACTCCCGCTCCCGCCGTGGAGGATTTCGCGGACAAGGTCCGCTCCTACGAAAAGCGACTCTTCGGCGCTCCGGCTCCAGCTTTGGTTTCTGATCTTAAAGTCTTCCAGAGAAACGTCCGCACGCTCCGGAGTGCGCCTTTCAGGAGGCCGAAGGTGATCGGATGTCAGGGGCGAGACCTTTTGGTTCCTTTTGGGAGGGCGGCTATCCGACGTTTGCCAAAAGGGACTCGCCCGAGGGGGCGAAACAAAACCTTTCAGCCCACGCAGATGCACCGCAGAAATGCCAAGCCCAAAAACATCGCGGACAAAGTCCGCTCCTACGAAGAACCCACGCATTGCGTCTACTACCAAATGAGTAACTCACCGCGCCCATGGGTGCATTCCGGGCCGGGAAGGGCGCTGCCTAAGATCGCTCCATGACCTGGCCAAAGGAGGCCGGGACCCGACAGGAGAGCACCCCATGATCTACGCCGCACCCGGAACCCCAGGCGCCGTCGTCACCCTCAAGCCGCGCTACGGCAACTACATCGGTGGCGAGTTCGTCGCGCCGGTGCTGGGCCAGTACTTCAGCAACACCTCGCCGGTGAACGGTGAGGTCATCGCCGAGTTCCCGCGCTCTACCGCCGAGGACATCGAGCGCGCCCTGGATGCCGCCCATGCCGTCGCCGGCAGCTGGGGCCGCACGTCGGTGCAGGACCGCGCGCTGATCCTGCTGAAGATCGCCGACCGCATTGAGCAGAACCTGGAACAGCTCGCCGTCGCCGAGACCTGGGACAACGGCAAGGCCGTGCGCGAGACCCTGAACGCCGACGTGCCGCTGGCCGCCGACCACTTCCGTTACTACGCCGGCTGCATCCGCGCGCAGGAAGGCGGCGCCGCCGAAATCAACGAGAACACCGTCGCCTATCACATCCACGAACCGCTGGGCGTGGTCGGGCAGATCATCCCGTGGAACTTCCCGCTGCTGATGGCCGCGTGGAAACTGGCCCCGGCCCTGGCCGCCGGCAACTGCGTGGTGCTCAAGCCGGCGGAACAGACCCCGCTGTCGATCATGCTGCTGGCCGAGATCATCGGCGACCTGCTGCCGCCGGGCGTGCTGAACATCGTCCAGGGTTTCGGTAAGGAAGCGGGCCAGGCGCTGGCCACCAGCAAGCGCATTGCCAAGATCGCCTTCACCGGTTCCACCCCGGTGGGCTCGCATATCCTCCACTGCGCGGCGGAGAACATCATCCCGTCCACCGTGGAGCTGGGCGGCAAGAGCCCGAACATCTTCTTCGAGGACATCATGCAGGCCGAGCCGGCCTTCATCGAGAAGGCCGCCGAGGGCCTGGTGCTGGCCTTCTTCAACCAGGGCGAAGTCTGCACCTGCCCGTCGCGGGCGCTGGTGCAGGAGTCGATCTTCGAGCCGTTCATGGTCGAGGTACTGAAGAAGATCAAGGCGATCAAGCGCGGCAACCCGCTGGACACCGACACCATGGTCGGCGCCCAGGCCTCGCAGCAGCAGTACGAGAAGATCCTCTCCTACCTCGACATCGCCCAGGGCGAAGGCGCCGAGCTGCTCACCGGCGGCTCCAGCGAGCGCCTGGAGGGCGACCTGGCCAGCGGTTACTACATCCAGCCGACCCTGCTCAAAGGCCATAACGGCATGCGCGTGTTCCAGGAGGAAATCTTCGGCCCGGTGGTGGGTGTGACCACCTTCAAGGACGAAGCCGAAGCCCTGGCCATCGCCAACGACACCGAGTTCGGTCTTGGCGCCGGGGTCTGGACCCGCGACATCAACCGCGCCTGGCGCATGGGCCGCGGCATCCAGTCCGGCCGCGTGTGGACCAACTGCTACCACCTGTACCCGGCCCACGCCGCGTTCGGCGGCTACAAGAAATCCGGCGTCGGCCGCGAAACCCACAAGATGATGCTCGACCACTACCAGCAGACCAAGAACCTGCTGGTGAGCTACGACATCAACCCGCTGGGCTTCTTCTAACGCAGCGCTGCCAGCCGGCGAGCCTTCCCCCCATCGGGTTCGCCGGTTCCCTTCTCTGGTGTACCGCCTGGCACTCCACCGGGCATCCCTTGTGTCGACGCGCCCGTTCGGGTGGCCGTCCGCTTCCGTGCCCATTCCTCGGGCGACGGCCTTCGTCGAACGCGGCTTCTGCCGCGTTTTCTTTTTCCGGGCCTGTCGCGGTTCGTCCCCGCGTGGGAGCGGACTCCGTCCGCGATCGGCCCCGCTTCGCGCCGGACGCCCTCGCGGATGAATCCGCTCCTACAAGAGCGCTCGCAGCGTCCCGCGTCCGCAACACCTTGGCGTCGCGGTTCGTCCCCGCGTAGGAGCGGACTCCGTCCGCGACTGGCCCCGCTTCGCGCCGGAAATCATCGCGGATGAATCCGCTCCTACAAGAGCTTTCGCAGCGTCATGCGTCCGCAACACCTTGGCGCCGCGGTTCGTCCCCGCGTAGGAGCGGACTCCGTCCGCGATTGGCCCCGCTTCGCGCCGGAAATCATCGCGGATGAATCCGCTCCTACAAGAGCTTTCGCAGCGTCAAGCGTCCGCAACACCTTGGCGCCGCGGTTCGTCTCCGCGTAGGAGCGGACTCCGTCCGCGATTGGCCCCGCTTCGCGCCGAATACCATCGCGGATGAATCCGCTCCTACAAGAGCGCTCGCAGCGTCCCGCCTGCGCAACACCTGCCGCTGTCCCGCGCAACACCTGTAGCGCTCGCAACACCCGCATCACCTTCGGGAGGAAATGCCGGAAGCCCCAAACGACGAGACCTCCAGCCCATTCCGCCAACCCTGGCACAACGGTTGCTCTGAGCCTTCCAAGCCGCGGCGAACGATCCGCGGCATCAACAAGAATCGGAGAACCTCCATGAGATCGATTGGCCTGCACGTGCCTTCCGTTCGCCTGCAACCCGCCCTGCGTCATTCCCTGCTGACCGCCTCGCTGCTGATGGCCGGTCTGTCCCCCAACCTCCATGCCGCCGAGAATCCTGCCGATGTCGACGGCAAGCGCATCGCCGCCGCCAACAGCGAGCCGGGCAACTGGATGTCCACCGGCCGTACCTATGACGAGCAGCGCTTCAGCCCGCTGAAGAAGATCGACCAGAGCAACGTCGGCAACCTGGGCCTGGCCTGGAGCCACAAGCTGGACATCGACCGCGGCGTGGAAGCCACGCCCATCGTGGTCGATGGCGTGATGTACACCACCGGGCCGTTCTCCATCGTCTACGCGCTGGATGCCCGCAGCGGCGAGCTGCTGTGGAAGTACGACCCGCAGTCCGACCGCAGCCGCGCCGGCGAAGCCTGCTGCGACGCGGTCAACCGCGGTGTGGCGGTGTGGAAGGGCAAGGTCTATGTCGGCGTGCTCGATGGCCGCCTGGAAGCCATCGACGCCAAGACCGGCAAGCGCGTGTGGAGTGTCGATACCCGCAGCGACCCGACGCGCAGCATCACCATCACCGGCGCGCCGCGCATCGTGAAGGGCAAGGTGATCATCGGTAACGGCGGCGCCGAGTTCGGTGTGCGTGGCTACATCACCGCCTACGACGCCGAGACCGGCAAGCAGGACTGGCGCTTCTTCACCGTGCCCGGCGACCCCAAGGAAATGCCCAAGGGCAAGGGTATGGAGATCGCCGCCAAGACCTGGTTCGGCGATAACTACGCCAAGCAGGGCGGTGGCGGCACCGTGTGGGACTCGATGTCCTACGACCCCGAGCTGAACCTGCTGTACATCGGCGTCGGCAACGGCTCCTCGTGGAACCCGCGCATTCGCAGCGAAGGCAAGGGCGACAACCTGTTCCTCTCGTCCATCGTCGCGATCAACCCGGACAACGGCGAATACGTCTGGCACTACCAGACCACCCCCGGCGACGCCTGGGACTACACCGCCACCCAGCACATCATGCTGGTGGACCTGGAGATCGACGGCAAACAGCGCAAGGTACTGATGCAGGCGCCGAAGAACGGCTTCTTCTACGTCATCGACCGCGCCACCGGCGAGCTGCTCTCGGCGAAGAACTTCATCCCGATCAACTGGGCCACCGGCATCGACATGAAGACCGGCCGGCCGATCCGCAACGAGAAGGTCTCCGACTACTGGAAGGACCCGGAGAAGAAGGCGCGCCTGATCCAGCCGGCCTTCTGGGGCGCCCACGACTGGCAGCCGATGTCCTGGAACCCCAACACCGGCCTGGTGTACATCCCCGCGCACATCATGTCGGCGATGTACCAGGACGTCGACGGCGCGCCGCCGCGCTCCAAGTTCAAGAGCATCTACCAGCTCGATGTCAACACCGGGATGATGCCCGAGGACCCCGAAGGCCTGCGCAAGATCGCCGATACCTGGACCGGCAAGCTGATCGCCTGGGACCCGGTGAAGCAGGAAAAGCGCTGGGAAGTGCCCTACAGCACCATCTTCAACGGCGGCACCCTGAGCACCGCCGGCAACCTGGTGTTCGAAGGCACCGCCGATGGCCGTGTGGTGGCCTACGCCGCCGAGACCGGCAAGAAGCTCTGGGAATCCCCGGCCAACACCGGCGTGATGGCCGCACCGATCACCTATGAGGTGGACGGCGAGCAGTACGTGACCTTCATGGCTGGCTGGGGCGGCGCTTTCTCCACCTTTGCCGGCGCCCTGTCGCTGCGCGCCGGGGTCAAGCCCAACGCCCAGGTGCTGACCTACAAGCTCGGCGGCACCGCCAAGCTGCCGGACATCAACTACAAGTGGGCCGACCGCAAGCCCGAGCCGCCGGCGCTGACCGGCACCACCGCGCAGATCGACCAGGGCCGCGAGCTGTTCAACGGCAGCTGCTCGCAGTGCCACGGCATCAACGCCATCAGCGGCGGCGTGGTACCCGACCTGCGCACCCTCAGCGCGGAAAACCACCAGCGCTTCCT
>NZ_JASMRU010000043.1 GCF_030462585.1 Pseudomonas sp. CAN1 | reverse complement strand
TGCAGCCGCAATTCCGCGAAGTCGACCAGGTGGCCACCGCCTCGCAAGAGATGAGCGCCACCGCCCACGACGTCGCCAACAGCGCCGCCATGGCCGCCGACGCCGCCCGCGGCGCCGATGGAGCGACCCGCGATGGCTTGAGCGTGATCGACAGCACCACTCGCCTGATCGACGAACTGGCCAGCGACATGAGCAGCGCCATGAGCCAGGTGGAGGGCCTTGCCGCCAGCAGCGAGCAGATCGGCTCGGTGCTGGAAGTAATCCGCGGCATCGCCGAGCAGACCAACCTGCTGGCGCTCAACGCCGCCATCGAAGCCGCCCGTGCCGGTGAAGCCGGGCGTGGTTTTGCGGTGGTCGCCGACGAAGTGCGCAACCTCGCCAAGCGCACCCAGGACTCGGTGGAGGAAATCCGCCAGGTCATCGAAGGCTTGCAGAATGGCACCCGCGACGTGGTCGGTGCCATGAGCAACAGCCATCGCCAGGCGCAGGACAGCGTTTCCCAGGTCGAGCAGGCGGTTGCCGCGCTGAAGCGCATCGGCGACGCGGTGGGCGTGATCACCGACATGAACCTGCAGATCGCCAGCGCCGCCGAGGAACAGAGCGCGGTGGCCGAGGAGATCAACCGCAACGTCGCCGGCATCCGCGACGTGACCGAGTCACTGTCCAGCCAGGCGCAGGAATCGGCGCAGGTGAGCCAGTCGCTGAACAAGCTGGCCAATCATCAGCAGGGGTTGATGGATCAGTTCCGCGTTTGACCGCTTAACTCTGCCGCATGACGCTCTTGTAGGAGCGGAGCTTCTCCGCGAAATCCCGGCGCAGCCGGGACATGGGTTGGCCGGCCTGGCGGCCGGTTCGCGGATAAGATCTGCTCCTACAATTGAGCACCGTGTTTAGCCGATTGAGGTAGGAGCGGGCCATGCCCGCGATTGACCGGCAATGTCGCAGTTCGGGCGGGTTCGCGAGCAAGCTCGCTCCTACAGGGCAGCACCCGCGTGCTCTTCGTAGGACCGAGGGGGACGCCTAGTTCTTGCTCGCGAACCGCACGGCACGGCATTCCCAGGAACAGAATCAACCCGCCCGCCGCGGCAACTCCACCACCACGCGCAACCCGCCCAGCTCACTGCCTTCCAGCCGCAGACTGCCGCCACAGGCCGCCGCGATATCCCGTGCGATGCCCAGGCCCAGGCCATGCCCGGCGACCTGTTCATCCAGCCGCGTGCCACGCTCCAGCACGCTGTCGCGCTGATCCTCGGCAATTCCGGGGCCGTCGTCGTCGACGCTGAGCCGGTAGCTTTCGGCGCCCTTCTCCACCGTCAGACGCACCTGGGCATCGGCCCACTTGCAGGCGTTGTCCAGCAGGTTGCCGAGCATTTCCAGCAGGTCTTCGCGATCGAAGGGCAGGCGCGTGCCGGCCGGGCCCTGCCAGTCGATGGCCAGATGATCGCCATGGATCAGCTTGAGCATGTCGCACAAACTCGGCAGCTCGGCGTCGCAGTCGAAGTGCGCGCCGGGCAGCGCTTCGCCCACCAGTCGGGCGCGGCCCAATTCGCGGGCCAGGCGCTGTTCGATCTGCTCCAGTTGCTCCTGCAGCACCTTGCGCAATTCTGGGTGTTCGCGCAGTTCTTCGCGGTCGGCGAGGCTGATCAGCACCGCCAGCGGCGTCTTCAGTGCATGGCCAAGATTGCCCAGCGCATTGCGCGAACGCAGCAGGGTTTCCTCGGTGTGTTGCAGCAGGTGGTTGACCTGCTCCACCAGCGGCTCCAGCTCGCGAGGGACCTCACTGTCCAGCTGCGTGCGGCGGCCTTCCTGCAACTGGGCGATCTGCTGGCGGGCGCGCTCCAGCGGCCGCAGCGCGCGGCGCACGGCGAAGCTCTGGAACAGCAGGATCAGCAGCAGCGCCACGGCGCCAGCGCCCAGGCTGATGTTGCGCAGGCGGTTGAAGCTCTTCAGGACCGGCGTGTAGTCCTGCGCCACGACGATGCTCAGCTTGCGCCCGTAGCGCTTGTAGTCGCCGCGATAGACCAGCAGGCGCTGGCCTTCCGGGCCCTTCTCCAGGTTCTTCGCCAGCCCCCTGTGCGAGGGCAGGTTGATCTCGCTGTCCCACAACGAGCGGGAGCGCCAGTTCTGGTCGTCGAAACGGATCACGAAGTAGCGCCCGGAGAACAGCCGCTCATAGGTCGCATCGACCCGTTGCCCTTCCAGTTGCAGCCCGGCAGGCCCGCGATTGATCGCCACCAGCAGACTTTCCGCCTCATCCTGCAGGCCATTCACCAGGTAGCGGCGCAGGCCCTGATCGAACAGCCAGAGGCCGGCCTGCACCAGCGCCAGGCCGATCACCACCAGCACCACGCCCAGCCCAAGGCCAAGGCGGCGCTGGATCGACATCAATTGGCGGCTCCATTACCGGTGAAGCGGTAGCCCTGGCCCCGGCGGGTCTCGATGATCTCGCGGCCGAGCTTGCGCCGCAGGTGGTTGATGTGGACCTCGATGACGTTGGAATCACGCTCGGTCTCACCGTCATACAGGTGCTCGGCCAGGTGCGACTTCGACAGCAGCTGACCGGGGTGCAGCATGAAATAGCGCAACAGGCGGAATTCGGCGGAAGTCAGGTCGACCTCCTTGCTGCCCTGCTGCACGCACTGGCGCGACTCATCCAGGCTCAGTCCGGCCACTTCCAGCTGGCTCTGGTTGGCCAATCCGCGGGCGCGGCGCAGCAGCGCCTGGATGCGCAGCAGCAGCTCTTCAGGGTGGAACGGCTTGGTCAGGTAGTCGTCGGCACCCGCCTTCAGGCCATCGATGCGCTCGGCCCAGGAACCCCGCGCGGTGAGGATCAGCACCGGCGTGGCGAGGCCCATGCCGCGCCACTCCTTGAGCACGTCCAGCCCTGGCCGGCCCGGCAGGCCGAGGTCGAGGATCACCAGATCGTAAGGTTCGCTGGCACCCTGCACGGCGGCGTCGCGGCCGTCGGCCAGCCAGTCCACGGCATAACCCTGGCGCGTCAGGGTGGCGAGCAGTTCGTCGGCCAGGGGTACGTGGTCTTCCACCAGCAGCAGGCGCATCAGTCGTCTTCCTTATCCTTGAGGATGCGGCCGTCGCGGGCATCCAGTTCCAGTTCACGCACCACGCCGTCGGCGGTGAGCAACTCGATCTCGTAGATGTAGGTGCCGTGCTCGCGCTCCAGCTCCGCTTCGAGCAGGCGCGAGCCGGGGTAACGGCTCAGCGCCGCCGGCAGTATCTCCTCGAAGGGACGAATGACCCCTTCCTTGCTCAGACGCAGGGCTTCGTCCTGGCTGAGGTCGTGGGCCTGCACGGCGCCGGCCGTGGCGAACAGCCCCAGGCCCAGCAGCACCGCGCGCGGCAGATCGGTCTTCATCAGTCGTCCTGGTGATCGGTGAGGACTTCGCCGGTGACGGCATCCAGCTCGACATCCCATTTGACGCCCTGGGCGTCCTTGAGGTCGACCTTGTACAGGTAACGGCCGTGCTCCAGCTCAAGCTCGCTATCGTACACCGAACCGCCAGCGTGCTTGGCCAGCGCGGTGCGGTTGAGCTCCTCGAAATTGCGGATGGTGCCAGCATCGCGCAGGCGCAGCGCCTCGTCCGGGCCAATGTCGTGGGCCGTGGCGACGCCGGCGCCCAGCAGCAATGCGGACAGCGCGGTCAGGGTCAGCAGCCATTTCATGTGCGTACCTCCGTAGGAATTTCACTGCTGACAGACTAAAGCGAAGGACTTAACTCAAGCTGAATCGGCAAGACACATTCACCCCGTGAAGTATCCTTGCTTCTCCCGTACAGGCTCTATAATCGCGGCCTGCCACAGCGAGGCCCGCATGACCGCCATCCACATCAAGACTCCCGCCCTCACCCTCAAGGCCGGCGCCCGCGCGCTGAAGCGCATCCGCGAGCAGGGCCTGTCCCCCGCCGATGTAGGAATCATCCCCGGCGCTGCCGGTGGGCCGAAGGCGCTGGGTATCCAGGGCCTGGACCTCGCGCTGTTCGGTGAGTGGCTGCCGCGCGCGTCCCGCGAGCGCTCACTGATCGGTGCCTCCATCGGCTCCTGGCGCTTCGCCAGTGCCTGCCTGCCCGACCCGGCCGCCGGCATCCGCCGCCTGGGCGAGCTCTATACCCAGCAGCGATTCGCCCGCAAGGCGAGCATCAGCGACGTGTCGAGAAGCTGCGCGAAGATGCTCGACGACCTGCTCGACGGCCACGACGCCAGCGTGCTGGACAACCCCTGGTACCGCCTCAACGTGGTGGTGGTGAAGAGTCACGGCCGCCTGGCGCAGGACGGCAAGGCCAACCTCGGCCTGGGCCTGGGTGCGGTGATCCGCGACAACCTGGTCGGCCGCCGCCACCTGCACCGCCACTTCGAACGGCTGATCATCCACGATGCCCGCCGCGCGCCACCGCTGGAGTCACTGTCGGATTTCCCTTCGCGCTACCTGCACCTGGACCTGATCAACCTGCGCCACGCCCTGCTCGCCTCCGGCTCCATCCCCATGGTCATGGAAGGCGTGCGTGACATTCCCGGCGCCGGCCCCGGTACCTACCGCGACGGCGGCCTGCTCGACTACCACCTGGACCTGCCCTACCTGCCCGAAGGCGTGGTGCTCTACCCGCACTTCACCGACAAGGTCATCCCCGGCTGGTTCGACAAAGGCCTGCCCTGGCGTCGCGGCGATGCCGGCCGCCTGCAGGACGTGCTGCTGCTCGCGCCGTCGAAGGACTACCTGGCAAGCCTGCCGCATAACAAGCTGCCGGACCGCAAGGACTTCCACCGCTACCTCGGCGACGACGCCGGCCGCGAGCGCTACTGGCGCAGGGCAATGGACGAGAGCCGGCGGATGGGCGACGAGTTCCTTGAACTGGTCGACAGCGGCCGGATCGGCGAACGCCTGCAGCCGCTGACATAATCAGCGGCTTCACGCCTCCAGCAAGGAATAGCTATGCACCGCCCCCGCAAACTGCGCTCGCTGCTGATCCCCCTCGTCCTGTTCGGCGCCAGCGCCCAGGCCGCCATCGATGCCAAATCGCAGCAGGAAATCACCCAGTTGCTGGACTTCGTCGAGCACAGCGGCTGCCAGTTCATCCGCAATGGCAGCCAGTACCCGGCCCCGGAAGCGCGGGCGCACCTGCAGAAGAAGCTCGACTACCTGGAGAAGAAGGACATGGTCAGCAGCGCGGAAGACTTCATCGAGCGCGCCGCGACCAAGAGCAGCATGAGCGGCCAGCGCTATCAGGTGAAATGCCCGGCGGGCAAGCAGGACGCCAGTGCCTGGTTGGGTGATGAGCTGAAGCGGCTGCGCCAAGCACCGTAAGGCAATTCACAACGTTCGTAGGAGCGGACTCCGTCCGCGATTGTCCCCAGGCCACTCAGCGGGTGGGAAATCATCGCGGACAAAGTCCGCTCCTACGCTAGTTGGTTCGTGTCGGAGCCTGCTCGCGAACTGCCCTACCCCGGCTGCCCATCCAGCCGCGGCTTCCAGAACATCGGGCCGTAGTGCCAGGCGAACAGCAGGAACGCCGCTACCCAGCACGCCGCCGCGATGCTCAGGCCCTCCAGCGGCCACCAGATCACCAGCAGCACCCGTGCGACGACACCCAGGTTGAGCAGCGCGAAAGCCCAGGACATCGACTTCGGCGGCTGCAGCGGCCGACCGGTGTGGCCGAGGCTGACCCGCGCGACCATCGCCAGGATCAGCCCACCGACACCGCCCACCGTGAGCGCGTGGATCGCCAGACTAACGTTGAAGGTCGGCGCGAAGTGCCACAGCGCCATGCCCGCCGGCGCCAGCAGCATCCACAGATAGGCCAGGTGCAGCGACCACAGCAGCGGCACACCCCAGTAGTCCTTGTCGTACCAGCGCCACAGGCGGATCAGGTGCCCCACCGCCAGCGCGGCAAACAGCAGGCCCACCAGCGGGTGCGGCGTCAGGCCTATGCCGACGGCGCTCAGCACCGCCACCAGCATGGTGCCGCCCAGCAGCGAGTTATCCAGCCAGTTCCACGCCGGCACCTGGGCGGTGCGGCCGAGCCCACGCTGGGTAAAGAAGGGAATCACCCGGCCGCCGATCAGCCCCATCAGCGCCGCCACCAGCCACAGCGCGCCCAGGGCGCCGCCACGTTGCCATGCATCGTTGCCGGTCCAGACGCCGGCCATCACCAGCGCATCGGCGAGCGTCAGCAGGCTGAGCACGGCAATGATCGGGTAGTTTCGTTTCTGCCGGACCTGCCACAGGCTGCGGCCGATGAAGAACGCCAGCGCCGGCATGAACGCCAGCTCCAGCGGAGTGACCAGCCACAGCGGCGCACCGACCAGCCAACCCAGTCGCGCCGCCAGCCAGACCAGCGCCAGCACCATCAGCGGCGTGCCGCTTACACCAGGGCGACCAGTCCAGGTCTGCACCGCAGTCAGCAGGAAGCCGGCGATGATCGCCGCGGCGAAACCAAAGAGCATTTCATGACGGTGCCAGGCCAGCCAGCCGCCCAGCGGTTGCCAGGCCGGCAGCAGGCCGAGCAGCACCGCCGCCCAGGCGGCGATGGCAATCAGCGCGAACACCGCGCCGCCGAGGAAGAACGGGCGGAAGCCCAGGCGCCACAGCGGCGGAATGGTCAGCAGAGCCTTTCGATCAACCAGTAACACAGCAAGCCTCCCAGCCTTCCTTGCGCATCTGATGTTGGGCCACCAGCCGCAGCACGTAGCCCAGCTTCAATAATGTCGGGCCGAGGATGGTGAAGGCATGCGCTGCGACAATGCTTTGCAGGTTCAGCTGGCCATCGACGAAATAGGCTCCGACTATTCCCACACAGAGCAACACGAGCCCGCCGGTCAGCAATGACCAGGACATCGACAGATTGCGTTGCGGGCAGGCGAAAAGACTTTCCATCACACACCTCCTCGGGTTGCGCCGGCCCGCCCTCGGGCCGGCGCTCAGGTTCAGGCCTCCAGCGCGCTGGCCGGGCCGAAGAACTCGTAGTGGGACTGTTGCTCGGGCACGCCGATGTCGCGCAGGTGACGCTTCACCTGGGCCATGAACGGCTTGGGACCGAGGAAGTAGGCATCCAGGTCGCGATCCTGCGGCAGCCAGTCGGCCAGCAGCTCGCGGCTGAGGAAGCCCTCTACGTGGGACGCGTCCTGCGCGCGCGGCTCGCTGTAGCAGAAGTAGTGCTTGAGCTGCGGATGCGCTGCGGATTGCGCTTCGACCCACTCGCGGAACGCGTGCACGCCACCATGGCGGGCGCAGTGGATGAAGTGCACTTCGCGACCGGACTCCAGCGCCGGCTTGAGCATGGCCAGTGCCGGGGTGATGCCGACACCGGCAGTGATCAGCGCCAGCGGCTTCTCGCCGCCCTGCAGGACGAAATCGCCGGCCGGCGGGAACAGGTCCAGCTCGTCACCCACGTGGAGGCGGTCGTGCAGGTAGTTGGACACCTTGCCCTCGGGCTCGCGCTTCACGCTGATGCGGTACTCGCGGCCATTGGGCGCGTCGGACAGCGAGTAGGTGCGGCGCACTTCCTCACCGGCGAGGTCCAGGGACAGGCCGATGTACTGGCCGGGCTGGAAGTCCAGCAGCGACTCGCCATCCAGCGGCTGGAAGTAGAAGGAGGTGATCTCCTCGCTCTCGACTTCCTTGCGCACGATGCGGAAGCGCCGCGCTCCGCGCCAGCCGCCATGTTGCTCGGCATTCTGCTGGTACACCGATTCCTCGGCGCCGATCAGGATGTCGGCCAGTTGACCATAGGCGGCGGCCCAGGCGTCGATCACGGCCTGGGTGGCGATCTCTTCACCGAGGACTTCACGGATCGCCCGCAGCAGGCAGCTGCCGACAATGGGGTAATGCTCCGGCTGGATCTGCAGGGCTACGTGCTTGTTTACGATCTTCGCCACCAGCGGGCCGAGTTGCTCCAGCTCGTCGATGTGGCGGGCGTACATCAGCACGCCATTGGCCAGCGCGCGCGGCTGGTCGCCGGAAGCCTGGTGCGCCTGGTTGAACAGCGGACGAACTTCCGGGTACTCGCTGAGCATCATCTTGTAGAAGTGCTGGGTCAGGGTCTCTCCGCCGGTCTCCAGCAGCGGGACGGTGGCCTTGACCAGGGTACGGTGTTCGTTGGACAGCATGTGGATCTCCTCGGGTTGGCCAGGCGGTGAGTGGGGCCGCCTGTGCTTTCTGAATCAGGTATTTCAGGAAACGTGCCAAACCCGCAGCCCGCTGTTTTCGGGACTTCCGCTAGATATTGAGTCATAATGACCCCACTCACCCCAGGTCAAAACGACTGCAACGAGGTCAATATGACTCGCAACCCGCTCCTGGCGACCCTCCTCCCACTGGTCGCCGACCTGTCCCGCGAGCTGCCGGAAAGCGAACGCTACCGACGTCTGCTCGAGGCCCTCCGCGGCCTGCTGCCCTGCGACGCGACCGCCCTGCTGCGCCTTGAGGGCGATCAGTTGGTACCGCTGGCCGTCGATGGCCTGAGCCAGGACACCCTCGGCCGGCGCTTCAAGATCAGCGAGCATCCGCGCCTGCGTGCCCTCATCGAGCATCCTGGCCCCACCCATTTCGCCGCCGACTGCGGCCTGCCGGACCCTTACGACGGGCTGGTGGAGGGTTTGCACGGCCACCTGGAAGTCCACGACTGCCTGGGCTGCCCGCTGCTGGTCGACGAACAGCCCTGGGGCCTGCTGACCCTCGATGCGCTGGACCCGGCGCGCTTCTCCACCGGCGATCTGGACAACCTCGAGGCCTTCGCCAGCCTCGCCGCCGCCACGGTCAAGGCCAGCCAGCGCATGCTCGACCTGACCCTGCGCGCCGAGCACGAGCAACAGCGTGCCGACGCCTACCAGCGCGCTTCCGGCGACCAGCCGAAGGAACTGATCGGCCAGAGCAAGGCGCACCAGGCGCTGATGGGCGAAATCCAGGTGGTGGCCGGCAGCGACCTGAGCGTGCTGATAACCGGCGAAACCGGCGTCGGCAAGGAGCTGGTCGCGCAGTCCATCCACGCCAATTCGCTGCGCCGCACCCAGCCGCTGATCAGCCTCAACTGCGCAGCGCTGCCGGAAACCCTGGTGGAAAGCGAACTCTTCGGCCACGTCCGTGGCGCCTTCTCCGGCGCGGTGGGCGAGCGGCGCGGCAAGTTCGAACTGGCCGATGGCGGCACCCTGTTCCTCGACGAGGTGGGCGAACTGCCCCTGGCGATCCAGGCGAAGCTGCTGCGCGTGCTGYAGAGCGGCCAGTTGCAGCGCCTGGGCTCGGACCGCGAACACCATGTGGACGTGCGCCTGATCGCCGCCACCAACCGCGACCTCGCCGAGGAAGTCCGCGCCGGCCGCTTCCGCGCCGATCTCTACCACCGCCTGAGCGTCTATCCGCTGCGCGTCCCGCCCCTGCGCGAACGCGGCAACGACGTATTGCTGCTGGCTGGCTACTTCCTCGAACAGAACCGCCCGCGCCTGGGCCTGCGCAGCCTGAGATTGACCCGCGAAGCCCAGGCCGCGCTGCTCGGCTACTCCTGGCCGGGTAACGTGCGCGAGCTGGAACACCTGATCGGCCGCGCCTCGCTCAAGGCCCTGGCCAATCATTCGCAGCGCTCGCGCATCCTCAGCCTCGGCGTCGACGACCTCACCCTGAACGCCCTGCACAAGGGCGTGCCCGATGCCGATACGAGCGAAAGCGACCATGCCGCCGACGGGGAATTGGTCGGTGAACTTCGCCCCGCAGTGGACGCCCTCCAGCGCCGCATGATCAGCCAGAGCCTGGAGCGCCACGAAGGCAACTGGGCAGCCGTGGCCCGTGAGATGGGCCTCGACCGCGCCAACCTCAACCGCCTCGCGAAGCGCCTGGCGATCAAGTGAGCCGCTGGCCGGGTCGGCCGGCCCGGCGGGTGCGATGGTGATAGACTATGCGCCCATTTTCCGGCCGGCCCGTTCCTGGGCCGGCAATCGTCACAGAGCGTACCTCGTGGAATTGTTCAAAGAGTTCACCTTCGAATCCGCCCACCGCCTGCCCCACGTTCCCGCCGGGCACCAGTGCGGCCGCCTGCATGGCCACTCCTTCCGGGCCGCCATCTACATCGAGGGTGAAGTCGATCCGCATACCGGCTGGATTCGCGACTTCGCCGAGATCAAGCAGATCTTCAAGCCGATCTACGACCAGCTCGACCACAACTACCTGAACGACATCCCCGGCCTGGAAAACCCCACCAGCGAAAACCTCTGTCGCTGGATCTGGCAACAGCTCAAGCCGCTGCTGCCGGAGCTGTCCAAGGTGCGCGTGCACGAGACCTGCACCAGCGGTTGCGAGTACCGCGGCGACTGATCAGTGGCACACCTGCAGGAGCGAGCAGGCTCGTACCAGGCAACTGACCTGAGCACAAAAACAAAAGGCCCCTTGCGGGGCCTTTGTCGTTTACCGGCTCGGAATTGCGGGCTTAGCGCGAAGCCTTGCGGCGCAGCGCCGAGGGGCTGAAGTTGGAGTCGTCCGGCGCCGGCTGGCTGAAGTCGGCGGTGCCGGGCTCCTCGTTGTCCAGCCACTGGATGCTGTAGCGGTGGGCCTGGAGGTCGTGGAAGGTGTCCAGCGCAGTCCACACCATCGGTTGCTCGTAGAAGCTCTTCAGGTAGGCCAGCGATACGCGCCACAGCTCGCCGCGGCCGTCGTACTGGTCCACCACGGCGGCGCCCCAGCTGTCCTCGTCGAGGTACAGGGTGCGGCGCGAGTAGATGTGCCGTGCGCCGGCCTTCAGCTTGCCATCCACCACCCAGACGCGGTGCAGCTCGTAGCGGGTGTACTTGGGATTGACGTGACCAGGGGTGAGCAGGTCCTTGTACTTAACCTCCGGGCTGGTGATCTGGTAGTTGTTGTAGGGGATGTAGATTTCCTTCTTGCCCACCAGGGTCCAGTCGTAGCGGTCCGGCGCGCCGTTGTACATGTCGGTGTCGTCGGCGGTGCGCAGGCCATCGGAGTCTTCGATCGGGGTGTCATAGGCCAGCGTCGGGGCACGGCGCACGCGGCGCTGGCCGGGGTTGTAGCCCCAGGCCTGGCGCGGCTCCTTGACCTGGTCGAGGGTCTCCTGCACCAGCGCGCCGTTACCGGCCAGGCGGGCCGGGGCGGTGGTGAAGGTCATGTAGTAGAACATGGTGTTGCCGAGCTTCTCGAAGCTGCCCTTGGGGTCGTAGAAGCGGAACAGTGCCTCGTCCTGGGAAGTCACCAGCGCATAAGCGCCGTTGCGCTGCACGCCGGCCTGGGACGAGCGCCGCACGATGTAGGTGCCGCGATAGCGGGCGATGTGGTTCCACACCGCTTCCACGCCGCTCTGCGGGATCGGGAACGGCACGCCGCCGTAGGCGTCGGAGAAGCCGTTGCCGCCTTCGACGAGCTTGGCGCTGGTGGCGTTCTTGTAGATGTTGTCGTAGATCCACTGCGGCGCCGAGCCGGTGCGGTGCGTCTCGTACACCGGCATCTGGTAGGTGTCCGGGTAGGCGTTGAACAGCGCGATCTGTCCCGGCGTCAGGTTGCCCTTGTACTGCTCCAGGTTGGCCTTGGTGATGACGAACTTGGGCTTCTCGCCGGCGAACGGGTCGACGTGGTGCGAGCCCGGCCCCTTGTAGCCGACCGGCGCCGAGGTCAGGCCGCCGCTCCAGGCGGGAATGCTGCCGGCGGCGTTGCCGGCCTTCTCCGCGCCCATGGGCGTCAGGCTGCTTTTCAGTTGGGCGGCCTGGTCGGCGGATACTGCTGCACGCGCATCGGTGATGGCCAGCGCAGACAACGCGGCAAGGACGATCAGGGAACTCTTCTTGTACATGGCTCTCTCCGGATCAGAACGAGTATTTCGCGGTGATCGAGACGTTGTCGCGGTCGCGCGCGGAGTTGCTGGTGCCGGCGCCGTAGTAGTTGGTGTACTGGGTGCCGACCTCGAAGGTATTCAGGTAGCTGGCGTCGATACCGAGGGTGTAGGCCTTGCGTCCCTCGATGAAGTTGCCGGTACGGTCGGAGTTGCCGCTGAAGTCTTCCTGGTACACGGCGTAGGGCGAGAGCTTCACCCCAGCGTAGACGTCGTTCCAGCTGCCGGTGAGCAGCAGGGTGTAGCCGTAGCTGTCGCGGCTGATCTGCACGTCGTCGCCGTTGCCGCCGACGTAGGCCTTGTCCTGGGCGCCGACGAACTTGCGCTTGCTGCCGTCCCAGGCGGTGTACTCCAGGCTGCTGCCGCGGATGTGCTCGGAAGCCAGCTCGGCCACGCCGGTCATGGAGTCGAAGGTCAGGTGCGGACCGAAGTTGTAGATGGTCGACAGCGAGATGTTGTAGGTCTCGGCACGCTCGTAGTTCTCGAACAGCTCGCCACGGCACAGCTGCTTGCCGGCCACCGGTGCGCAGGCCTGGCCGGCGGCGACGTTGCCGTCGTAGAGGTTGGTCTGGCCGAGCACGCCCTGGGTCAGCAGGTCGCCCAGCAGGTCGTCGGTGGCGGAGATGCTGATCGGCATGTTCGGCCGGTAGGCGATTTCGCCGGAAACCGAGGCATCGCCCAGGGTGGTGTTGAAGCTGAAGCCGTACATGCGGATGTCTTCGACATAGTCGCGGCGCGCTTCGGCGTTGCTTGCCATGTCCAGCGTGGCCAGCCCCGGCACCGCCTCGCCCAGGCCGAGCGGGCCGAGTAGCGCGTTCAACTGGTCGACGTCGACGCCCTGGTAGTCGCGCAGGTCGACGGCGATCTGCGGTTCCTTGGCGTGGTAGTTGACGAAGTAGAAGCCGAATTCGGTGGAGTTCAGCTCCTCGGCGATGTAGCGGAAGGCCACGCCGAACTGGCCGCTGTCGCTGGCTTCGATGTCCTTGCCGACGTTGGCCACCTTGAAGGTGCCGGTGTTGGGGTTGAGGTAGGCGTTGGGCCCATGCGGCCCGTTGCCCAGCAGGCCAAGGGAAGCCACGGTCGGGTAGCCGGCGAGCAGCTCCTTGATCAGCGGGTTGTCTTCGGTGGTATAGGCCGTGTTGCCACCGTCGCTGAACAGGTCGGTGTCGGAGAAGTAGGTGCCCACCGAGTCGAGGCGGGTTTCCTTCCACTTCCACTGGTAGAAGCCTTCCACGGAGAGGTCGTCGGTCAGGCCGAAGTTGAGGCTCAGTGCCTCGGTCGGTACCAGCACTTCCTTGAGTTCCGAGCCCGGCAGGTGGAAGCGCGCGGCGTCCACCGGGTTGATGGTGTTGATGCCGCCGCGGTAGAACACGCCTTCGCCCCAGTTCAGCACCTGGCGGCCGACACGGCCGGTCAGCGGGTGCTCGGCGACGTCCCAGCTGCCCGACAGGTAGGCATCCAGCAACTCGGCCTTGCGCCCGGCAATGTGGCGGGTGTCGYCGGTGAAGTGGTCATCGTCGGGGAACGACTGGCTGGGACGCTCGACGCCATTGGTGGTGTCGTAGTAGTCGTTGCGCTTGTCCATGATCTGCGTGTCGTAGTACGCGGTACCGCGCATGAACAGACCGTAGTTCTGGTACTTGGCCGAGAGATCGGAGGTGAGCTTGAACACCTGGGAAACCAGGCCGGTATCGAAGTTGCGGTTGCCGTCATCGGCGTTGATATCGCTGATGTTGTTCTTGTCGCGGCCCTGCACCCGCCACATCGCACCGTAGGACAGTGTGCTGTCCAGGGAACCGGTGATCTCGTTGTCGGCGAGCTTGAATTCCAGCGCCTGTGCCGAGCCTGCTACCAGCAGCGGCAGAAGCCCCATCACCGCCCCCGCCCGCCGCGGCGCCCAGAAAATGGACGAGCGCACACCCATCTGACTGTTCATAAACAGCATTACCTCCATGGCCAAGATTTATCGCCCCGGTCATTGCGGCCGGCGCTGTTCTTATTCGTTTCTCGGCTGCCGACGACCTCGTACCAAGCCGGGCCATCGTGCAGTAACACTCCTGCCAGAGCGCTTGCGGGCGCTTTGGCCCCCACTCCTCTTCTGCTTGCACGCCGGGAGTTGGGACTATCGTGCAGGCAAAGTAACAAACTGTTTCCCTGCTGCCAATCACAGATGTAGTCCATGTCATTCAACAGGCAAAGAAAAGCCCGGCACTTGGCCGGGCTCTTTTCGCACAGATACGTCACACCACGGTGCTTACTCGACGGTAAAGGTCTTCTCCGCCAGCAGGCGGTCGCCCTGGAACACCATGAAGCGCCACTGGCCCTGGACCACCTCGTGGTTCTCGGTGAACTGGTAGGCCATCACGTCGTTCGGCGCGCCGACCACCAGCTTCTGCACGACTTCGAACTTGTCGTGGCGCTGGCCGTCCGGGGTGACCACGCCGGGGGTGAAGTACAGCAGGGTCAGCGGGGTATCGCCTTCCTGCTTGCCGCTGAGCTGGTAGCGCATGCCGAACTTGGTACCGAGCTTGGCCGGAACGCGGGTCGTCGACTCGAGCTGCTCCTTGCTGCTGCTCAGCACGCGCTCGCCGGGCTGGTAATCCTTGTAGTTGCTGACGAATACGCCGTACTCCACCGGGCCGGTGACGCGCACTTCGGCAAAGGCCGAGGCGGCGAAGGCGGAAGCCAGGGAGAGAGCCAGGACTGCTGGCAGGCGGGAAATGGACATGTCGCGCTCCTTGTTGGGGTCCGCGCGAGGCTATGACATCGCCGTGACAGCCTGATGACAGCTTGACGCCAGCCGGGTCGCGGCGATGCCGAGCGTCTATCATGCGTGGATCGGACCACTGGAAACCGTCATGAGCGAGACCCTGAACATCCGCCCGCGCGCCGAAGACGTCGAAGGCATCCCCATCCTGCGCCCGCTGCCCTCGGCCCAGCGCCGCAGCATCGGCCCCTTCGTGTTCTTCGACCACATGCTCGAAAGCAGCTTCGCCCCCGAGCACGGCATGGACATCCGCCAGCACCCGCACATCGGCCTGTCCACCCTCACCTACCTGTTCGAAGGCCAGGTGCAGCACAAGGACAGCCTGGGCTCGGACCAGCTGGTGCTGCCCGGCGATGTCAGCTGGATGACTGCCGGGCGCGGCGTCGCCCACGTCGAGCGCACGCCGGCCGAGCTGTTGCACAGCGGCTCGCGCCTGCACGGCCTGCAGGTCTGGCTGGCGCTGCCAATGGACCAGGAAGGTCGCGAACCGAGCTATAGCCATCACGCCAGTGCCAGCCTGCCGGAAAGTGAAAGCCTGGGGGTGCGCATCCGCATGATCGCCGGCTCCGGCTTCTGCCTGGAGTCGCCGGTGCCGGTGCTCTCCCCGACCCTCTACGCCGACCTGCAACTGGGCGCCGGGGCCACCCTGGCGATCCCGACCGAACACCCGGAACGGGCGCTGTACCTGATCGAAGGCGAGGCGCAGCTGGACGACGACCCGTTGCCGCTGCACGAACTGGTGGTACTGCCCGAAGGCGAAGCGTTCACCCTCTCCGCCTGCGGCGACTGCCACGCGGTGATCATCGGCGGTGCGCCGCTGGACGGACCGCGGCGGATGAACTGGAACTTCGTCGCCAGCGATCCGGCGCTGATCGACAGTGCCCGCACACGCTGGGCAGCGCGCGACTGGCCAACGGTACCGGGAGAAAGCGAGCGGATCGAACTGCCGCGCTGAAGCCTGCGAAAGAGAACCGATCGGACATCACCCGATTCCTGTCGTATCAGGTGAATGGATGAGGAAGCGCGGCACCGAATCCAGCAGCCTGCCGCGCCCAAACCCCTTGCCCCGGCAAGGCCCTGCTTCTGGCCCAAGGAGTCCGTGATGGACCAGTCCAACGCCAACCGCCATACCAGCGCCCTGACCGTGCTGACCCTGCTGTTCTTCATGTGGGGCCTGATCACCTCGCTCAACGACATCCTCGTGCCGCACCTGAAGGCGGTCTTCACCCTGTCCTATGTGCAGGCATCGCTGGTGCAGTTCTGCTTCTTCGGCGCCTACTTCATCATGTCCTTCCCCTCGGGACGGCTGGTGGAAAAGGTCGGCTACAAGAGCGGGATCATCGTCGGCCTGGCCACCGCCGGCATCGGCTGCCTGATGTTCTACCCGGCGGCAAGCGCGCAGTCCTATCCGTTCTTCCTCACCGCGCTGTTCATCCTCGCCTCGGGTATCACCCTGCTGCAGGTCGCGGCCAACCCCTACGTCAACGTGCTCGGCCCGGCCTCCACCGCCGCCAGCCGGCTGAACCTGACCCAGGCCTTCAACGCCCTTGGCACCACGGTCGGCCCGCTGGTGGGTTCGGTGACCATCCTCGCCATCGGCGCCGGCGCCGCGTCGCAGATCGGCAGCTCCGCCGCCAGCGAAGCCGACTCGGTGAAGACGCCCTACCTGGTGCTGGCCGGCCTGCTGTTCGCCATCGCCGTGCTGATCGCGCTGTTCCGCCTGCCGAAAATCCACCACGGCGAACCCACCGACGGCGCTGCCGGGCGCCAGTCGATCTTCGCCCACCGCCACCTGGTGTTCGGGGTGATCGCGATCTTCTGCTACGTCGGCGCCGAAGTGTCCATCGGCAGCTACCTGGTCAGCCTGATGGGCCAGCCGGACATCGCCGGGCTGCCCGCCGACAAGGCCGGCAAGTACCTGTCGTTCTACTGGGGCGGCGCCATGGTCGGGCGCTTCGTCGGCAGCGCGCTGATGCGCTCCATCGCGCCGAACCGCCTGCTGGCGTTCAACGCCGTGGCCATCGCCATCCTGATCTGCATCGCCCTGACCGTCGGCGGGCACGTCGCCATGTGGGCGCTGATCCTGATCGGCCTGTTCAACTCGATCATGTTCCCGACCATCTTCTCCCTGGCCCTGGAAGGCCTGGGCAACCTCACCAGCAAGGGCTCCGGCCTGCTCTGCATGGCCATCGTCGGCGGCGCGGTGATGCCGCTGGTGCAGGCCTTCTTCGCCGACCGCATCGGCCTGCTGCCCTCCTTCGCCATTCCGCTGGTGTGCTACCTGTACATCATCTGGTTCGGTGCCCGCGGCTACCGCGCCGACGACACGGCCAGCCCGGCAACCAGCAGGGCGAACTGAGGCCTGGGGGAAAGCGCGGCAAGGGTGTCTTCGCGCAGACATCTGGCGTCTATCTGCCGCGTTGTCCCAATAACCGTCCGCCGCATCACGTTCATCGCGCAAGGAAACCCATGACCGACGTCGTCGACCTGTTCGACATCCAGTACCTCTGGAACCTGTTCGCCATCCTCTGGTTCGTGTTCTGCTGGATCGGCTACACCCGCTACGCCAAGACCAAGGCCCGCGACACCGCGTGCCTGGCCAGTGTGCTGCACCTCTACCGCCAGGACTGGATGCGCCGCGTGCTGCTGCGCGACAACCGCGTGGCCGATGCCAGTGTGATCGGCAACCTGGAACGCAACGCCTCGTTCTTTGCTTCCAGCACCCTGATCATCCTCGCCGGCATCCTCACCCTGCTGGGTTCGGCCGAGCGCACGGTCTCGGTACTGGCCGACCTGCCCTTCGTCACGGCGCCCACCAAGGGCCTGTCGGAGTTCAAGCTGCTGTGCCTGGCGGTGGTCTTCGTCTACGCCTTCTTCACCTTCAGCTGGTGCATGCGCCAGTACAACTTCGCGGCAGTGCTGATCGGCTCGGCACCGATGGTGGGCGAGCGCAATGTCGGTGAACTGGAGCGCAAGTCCTTCGCCGAACGCGCGGCGCGGGTGGTTTCACTGGCCGCGCACCAGTTCAACCAGGGCCTGCGCTCCTACTATTTCGGCATGGCCCTGCTGGCCTGGTTCATCAACCCGTGGATCTTCATCCTGGTGACGGCGGGCGTGGTGGGCGTGCTGTACCAGCGCGAGTTCCATTCCAGCGTGCTGCATGTGATGGTCTACACGCCGACGTCACAGGGCGACGCGCCGCGGGACAACGACATTCCCCCCAGCGGCTGAAGCCAGAAACGACAAAGCCCGCGAATGCGGGCTTTGTCTTGTGCGGCCGAAGCGGATTACTGCTTCTGCTCGCCGCCGGCAGGCTCCTGCGGCGCGGTGGCCGGGGCGGCCGGAGCAGCCGGGGCCGCGTCGGGTGCCGGCGGAGTCGTCGGAGCCGGGGTGGCTGGCTGCTCGGTCGCGGCGGGCGCGGGCGGCGCTTTCGGCTCTTCTTTCTTGTCGCAGGCGGCCAGGCCGAGACCGGCGACGATCAGCAGAGCGAAGGGAAGGGTTTTTTTCATTGGAGCCTCCATGTGCGGCTTTCCTCGTGATGACCCTTTGAACCGGCGTTGTGTGAATTAGTTCAACGAATAATGCCGCCCCCCTTTATTCCATCACTGCAGGATTGAACCGGGCCGGGGTATGATGCCGCCCCGTGCAGTCAATCGGTCGCCCCCCGCCATGTCCGACAACCCACTCCTGGAACGCGCCCAGCGCTTCCTCTCGGCGCTGCGCCACTGCCAGTTGCTGGGCATCCGCGCCCACGCGGCGGATGCCACCGGCCTGACCCTGTGCCTGCCCTACAGTGAGGCCATCGTCGGCAACCCGGAAACCGGGGTGATCCACGGCGGCGCCATCACCACGCTGATGGACACCACCTGCGGCATCTCCACTGTCTGCGTGCTGCCGCAGTTCGAGATCTGCCCGACCCTGGACCTGCGCATCGACTACATGCACCCGGCCGACCCGCACAAGGACGTCTACGGCTTCGCCGAGTGCTACCGGGTCACCCCGAACATCATCTTCACCCGCGGCTATGCCTACCAGGATGACCCGGCCGAGCCCATCGCCCACGTGGTCGGCACCTTCATGCGCATGGGCAAGGCAGTGTCCGCCGGTGCGGTGAAGCGTGACGTCGACGGAGGCCAGGCATGAGCACGGTGAACATCGAGGAAATGGTTCGTGCGGCCCACGCCAGCAACGACTACGACCCGCTGCTGGAAATGATCCCCTACGCCCGGCTGCTGGGCATCCGCTGCCTGCGCCTGGGTGACGACGCGATCTTCCACCTGCCGGCCAACCCCGACACCATCGGCAACCCGACGCTGCCGGCGCTGCACGGCGGCGTCATCGCCGGCTTCATGGAACACTCGGCGTTGCTGCACCTGCTGATGTTCATGGGCATTCCGCACATGCCCAAGATCATCGACTTCTCCATCGACTACCTGCGCGCCGGGCACTTCCGTGACACCTACGCCCAATGCCAGGTCTGGCGCCAGGGCCGGCGCGTGGCCAACGTCGCAATCACCGCGTGGCAGACCACCCGCACCGAACCCATCGCCACCGCCCGCGCGCACTTCAAGGTCGACGGCGCCTGAATGGACACGCTGCTGATCCTGCTCGGCCTGCTGCTGATCCTTGCCGGCTACCTCTGGCTGATCAGCCGGGCCTTCTCGCGCAGCCTGCTGTGGGGCGTGGCCAGCCTGTTGCCGCCACTGGCCCTGCTGTTCGTCTTCAGCCAGTGGCGTCATGCCCGCAGCGCCGTGGGCCTGAGCGCGCTCGGCTGCATTCCGCTGGTAGTCGGCCTGACCCTGCTGGCAGCGCAGGACAGCTCACGCCTGGAAGCCATCCTCAACCTGCAGTGGCTCAAACCCGAACCGGCGGTAAAGCCGGAGCTGGCGATCGAGCTGCGCGGCGAACTCAACGGCAAGCCGTTCGAGCCGGAGCAGGCGGATTTCATCGACGGCGTCCTCAGCCTGCGCGAAGGCCAGGACTTCTATGCCCACCGCGAGGTCCAGGTACGCCTGCCGACTCCAGTGAGCGGCCCGCTGCGCCTCGACGTGCTGCCCGACGACAAGGGCCGTCTGCCCGAGATCGAAGTGAGCTGGCTGGCGCCGGGCCAGGACCTGCCCGAAGCCGTACGCCTGCAGCGTGGCTATAGCCTGCACCTGGACCTCGTTCCGCAGCCGCCCAACCGCATGAGCGGCAGCTTTCACCTGGTGCTGCCGACAGAGATGCAGACCACCCTGTCCGGCACCATCGAAGTCTTCACCGACCGCCTGCGCTACCGGGACGGCCGGGTCGACACCCGCTTCGACTCCCGCGACACCCTGCACTACGTACTGCAGGACTACCTGCAACGCCGCTTCGCCCGGCGTGACGTCAGCATTAGCCGCATTCCGCCGCTGGACACCCAGCGGACCTCCCAGGAGATTCCCCTGAGCGTGCAGGTCGGCGAACAGAGCCAGGACCTTTACCTGGTGCTGGAGAAGACCGAGGCCCGTGGCTGGGGCGTGCGCGGCGACCGCTATCCGCCCCTCAAGGCCACCCAGCCGGCCGTACCTGCCGCTGCCGTGGCAACTTCCGAGCCGCCACGGCCAACGCAACAGCCGCTGGAAATCGGCCGTCTGGCCCTGGAGCGCCTGCAGGCAGCGCCGCAGCGCTACGTCAACCGCGCCATGCGCGTGACCACCGAGCGCGGTCGCACCGCCGAGGGCGTCTTCGTCGGCCTCAACCCGGAAGGCCGCATCGTCATCCGGCGGGTACTCGAAGGCCCGGGCGAAGCCAGCTACACCCTGCGCCCCAGCGAAATCCTCGACATCGAGCTGCCGGCCCGCTGACCGCGGGCGTTTTCTCAAATTTCAGCCAAGCCCTTGAATTGGCTCGGGAAGCCCCCATCTCGCTGACATCGGCCGCATGACGCGGCATTTGTCATCCTCGGAGCGAGAAACAATGAGCGCGGAGACTCAAAAAGAAACACTGGGCTTCCAGACCGAAGTGAAGCAACTGCTTCACCTGATGATCCATTCCCTGTATTCGAACAAGGAAATCTTCCTTCGCGAACTGATTTCCAACGCCTCCGACGCCGCCGACAAGCTGCGTTTCGAGGCCCTGGCCAAGCCCGAGCTGCTCGAAGGCGGCGCCGAGCTGAAGATCCGTGTGAGCTTCGACAAGGACGCCAAGACCGTCACCCTCGAAGACAACGGCATCGGCATGAGCCGCGAGGAAGTCATCGCGCACCTGGGCACCATCGCCAAGTCCGGCACCGCCGACTTCCTGAAGAACCTCTCCGGTGACCAGAAGAAGGATTCCCACCTGATCGGCCAGTTCGGCGTGGGCTTCTACAGCGCCTTCATCGTCGCCGACAAGGTGGACGTGTTCACCCGTCGCGCCGGTGCTCCGGCCAGCGAGGGCGTGCACTGGTCCTCCAAGGGCGAAGGCGAGTTCGATGTGGCAAGCATCGACAAGGCCGAACGCGGCACCCGCATCGTCCTGCACCTGAAGGACGGCGAGGACGAGTTCGCCGACGGCTGGCGCCTGCGCAACATCGTCAAGAAGTATTCCGACCACATCGCGCTGCCCATCGAGCTGCCGAAAGAGGCCGCTGGCGAAGACGCCCCAGCCGAAACCGAGTGGGAAGTGGTCAACCGTGCCAGCGCCCTCTGGACCCGTCCGCGCACCGAGGTGAAGGACGAGGAATACCAGGAGTTCTACAAGCACATCGCCCACGACTTCGAGAACCCGCTGACCTGGAGCCACAACAAGGTCGAGGGCAAGCTCGAATACACCTCGCTGCTGTACGTCCCGGCGCGTGCGCCGTTCGACCTGTACCACCGCGAGGCCCCGCGCGGCCTGAAGCTCTACGTGCAGCGCGTGTTCATCATGGACCAGGCCGACCAGTTCCTGCCGCTGTACCTGCGCTTCATCAAGGGCGTGGTGGACTCCAACGACCTGTCGCTGAACGTCTCTCGCGAAATCCTGCAATCCGGCCCCATCGTCGATTCGATGAAGTCCGCGCTGACCAAGCGCTCCCTGGACATGCTGGAGAAGCTGGCGAGCAACGACGCCGAGGCCTACAAGGGCTTCTGGAAGAACTTCGGCCAGGTGCTGAAGGAAGGCCCGGCCGAAGACTTCGCCAACAAGGACAAGATCGCCGGCCTGCTGCGCTTCTCCTCCACCAGCGACGAGAGCGGCGAGCAGAGCGTCTCCCTGGCCGACTACATCGGTCGCCTGAAGGAAGGCCAGGACAAGATCTACTACCTCACCGGCGAGAGCTTCGCCCAGGTGAAGAACAGCCCGCACCTGGAAGTCTTCCGCAAGAAAGGCATCGAAGTGCTGCTGCTCACCGACCGCATCGACGAGTGGCTGATGAGCTACCTGCCGGAGTTCGACGGCAAGCAGCTGGTCGACGTCGCCCGTGGCGACCTGGACCTGGGCAGCCTGGACTCCGACGAGGACAAGAAGGCCCAGGAAGAGATCGCCAAGGCGAAGGAAGGCCTGGCCGAGCGCCTGAAAGCCGCACTGGGCGATGAAGTCGCCGAGGTGCGCGTGTCCCACCGCCTGACCGACTCGCCGGCGATCCTAGCCATCGGCGAACAGGACCTGGGCCTGCAGATGCGCCAGATCCTCGAAGCCAGCGGGCAGAAGGTGCCGGAAGCCAAGCCGATCTTCGAGTTCAACCCGGCCCACCCGCTGATCGAGAAGCTCGATGCGGAAGCCGACGAAGACCGCTTCGGCGAGCTGACCCACATCCTCTTCGACCAGGCCGCCCTGGCCGCGGGGGACAGCCTGAAGGACCCGGCCGCCTACGTGCGCCGCCTGAACAAGCTGCTGGTGGAGCTCTCCGCCTGAGCCCTTTGAAGGCTTGAACAAACGCCACGACTTCAGTGCTGAACTCGTGGCGTTTTTCATTGAGCTGGAATCTCAAAGACCCACTACACGGATGTGCCGGCGCCAACCACCGATGGCTCGGCAAGCTGACTCGACACGGACAAGGGCTTCCGCGCCCCAAGGGAGAATGGAATGACGCAAGCTGCCGGGAGAACGACCGGGGCCTTCGCCGGCTTCGATCTGGAAGGCTTCTGGGACGATGGCGACTACTCGCTCGGCCACTACACCGAACCCGCCCCCAGCGACGAACTGATCGCGCAGATCGAGGCCGAATGCGGCTATCGCCTGCCGGATGCCTACGTGGAACTGGCGCGCCTGCGCAACGGCGGCGCTGTAGAGCGCTGCTGCTACCCGATGGATGAGCCGACCGGCTGGGCCGAGGATCACATCGCCATCAATGGAATCTATGCCATCGGGCGCACGGCCACCTATTCACTGTGCGGTGATCTCGGCTCGGCCTTCATGCTCGCCGAGTGGGGCTATCCCGAGATCGGCATCGCCATCGCCAATACCCCCAGCGCCGGGCACGAAATGATCATGCTCGACTACCGCCAGTGCGGGCCGCAGGGCGAACCGCGGGTGGTGCATGTCGACCAGGAAGCCGACTACGCAATCACCGACGTCGCGCCGGACTTCGTAACCTTCATCCGCGGGCTGGTCAGCGAGGACGAGTTCAACGACGACGCCGAGACCCTCGAAGCCGACCTCGCCACGGTGCAGCGCGGCACGCTTTCGCCCATCCTGCGCCGCGCGCTGGAAGCAGCCGCGTCGGAGCTGCCCGATGGCGAACTGCGCATCCGCCACCTGGCCGAGCGCATCGTGCGCGCCAAGGGCTTCTTCGCCCTGCATGCCGACGCCGATTCGCATCTGATGTACGACGCCATGTTCTGGCTGTTCTCCCGGCTCAAGCTCGCCGAGTCATACGAAGACTTCCATGACTGCTCCAGGGAGCAGAGCGACTACCAGCGCCCCTGTTACACCCTGATGCTGACCACCAGCTATGTGGCCGACCCCTACGGCTTCTGCACCGGCGGCTATGCCCCCGGCTTCCTGAGCGACTGGTGGGAGGCGCGGCTTGCCGCCGGCAGCATCGTCCACGTCGATGGAGGCTACCGTTTCGAGCCGGACTACGCGGCCCAGTTGGTTCGTACCCTGCTGGCGATCGACGAGCCGTCAGGCCAGTCCAGTGATAGCGGAGAGTAAGGATGCCCTCGAAGCAGAAGTTCGATTGGAAAGCCCTTGAAGAATCCGCCGTGGAGCACGTGGTAAGCGCGGTGCGGAGGATTCGCCAGAACCATCCGGACGAGACCGTCTACGGCGCGATGTTCCATGAGTTCTACGGTGACGGCTCGGTGCTCTACTGGCCGATGCTGACGGTGGGTACCGAGCAGGTCCTGGCCCGAATGGCAGCGGACTACGGCGATGACGGCGAGGACCTGCGCTGGTCCGGTCCGGACCTGAGCCAGCACGCCGAGGACCACGGTTTCGAGCCGGGCGAAGCGCAGGATCAATGGGCGACACAGTGCGCCGAATTCGCCCAGGCCACGGCCGAGGGCAGCTTCAGCGCCTGGGAAGCAGTCTATGAACGCTTCCTGCACTGTTTCCCCCGAGCGGCCAAGCGCGCCCGCGCCCAGTTGCTCAAGGAAGGCCTGGTCGACAAGCACTTCATCGCCGTGGCCACCGACGAAGCCGGCGACCTGGTGCCGCTGAGCCTGACTCGCGCGCAGCTGCTGCGGCACTTCCCGATGTACGACGAAGCTGAACGCGAGCGTGCGCGCCTCGCGGCCTTGCCGCTGGCAGAGCAGGTCGCTGAACTCGTACCGCAAGCCGTGCGCGCCGCCCCACCTGGCCCGCTGCTCGGCGAGTACGACGCCCTCGTCCGCAATCTGGGGGAAGCCGCCGTACCGGCGTTGCTCGACGTCATCACCGGGCGCAGCTCGGGTGAAGTGTGGCAGGCGTGCATGCTGCTCGCCGAGGTCAACCATTCCAGCGCCGAAGTCATCGGCGCGCTGGAAACAGTCATGGGCAATACGGCGGCCAACGAAAGCGAACGGGCCTGGGCGGCGTCAGCCCTGGCTCGCCTCGACCGCATGGAGCTGATTGCTGCGCATCTGGACGAACTGCCCCTCGAGGTCGCCGCGCGCGGACTCAGCGCTCCCTATCGATCCTTCCGTGATCGCGGCAAGCACCGTCCGCTGGACTACCGCCCGCTGGAAACGGTGCTGGCGCAGCACCCGGATATCGAGCCCGCTGTCGCCGAGGCGCTCGCGCCGGGCTGCGGCTTCTGCACCCTGGACGCCGACGAAGTGGCGGCGGCCCAGGAGGGCCTGAACTCGAAGTGGGCTTTCATCCGCGAGCATGCCCGCGATGTGCTGGAAGAGTTCGAGCAGCAGTGATGCCGAGCACTCCCTGGCGACATGCCGTACGACCTCAACGTTTGCAGGAAACATCACCATGGGAATCCAGGCCGTCTATCTGAGCGTGGATGACGCCACACTCAAGCGCCTCGCCGAAGCACCTGCCGAAGAGTTGCTCGATCTGGTCGAAGAGCTTGAAGAAGCCGGCTGCCCGCAAATTGGGCTGGAGAAGCTGTGGGATGGCCTGCACTTCCTGCTCACCGGCGTTTCGGCCAGCTCGCCACTCGAAGGCAACCCGCTCAGCGAGGCGGTGGTCGGGGTACAGGTCTTCGACTGCGAGGACTTCATTGCCCGCACGTGGAACAATGAGTTGCCGGCCATCCTTGCCGCGCTCGATGCCGTATCGATCGAAGAGGTAATCGCCGCCGCCGACTTCGCCAGGTTCCGCAACGCCAGGCTCTACCCGAAGATCTGGAGCGACGACCCGGCGCAGCTCAAGACTGAACTGGAAGAAGCCTTCCGGGAACTGCGCGACTTCTATCATGTCTGCGCCAGTACGCAGCGGCACGTGCTGGTCGGCATCTATTGATGATGCGCCTCCGGCCCCGCATGGATCACCAGTCGAACCCCGAGTATGCTTCCCCGGCATTAATCAGAGGACTACCCCAATGAGTCAGATCAGCGTGCAACCCGTCGCCTACAGCGTCGATGGCCAGGCCTTCGAAGGCCAGTTGCTGTTCGATGCCTCCAGCACTGAGCCGCGCCCCGGCCTGCTGATGGCACCGAACTGGATGGGCATCAGCCAGGGCGCCCTGGACAATGCCGGCTTGGTCGCCGAGCGCGGCTACGTGGTGCTGGTGGCCGACCTCTATGGCAAGGATGTACGCCCCAACGGCCCGGACCAGGCCCTCGCCGCCATGACACCGATGAAGAACGACCGCGCCCTGCTGCGCAAGCGCATGCAGGCCTCGCTGAAGGCGCTGCAGGAACAGGCCGGCAAGGCCCCGCTGGATACCTCGAAGCTGGCCACCTTCGGCTTCTGCTTCGGCGGTTGCTGCTCCCTGGAGCTGGCCCGCGATGGCGCGCCACTGGCGGCTGCAGTGTCCTTCCATGGCACCCTCGACACGCCCAACCCGGCGGACGCCAAGAACATCAAGGGCGCGGTGCTGGTCCTCGACGGCGCCATCGACCCGCTGGTTCCGCGCGAGCAACTGGGCGCCTTCGCCCAGGAAATGAACGAAGCCAACGTCGACTGGACGCTGACCAGCTATGGCGGCGCCGCGCATTCCTTCACCGATCCGCATGCCCAGGTGCCCGGCAAGATGCAGTACGACGCCAAGGTGGCGCGCCGCGCCTTCGCCGCGATGTTCGACCTGCTGGACGAGCGCTTCGGCGGCTGATCATCCCCCGCCAGTTGAAACGCCCGGCCAGTGCCGGGCGTTTTCGTTTGCGCTGGCCACGTTCGCTCCTTGCAGGAGCGAATTTGCTCGCGAACCCGCCCGGATCAGATCGACAACCGCACTCCCCGCTCGGGATCGATCACCGTCGCGCCCCGGCGCTTGTTCACCACCAGCTCACCGATCTCGATCAGCCGCGTGCGCGTGACGTTGCGGCTCAGGCCGAGCAGGTTGGCGGTGTGCACCTGGTTGCAGTGGCAGAAGCGATAGGCCGCGCGCAGCAGCGTGTCTTCCACCCGCGCATGCAGGTTGCCGCCCTGCTCTTCGAACAGCCGCTGGAAGGCCTGCTGGAGTATCTGCTCGGCGCCGAGGGACTCCAGCCGCGGCTCCTCGCTGCGTTCGATGCGCAGGTTGGACAGGTGCAGGTCCTCCGCGCGCACCACGCCGTCGCGGCAGATCAGCAAGGTGTGGTGGATGACGTTTTCCAGCTCGCGGATATTTCCCGGCCACGAATAGCTGCGCAGCTTCTGCGCGGCCTCGGCGCTCAGCTGGCTCTGCCCGTAGCCGAGGCGCCGGCTGTACTCGGCGATGAAATGGCGGGTCAGCGGGAGGATGTCGCCGGGTCGCTCGCGCAGCGGTGACAGCTCCAGGCTGACGACGTTGAGGCGGTAGTACAGGTCCTCGCGGAAGTGCCCGGCGTTGATCGCCTTCTCCAGCTGCACGTTGGTCGCCGCCAGCACCCGCACGTTGATCGGGATGCTCTTGCGCGAGCCCAGGCGCACTACTTCACGCTCCTGCAGCACACGCAGCAGCTTGACCTGGATCGGCATCGGCAGGTCGCCGATTTCGTCGAGGAACAACGTGCCGCCGTTAGCCTCCTCGAACCAGCCGGCCTTGGCCGCCAGCGCGCCGGTGAAGGCGCCTTTCTCGTGGCCGAACAGCTCGGCCTCCACCAGGGATTCGGAGAAGGCCCCACAGTTCACCGCCACGAACGGCCCGCCGCGCCGCGCGCTGAGGTTGTGGATGTGTCGCGCCACCAGCTCCTTGCCGGTGCCGGTCTCGCCGATGATCAGCACGCTGGCCTCGCTGGGCGCGACCTGCTGCAGGTGATCGAGCAGCGCCTGGGACTTCGGGTCCTCGAAGACCTGGGCGGTAGCGCGGATGGAGGTGGCCAGCGCGGGGGACTTGGGCAGGGTCAGCAGACCCTCGGGAGTGGTCGCATTCATGAGTAGAAAGTCGGTTGCGGCAGTTGCTGGTTCAGCGCCCAGTCGCCCAGCTCGCGGACCTTGTAGTCCACCGGGTCGTGCAGGGTCTGGGTGCGCAGGTTGCGCCAGTAGCGGTCGATGCGCAGCGCGGCGTGGGTAGATCGCGCGCCGGTGACCTCGAACAGGCGGTTGCAGATCTCCAGGCCGTTGCGGGTCGCGGCGACCTTGGCGGTGGCGATGGCCACGGCGAGCCGGCCGCGCTCTTCGGCGTCCAGCGCGGCACCCTTGCTCCAGGCTTCGTCGAGCAGTTGCGCCGCACGGCGCACCAGCAGGCGGGTGCTTTCCAGGCCGACCCAGAACTCGCCGTAGTGCGCGAGCACGTAGGGGTCTTCGCCCACCGTGGGGACGCTGGCGCGGAACCACGGGCGGGCTTCCTTGAGCGTGTACTGCCGCGCCTCCTCGAACGCGCCTTCGGCGATGCCGAGGAACACGTGGGTGAAGACCAGCTGGGCAATCAGCGGGCGCAGGCAGGCGAACGGCGTGCTCAACGGGCCCGGATCGAGCAGCAGCTCGCTCTCCTCCACCCGCACCCGCTCGAAGGTGGCGCTGCCGCTGTCGGTCTGGCGCTGGCCCATGTTGTCCCAGTCGTGGGCCAGGCTGATGCCGCTGCGGGCGGTGGGGATGGCGGCGATCAGCAGCTTGCCGCCCTCGCCGTCCAGCGCCGAGGCGATGAGCATTTCCGAGTCCAGCGCGCCGGAGCAGAAGCTCTTGCGCCCGGAAAACTCGCGCCAGCCGGCGAAGCTGCGCGACACCGTGCGGGTATCCAGCGGGTTCAGCGCGTTGCCCCAGAACCATTGGTTGCGCGCGGTCAGCTCGAACCACGGTTGCCACTGTTCAGGGCGGGAGAACAGGCGCACGGTCGCCAGCATCAGGTGCTGGAAGCCGAACACGTGGGCGATGGAGCTGTCGACCACGGCGAACTGGCGGACGATGTCCAGCGTGGTGCTCCAGTCGGCGCCCAGGCCGCCGTATTCGCCGGGGATGATCAGCGACAGCAGGCCGCTCTGGCGCAGCGCGTCGCGCTCGGCCTTCGGCGTGCCGCCACGGATGTCGCGCTCGGCGGCGGTTTCAGCGAAACCGGCGGCCAGGCGCTGGGCAATCTGTCCGGGAGTCGCCGTGAGCGGCCCGGATGTCTGTGCGTCGAGACGCGTCTTGGCGTTCACGCTCGCTTCCTCTTCTGCGGATTCTGGGCGTACCGGGCCCCTGCCCGGTACGTCGTGGGTGGGCCTCAGCCGGCCTTGCGCCCGGGCAGCACATCGTTGGCGATCATTTCGCCGAAGGGCCCGGTGAGGTTGGTGACACCGCGCCCGGCAAGGCTCGCGTAGGGCTCGGGCAGCAGCGGGAAGACCAGCTCGGCGAAACGGTATGCCTCTTCCAGGTGCGGGTAGCCGGAGAAGATGAAGCTGTCTATCCCCAGGTCCGCGTATTCCTTGATGCGCTCGGCGACCTGCTGCGGATCACCCACCAGTGCGGTGCCGGCGCCGCCGCGCACCAGGCCGACGCCGGCCCAGAGGTTGGGGTAGATCTCCAGCTGGTCGCGGCGCCCGCCGTGCAGCGCGGCCATGCGCCGCTGGCCTTCGGAATCGAAGCGGGCGAAAGACTTCTGTGCGTTGGCGATGGTCTCGTCGGAGATGTTGGCGATCAGCCTGTCCGCGGCCTGCCAGGCTTCTTCGGCGGTCTCGCGGACGATCACGTGCAGGCGGATACCGAACTTCACGCTGCGGCCCTGCTGCGCGGCCTTTTCGCGCACGTCGGCGATCTTCTGCGCGACGGCTTGCGGCGGCTCGCCCCAGGTCAGGTAGACGTCCACCTGCTCGGCGGCCAAGTCGTGGGCCTCGGCGGAGGAACCGCCAAAGTACAGCGGCGGATACGGCTTCTGGACCGGCGGATAGAGCGCCTTGGCGTTCTCCACCTGCAGGTGCTTGCCGGCGAAATCCACCGATTCGCCCTGCAGCACGCGGCGCCAGATGCGCAGGAACTCGTCGGTGACTTCGTAGCGCTCGGCGTGGCTGAGGTGGATGCCGTCGCCACGGTTTTCATCCGGGTCGCCGCCGGTGACCACGTTGATCAGCAGGCGTCCGCCGGACAGGCGATCGAGGGTCGCGGCCATGCGTGCGGAGACGGTCGGCGAGATGATCCCCGGACGGATCGCCACCAGGTAGCGCAGGCGCTCGGTGAGCGGCGCCAGGGCCGAGGCGACCACCCAGGAATCCTCGCAGGAGCGCCCGGTGGGGATCAGCACGCCGTAGTAGCCGAGGGAGTCGGCGGCCTGGGCGATCTGCTTGAGATACGGCAGCGACACCGGGCGCGCACCCTCGCTGGTGCCGAGGAAGTGGCCGTCGCCGTGGGTCGGCAGGAACCAGAAAACATTCATCGCTGGCTCCTCAGGCGGTCTTGCGCAGTTGCGGGCGAACGAACAGCGGCGCGGCGCGCTCGGCAGCCAGCTGGATGCGGGCGCGCAGGGTGTCGCTGGTGATCTGGTAGTTGGCGAAGTCCGCTTCGCTGGCGTACACGCCAATCGGCAGCGTGATCGACTGGAAGAAGCTGAACAGCGGGCGCAACTGGTGGTCGAGGACCAGCGCGTGGCGCTCGCTGCCGCCGGTGGCGGCGAGCAGCACCGGGGTGTCGATCAGGGCGTTCATGTCCACCAGGTCGAACAGGTGCTTGAGCAGGCCCGGATAGGAGCCGCGATAGACCGGCGAGGCGACGACCAGCAGGTCGGCGGTTTCGATTTCGCGCAGGGTGGCTTCCAGCTCGGCGGAGAGCTCCTGGCGCGACAGCGCCGCGCCCAGCGGGCGGGCGATGTCGGCCAGTTCGATGACTTGGGCTTCTACCGGAAGCTGCTCGCCGAGGGCGTCGAGCACGGCCTGGGTGAGCACCAGGGTGCGCGAGGGGCGATAGGTGCCGCCGGAGACGGCGACCACTTTGATGGGGCTGGTCATGGGTTTTCCCTGTTGACTGTTGCGCTAGGTACAGAGGCCTTCAGCAAGGGCCGTACCAACAGGGAAATGTATGATTTTCGGGCACTTCAGCCGGTTTATCCGGCGTTTCATGTCACTCAGGCAACAGCGCTGCTGATCGACTGTTGCTTGGGCAACAGTCTGTTATCAATGCATGGCCATCTCGCGCAGGCCATGGGAGATATTCAGGCCTTCCAGTTCGGCCACATATTCGTCCGTGGTCAGCAGGCCGATGCAGGCCGTCGCGCCACGCTGACGCAGTTGCCCGGCGGCCAGCTTGCGCGCCAGCGCCACTGCCGCCATGCAGGGAATGTTCGGGCCGTGGTCGTCGGCGGCGAGGATTTCCCAGCACAGCTCCAGCGGACGCTGCTCGGCATCCACGCCGCGTAGGTGTACGAACATCCCGCTGCGCCCGTCACCCAGCGGCTCCATGGCCACTGCCATGCGATGCAGGCTGGTGCCCAGGCGGGCAGCGTCCTTGACCAGCCCGGCGCGCACCAGCCAGGACAGGCCCCAGGTGCCGAACTGGGTGAGCTTCAGGCCGAGGCCGGCGGAGAAGCGCACGTCCTGCACGCCCGGATAGCGCTGCGGGAACAGGTCCAGATCCGGTACATCACAGTGGGCCAGCCAGCGTCTGCCCAGTGGTGCGGGAAAGCGATGACGATTCAGCCCCTGCCAGCCGTGCACGTCCTGCCAGCGCCCCTGGCGCCATTGGCGCAAGGGCTTGCCGCAGTAGCCCAGGACTGCCGATACGGTGGCCTGGCCAGGAATCTTTGCCGAGGAGCTGATGCCGTGGTGGATGCTGTCCAGACGCTGGAAGCGCGGCAGCAGCTCATCGATCACCGAGGCCGCCAGCGCCGGCACCGAACTGGCGCCGCTGCACACCAGCACCCCGGCGCTGCGCGCGGCGCGGTCGAGTTCCTGGATGCCGCAGACGAACTGGCGCGCATCGGCCAGGTCGACGTAGTGCGCGCGGGCGCCGATGGCGGCACGGGCCACGCGGTAGTCCTGGCCCTGGAACGGGCCGGCGGTGGAGATGACCATGTCCACCTTGAGTTCGTTGAGGCGGCCGGCCAGCGTCGGCTGGTTCATGTCCAGGCACACTGCTTCGCCGCCAACCTGCGCGGCCAGCTCATTGGCGCGGCGCTGGTCGCGGCCGCCCACCAACACGCGGATGCCGTCGATGCCGCTGAGGCGACGTACGATCAGGCTGCCGAAGTTGCCGTAGCCGCCCAGCACCAGCACGCGAAATTTCTGTTCCATTGCCACTGACTCTGTTGCTCCCTGACTGCTGCCGGCCGTGCCGGCTCCCTCATCCCGGTTTTGCCCCGCCGTAACGGGGCAGATTGTCCTCCAGTGGCCACCAGCTGGCCCCGGAATCGACGTAATAATGTGCTTCGAGCTTTGTCCGCACAGGCTCGTCCAGGGTTCCCGCACGCACCCGCAAAGTTTCCGGCAGGGCATCGCGGGCGCTGTAGATCGGCGAGCCGCAGTTGCGACAGAACACGCGCTTCTTCTCCGGCGTGGCGCGGAACTCAGCCAGTTCCGACTCGCCGCTGAGCAGACGGAACGCCGCACGCGCCACCGGGATATTGGTGGCGAACGGCCCGCCCTGCGCCTTGCGGCACTGGCTGCAATGGCAGACCTGGATCGGCGCCAGTTCGCCATCGATCTCGAAACGCACCGCACCGCACAAGCAACCGCCGGAATGCATGGCCCCGCTCCTTTGTCCGTTTCACGGAGCGAGGGAGTCTAGAACAGGCTCGGTTACCTGTACCACCGTGCCGAGGAGTGGTTGTTCAGCTTTCGCGGCTGTCGTCTCACCGATGCGGCGGATAACGCCGCAGGCGTTATTCGCCCTACAAACGCGTACCCGGCACCAGCGCTATACCGTAGGGCGCATAACCCGGAACGGGTTATCCGCCGAGGCGGCAGATAACGCCCTACGCAGACGGCTGCTCTTCGCTGCCCCAGCCCAGCGGATAGAGCAGTTCTTCCTTGTAGCCCGCCCACACCCGCACCGCCGCCGGGAAGCTCGCGTCCAGCTCGGCGTCGCCGCTATCGACCAACAGAGGGCGGCCTTCGAGGGTGCCGAGCTTGCGCTTGGTGGCGATCACCCGCAGTCGTTCGATACCGATGGCGCGCAGCACGCGCGGGCTGATCTGCTGGTTGCCGCGACCGAGGATATGGCCCTGCCCGCCGATGGCGGTCACCAGCAGGAAGGCCGGGTGGCCGTCCACCAGTTCGAACAGCTGCGCCTCGGTGACATCGCGGGCGATCACTTCGCCGCTCTCGATCACGTCGACGCCCAGCAGCGTGGTGTCCACGTGCAAGTCGGCGGCCAGCCCGTGCAGCGTCGAGCCGGGGCCGAAGACGTAACGCACGCCGTCTTCCCAGCTGTCTTCCAGCCAGGCGGCGAGATCGGCCAACACCAGCTCCTCGGTCTCCATGCCGGCCTGTTTCACGTGCTGCATGAAGTGACCTTCCTCGGGCACCGTCAACTCGGCGTACCAGCGCGCGGCGACGCGGCCTTCGCGCAGGGCGACTTCGTCGAGGTCGCGTACTTCACCCTGGGTCAGGCGCACCAGCCCGCCGTCCACCAGGCGCCGCGCCAGTTCCCCGGCGGCGCGCGGGCTGATGGTGTAGACCCCGGAATGAATCTTCACCCCGGCGGGAATGCCCAGCACCGGCTGGCCTTCGCGGGCCACTTCGGCAACGTCGCGGGCAGTACCGTCGCCGCCGGCGAAGAGGATCAGCGCCACGCCGGCCTCCTGCAGAGCCTGCACGGCATGACGAGTATCCGCCGCGCTGCTCTGCTCACGTTCCAGCGCGCCGACCAGGCGATGGGCAAAGCCCATGTCCGCCAGCAGATCAGCGCCCATCGGGCCAGGGAAGGTCAGGAACTCCAGGCGCTGTTGCACTGGCAACAGGTGTTCCAGGGCTACCCGTGTGCGTTCCGCCGCCCGCGGTTCGGCGCCGCGTGCCAGGGCCAGCTCGGCGACGCCATCGCTGCCCTTGAGCGCGGTCGGGCCGCCGATACCGGCCAGCGGATTGATGATCAGCCCTATGCGAATCCTGTCCATACTCAACCTCGAGGGAAACTTCTTCGAACCACCGGTGCAATGCCGGGTCGGACCAGGGAAGCGGCAACTCCACACTATAACGACAAGCAAACGACCGGGGACCTCGCGATTGGCATGCAATCTGCGACTCATTTGGTCGTCTGTCTTCGGTGACGGATATTCGGCGCAGCCTTGCGCGCCTCTGTCACCGGGGTTTCATCTGATCTGCCTAGACTGCAACGAACCTGATGTAGAGGAGATTGGCCATGAGCCTGCAAACCCACCAGCAATCCACCCCCCGTACCACTCCGCGTCAACCGCAGCAGCCAGTCGGCGGTTCGATCATCGATGCCCAGGGCCGTGAAGTCCCGATTACCGAGGACATGATCCAGCGCGCCTGCCAGGAGCTGGACAAGACCTGCGAGCAGCCACGCCGCTGAGCGGGATCAAGGCAAGGCGCGTCCGCCCTACTCCCCGACCCGGTTGGCGCCCAGCGCGTTGAGCAGGCTTTCCAGGCGCGGCGAATCGCCCTGGATGTCCACCCACAGCCCGGTAATTTCCCGGCGCGGCGGGTAGTGCTTGCGCAGCGCGTCGAACGCCGCCCGCCGGGTCTGGGTGTCTCCGATCAGGCTGCGGCGGAAATTGGCGTCATCGCTCCGCGGGTCGTACACCGCGCGGCAGAGCATCGCCAGCGCCCAGTCCGGATCGCATTCTTCCTTGAGGCTCAATTCGGCCAGCCATTGCGCGGGCAACAGGTCGTCGAGATCGACTGCCGGCGCGCACTGCTGCCAGGCGCAGAACGCCTCGTAGATCTGCGCCGTGCCGCGCAATTTGCCGTCCAGGCTGTAGCCGGCGATATGCGGAGTCGCGATGCGGCAACGCTGGGCCAGTTGCACGTTCACTTCCGGCTCGCCTTCCCAGACATCCAGCGCCACGTCGATATCCGCGCCAGATTCGAGGTGGATGCGCAGCGCCGTGTTATCGACCACACCGCCGCGGCTGGCGTTGATCAGCCAGGTGCCGGGGCGCAGCGCCTTCAAACGCTGCGCGTCGATCAGGTGGCGCGTCGGGTTCTGGCCATCGCGGGTCAGCGGTGTGTGCAAGCTGATGACATCGCACTCGCGCAGCACTTCTTCCAGGCTGCGGAAGTCACCTCCCTCGGCGGCGGCGCGCGGCGGATCGCAGACGCGCACGTCCCAGCCCAGCCCGCGCAGCACATCCACCAGGCGGCCGCCCACCTGCCCTGCGCCGATCACGCCATAGCGGCGCTCGGAAAGCCTGGCGCCGTGTACCTCGGCCAATGCCAGCAGGCTGCCCAGCACCCAGTCCACCACACCGCGCGCGTTGCAGCCCGGCGCGCTGGACCAGGCGATGCCGGCTTCGGCGAAATAGTCGAGGTCCAGGTGATCGGTGCCGATGGTGCAGGTGCCGACGAACTTCACCTGGCTGCCTTCGAGCAGCTCGCGGCTGACGTCGGTCACCGAACGCACCAGCAGAATCTCGGCATCGCCCAGGGCGGCGCGGTCGATGCCGCGTCCGGGCAGGCGACGAATATCGCCATGGGCGCCGAAGAAGGCTTCGACCAGGGGAATGTTCTCATCGGCAAGGATACGCATGGGGCAGGCTCCAGAAATCGGCACCGGCTACTTTACCAGCGCTGCTGCGCGCGGCGCACACCAAGCTTTGCTGACCGCGTGGACAACCCTTAAACTGGCCGGCTTCCCGACCATTGCTTCTGCCAAGGAAAGCCGTGACCAGCCTCGCCCAGCCCGTCTCCCGTGGACGGCGCACCACCACCGAACTCAAGGAGCTGCTGACCCTCGCAGCGCCCATCATGATCGCCCAGCTGGCGACCACCGCCATGGGCTTCGTCGATGCGGTGATGGCCGGCAGCGTGGGGCCGCGCGACCTCGCCGCGGTGGCACTGGGCAACTCGATCTGGATTCCGATCTTCCTGCTGATGACCGGCACCCTGCTCGCCACCACCGCCAAGGTGGCCCAGCGCTACGGCGCCGGCGACCAGGCCGGCACTGGTCCGCTGGTGCGCCAGGCACTGTGGCTGGCCCTGCTGGTCGGCCCGCTGGCCGGAGCGACGCTGTGGCTGCTCTCCGAGCCGGTGCTGCGGGCGATGAAGGTCGAGGAAGCGCTGATCGAACCGAGCTGCTTCTACCTGCGCGGCATCGCCTGCGGTCTGCCGGCGGTGGCGCTGTACCACGTGCTGCGCTGCTTCAGCGACGGCCTTGGGCGTACCCGCCCGAGCATGGTGCTGGGCATCTGCGGGCTGATGCTGAACATCCCGATCAACTACATGCTGATCTACGGCCACTTCGGCTTCCCGGCCCTGGGCGGCCCCGGCTGCGGCTGGGCCACCGGCTCGGTGATGTGGTTCATGCTGCTGGGCATGCTGGTGTGGGTGAACTGGGCGAAGGTCTACAAGCCCAGCGAACTGTTCCGCCACTGGGAGCTGCCGCAGCCGAAGGTAATCGGCAGCCTAGTGGCGGTCGGCCTGCCCATCGGCATCGCGGTGTTCGCCGAATCCAGCATCTTCTCGGTGATTGCCCTGCTGATCGGCGAGCTGGGCGAGAAGGTGGTGGCGGGCCACCAGGTGGCGCTGAACTTCAGTGCGCTGGTGTTCATGATTCCTTACTCGCTGGCCATGGCCGTGACCGTACGCGTGGGCCAGTCCCTGGGCGCCGGTGCGCCGCGGGATGCGCGTTTTGCCGCCGGCGTGGGCATGGGCGCGGCGCTGGCCTACGCGTGCATTTCCGCCAGCGGCATGCTGCTGATGCGCGAACACATTGCCGGGCTCTATACCCAGGACCCGGACGTCCTCGCACTGGCCGCCACGCTGCTGGTGTTCTCGGCGCTGTTCCAGTTCTCCGATGCCGTGCAGGTCACCGCCGCCGGCGCCCTGCGCGGCTACCAGGACACCCGCGCGACCATGATCATGACCCTGTTCGCCTACTGGGGCATCGGCCTGCCGGTCGGCTACAGCCTCGGCCTCGCCCACTGGCTGCAGGAACCCACCGGCCCGCGCGGCCTGTGGGAAGGCCTGATCGTCGGCCTGACCTGCGCCGCGGTGATGCTGTGCATCCGCCTGTCGCGCAGCGCCAAGCGGCAGATCGTGCTGAACGAAATGCGCACGGCGGCGTAATTCCGCAGGATGCAAAAAAGCCGCCCAAGGGCGGCTTTTTCGTTTGCCAATCTCACAGCAAAAACACTGCGTAGGATGGCGTAGAGTGCAGCGATACCCATCAATCACGTGCACTGACAGCATGGGTATCGCTGCGCTCCACCCATCCACCGAGCTACGAGGCCCTTGTAGGAGCGAGCTTGCTCGCGAACCGCTTGACGCCAGCGCCTGCGGGAAATCCGTTCGCGAGCAAGCTCGCTCCTACAAAAGCAAAAAGCCGCCGGAAGGCGGCTTCTTCGTAGCGCATCGAGGATCAGTCGGTAACCAGCGCCGGCTTCGGCCGGCTGCTCAGCGTAGTGCCCACCGAGGCGACGATGATGGCGCCGATGGCGATCCACTGGTGCGAAGTCAGCTGCTCGCCGAGGAAGAACAGGCCGGACAGCGCACCGAACGCGGGCTCGATGCTCATCAGGGTGCCGAAGGTGCGCGCCGGCAGGCGGGTTAGCGCGACCATTTCCAGGGTATACGGCAAGGCGCTAGAGAGCACCGCCACACCCAGCAGCGCGGGGAACAGGCTGACATCGAGCAACGCCATGCCGCTGTGCGCGATACCGATCGGCGCCACGCAGATTGCCGCGATGCTGATGCCCAGCGCCGCACCCTGCGCGCCCAGGTCATTGCCGGCGCGCTGACCGAAGATGATGTACAGCCCCCAGCAAACGCCCGCCCCCAGCGCCAGGGCGGCGCCCTTGGGGTCGATGCCGTGGCCGAAATCGGCGATCGGCAGCAGCAGACCGAGGCCGACCACGGCGATGGCGATCCAGAGGAAGTCGATGGGCTTGCGTGAATAGAACAGCGCCACCGCCAGCGGCCCGGTGAACTCCAGCGCCACCGCTACGCCCAGCGGAATGGTCTGCAGTGCCATGTAGAAGGTCAGGTTCATCAGGCCCAGGGTCACGCCGTAGATGAACAGTGGTTTGAGCGGCTTGCCACGCAGCGAGGTGCGCCACGGGCGGAGGATCGCCAGCAGGAGAATGGCCGCGAAGATCAGGCGCATGGAGGTCACGCCTTCGGCGCCGAGCACCGGAAACAGGCTCTTGGCGACCGATGCGCCGGTCTGGATCGAGGCCATGGACACGATCAGGATCAGGATGGGGAAGACGGTGGAAATAAAGCGAGAGCGAGGCATGATGCGGACCTGAACAGGCGTTGCAACGGTTGGGATTTCTTGGTTGACTGTTATGCGCAACATAATGCGCAAAAAGGCCAGAATGAGCAATATACTGCCCACTGCTTCCGAACGCCCCAGCGTGCTGGTGCACGTCGCCGATAACGTGAAGACCCACCGCCGCAGCGCCGGTTTCAGCCAGGACGCCCTGGCCAAGGCCTCGGGCGTCAGCCGGCGGATGCTGGTCGGCATCGAGAGCGGCGACACCAACGTCAGCCTCGCCACCCTCGACCGCATCGCCGCCGCCCTGCAAGTCACCTTCGCCGACCTGGTGCGCCCGCCGTCCACCGGCGGCCTGTCCCGCGTCGACGCCGTCGCCTGGGGCGGCCAGCAGGCCGACAGCCGCGGCACCCTCCTCGCCAGCACCCCCGCCACGCGCCAGGCCGAACTCTGGCACTGGACGCTCGCCCCCGGCGACCGCTACAACGCCGAGCCCGACGCCGAGGGCTGGTACGACATGGCCTATGTCATCGCAGGCCGGCTGACCATCGTCCTCGCCGAGGAAACGTTGGAAGTCGAGGCCGGTGGGTTCCACGTGTTCAAGAGCAACCAGCCGTTTTCCTATCAGAACCACGGGGATGTGCTGGTGCGGTTCGTGCGCAACGTCGTGAACTGATTAGCGCTAACAGGCCGATCTCGCAGAACGGCAAGCCAATCGCGGACGAAGTCCGCTCCTACGTCCAGGGAAGCGCCGGAGTTACCTCGTAGGAGCGGACCTTGTCCGCGAAATCCATCACGGCGAGCGCAGGAGTCGCAGGAATATTCAGTTGCACATCCCCTGCCGGCGATTCGCGGAGAAGCTCCGCTCCTACAACAGCGTGCCCACCGCCTTGGCTTTGGCTTTGGGTTTGGCTTTTAAGTCTTCCAGCGAAACATCAGAGCACTCCGAATGCCCCGTTCAGGAGGCCTCGTTGAAGCGGAGTTTCAGGGGTTGAGCGACATGGATGTCGCGAGAGCTGCGATGGGCCAGGGACGGCCCTTCGCAGCGTGCCCCTGAAACTTCGTTTCAACGAGGGTATTTTTCGCCTAAGCGAAAAACCGGATGTCCGGGGC
>NZ_JASMRU010000042.1 GCF_030462585.1 Pseudomonas sp. CAN1 | reverse complement strand
GTGGCGAAGGCACGGTGGATGCGGTGCTGGCGGCGCGCCCCGGCGAACGTCGCGAGCTGGATGTCTGCGGGCCGCTGGAGCAACCAGTGAAAGCCCACTGGGGCTGGCTGGACGACGCCACGGCCGTCATCGAGATGGCCGCCGCCAGTGGTCTGCACTGGGTGCCCGAAGGCCAGCGCGACGCTACGCGCACCACCAGCCGCGGTACTGGCGAGCTGATCCACGAAGCGCTGGATGCGGGAGCGAAGAAGATCATCGTCGGCCTGGGCGGCAGCGCCACCAATGACGGCGGGCTGGGGCTGTTGCAGGCACTGGGCGTGAGCTTTGTCGACGGACAGGGCAACGAGCTGGGCGCTGGCGGCGCGCAGCTCGCGGAGCTTGCGCGCATCGACCTGTCGAACCTCGATTCGCGCCTGGGGGAGGTCGAGGTGGAAGTAGCTGCCGACGTCAACAATCCCCTTTGCGGCCCCCATGGCGCTTCGGCTGTGTTCGGCCCGCAGAAGGGCGCCAACCCGGCGCAGGTGCAGCAACTGGACGCCGCACTCAAGCGCTTTGCCGAAGTCGCGGCACTGGCCCTCGGCCAGGATCACAGCCTGTTCCCCGGCGTCGGCGCGGCGGGCGGCCTGGGCTTCGCTTGCCGGGCCTTCCTCAAGGCGCGTTTCCGTCCGGGTATCGAGCTGATTGCCGAGTTGTCTGAACTGGAACCGGCGCTGGACGGCGCCTCGCTGGTGATCACCGGGGAAGGGCGGCTGGACGGCCAGAGCCTGCATGGCAAGACGCCGGTGGGTGTCGCTCACGTCTCCCGCCGCGCGGGTGTGCCGGTGATTGCGCTGGCGGGTAGCGTCGGCGAGGGGCTGGCCGAGTTGCGCGAGGTGGGAATCGAAGCAGCGTTCAGCCTGACGCCAGGGCCGATCACCCTGGCCGATGCCTGTGCGCGGGCGGCTGCCGAGCTGGAGAATCGCGCCGAGGCCCTGGCGCGCTTCTGGTCGCTGGCTCAGGCGGCGCGGTAGTCGTCGGCGGCGCGCTGCAGCCAGTCGGGCAGGTCGCGGCGCTTGACCTTGTCGCGCTTGGCGTCGGCCAGGCGCTGCAACAGATAGATACGTTTCTGCGGGTCATCGCCGGCCAGCGACAGCGCCAGGTCGCGGTCCATCCAGCGGCGGATGCGCCAGTAGATCCACCAGTGGAAATACAGGCCGGCGGCGGTGGTGACGACGATGATGAAATAGTCCATTGGCGATGCTCCTTCTGCAGCCCGGAGGCTACTCCATCGCGAGGCATGAAAAACTGAGCCAGGGCAGGCGTTTTCCGACGAACTGGCACAAACTGTACGAAAGCTGAATCGAGATCAGCCTGTTTCATGACCTGGCGTGACAGGCGGGCTGCCGTCGGAGTCTAATAGTCGTAGCCCTACTCGGAGGTTCCCTAATGCGTAAAACTGCCCTGATCGCCATCACGTTCGCTGCCGTGGCCATGACCCTCGGTGGCTGCCAGTCCAGCCTGACCGGCGACACCTATACCCGTGAAGAAGCACGTACCGTGCAGAACGTGCGCATGGGTACCATCCAGGCCCTGCGTCCCGTGAAGATCGAAGGCACCAAGACTCCCATCGGCTCGGTTGCCGGCGCCGCCGTTGGCGGTATCGGCGGCAGCGCCATCGGCGGCGGCAAGGGCAGCTATGTCACCGCCATCATCGGCGCCGTGGCCGGCGGCCTGCTCGGTGCAGCCACCGAAGAAGGCCTGACCCGTACCCAGGGCGTGGAAATCACCGTTCGCGAAGACGACGGCAGCACCCGCGCCTACGTCCAGCAGGTCGACGAAGGTGCCGTGTTCCGCGTTGGCGAGCGCGTGCGCATCCTCACCGTCAACGGTACCAGCCGCGTCGCCCACTGACCGGCTACAGGCTGCCCTTAGCGTGGCAGCCAGCGAAACCCAGCGCGCGGCAGTCGTTTCGACTGTCGCGCGCTATCGTTTGGGGGACAGGAAAATCCGCTGCGGCCCCCTGCGGGCGCGGCCCAAGCTTGCAATTTCGTAATAATTCAATCCATGACGCGTAATCGATAGATATGGATAATCGTCGCCTTTGCAAGCCGGTCGCCTGTGCGCGGGGTTGCCTTTCTGAGCACCGTCCGGCGGTGAAAAGGAGTGGGTCATGACGCTGGCGCTGATCATCGCGCTGCCTTTCTTCGGGGTATTGCTGCCGCTGCTGGCCGAGCGTTTCGGCCGTACTGCCTGCGCCACCGCTACCGGCCTGGTGCCGCTGGCCGGGCTGATCGTGCTGCTGGGCCAGCGCTCGGTGCTCGGCGGCGAGCCGCAGGTGCAGCGCCTGGAGTGGTTGCCGGAGCTGGGCCTGAACCTCAGCCTGCGCCTGGACGGCCTGGGCTTCCTGTTCGCCCTGCTGATTCTCGGCATCGGCCTGCTGGTGATTCTCTACGCCCGCTATTACCTGTCCGAGAAGGAACCCGCCGGGCGCTTCTTCGCCTTCCTGCTGCTGTTCATGGGCGCCATGCTCGGCGTGGTGCTGAGCGAAAACCTGTTGCTGATGCTGGTGTTCTGGGAGCTGACCAGCCTGTCGTCGTTCCTGCTGATCGGCTTCTGGGGCCATCGCTCGGATGCGCGCAAGGGCGCGCGCATGGCCCTGGCGGTGACCGGTGGCGGTGGCCTGGCGCTGCTCGCCGGCATCCTGCTGATCGGCCATGTGGTCGGCAGCTTCGAGCTTTCCACGGTGCTCGGCGCGCGCGAGGTGCTGCAGGCCAGCCCGCTGTTCCCGCTGGCGCTGTGCCTGGTGCTGCTGGGCGTGTTCACCAAGTCCGCGCAGTTCCCGTTCCACTTCTGGCTGCCCCATGCGATGGCGGCGCCGACGCCGGTGTCGGCCTACCTGCACTCGGCGACCATGGTGAAGGCCGGTGTGTTCCTGCTGGCGCGCCTGTACCCGCTGCTGTCGGGCAACGACCTGTGGTTCTACCTGGTCAGCCTGACCGGCCTTGCGACCCTGCTGATGGGCGCCTTCATGGCGCTGTTCCAGAACGACCTCAAGGGCCTGCTGGCCTACTCGACCATCAGCCACCTGGGCCTGATCACCCTGCTGTTCGGCCTGGATTCGCCCATGGCCAACGTCGCGGCGATCTTCCACATCATCAACCACGCCACCTTCAAGGCTTCGCTGTTCATGGCCGCCGGGATCATCGACCACGAGACCGGCAGCCGCGACATGCGCCGCATCAATGGCATGTGGAAGTACATGCCGCACACCGCCGTGCTGGCGATGGTGGCGTCGGCGTCCATGGCCGGCGTGCCGCTGCTCAACGGCTTCCTCAGCAAGGAAATGTTCTTCGGCGAGACCCTGGCGCAGAACATGATGGGCAGCTTCAACTGGCTGATCCCGGCGCTGGCCACCGTCGGCGCGCTGTTCTCGGTGAGCTACTCGGTGCGCTTCATCCACGACGTGTTCTTCAACGGCGAGCCGATCAACCTGCCCAACCCGCACCCCCACGAGCCGCCGCGCTACATGAAGGTGCCGGTGGAAATCCTCGTGCTGATCTGCCTGCTGGTGGGCGTCATGCCAGGGGTTATCGTCGGCCCGTTGCTGGCCGGCGCTGCCGCATCGAGCCTGAATGGCGCGCTGCCCGAATACAGCCTGGCGATCTGGCACGGCTTCAACGCACCGCTGGCGATGAGCTTTGTCGCGACGGCTGGCGGCGTGCTGCTCTACGTGCTGCGCAAGCCGCTGTTCGACTGGTACGCCGGGTTGCCGGCGGTGGACGCCAAGCTGGTGTTCGAGCAGCAGGTTCAGCGTGTGGTGCGCTTCGCTGCGCGCGTGACCGGCTACCTGGAGAACGGCTCGTTGCAGCGCTACGCCATGCTGCTGGTGCTGGCCGCCGTGGTGGTGGTGTTCGCCGGCCTCGCACCGCTGCCCGCTATCGAGGGCGACCGTGCGCAGACCCCGCTGGATGGCATCACCGCCCTGGGCCTGGTCCTGCTGGCCATCGCCGGGCCGCTCACCGTCTGGTTCCATCGCCAGCGCCTCACCGCGCTGGTGATCCTCAGCATCGCCGGTCTGCTGGTGGCACTGGCCTTCGCCCGTTTCGCCGCACCGGACCTCGCACTGACGCAACTGTCGGTGGAAGTGGTGACCATGGTCCTGCTGATGCTGGCGCTGTACTACCTGCCGGCGCGCACGCCGAAGACCTCCAGCAGCCTGCGCCGTCTGCGCGACTTCGTGATCGCCATCGGTGCCGGGGTGATGGTCACGCTGCTGGCCTACGCCGTGCTCACCCGCCCTTACGACAGCATCGCCGGCTACTACCTGGAGAACAGTGTCTCCGGTGGTGGCGGGCACAACGTGGTGAACGTGATCCTGGTGGACTTCCGTGGCTTCGATACCCTCGGCGAGATCACCGTGCTGGCAATTGCCGCCGTCGGAATCTTCGCGCTGCTCGACGGCCTGCGCCTGCTGCGCCGCGAGACTGACGACGAAGGCCGCGCCTGGGCGAAGGACCGCTTCCCGCCGATCCTCGCCACCTTGTCGCGCCTGCTGTTGCCGCTGGCGCTGCTGGTCTCGGTATTCATCTTCCTGCGCGGCCACAACCTGCCGGGCGGCGGCTTCATCGCCGGGCTGATCACCTCGGTGGCGCTGATCCTCCAGTACATCGCCTGCGGCAGCCGCTGGGTGAGCACGCGCCTGCCGCTGGACTACAGCCGTCTCGCCGGCCTCGGCGTGCTGATCGCCGGGCTGACCGGGCTGGGCGCGTGGTTCTTCGGCTTCCCGTTCCTCACCTCGGCGTTCGGCCACTTCCACATTCCGCTGGTGGGCGACATTGAACTGGCCACCGCCATGCTCTTCGACCTGGGTGTGTACTTCACCGTGGTTGGTGCGACGCTGCTGATCCTCTCGGGCCTCGGTTCTGTCACGGCACCGCCCCCCTCGTTAGAGCCAAGAGAGCCGCTGACCAAGGAGGCGCATTGATGGAAGCGTTGTTCGCCATCGCCCTCGGCCTGCTGACCGCCAGCGGTGTCTACCTGCTGCTGCGCGCGCGCACCTTCCCGGTGGTGCTGGGGCTGACCCTGCTGTCCTACGCGGTCAACCTGTTCCTCTTCGCCATGGGCCGGCTGGCCGGCGATCCGGCGGTGATCGGTCAGGTCGCCAATGCCGGCGACCCGATCCCCCAAGCGTTGGTGCTGACCGCCATCGTCATCGGCTTCGCCATGACCGCCTTCGTCATCGTGCTGGCCCTGCGCGGGCTGGCGGATACCGGCGGCGACCATGTCGATGGCGGCGAGGGGGAGGACGCTCGATGAACCACTGGCTGATCCTTCCGGTCCTGCTGCCGCTGTTCGCCGGTTGCGCGCTACTGCTCGTGGGCGAGCGCCTGCAGCGTGGCCTGTCGCTGCTCGCGACCCTGGCGCTGCTGCCGCTTTCCGCCGTGCTGCTGCAACAGGCCGACAGCGGCGTGGTGCAGTTCTACGCGCTGGGCAACTGGCAGCCGCCGTTCGGCATCATCCTGGTGCTGGACCGCCTCAGTGCGTTGCTGATCGCGGCCACTGCGCTGCTCGCCAGCCTGTCGCTGATCTACGCGGTACGTGGCGATGACCGGCGCGGCAAGCGCTTCCACGCGTTATTCCAGTTTCAGCTGCTGGGGCTGAACGGGGCGTTTCTCACCGGCGATCTGTTCAACCTCTTCGTGTTCTTCGAGATCCTGCTGATCGCCTCCTACGCGCTGTTGCTGCATGGCGGCGGGGTAGGGCGGGTGCGCGCGGGCGTGCACTATGTGGTGCTCAACCTCGTCGGCTCGGCGTTCTTCCTCCTCGCGGTGGGCACGCTCTACGGCATCACCGGCACCCTGAACATGGCGCACATGGCCGAGCGCGTGGCGCAGCTGAGCGCCGAGCAGGCGCCGCTGGTGCGCGCGGCGGCATTGCTGCTGCTGGTGGTGTTCGGCCTCAAGGCCGCGCTGCTGCCGTTGTACTTCTGGCTGCCCAAGGCCTATGCCGAGGCCAGCGCGCCGGTGGCGGCGCTGTTCTCGATCATGACCAAGGTCGGCATCTACTCGATCCTGCGGGTCTACACGCTGATCTTCGGCGAGCAGGCCGGTGAGCTGGCGAACCTGGCGCAAGCCTGGCTGTGGCCGCTGGCTCTGGCCGGCATCGTCGCCGGTGCGCTGGGCGCGCTGGCGGCGACCACGCTGCAAGGCCTGCTGTCCTACCTGGTGGTGGTCTCCGCCGGCACACTGCTGGCAGCCATCGCCCTGGGTACGCCGGAGGCGCTGTCCGCCACGCTCTACTACCTGCTGCACAGCATCTGGGTGGCCGGTGGCCTGTTCCTGCTGGCCGACCTGATTGCTCGCCAGCGCGGCGAAAAGGGCGGCCGACTGGTGCAGGGGCCGGCGCTGCTGCAACCGCATCTGCTCGGCGGCGCGTTCTTCTTTGGCGCCATCGCGGTTGCCGGATTGCCGCCGCTGTCGGGCTTCCTCGGCAAGCTGATGCTGCTGCGCTCGGTGAGCGGCGGCAGCGAAGCCATCGCGCTGTGGAGCGTGGTGCTGGTCAGCGGGCTGGTGACCATAGTCGCCCTGAGCCGCGCCGGCAGCACGCTGTTCTGGCGCACGGGCCTCAGCGTGCTGGGCAGCGCCAATCGCGAACCGCTGAAGATGCTGGCGTGCTTCGGCCTGCTGGCCAGTGCACCGCTGATGGTGGTCGCTGCGCGGCCGCTGATCACTTATGCACAGGCCACCGCGACGCAGCTGCTGGATGCCGGGCTGTACCGCCAGGCGATCCTGCTGGGAGGTGGCGCATGATCCGGCGCATCCTTCCGCACCCGTTGCTCAGCGGCGTGCTGCTGCTGAGCTGGCTGCTGCTGGTCAACGATTTCTCCCTCGGCCACTGGCTGCTCGGCGCCTTCCTCGGCCTGAGCATCCCGCTGCTGTGCCGCAACCTGCTGCTGGCCGCGCCGCGCATCCAGCGGCCGGGCCTGTTGCTGCGCTTCATCGGGCTGGTGCTCTACGACATAGTCGTGGCCAACCTGCAGGTGGCGAAACTGGTGCTGGGGCCGAAGGCCAACCTGCAACCGGGCTTCGTCGAGATTCCCCTGGAGCTGACCGATGACCTGGCCATCAGCATCCTCGCCAGCGTCATCACCCTGACTCCGGGCACCTGTTCTGCCGACCTCTCCGCCGACCGCCGCACACTGCTGGTCCACGGCATTGATGTACCGGACCCGCAGGCGCTGGTGGCGGACATCAAGGCGCGCTATGAGGCGCCGTTGAAGGAGGTGTTTGCATGCTCGGCATCGTGATCCCGATCTGCCTGGCGCTGCTGGGCCTCGCCGTGCTGCTCACCGTGGCGCGGCTGATTCGCGGACCGTCGGTGGCGGACCGTATCCTCGCGCTGGACACCCTGTCTGTGGAGGCCATTGCGCTGATTATGCTGTTCGGAATCTGGAAGGGCAGCGGCCTGTACTTCGAGGCGGCGCTGCTGATCGCGGTGATGGGTTTCGTCAGCACCGTGGCGCTGTGCAAGTTCCTGCTGCGCGGAGACATCATCGAATGAGTGGCGACATGATCGTGGAAGCGCTGGTCTGCCTGTTGTTGCTGGCCGGGAGCTTGTTTGCCCTGCTCGGTGCTATCGGCCTGTACCGGCTGCCGGACTTCTATACGCGCCTGCACGCGCCGACCAAGGCTTCGACCCTGGGGGTGGGCGGTGTGGTGTTGGCGTCGCTGCTGTACTTCAGCACCCGTGGTGAGGGTGTCAGCCTGCATGAAGTGCTGATCACCGTGTTCCTGTTCATCACTGCGCCGGTGAGTGCGCATCTGCTGGCCAAGGCGGCGATGCAGCAGCGGGTGCCGGTGGAGCGGGGGACCAAGGGGAAGCCCTGGGACTGATTTCGACGCTTCCAGATTGGGAGTTCTGCGTCGCGTCGGCGTGCGCGCGGACTCAGTGGTTTCGCCCCCTCGGGCGACCTACTTTGGCAAACGCCCCAAAGTAGGCAAAGGTCTTGCCCCGGACATCCGGTTTTTCGCTTAGGCGAAAAATTCCCTCGTTGAATTGAAGTTTCAGGGGCACGCGCTGACGGGCCATCCATGGCCCGACAGCGCTCTCGCGACATCCATGTCGCTCAACCCCTGAAACTCCAATTCAACGAGGCCTCCTGAACGGGGCAATTGGCGTGCGCGGATATTTCTCTGGAAGTCCTCAAGAGCCAAAGCCGGATCGGTGTGTGGAGTGGGCTCTTCGTAGGAGCGAGCTTGCTCGCGAACCGCCCTGGCGCCGGAGTCGCCGGTGAGTTTGTTCGCGAGCGAGCTCGCTCCTACACAAAAGCCGCGCCGCCCATACAGTTTCCCCACGATTCTGTACCTGTCGGCCGCAAGCACGCGCCTCCTATACTCCGGGGACCTTTTGACTGGAGCGTCCCGTGCAGCAATCCCGGCCGTTCGCCCTCGCGTGCCTGGTGCTGGCCATGGCGCTCTGGGGCAGTTCCTTCATTGCGCTGAAATTCGCCTTCCAGGAAATGCCGGCCATGTGGGTGATCTTCGCCCGTATGGCGCTGGGCAGCCTGATCTTCCTCGCCGCCTGGCGCTGGCGCGGGCGCATCGACTACCGCGCCGGCGACTGGAAGTGGCTGCTGGCGCTGGCCGCCTGCGAGCCCTGCCTGTACTTCATCTTCGAGTCCCTGGCGCTGCAGCAGACCAGCGCGGCGCAGGCCGGGATGATCACCGCGCTGCTGCCGCTGCTGGTGGCGGTCGGTGCATTCTTCCTGCTGCACGAGAAGATCGCCCGCAACACCTGGCTGGGCTTCGGCCTGGCGGTGCTCGGCTCGCTCTGGCTGACCCTGGCCAGCGAGCCGGACCGCCATGCGCCGAACCCGCTGCTGGGCAATTTCTACGAACTGCTGGCGATGCTCTGCGCCACCGGCTACACCCTGTTGCTCAAGCATCTGTCGGCGCGCTACTCGCCGTTCATCCTCACCGCCATGCAGGCGTTCATCGGTTCGCTGTTCTTCCTGCCGCTGGCGCTGGCGACGTCGGGGCTGCCGGCGGCGCCCGGCCCGACCGGCTGGTTCGCCCTGGTCTACCTGGGCAGCGTGGTGACCGTCGGCGCCTATGGCCTGTACAACTTCGGCGTCAGCCGCCTGCCGGCGAGCCAGGCGACCGGCTTCATCAACCTGATCCCGGTGTTCACCCTGATCTTCGCCGCGCTGCTGCTGGGCGAGGTGCTCAGCGGCCAGCAGGCGCTGGCCGCCGGCCTGGTATTCGTCGGCGTCGCCCTCAGCCAGTGGCGCAGCGCGCCGCCCACAACGCCCGCCGGTGTGCTGGACTGAACCCATTGAACCGCTTGCCCTGCCAGGAGAACCAAACGATGGCCACCCAGGAACGCAACTGGACCCGCGAGGCGATCCGCATCATCGAGGCGGATTTCCAGCGCAGCGCCGATACCCACCTGATCCCCCTGGAGATGCCCGGCCTGCCGGGTGTGGACCTGTACTTCAAGGACGAGTCGAGCCACCCCACCGGCAGCCTCAAGCACCGCCTGGCGCGCTCGCTGTTCCTCTATGCGCTGTGCAACGGCTGGCTGAAGCCGGGCGCGCCAGTGATCGAGGCGTCCAGCGGCTCGACGGCGATTTCCGAGGCCTACTTCGCCCGGCTGCTCGGCCTGCCGTTCATTGCCGTGGTGCCGGCCAGCACCTCGAAGGAGAAGATCGCGCAGATCGCCTTCTACGGCGGCCAGTCACACCTGGTGGACGACCCGACGCAGATCTACGCCGAGTCCGAACGGCTGGCGAAGGAAACCGGCGGCCACTTCATGGACCAGTTCACCTACGCCGAGCGCGCCACCGACTGGCGGGCCAACAACAACATCGCCGAATCGATCTTCCAGCAGATGCGCCACGAGCGTTTCCCCGAGCCGGCCTGGCTGGTCTCCAGCCCCGGCACCGGCGGCACCCTGGCGACCCTGGGGCGCTTCGCCCGCTACCGCCGGCATGACACCCGCGTGCTCTGCGCCGACGCGGAACGTTCGGTGTTCTTCGATTCGTACAAGACCGGCGACCGCGACCTGACCCTGAGCTACGGCTCGCGCATCGAAGGCATCGGCCGCCCGCGGGTGGAAGCATCCTTCCTGCCCAATGTGCTCGACGCCTGCTGCAAGGTGCCGGACGACCTGTCGCTGGCGGCCATGCACTACCTGGCGCGGCGCCTGGGCCGGCATGTCGGCGGCTCCAGCGGCACCAACCTGATCGGCGCGCTGCTGGTGGCGCGGCAGATGGTGGCGCGGCGCGAGAGCGGCTCGGTGGTGGCGCTCATCTGCGACAGCGGCGAGCGCTACGAGACCAGCTATTACAACCCGCTGTGGCTGATTTCCCAGGGCTTCGACCTCGATCCGCTGATCGAGGCCGTGCGCCAGTGCGCCGAGCACGGAGCGGCGCTGCCCGGCGATCTGCCCTGTATCGGACTGGAGTGATTCACTTGGAGGGAAGCATGAAGACCATCGGCCTGATCGGCGGCATGAGCTGGGAATCGACCATTCCCTACTACCGGCAGATCAACGAACGCATCAAGGAGCGCCTGGGCGGCCTGCACTCGGCGAAGGTCGCGCTGTACAGCGTGGACTTCCACGAGATCGAGCGCCTGCAGCACGCCGGCGACTGGGACGCCGCCGGCCGTGTGCTGGCTGACGCGGCCCGTGCGCTGAAGGCGGCGGGCGCAGATTTCCTCGTGCTCTGTACCAACACCATGCACAAGGTGGCGCCGGCCATCGAGGCGGCGGTGGACATCCCGCTGCTGCACATCGCCGACCCGACCGCCGAGGCGATCCGCGCGGCGGGCGTGGCCAGCGTCGGCCTGCTGGGCACGCGCTTCACCATGGAGCAGGCGTTCTACAAGGATCGCCTGGTGGACAAGTTCGGGCTCAAGGTACTGACGCCGAGCGAAGCCGACCGCCAGGTCGTGCACCGGATCATCTACGAGGAATTGTGCCTGGGGCAGATTCGGGATGAATCGCGGGAAGAGTACCGGCGCATCATCGCCGCGCTGGTGGAGCAGGGCGCCGAGGCGGTCATTCTCGGTTGCACGGAGATTTCGCTGCTGGTCGGCCCGGCGGACGCCTCCGTGCCGCTGTTCGATACCACCGCACTGCACGCGCTGCATGCAGCTGACGCCGCGGTCCAGGGAGAACGCGCATGAGCTTCATCAGCCTGAAGGTGCGCGCGGCGTTTATCGTGCACGGCTACGACGAGCACAACCGCGAGGTGATCGAGCAGGTCTCCGATCCGGACTTCGTCGAGAAGCTGGTGCGTATCGAGCGCATCCAGTCGATCAGCGAGAAGTACGTGCTGGTGACCGCCAGCGATGGCCGGCTGGCTTACTGGGAATACGCCGAGGATTTCGCAGCGCTCAAGGCGCGGCTGAAGGCGGCGGGGTTGCTGGTCTGACGCTGCCAGAGCCGGCGGATAACCTGTTCCAGGTTATTCGCCCTACGGTCCGCTCTTCGTAGGAGCGGACCTTGTCCGCGAATCCAACTGGCTCGCTCCGATGCTTTGCGTTTGCGTAGGGCGAATAACGCGCCAGCGTTATTCGCCTCGACGGGTTTGGTGGATAACCTGTTCCAGGTTATGCGCCCTACGGTCTGGTTTGCGGTTTGCGGTTTGCGGTTTGCGGTTTGCGGTTTGCGGTTGCGTAGGAGCGGACTCTGTCCGCGATGGGTCCGAATCGCGCCGGATATCGATCGCGGACGGAGTCCGCTCCTACGTTGCAGGGAAGTTCGCAGCGGGAGGCGATCAATCGCCGCTGGAGCCGCCCGGATAGGCACAACCGCGCACGACCTTGTCATTCAGCCGCAGCTCGGCGGAGAGGTTGCTCAGGGCGCCGCTCATGCTGTCCTGGCAGCGCGAGGGCGCAACCCACAGCTCGACCTTCTCGCCGTTGGCTTCGCTGGAGTAGCTGGTGCTGCCGTCGGGCACGCCTTCGGCGATGTAGGGCAGGACCAGGGATTCCTTGCCCGGCTGCTCGATCAGCATGCCCTGGCTGTTCACCAGCACGCTCCAGCCCGGCTCGTTGCCGTGTGCACGGACCACGGCACGCTTGAAGTTCGGGTCGTCGCAGCCGGCGCCCTCGTTCTGCAGGCGCAGCACCTTGGCTACCTCCAGCTTGCCGTCGGTGCCCTGGGCGGAGCTGCCGCTGAAGCTGCCGCGTAGGTCGGCGAACAGCGAGGTGGCGCCATCGTTGAACATCTCCAGCGCGTCGCGGGGCAGGCCGGTGTTGCCGGTGTCCTCGATGCTGAAGCGGCGCTGCTCGGTGCAGCTGCGGAACACCAGCTGGCCATCCTGGCGGGTCAGTTCGCCCTGCAGACGGGTGGAGGCGTTAATATCGGTCTTGTTCGGCGTCCACACCTGGCAGGCGGCGAACAGGGGCAGCAGGCTGAACAGAATGAAACGGCTGGATCGCATGGAACGGGCTCCCTCGAAAGTGCGCCCACGTTACCCAGCGAAGCCGGTCACCTCAAGCCGACGAGGAGGATTTCGGATGATTCGTTGCAAGCGTGCGTACGAGGCACCCGCGAAGGAGGACGGCCAGCGGGTGCTGGTGGACCGCCTGTGGCCGAGGGGAATCCGCAAGGAGGACCTGCACATGGACCAGTGGGCCAAGGATGCTTCGCCATCCAACGAACTGCGCCAGCGATTCCACCACGACTCGAGTCTGTTCGAGGATTTCCGCAAGGCCTATCACGGCGAGCTGAACGCCCACCCGGAACACTGGATGGGCCTGCTGGACCTGGCGCGCAAGGGCACGCTGACGCTGCTCTACGCGGCCAAGGACGAGGAACACAACAACGCCCAGGTGCTGGCGGAGTTCCTCGAAGACGAGCTGGAGAAGCAGGGCGAGGGGAGTTCCCCGGTGTGCTATGCCGGCAAGACCGAGTAGGGGCTGTTCGCGAGCAAGCTCGCTCCTACAGGTCCCGGCGTGCTGCGCTTTTCGTAGGAGCGAGCTTGCTCGCGAACCGAAGGATGGCGCCGCATTGTCAGCAGAATCGTAGGGCGAATAACGCGTCAGCGTTATCCGCCGCAACAGGGCCGGCGCATAACCTGTTCCAGGTTATGCGCTCTACGAGGACATCTCGTTACCAGATCTTGTAGACCTGTCCGCTCTGCTTGCCTTCCACGCTGCGGGCGAAGCCCAGGGCAGCGTCGGCGGCCGGCACCGGCTTGAAGCCGCGGAAGAACGGACCGTAGCCCTCCATCGACTCCACCAGCACGTTCGGGCTCACCGCGTTGATTCGCTGGCCGCGCGGCAGTTCCAGGGCGGCGCTGCGCACGAAGCCTTCCACCGCGCCGTTGACCAGGCTGGCCGAGCTGCCCAGCACAATGGGCTGTTCGGTGAGAATGCCGGAGGTGAGGGTGAAGGAGGCGCCGTCGTTGGCGTACTGGCTGCCGATCAGCACCAGGTTCACCTGGCCCATCAGCTTGTCCTTCAGGCCTACCGCCATTTCCTTTTCGCCCATATCCGCCAGCGCACCGAAGTGCACCTTGCCGGCGGCGCTGATCAGCGCGTCGAAGCTGCCGACCTGCTCGAACAGCGCGCGGATCGAGGCGCTGTCAGTGATGTCCACGCGGTAGTCGCCGCTGCTGCGGCCGACGCGGATGATCTCGTGGCGCTGGCCCAACTCGTTGGCGACGGCCTGGCCGAGGGTGCCGCTGGCACCGATCAGGATGATTTTCATGAAGGCTCCAAAGGGATTTGGCTGAAGACAGCTACAGAGTAGAGTGGTCTCCTGTTTAGATAATCATGCCAATCAACAACCTTTGGTTTTCATATGGAAACAATCACCAGCGACCTCGAAGACCTTTCCGCCTTCGCCGTGCTGCTCGAATGCGGCAGCTTCACCCGCGCGGCGGAGAGGCTCGGCTGCAGCAAGGGTCAGCTGTCCAAGCGGATTTCCGCGCTGGAGCAGGCGCTGGGCGCGACGCTGGTGCATCGCACGACTAGACGCCTGTCGCTGACCGCTGCGGGGGCCGCGCTGTTGCCCGAGGCCCAGGCACTCAACGCCCAGGCCGCGCGGGCGCGGCAGGCGGTGCTGGCGCTGCAGGAGGAAGCCCAGGGCAAGGTCCGGCTGAGCGTGCCGGTGTCGCTGGGCGAGACCTTCTTCGATGCCTGGCTGATGGAGTTTTCCCGGCAGTACCCGGACATCCGCCTGGAGCTGGACCTGTCCAACGATCGCCGCGACCTGATGGCCGACGGTTTCGACCTGGCGATCCGCTCCGGCAGCCTGGCGGTGGACGAGCGCCTGGTGGCGCGGCCGCTGTTCGCGCTGCAGGAGCTGACCTGCGCCACGCCGGCCTACCTGGCCGAACACGGCGTGCCTGAGGTACCGGCAGAGCTGGCCGGACATTCCTGCCTGCAGAACACCCATTACCAGGACAGCGACGTCTGGCTCTACCAGCGTCACCACGAACTGTTCCGGGTGACGGTGAACGGCCTGCTGGCGAGCAACCACTACACCCTGCTGAAGAAGGCTGCACTGGCGGGTGCAGGCATCAGCCGACTGCCGTCCTACATGATTCAGCAGGAATTGGCTGAAGGCAGCCTGGTCTGGCTGCTGCGTGACTATCAGACCCGGACCCAGCCGGTGTTCCTCATCCACCCCTACCAGGGCCGTCTGCCGCGCCGCACGCAGTTGCTGGCGGACTACCTGCTGCGCTGGTTTGAGCGCAGTCGGATGCAGTTGGTCGCACTGGAAGGCTGACGGCCTTCAGAAATTTCATTCGTCGTTCAGCTTCGTTCAGCGATGGTTCAGAGAGGGTTCAGGGGGAGTTCAGGGACTGATCGTTAGGCTTTCACCATCACTTTTGAGAGCCTTCCGAGGTAACCGCCATGAACCGTTCCACTCTGCTGCTGACTGCCCTGTTCACCAGCGCCGCTCTGCTGAGCGGCTGCGCTTCCAACCTGTCGGGTTCTTCCTACTCCCGCGCCGACGCCCGCGCCGTGCAGAACGTGCGCATGGGTACCATCGAGTCCCTGCGCCCGGTGCAGATCGAAGGCACCAAGACGCCCATCGGTACCCTGGCCGGCGCGGCAGTCGGCGGCATCGCCGGCAGCTCCATCGGCGGCGGTCGTGGCAAGGCCATTACCACCATCCTCGGCGGCGTCGCTGGCGGCGCAGCGGGCTCGGCGGTGGAAGAGGGCATCACCCGCACCCAGGGCGTCGAAATCGTCGTCCGCGAGGATGACGGCGGCACCCGCGCCTATGTTCAGGCGGTGGATGCGAACCAGCAGTTCCGCATCGGCGACCGCGTCCGCATCATGACCGTCAACGGCGCCAGCCGCGTCACCATCTGAACGGAGGACGCCCCATGCGCCGCCTGCTGATTGCTGCGCTGGTCCTGCTCGGCTGTGGCTCCGCCATGGCCGACGACGGGGGGTTCTGGTACCTGCAGACCAGCGTCTACACCACCCACTGGAACCACGACCCGGAGCACAACAACCATCAGGAACTGATTGGCCTGGAGCGCAACCGCGCCGACGGCTGGGTCTGGGGCGGCGCGACCTTCAAGAACTCGTTCAGCCAGCGCTCCAACTACGTCTACGGCGGCAAGCGCTTCGACTGGGAAGGCACGCCGTTCTACGCCAAGGTCACCGGCGGTGCGCTGCAAGGTTATCGCGGCGACTACCGCGACAAGATCCCACTGAACCGCTACGGCGTGGCGCCGGCGATCATCCCGTCGGTGGGGGCGCACCTGGGGCCGGTCGGCGCCGAGTTCGTGGTGCTGGGAGCATCCGCCGCCATGGTCAACGTCGGGCTGCGCTTCTGATTCTTCCTCCAGCCGAAATGCAACGGGCCGCGATGAGTGTTCATCGCGGCCCGCGTCGTTTCTGAAGGGCGGAAATGTCAGGCGGTAACGTCCTTCAGTGCCTTGTCCAGGCAGTCGATGAACAGCTCGGCATGTTCCTGTTCGAAAGCCAGCAGCGGACGAATCTTCAGGATGTTCTCCATGGGCCCCGCTGCGCTGATCAGCACGCCGCGCTCGCGCATGCCGTTGACCACCTGGCGGGTCTGGCTGGCGGCCGGGGTCTTGGCGTTGCGGTCGGTCACCAGTTCGACACCGAGGAACAGCCCGGCGCCGCGCACGTCGCCGATCAGTTCATGCTGGCCTGCCAGCTGGCGGATGCCTTCGGCGAGGAAGTCGCCGATGCGCTGGGAGCGTTCCTGCAGGTGTTCGTCGCGGATCACGTCGAGCACCGCCTGGCCGGCCGCGCAGGACACCGGGTTGCCGCCGAAGGTGTTGAAGTAGCGCACCTCGCGGCCGAAGCTTTCGAGGATTTCCGGGCGCACCACCACGCCGGCAATGGGCTGGCCGTTGCCCATGGGCTTGCCGAGGGTGACCAGGTCCGGCTGCACGCCGTGACGCTGGAAGCCCCACATGCTGGCGCCGGTGCGGGCGAAGCCGCTCTGCACTTCGTCGGCGATGTAGAGCAGGCCCTCGTCCTGGGCGACCTTCACCGCTTCGGCGAGGAAGCCGGCGGGGTCGGCCAGTACGCCGTCGCTGGCGAAGATGCCGTCGAGCAGCAGCGCGGCCGGCTTGATGCCATGGGCGCGCAGGTCGGCGATGGCGGCGCGCACGTCGTCGGCGAACAGCTTGCCGACGTTCTCCGCGCCCAGCCGGTACGCATCCGGCGCACGCACGGTACGGGCGTGAGCGGGCAGGGTAATGCCGGCGCCGAGGGACGGCGACAGCTCGGAGATGCTGCCGGTGACGCCGTGGTAGGCGAAGCGGGTGATGATCACCCCGGTGCCGCCGGTGTACTGGCGGGCGATGCGCAGGGCGAGGTCGTTGGCCTCGCTGCCGGTGCAGGTGAACATCACCTGATCGAGGCCGGCAGGGAAGGTGGAGAGCAGGTCCTCGGCGTAGTCGAGGATGCCTTCCTGCAGGTATCGGGTATGGGTGTTCAGCACCGCCGCCTGGCTGGCGATGGCCTGTACCACGCGCGGGTGGCAGTGGCCGATGGAGGCGACGTTGTTGTAGGCGTCGAGGTAGCGGTTGCCCTGGTTGTCGTAGAGCCACACACCCTCGCCGCGCACGGTGTGCAGCGGGCGCTCGTAGAACAGCCGGTAGGCCGGGCCGAGCAGGCGCGCTCGGCGCTCGATCAGGCTGCGTTCCTGTTCGCTCAGGCGCTGCGCGTCGGCGGCGCTGAATCCGTTGGGCATGGTCATGGGCGGGGCTCCTGTTGATTCGCGCGGGGGGCGTTGCAGGCGGCAACGATCTGCTCCTGGGCCTGTTCCCGGCTCAGGTTGGCCAGGCCCTGCAGGGCCTGCCAGGCGTGGCCGGTGTTGCGCAGGATGTAGTCACGGTTCTCGGGGTGCAGGCTGGCGCGCCAGGCGGTGATGCTCAGGGTCATGAGCAGCCGCGTGGCGATCAGGTCGGCGAGGATTTCCTGCTCTTCGGCCAGCAGCGGGCAGCGCCGGTGGTAGGCGGCGATCATCTCGCAGGCGGTGGCCAGCGGCGCGTCCGGTTCGCCCACCTGGTAGGCGGCGGCGACACCGAGGTCGTTGATCAGCGGGGCATGCACCATGTCGCCGAAGTCGAGGATGTTGCGCACGCGGTCCGGGTGCTGCGCGTCGACGATGACGTTGTGCGGGTTGAGGTCGTTGTGGATGACCTGGGCGCGCAGCGTGGCCTGGCGGGGCAGGGCGTGGCGCTCGAAGTTGTCGAGGAAGCGCTCGACCAGCGCGCGTTGCTCGCGGTCCTCGATGTAGGGCAGCAGGTTGCGCAGGCGCGAAGCGTGCTTGAGGTCCCAGAGCAGTTCGTGGTCGGTGGCGGCCGGGTGTTCGAAGCCCTTGAGCGCGAGGCCCAGGCGGGCCAGGTCGTCACCGAGGTTCTCGCGCAGTGCGCGGCTGCGCTGGGGCACGCGGTGCAGGGGCACGCCGTCGACGAAGGAGAACAGCCGGGCAATCATCGGCTGGCCGTCGACTTCCAGCGGAATCTGGTAGTCGCCGTTGAGCGACGGGTAGAGGCGCTGCACGGCCAGGGTCGGGTCGAGCTCCTCGATGCGCAGCAGGGCGCGGGTCTGGAAGTCCACTACCTGGCGGTCTTCCAGCGGGTGCGAGAGCTTCAGCAGGCGGTCGTCGCCATGGCCGTGGGCGATGTGGAAGTTCAGGTCGCGTTCACCGGCAAGGCGGTGCAGCGTGCCGCGCTGGCCGAAGTACTCCTCGGCGATGGCGGCGGCCTGGGCGTCGCTCACCTTGGCGGGTGCCGCTTCCAGCAGGTGGTCGTGGACGGGCGCGGTATTGAGGGGCACGGGTACTTCTCCAGCAAAGATAACGGGTCCAGCAGAGATATCAGGTCCAGCAGGGTTCAACGGGGCCAGCAGGGTTCAGCGGGTACAACGGGTTTCAGCAGGTCCGGCGGTATTGCAGCGGGGCGGATGTTCCCGCCCGGCGCAGGGCCGGGCGGGAGCGCGCGGGTTACTTGCTCGCCCAGGCGTTGAAGCGTTGTTCCAGTTCCTCGCCGTGGTCGATCCAGAACTCGGTGTCCATGGCGCGCGCGTTCTCCAGGTTCTGCGGCGCGGTGGGCAGCTTCGGCGCGATGGCCGGGTCGATCAGCGGGATGGTGTTCTTGTTGGTCGGGCCGTAGGGGATGCTCTCGGCGAAGACCTTCTGGTGCTCGGGCATGTTGGCCAGCGCGATGAACTGCTCGGAGAGTTCCTTCTTCGGGCTGCCCTTGACGATGGCCCAGTGGTCCAGGTCGTAGATGCTGCCGTTCCACTGCATGGCGAAGTCGCGGCCTTCCTTCTGCGCGGTGGCGACGCGGCCGTTGTAGGCGCTGGTCATCACCACGTCACCGGCGGCCAGCCACTGCAGCGGTTGCGCACCGGCTTCCCACCACTGGATATAAGGCTTGATCTCGTCGAGCTTCTTGAACGCGCGGTCCACGCCTTCCTTGGTGCCCAGCACCTTGTACAGGTCGGCCTGTTTCACGCCGTCGGCTTCCAGGGCGAATTCCAGGGTGAACTTGGCGCCACGGCGCAGGCCGCGCTTGCCGGGGAATTTCTTCACGTCCCAGAAATCGGCCCAGCCGCTGGGCGCGCTGGCGAGTTTCTTGGCGTCGTAGGTGAGCACCGTGGACCAGATGAAGATGCCCACGCCGCAATCGCTGACGGCGGCGTCGAGGAAGTCCTCGCGCTTGCCCAGCTTCGACCAGTCGAGCTGTTCGAACAGGCCTTCGCTGCAACCGCGCATCAGTTCCGGGGATTCCACCTCGACCACGTCCCAGCTGGTCTTGCCGGTGTCGGCCATGACCTTGATCTTGGCCATCTCGCCGTTGTACTCGGCGCCCTGGACGGTGACCTTGGCCTGCTGCTCGAAGGGTTTGTAGAAGGCCTTTTCCTGGGCCACCTTGTTGTCTCCACCGAAGGACACCACGGTCAGCGTCTCGGCGTGGAGCTGGGCGGCGCCGCCGGCCAGCATCATCAGTGCTATGGCTTTCTTGAACATGCGATGACTCCTGAGCGGGCCAATCCGGCCCATGAATAAGAGGGCAGCTTCAAGAGTGGGGCGCTGCGCCGGACCAAGCTGGAAGGCCGGCTGGCACGCCCTCGGACGTCAGGGAGAAGAACGGGCGGAACGGGTGTGGTCGATCATGGGAATGTGCTCCGTTTCTTGTTGTTGTTCGGATAGCTCGTTGTAGGACCAAGCTGAGCCGATTAAAACACCTTCCAAAACATGATGCATCATGTTTTTATTGGCGCCAAGGCTTCACGGATGTTCATAGATCGCGCGCCCCGATCGAGGGTGCAGACAGCGGCTCAGATCAAAGAGGGAAGACCATGAACCAGACTCGCACCCTGCTGCTCACCGGCGCCAGCCGCGGCATCGGCCACGCCACGGTGAAGCACTTCAATGCCGCCGGCTGGCGCGTGTTCACCGCCTCGCGCCAGGACTGGAGCGCCGAATGCCCCTGGGCCGAAGGGCTGATCAACCACATTCACCTGGACCTGGAAGACATCGACAGCGTGCAGGCCAACCTGCCGCTGATCCGCGAGAAACTCGGCGGCTCCCTGCATGCGCTGGTGAACAACGCCGGCATCTCACCCAAGGGGCCGGAAGGCGAGCGCCTGGGTGTGCTGGGCAGCGACTACGCCACCTGGCTCAAGGTGTTCAACGTCAACCTTTTCTCCACCGCCCTGCTGGCGCGCGGGCTGTTTGACGAGCTGAAGGCGGCCAAAGGCTCGGTGATCAACGTCACCTCGATTGCCGGTTCCCGCGTGCACCCGTTCGCCGGTGCCGCCTATGCCTGCTCGAAGGCCGCGCTGGCGGCGCTGACCCGCGAAATGGCCCACGACTTCGGCCCGCACGGCGTGCGCGTCAACGCCATCGCGCCAGGAGAGATCGACACGGCGATTCTCTCGTCGGGCACCGAGCTGATCGTCGAGCGCGACATTCCCATGCACCGCCTGGGCAAGCCGGAGGAGGTCGCCTCGCTGATCCACTTCCTCTGCACCAGCGGCGCGTCCTACGTGAACGGCGCGGAAATCCACGTCAACGGCGGCCAGCATGTGTGATCCTGCTGGCATCCGGCGCGCCCAGTCCGCATCATGCGCGCCGGAAATGCTGCAGCACGCGATGAGAAAGCGATGAACTACCCGATCGAAGGCCTGAATCACTCCTATCTTGGCAGCGGCGTCTACGCGCTGCTGCGCGAGGCGCTGGTCACCGGCCGCTTCAAGCCGGACGACCGCCTGCGCATCCGTGACCTGGCCCAGCAACTGGGCACCAGCGTCACCCCGGTGCGCGACGCCATCCTGCAGCTGGCCAAGGAGCAGGCGCTGGTGCTCAAGACACCGCGCGACATCCGTGTGCCGCTGCTCAGTCGCGAGCAGTATCTTGAAATCCGCAGCATCCGCGTGGCGCTCGAAGGCCTGGCCGCCGAGACCGCTGCCGCCCGCGCCAGCGACGAGCAACTGGACGAGCTGGAAGCCAACATCCGCGAGAATCTTGATGCGATCCATGCCGATGACATGGTGCTGGCGCTCAAGCTCAACCAGGCCTTCCACTTCGCCCTCGCCGACATCGCCGGCATGCCGCTGCTGCGCGCCTTCCTCGACAGCCTGTGGATGCGCACCGGCCCGCTGATTGCCCAGGCCTATGCCGACTTCAATGAGCGCATGGCCATCGAGCACCACTGGGACGTCCTGCGTGCCCTGCGTGAACGCAACGGCGCTGCGGCCCGCGAGGCCATTCACGCCGACCTGCTGGATGGCAGCGAGAAGATGCTGGAGTTCATTGCTCAGACTGAGGAGCCGGAGCAGGAAGCGGGCTGAGCCTTATTGCTTTTTGGGAGCGGGGCATGCCCGCTACCTTCCTGCTTTGGGGTTGGGTGTTTCTGCGTCGCGTCGGCGTGCGCGCTGGCTCTGTGGTTTCGCCCCCTCGGGCGACCTACTTTGGCAAACGACGGATGGCCGCCCCACCCAAAGTAGGCAAAGGTCTTGCCCCGGACATCCGGTTTTTCGCTTGGGGCGAAAAATACCCTCGTTGAAGCGAAGTTTCAGGGGCACGCTGCGAAGGGCCGTCCCTGGCCCATCGCAGCTCTCGCGACATCCATGTCGCTCAACCCCTGAAACTCCGCTTCAACGAGGCCTCCTGAACGGGGCATTCGGCGCGTGCGGATATTCTCTGGAAGTCTCAAAGTGCCAGTGCCAGTGCCAGTGCCAGTGCCAGTGCCAGTGCCGCACGGTGTGCTTTTCGTAGGAGCGGACCTTGTCCGCGAATTCCCGCGCGGCGTACTTCTCTGCCATGCAATACAGCCGGCCATCCGGGCAGACTGTAGGAGCGAGCTTGCTCGCGAACCGCATTGCTCCGAGTTACCCCGTGAGATCGTTGGCGAGCAAGGACTGGGCGCCCCCTCAGTCCTACAAAAGCAAAAAGATCAGACCGCGCCATCCTTGCGCAGCGCCGCGATGGCCGCGGCGTCGTAACCCAGCCCGCCCAGCACCTCATCCGTATGCTCACCCAGCTTCGGCCCGATCCATTCGGCGCTGCCGGGGGTGTCGGAGAGTTTGGGGACGATCCCCGGCATGCGGAAGGATTTGCCGTCCGGCAGCTTGGCCGAGAGGAACATCTCCCGAGCGAGGAATTGCGGGTCGGCGAACATGTCCTCGGCGGAGAAGATGCGGCTGGCCGGCACCTCGGCTTCATTGAGTACCTTCAGCACGGTATCCAGCGATTCGGAGCGTGCCCAGCGATCGATGATGCCGTACAGCTCGTCGCGGCGTGCGTCGCGGCCGTCGTTGCTGGCGAGGGTCGGGTCCTCGGCGAGGTCGAGGCGGCCGATGGCGGTCATGAAGCGGCGGAAGATGGCGTCGCCGTTGGCGGCAATCTGCACATGCTTGCCGTCGGCGGTGGTGTGCACGGAGGAGGGGGTGATGCCGGGCATGATGTTGCCGCTGCGTTCGCGGATGAAGCCGAACACGTCGAACTCCGGGACCATGGATTCCATCATGGCGAACACCGCCTCATAGAGCGCCACGTCCACCACCTGGCCGGCGCCGCCATTCACCTCACGGTGCCGCAGCGCCATCAGTGCGCCGATCACGCCCCACAGCGCGGCGATGGAGTCGCCGATGGAGATGCCGGTGCGCACCGGCGGGCGGTCCTCGAAGCCGGTGATGTAGCGCAGCCCGCCCATGGACTCGCCCACCGCGCCGAAGCCCGGCTGGTCCTTGTAGGGGCCGCTCTGGCCGAAGCCGGACAGGCGCACCATCACCAGCTTCGGGTTCAGCGCGTGGATCACGTCCCAGCCCAGGCCGAGCTTCTCCAGCACGCCGGGGCGGAAGTTCTCGATGAGGATGTCGGCCTCGGCCAGCAATTTCTTCAGCACCTCGCGGCCGGACTCGTGCTTGAGGTTCAGGGTCAGCGAGCGCTTGTTGCGCGCCTGCACGAACCACCACAGCGAGGTGCCCTCGTAGAGCTTGCGCCACTTGCGCAGCGGGTCGCCGCCATCGGGCGATTCGACCTTGATCACCTCGGCGCCGAACTCTGCGCACAGGCGCGAGGCGAAGGGGCCGGCGATCAGGGTGCCGAGTTCGATGACCTTGAGGCCGGCGAGGGGTTTGGCTGGGGTGTCCATGGCGCATCCGTGAGGCAGGGAAAATCCTGCCTAGCCTAGAGCATTGCTCCCGGGGATATCAGGTCCCCGTGGCGGGATTTTTGTGATTCAGCCCAACGCCCCGTCGCTGGCGCCTTTACCTGGGCGGCTGCACAGGGCTTAATCGGTCCCGCTAAGGAAAGCGCGTGCACGACCACCAGGGATGGAGTCTTCGTAGGCCCCCACTTTTCCCTTTTTCGTGTCCCTCGGGCCCTGGCTCGGGCTTGCTCCTGTGCGTCCGAAATGTTTGTCGAAAACATCACATGTGATGAGTTGCGGTGTTACATGTGATGTTCTATGGTGTACCCATGGAAAGCAAAAGTTCAGCGCACTACCAGCGCCTGTTTCGCCAGCGATTGCGCGATCAGGGCCTGGTCAAGAAGGAAGTCTGGATACTGCCGGAGCACGCCCACGCGCTCCTGGCGGTTGAACGCAAGCTGCGCCAGCCCCAGCCGGGGCCGGTCAATCTGGAAAAGGAGGGGGACATGGAAATGCCTCAGATCTGGAATGCGCGAGCCCTCGGCGAGGCCCTGGCCGCGACGGAGCTGTTCACCCGCGGCGAGGCCAGCATCGAGCTGCTCGAAGGCGCCGAGCCGAGCCTGCACGTGGTCATGCACGAATTCGGCGACCTGCCGCTGTTCGTCGCCCTGCATGGCGAGCAGATCATCGTCGAGGCGCTGCTCTGGCCGCAGAGCGACGTGACCGACCTGGCCGCTTTCAACGAGGAAGTGCTGCTCAGCCGCCGGCTGTTCCCGCTGTCGAGCATCGGCCTGGAGACGCTGCCCGACGGCGAGCGTTGCTACACCATGTTCGGCGCGCTGAGCGCCGCCTCGATCCTCTCCAACGTGGTGTACGAGATCGAGACGCTGGCCGGCAACGTGATCAGGGCTACCGAGGCCTACGAAGGCTACCTGAAGGCTCAGGCCTGACCTGGAGGACGCACATGAACGTATGGAGCAAGCTGCTGACCGCACTGCGCGGCGGCGTCAACGAAGCCGGCGAAGCCATCGTCGACAGCCAGGCACTGCGCATTCTCGACCAGGAAATCCGCGACGCGGACCTGGAACTGCGCAAGTCCAAGGAAGCCCTGGCGGAGATCATGGCGCGGCAGAAACTCGCCGAGGAACGCGCTGCCAAGTGCGCCGCCAAGGTCGCCGAGTACGAGAGCTACGCGCTGAAGGCCCTCGAATCGGGCAATGAATCCCTGGCCAAGGAAGTGGCGGAAAAGATCGCCAACCTGGAGAACGAACTGGCGGTGGAGCGCGAGCAGGCCGGCGGGTTCGCCGCCAGCGTTGCCCAGCTGCGCAAGTCGGTGAGCCAGGCCGAAGGCAACATCAAACACTTGAAACAGCAGGTGGATACCGTCAAAGCCACCGAGAGCGTGCAGAAGGCGCAGATGGCGGTTGCCCAGCGCTACAGCGGCTCGCAGACCCGCCTGCACACCGCGGTGGAATCGCTGGAGCGCATCAAGCGCCAGCAGGCCGAGCGCGCGGCGAAGATGGAGGCGGCCGCGGAGCTGGCCACCACCAGCAACCCGGATGACGACCTCGACGCCAAGCTGCGCGCGGCCGGCATCGTCGCGCAAGGCACCAGCGCCGACAGCGTGCTGGCGCGCCTGAAGGACAAGGGCAAGGCCTGATTCACCACGTTCTACAGGGCGGCTCCGAACGGCGTCGCCCGGCTTTTTCAGGGATAGAAAGGCGATGGAAATCTTCCTGCAGACTGCACTGTCATTCCCCACCGTGCTGTTCAGCTTCCTGCTGTGCCTGGCGATCATCTACTGGACGATCGTCGCGTTCGGCCTGGTCGATATCGACCTGCTGGACGTCGAGGCCGACTCGCTGCTCGAAGGCGGCTCCGGCAGCGCCGAGGGCATCGCCGTCCTGTTGTCGAAGCTCAAGCTCAACGGTGTGCCGGTCACCCTGGTGCTCAGCCTGCTGGCTGCCAGCGCCTGGTTCCTCAGCTATTTCGCCGAACTCCTGCTGCTCAGCCACCTGCCGCTGGGCATCCTGCGCTATCCGCTGGGCCTGCTGATCGCCGTGGCGGCGCTGGCGCTGTCGCTGCCGGTGGCTGCGACTATCTGCAGCCCGTTGCGCCCGCTGTTCCGCAAGGCCGAGGCCGTCACCAGCAAGAGCGTGCTTGGCCAGACCGCCGTGGTGCGCAGTGGTCGGGTCACCCTGGAGCACGGCGAGGCGGTGCTCGAGGACGGCGGCGCCGGCCTGATCCTGAAGATTCGCACCGACGAGGCCAAGGGCCTCAAGCGCGGCGACCGTGTCGTATTACTGGAATACCTGGAGGCGCAGCACGCCTATCGGGTCATCACCGAGGACGAGTTCCGGGGCATCTGACCCGGCCCACCTCTGCATCAAAGGAGAATGATCGCAATGAACAACATAGAGTGGGTGATGCCCTTCTTGACCGTGCTTGGCCTTGTCGTCCTGTTCGTGGTCGGCATCCTGGCCCTCTTCAAGGCCTTCTACATCAAGGTCTCGCAGGGCACCGCGCTGATCGTCAACGACATGTCCTCGACGCCCAAGGTGCATTTCACCGGCGCGCTGGTCTACCCGGTGATCCACCTCAAGGAGTACATGCGTATCTCCCTGATCACCCTGGAAGTCGACCGCCGCGGCAAGGACGGCCTGATCTGCCGTGACAACATGCGCGCGGACATCACCGTGGCCTTCTACCTGCGCGTCAACGAGACCCAGGAAGACGTGCTCAAGGTGGCCAAGGCCATCGGCGTGGAGCGTGCCTCCGACCGCGCGGCGGTGAACGAGCTGTTCAACGCCAAGTTCTCCGAAGCGCTGAAGACCGTCGGCAAGCAGTTCGACTTCGTCCAGCTGTTCGAGAACCGCCAGGACTTCCGCGACCGCATCATCGAGGTGATCGGCAACGACCTGAACGGCTACGCGCTGGAAGACGTCGCCATCGACTACCTGGAGCAGACCGCCAAGAGCTCCCTGGACCCGAGCAACATCCTCGACGCCGAGGGCATCCGCAAGATCACCGAACTGACCGCCGCGCAGAACGTGATCACCAACGAGCTGGAGCGCAACGAGGAACTGGCGATCCAGAAGAAGAACGTCGAGACCCGCGAGGCCGCCCTGGCCCTGGAACGCCAGCAGGCCGACGCCGAGGCCCGGCAGAAGCGCGAGATCGAAACCATCCGCGCCCGCGAGGAAGCCGAGACCGCCAAGGTCAAGGAAGAGGAACGCCTCAAGGCCGAACAGGCGCGCATCCAGTCGCAGCAGGAAATCGACGTGCGCGTCGAGAATCACCAGCGCGAAGTGGAAGTGGCCCAGCAGAACCGCCAGCGCGCCGTGGTGATCGAGGTGGAGAAGGTCACCCGCGCCAAGGACCTGGAGATCGTCGCCCGCGAGCGTGAAGTCGAGCTGCAGCGCATCGAGAAGGAAAAGGCGCTGGAAGAACAGCGCAAGAACATCGCCAACGTGATCCGCGACCGCGTCGCCGTCGAGAAGACCGTGGCCCAGGAAGAGGAACGCATCAAGGAAGTGCGCGAGATCTCCGAGGCCGAGCGCGCCAAGCAGGTCATCGTGCTGCAGGCCCAGGCCGAAGCCGAGCAGGAACTGGTGCGTCAGGTCAAGCAGGCCGAAGCCGACGAGACCCGCTCCAAGCACAAGGCGGTGGAAATCAACAACCTGGCCCAGGCCGAACTGGAAGCCGCGGCCAAGACCGCCGAAGCCAAGAAGCGTCTGGCCGAAGGCATCGAGGCCGAGCGCGCCGCGCCCGGACTGGCCGATGCGCGGGTGCTGGAAGTCACTGCGGCGGCGAAAGAGAAGGAAGGCCTGGCCGAAGCCCGCGTACGCGCCGAGCAGCTTATTGCCGAGGCCCGTGGCGAGCAGGAGAAAGGCCTGGCTGATGCCCGTGTGCTGGAAGCCAGCGCCGCTGCGAAAGAGAAGGACGGCCTGGCCGAAGCCAAGGTGCTGGAAGAGAAGCTCGGCGCCCAGGCGCGCGGCGAGGAACAGCTCGGCGCCGCCAAGGCCAAGGCCACCAAGGACCTGGGTTCGGCGGAAGCGGAAATCCTGCTGGAGCGCCTGAACGCCGAGGCCGAGGGCCTGGGCAAGAAGTTCGGCGCGCTGGATGCGCTGAGCGACAGCGCACGCCAGCACGAAGAGTTCCGCATGCAGCTGGAGAAGAGCTTCGAGGAGGCCATGGCCGCCATCGCCGCCAACAAGGACATCGCCAAGGACCAGGCCGAGGTGCTCGCCACCGCGCTGGGCAAGGCGAAGATCGAGATCGTCGGCGGCGAAGGCGACTTCTTCAACTCCTTCGCCAAGTCGCTCTCGGTGGGCAAGGCCATCGAAGGCGTGGTGGGCAAGAGCCCGGTGGTGCAGGACGTGCTCGCGCGCCTGCTCAACGGCAAGCCCGCAGTGGTCGCACCGGCCCCGGCGAGCAACGTCGAAGAAGCCTGAGCCTGCACCTGAGAGGGTCGTCAGTCGCTCCGCGAGCTGAACCACGTCCCTCCATCGCTCGCCGCAGCCTGAACCGCTGCGGCGTGCCCCACCGATTCGTCACTGCACAGGGAACCAGTCATGTCTGAATCCAGGGATTACCTCGAACTGTCCTTCCGCTCCATCCAGTGTTTTGCCAATGACGGCCGGCTGGATGTCGACGAGCTGGGCGCGCTGCTGGCGATCGCCGAGCGCGATGGCGTGATCGACGACAACGAGGTCCGCGTCCTGAAAAAGATCGTCGCGCTGGTCAAGCCCGATGAGCTCGACCCGGCGATGCGCGAGAAGATCGCCGAGGTCGCCCGCAAGATCGGCGCCTGATCGGCGTCACCCCAGGTTCCCCACCTCCAGGTCCCCGCCGCTTGCGCCGGGGGCACGCTTGCAGACAGCGCAGATTCAGGAAGACCACGATGTCGGATGCCCAAGCCGCAACCCCCGTACAGGATGTTCTGGACAAGGCCGTCGCCGAAGGCGGCGCCTACGAGGTGTTGCAGAAACGCCTGCTGGACCAGGGCCAGCGCCTGCGGCAGACCACCGAGAGCCTGAACCAGAAACGCCTGGAGGAGTTCGGTGACAGCCACATGGATGTCATCGGGCGGGTGCGCATCCGTACCGAGAACAACTGCATCGCCCGCGACATCGTCCAGGTCGGTGATTGCCTGCTGTTCGGCTACAACGTGTTCATCGGCCTGCGCAAGGAAACCAGCGTCGCCGATGTCTTCTCGCTGTATCGCCTGGTGCCCGAGGGCGAAGGTTACGAGGCCGAGCCGGTGCCGCTGGAGGGCTCCTTCCTCTCCGCCCAGGGCTTCCTCAACGACTTCAACGAGCTCTACACCTACTACAAGAACACCCGCCTGCTGCAACTGGCGATCCGCGACGGCAAGCTGCTGGCGAGTTTCCAGATCGGCGAGCGCATTACCGACATCCGCGTGTTCCGCTGGTCCCTGTCCAGCGATGGCCGCGAGGTGCGCTACATCGACAACCGCGGCGAGCGCGATATCGCGCTGCCGGCGCCGTTCGACTTCGAGTGGAAGAAGGCCACCCGCGAGATGGTGGTCCAGGGCCGCTTCCCGCACCTGAACATCCTCGACACGGTCTTTGTCGAGACCATCGGTGGCGACCTCACCATCAAGGTCGAGAACAACACCGAAGACGGCCTGGGTATCTACCGCGAGGAGGTGCTGGACAAGACCCAGTCCCTCGACGACGCCCAGATCGAGTTCGCCCGCCTGGGCAGCCTGGTGCTGCTCAAGGTGCTGCCGTATCGCGAGGAAAAGTGGCGCTACCTGGTGTTCAACGGCCTGACCCGCAAGGTCGAGCGTATCGACGCCATCGGCCTCGCCTGCGTCCAGTTGCCCGAGGACCACGGGATCATCTTCCCCGGTGGCTACTACCTGCAGAGCGGCGAGTACAAGACCTTCGAGCAGTCCATGGAAGGCATGCGCTTCAAGCGCGCGGTGCGCTCGCCCAACGGCGAAGACGTGCAGTACGTCTTCTACCATCCCGAGCAGGGCAGGGCGGTGCTGCTCACCTACAACATGATCAATCGCCAGCTGCAGAACCCGCTGTTCGGCCATGGCTACGCGCGCCTGGAGGACGGGCGCATGGTGATCTTCGCCGCCGAAGGCGACGAGCCCACGCGCATCCATCCGATGCAGGTCTGGCAGACGCCGTTCTGCACCGAGGAGTACGCCGCTCGCCAGCCGGCACGCAGCGGTTTCCTCGGGCGCATCGGCAATGCCGAATTGGTGCGCGGGGTTTCCGACCTCTACGACCTGTGCCGCGAGATCGACACCCCGGCGGTCTCGGTGCAGCGCTACTCGCTGCTGTGCCAGAACACCCGCCGCCTGTTCGACGTCTACCACTGGCTGGGCAGCGAGCAGCTGGACGGCCTTGCGCCGCTGCTGCGCGAAGTGGCCGCCACCGCCGAGCTGGTGCTGGACGAATACGAGAAGGTCGAGAGCATCCGCCGCCAGTCCGACCAGGCCATGGTCGGCGCCGAGGAAAAGCAGAAGGCGCTCCTCGACAGCCTGCTGCCGGACAGCTGGGACCAGGCGCAGAGCTTCGTCGACGCGCTCAACGGCATCACCGCCCAGCGCGGCCTGCTGCTGACCATCCGCGACTACCGCTACATCGACGTCGTCCGCATCGACGCCATGGAAGCCGAGCTGCTCCAGGCGCAGGAACGCATCGCCGCGGCCACCGCGACCTTCCTCGCCAGCGAGCAGGCCCTGCAGCCCTTCGTCACCCGCCTGGAGGCGCTCGACGCCCAGGCGCAGAAGGCCGAGAGCGTGGCGCAACTGGCCGAGCCGCTGCAGGCCTTGCAGGCCATGGCTGCCGACCTCGACATGCTGTCGAGCCTGATGGCTTCGCTGCAGATCGACGACGCCACCCAGCGCACCCGCATCATCGAATCCATCTCCGAGATCTACGCCCGCCTGAACCAGGCCAAGGCCCGCGCCGAGCAGCGCCGCAAGGGCCTGGGCTCCAGCGAGACGGTGGCGCAGTTCGGTGCGCAGTTCAAACTGTTCGGCCAGGGCATCACCAACGCCCTGGCCCAGGCGCAGGACCCCGAGCGCTGCGACGAGCAGCTGTCGCGCCTGCTGGTGCAGCTGGAGGAGCTGGAAAGCCGCTTCGGCGACCACGAGCAGTTCCTCGGCGACATCCTCGCCAAGCGCGAGGAACTGCTGGAAACCTTCGAGGCGCACAAGCAGTCCCTGCTCGACGAGCGCCAGCGCAAGGCCCAGGGCCTGCTGGACGCCGCCCGGCGCATTCTCGAAAGCCTCGCCCGACGCACCGCGAAGTTCGCCCAGGCGGAAGAGCTGAACGCCTTCTTCGCCGCCGACCCGCTGATCCTCAAGCTGCGCGAACTGGCCCAGCGCCTGCGTGAGCTCAAGGACAGCGTCAAGGCCGATGACGTCGAGGCGCGCCTGAAGGGCGCCCGCGATCAGGCGGTGCGCGCGCTGCGCGACAAGACCGAACTGTTCGAGGAGGGTGGCAACGTCATCCGCCTCGGCCCGCGCCACCGCTTCAGCGTCAACACCCAGGAGCTGGACCTGACGCTGATGCCGCGCGGCGACGAACTGTACCTGCACCTCACCGGCACCGAGTTCCTCGAACCCCTGCGCGATGCCGAGCTGGAAGGGCTCAAGGCGTTCTGGCAGGTGTCCCTGGAGTCCGAGTCGGAGCAGCTGTACCGCGCCGAATACCTCGCCGGGCAGGTACTCGATGCGGCCGCCGAGGGCCGCGAGAACCTCAGCCTCGATGGCCTGCGCCAACTGCTCCAGCAGCCCGAGGAACTGAGCCGGGTGATCCGCGACTTCGCCGCCCCGCGCTACAGGGAAGGCTACGAGAAGGGCATCCATGACCACGATGCCGCGGCCATCATCGCGCAGCTCCTGCCGCTGCGCGAAAGCGCCGGCCTGCTGAGCCACGCGCCGCTACCGCGCGCTGTTGCCGCGTTGTACTGGGACCTCCAGCGCGAAGTCGAAGGCCCGGCCCAGTGGCCGGAGCGTGCGCGCACCAGCCGGCACATCCAGCAGCTGTTCGGCCAGCGTGCCGGCCTGCTCGACCTGCAGCGCGAGATCGCTGGCACCCTGGACCGCTTCCTGGCCAGCGAACCCCTGGGGCTGGCGCCGGCCGACGTGCAGGAAGCCGCCGAATACCTGGTCAGCGAACTGGCCGCCGAGCGCATCGAGTTCACCTTCAGCAAATACGCGCGGCAGTTGCAGGAGGCGCTCAAGCTGCGCCTGCAGGGCGCGCGCATGTGGGACGACTACCAGCAGGCCCTGGCGCGCCTGCAGGGCCGCCCGGCGGCGCAATGGGCGCTGGCCGGCAACTGGCTGCGCGGCCTGTGCTCGGAGAGCGAGTACGCCGGCTTCGCCGACTACCTGCCCGAAGCGGTGGCGCTGTCGCTGCTGGCCGAGGATTTCCCGCGGCGCGTCAGCGAAGTCGACCTGCGTTTCGTCGTCAGCAACCTGATGGGCGAGCACCCGCGCATCCAGGAACGCAGCCTGTCGCTGGCAGTGGATGACTTCGCCGCGCGCCTGCGCCAGCACCGCGAAGCCTTCCTGCCCGGCCTGCAGCGCTACCAGGCTTTGCGCCAGGGCATCATCGGTCGCGAGCGCGAGGCCCTGCGCCTGGCCGAATTCAAGCCGCGCCCGCTCAGCTCGTTCGTCCGCAACAAGCTGATCAACGATGTCTACCTGGGCGTGATCGGCGACAACCTGGCCAAGCAGATGGGCACCGCCGGGGAAAACAAGCGCACCGACCTGATGGGCCTGCTGATGCTCATCTCGCCGCCCGGCTACGGCAAGACCACGCTGATGGAATACGTGGCGCACCGCCTCGGCCTGATCTTCATGAAGATCAACGGCCCGGCGCTGGGCCACGAAGTGCGCTCGCTGGACCCGGCCCAGGCGCCGGACGCCACTTCGCGGCAGGAACTGGAGAAGCTCAACCTGGCGCTGGAGATGGGCAACAACGTGATGCTGTATGTCGACGACATCCAGCACACCCATCCGGAATTCCTGCAGAAGTTCATCTCGCTGTGCGACGGCACGCGGCGCATCGAGGGCGTGTGGAAAGGCCGCACGCGGACCTACGACATGCGCGGCAGGAAGTTCTGCGTAGTGATGTCCGGCAACCCGTACACCGAGTCCGGCGACGTCTTCAAGATCCCCGACATGCTGGCCAACCGCGCCGACATCTATAACCTCGGCGACACCCTGGGCGGCATGCAGGAAGCCTTCGCCCTGAGCTACATCGAGAACGGCCTGACGTCGAACCCGGTGCTGGCGCCGCTGGCCACCCGCGACATGGCCGACGTCTACCGCTTCGTCGCCAAGGCCGAGGGCAAACCCTTCTCCGCCAACGAGCTGAGCCACAGCTACAGCGGCGCCGAGGTCAACGAGATCACCACCACCCTGCAGCGCCTGATGCAGGTGCGCGACGTGGTGCTCAAGGTCAACCAGCAGTACATCGCCAGTGCCGCCCAGGCCGACCACTACCGCACCGAGCCGCCGTTCAAGCTGCAGGGCAGCTACCGCAACATGAACAAGATGGCGGAAAAGATCTCCGCGGTGATGAACGACGCCGAACTGCTGCAACTGCTGGCCGACCACTACCAGGGCGAATCCCAGCTGCTGACTACCGGCGCCGAGGAAAACCTGCTCAAGCTGGCCGAGCTGCGCGGCAACCAGAGCGCCGAGCAGGGGGAGCGCTGGGCGCAGATCAAGCGCGACTTCCTGCGCAACAAGTCCATGGGCGGCAGCGATGCCGACACCGGCGCCCGCGTGGTGGCCCAGCTCAACGACCTGGTGGAGGGCGTGCGCAACCTGGCACGGCAACCCGAGGCGCAGCCAACCGGGCAACTGCCCTGGGAGGAACTGCTGGCCGGGCTGGAGAAGCTGGTGCAGAAACCGGCCAACCTGGAGATCGAAGTGGTCGCCCCGGCCCAGCAGGGCGTGCGCGAAGTGCTCGAAGGGCTGGCCGCCAGCCTGGAGAACGGCGTGCTGCCGCTGATCAAGGTGATGGACAAGAAGATCGACGTCGACCTGCGCACCCATCACCGCATCAGCGACATCTCCAGCCGCCTCAACCAGCTTGGCGAAATGCTCGGCGCGCCCGCCGCTCCCGCGCCGGGTAGCGACCCGGCGTGAGTCGCTGGGTTGGCCAGCGTCTCAAGCTGCTGGCCGTCATCGCCGGGCTGATGATCCTGCTACAGGTGTTGAACAGCCTGAGCGGGCAGGCGCTCAATGCCTGGGGTTTGCTGCCGCGGCACCTGAGCGGCCTGCTGGGGGTTCTGCTGGCGCCCTGGCTGCACGGCAGCTGGGCGCACCTGGCGAGCAACCTGCCGGGCCTGCTGGTGCTCGGCTGGCTGGCGATGCTGGGCAGCATCCGCGCGTTTCTTGTCGCCAGCGCCTGCATCATTGTTGGCAGCGGCCTGCTGGTCTGGCTGGTCGGTCGCCCGGCGCTGCACGTCGGCGCCAGCGGCTGGCTGTTCGGGCTCTGGGCGCTGCTGCTGGTGCAGGCGTGGTTCCAGCGCAGCTGGCTGAACCTGCTGGTGGCGGCGCTGGTGCTGTTCTATTACGGCGGCTGGTTGTTCGGCCTGCTGCCGCGTGATGGCGTTTCCTTCGAGTACCACCTGGCGGGCGCCTTCTGCGGCGGGTTGTATGCCTACCTGAGCAGGCCCCGTCGTCCGGCCTGACGCCAGCGAGTCCGCAGCGTCTCCGGGCTGCAGGCGGGCAGGGGGCTTCAGCCGCCGGGCAGGCATCCGCCAGAGGTGCTTTGCGCCGACCCTGAGCGCGCGTAGAGTAGCTACATTCAGATGCTTCCTACTTCAGCTCGCCCGGTTTCGGGCAGGTAAACCCTGATGCGTTTGTCCTCTTCCACACAGCCCGTAGCTCTGGCGGCATTCCTCGGCGAATGCGCGCAGGCGGGTGGCGAGGGGGCTGCATGACGTTGCATTTGCCGACGCTGGTTGTCGTCGACCTCTATGTACTGACCCTGGTCGGTGTGCTGATGGCCTTCGCCTGGCACAGCGGCCGCCGCGATCCCACCCTGGGCTACATGAGCGCCGCGCTGCTGCTGGGTGCCATCGGCACCTTCCTTGCCACCTTGCGCGGCATGGGCATCGACTGGGTGGCGATCCTGCTCGGCAACGTCGTCCTGCACCTGTGCTCGGCGCTGACCTGGACGGCCATGCGGGTGTTCGCCGGGCGCAAGCCGAACTGGCCGCTGATCGGCGCGGGCGCGGCGTTCTGGGCGGTGCTCTGCCTGGTCCCGGCCTTCTATGAGTCGCTGGCGGCGCGGGTGCTGGTCAGCACCGCGATCACCATCGCCTATTGCCTGGCGTCCCTTGCCGAACTCTGGCGCAGCCGCCTCAAGCTGGAAGTGGAACTGCGCCCGACCCTGGCGCTGCTGATCTTCCATACCCTCGTCTACGGCGTGCGCCTGGTGGTGGACCGTGGCATGCCGTTCCAGAGCGTGGGCAACAACGGCGCCGGCTCGACCTTCTTCACCTTCATGGTCTTCGAGACCATGCTGTTCGCCATCGGTATCGCCTTCGCCACCCTGGCGATGGTCAAGGAGCGCGCCGAACTGCAGTTCCGCAGCGCCGCCCTGAGCGACCCGCTGACCGGCGTGGGCAACCGCCGCGCCTTCATGGAAACCGGCGAGCGCCTGTTGCGCCTGTGTGCCGAGCGCGGTGAGCAGGCTTCGCTGCTGCTCTGCGACCTGGACAACTTCAAACGCCTCAACGATTCCTTCGGCCATCCTGCCGGCGACCGCGTGCTGGTGGAGTTCAGCCGCATCACCGCCTCGCGGATGCGCAAGCACGATCAGTTTGCCCGCATCGGCGGCGAGGAATTCGCCTGCCTGCTGGTGGCCGCCGACACCGAGGGCGCCTGCCAGGTGGCCGAGCGGGTGCGCCGCGAATTCGCCGAACTGCCGTTCATGGCCGAGGGCCAACTCAGCGTCAGCATCGGCATCGCTACCACCCGCGAGGCCGGGCACGACCTGCTGCGCCTGCTGTCGCTGGCCGACCAGGCGCTCTACGCCGCCAAGGCCAAGGGGCGCAACCGCATCGAACTGGCCGCGCCGGAGCCGGGAACCGACCGACGTCCGCGCAGTTGATCAGCCGAGCCGGTGCTTTCGCGGTAGACTTGCCGCCTTCGAAAATTCGCCGGGAACCCCCATGGCCCTGTCCGCCACGCCCTACAAAGCCGATATCAGCCTGACCGACCTCGACCGTGGGGTCTACGAGACCCTGCGCTTCACCGTCGCCCGTCACCCCTCGGAAACCGAGGAGCGCCTGGCGGTGCGCCTGCTCGCCTACGTCATCTGGTACAACGAGCAGCTGGCCTTCGGCCGCGGCCTGTCGGACGTGGAAGAACCCTCGCTGTGGGAAAAGAGCCTGGACGACCGCGTACTCCACTGGATCGAAGTCGGCCAGCCCGACGCCGACCGCCTGACCTGGTGCTCGCGCCGCTGCGAGAAGCTGACCCTGGTCGCCTACGGCAACCTGCGCGTGTGGACCACCAAGGTGCTCGACAGCGTGCGCCACCTGAAAAACCTCAACGTCGTTGCCGTGCCCCAGGAGCCGCTGGAGGAAATCTCCCGCGACCTGCCGCGCTCGATCAACTGGACCGTGATGATCAGCGAAGGGACCATCTTCGTCACCGACGAGCGCGGCCAGCACGAGCTGCAGGTCGAATGGCTGATGGGCGAGCGTTAACAGCCCGCAATACCTGCTGTAACCAGGGCGCCGGGATCGGCGCCTGACTGAATCGACTGGAACACCCATGCGCATCGAAGCCCGTCCCCTCCCGCCCACCCTGCCCAACCTGGGCGACCTGCCGCCGCTGCTGACCCGCCTCTACGCCGCCCGTGGCGTGCAGAGCGCCGACGAGCTGGACAAGGGCCTGGCGCGGCTGATCCCGTACCAGCAGCTCAAGGGCGTGGATGCGGCGGTGGAACTGCTGGTCGATGCGCTGGAGAAGGGCCAGCGGATTCTCTACGTCGGCGACTTCGATGCCGACGGCGCCACCGCCAGTACCGTCGGTGTGCTGGCGCTGCGCATGCTCGGCGCCGCCTGGGTCGACTACCTGGTGCCCAACCGCTTCGAGTACGGCTACGGCCTGACCCCGGAAATCGTCGCCGTGGCGCTGGAGAAGGGCCCGGAACTGCTGGTCACCGTGGACAACGGCATCTCCAGCATCGACGGCGTTGCCGCCGCCAAGGCCGCCGGCCTGCGCGTGCTGGTCACCGACCACCACCTGCCGGGGGCGGAACTGCCCGCCGCCGACGCCATCGTCAACCCGAACCAGCCCGGCTGCGACTTCCCCAGCAAGGCCATGGCCGGCGTTGGCGTGATCTTCTATGTGATGCTTGCCCTGCGCGCCCGCCTGCGTGAGCGCGGCTGGTTCGCGGCGCGCGGCATCGCCGAGCCGAACCTCGCCGAACTGCTCGACCTGGTGTCCCTGGGCAGCGTCGCCGACGTGGTGCCGCTGGACGCCAACAACCGCATCCTGGTGCACCAGGGCCTCGCGCGCATCCGCGCCGGCCGCGCCCGTCCGGGCCTGCGTGCGCTGCTGGAAGTCGCCGGGCGCGATTGCCGGCGGATCACCTCCACGGACCTCGGCTTCATCCTCGGCCCGCGCCTGAACGCTGCCGGCCGCCTGGACGACATGTCCCTGGGGATCGAGCTGCTGCTCTGCGAGGACGAGGCCGTTGCCCGCGACATGGCGGTGCAGCTCGACCAGCTCAACCAGGACCGCAAGGCCATCGAGCAGGGCATGCAGCGCGAGGCGCTGGCCCAGCTGAAGGAACTGCCGGTGGAGGAGATGCCCTTCGGCCTCTGCCTGTTCGACCCGGAATGGCACCAGGGCGTGATCGGCATCCTCGCCTCGCGCCTGAAGGAGCGTTACCACCGCCCGACCATCGCCTTCGCCGATGCCGGCGACGGCACGCTCAAGGGCTCGGCGCGGTCGGTGCCGGGCTTCCATATCCGCGATGCGCTGGACGCCGTGGCGGCGCGCCACTCCGGGCTGATCAGCAAGTTCGGCGGCCACGCCATGGCCGCCGGCCTGTCGCTGCCGCAGGAGAACTTCGGCGCCTTCGCCGCCGCCTTCGATGCCGAAGTGCGCCGCCAGCTGGACGAAGAGGACCTCACCGGCCGCCTGCTCTCCGACGGCCAGCTCGGCGCCGAGGAGTTCCATCTGGAGCTGGCCCGCGCCCTGCGCCAGGCCGGGCCCTGGGGCCAGCATTTCCCCGAGCCGCTGTTCCACGGCATCTTCCAGATCGTCCAGCAGCGCGTGGTCGGCGAGCGTCACCTGAAGCTGGTGCTGAAGACCGAATGCGGCTCGCTGCAACTGGACGCCATCGCCTTCAACATCGACCGCGAAATCTGGCCCAACCCCACCGTGCGCTGGGCGGAAGTGGCCTACAAGCTGGACGTCAACGAGTTCCGCGGCAACGAGACGGTGCAGTTGATGGTGGCGCATATCGCCCCGCGTTGAGCCGACTGGCGCTGACCTGCTTTTTGTAGGAGCGAGCTTGCTCGCGAACCCGGTCCCCGCAGCGGAGGCTGTTCGCGAGCAAGCTCGCTCCTACAGGAGGGTTCTGTGCTCGGGCCGGTCATCAGACTGTAGGGCGAATAACCTGGAACAGGTTATTCGGCTGGCGGATAACGCTGGCGCGTCATGCGCCCTGCAGACGCTGCACTCCTGTAGCCGGTGATTCGGCTTCGCGGCTACCGCGCGTAGGCGGCAGACACGGTGGCGGGTAAACTGGCGCCTAGCCCGCCACCCGCCGATTCAGGAGCTGCCGTGTCACAAGATCATTCCTCCCTGGCCGCCTTCGCGCTGGAAACCCCGGCGCCCCTGTATGCGCGGGTCAAGGAAATCATCCTGCAGCAGATCCGCAACGGCGTGTGGAAGCCCAACTCCAAGCTGCCCTCGGAGAGCGAACTGTTCGCCCTGCTGGGGGTGAGTCGGATGACCATCAACCGTGCCCTGCGCGAGCTGACCATCGAGGGTGTGCTGGTGCGCCTGCAAGGCGTCGGCACATTCGTGGCGGAGCAGAAGGGCCACGCAGCGCTCTTCGAGATCCACAACATCGCCGAAGAAATCACCGCCCGTGGCCATGAGCATCGTTGTGAGGTGGTGCTGCTCGAACCGCTCGCCGACGGCGCGCAGCTGGCGATGCCATTCGATCTGGAGAACGTCAGCCGCATCTTCCACTCGGTGGTGGTGCACTACGAGAACGAGGTGCCGGTGCAGCTGGAGGAGCGCTTCGTCAACGCCGAAGTGGCGCCGGAGTACCTGCAGCAGGACTTCACCCGCATCACGCCCTATGCCTACCTGATCCAGCTGGCGCCGCTGACCGAAGGCGAGCACGTGGTCGAGGCGATCAATGCCGAGGCCGCGGACTGCAAGCTGCTGCGCATCAAGCGTGGCGATGCCTGCCTGCTGATTCGCCGGCGTACCTGGTCGGCGAAGGGGCAGGTGGGGGCCGCGCGCCTGGTCTATCCGGGGTCGCGCTATCGTCTCGAAGGCCGCTTCGGGCAATAGCTTTTCCTTCGTCCTGGCGGGGCGGATTTTCCGCTCCGGCTGCACCGCTTTGTTACCTTCGCGCACCACGCTGTTACTTTTTCACCTTTTCCTTCCGCCGGTTCGTTCGTAGTCGGCACGCCGTGACGCTTCCTTCCGAACCGTTCGCGGAAATTTTATCTATTTGAAATAAAAGACCTTATTCCCTTTCTCGGATGGCCCACGCGATGCGCCGGCAGGTTCTGGCCTTCACTTTGCATTAGCTTGTATATACAGGATGATATAAGGCCATATACATATCAGGTGACAGCAGGTGACCAAGGGGTCCTCTGCCACCAGTTTCCGCCACGCCGGGATGGCTTCCGGCAAATCCGTGGCGCCGCCATCCGCAACGAGGAAGACCCGATGAGTTCCACCAACCGTTACCGCGACGTCGAAATCCGTGCCCCGCGCGGCACCCAATTGAATGCCAAGAGCTGGCTGACCGAAGCGCCGCTGCGCATGCTGATGAACAACCTCGACCCGGAAGTCGCCGAGAACCCCAAGGAGCTGGTGGTGTATGGCGGCATCGGCCGCGCCGCGCGCAACTGGGAGTGCTACGACAAGATCGTCGCGACC
>NZ_JASMRU010000041.1 GCF_030462585.1 Pseudomonas sp. CAN1 | reverse complement strand
CGACATCAACGCCCGCGACTGGAACGACGTGATCTGGGCCATCACCACGCGCATGGACCCCAAGCGCGACACGGTGATGATCGACAACACGCCGATCGACTACCTGGACTTCGCCTCGCCGATCTCCGGCCTCGGCTCGAAGATGGGCCTGGACGCCACCCACAAGTGGCCGGGCGTCCTACGAAAAGCAACGCCGAATTCAGGCTGGACCTGTAGGAGCGAGCTTGCTCGCGAACATTCACCGCACCGGCGCCGACTCAGCCTCCGCACGCAATGCCTCAACCACTGCCGGCCGCGCGCCGATCACCTCGCGGAAACGGCGGATGGCCGGGAAAGCCGTGAGATCGACGTTCAGGTACTGGGTCCAGCCCAGCACGGTGAACAGATAGGCGTCGGCCACGCTGAACCCATTGCCGAAGCTCCAGCCGCTCTCGCCCAGCACCTGCTCCATATAGCCCAGCCGCTTGGCCAGCTTGGCGCGCAATACCGTCTTCGCGTCCTCGGCAATCTCGCTGCTGAACAGAGGGCTCATCCCCGCATGCAACTCGCTGCCGATGAAGTTCAGCTGCGCCTGCAACTGGCTGCGCGCCACGGTTCCGTTGGCTGGGGCCAGGCCCGCGTCGGGATTCTGGTCGGCCAGGTACTGTAGAATCGCCGCGCCCTCGGTCAGCACCGTGCCGTCTTCGAGCTGCAGCGCCGCCACGTAACCCTTTGGGTTGACCTGCAGGAAGTCGCGGCCATCGGCGGTGCGCTTGCTCTGGTTGTTCACGCGGACCAGCTCGAACGGCAGACCCAGCTCGCGCAGGACGATGTGCGGGGCGAGGGAGCAGGCGTTGGGGGCGAAGTACAGTTTCATCGGGGCAGGCCCTGGTGGGAAATGGGCGGCCAGTATTGCCGACCCGCATGCGGCGCGTAAGAACGCACTTTTTTGTGGCCAGGGCAGGAAAAGGTTACCGGTAGGCAGGATGAAGAAGAACGTGTCGGGCTGTTCGGTGGAAGAAGCCATGCGGGTGATCGGCGGGCGCTGGCGCCTGTTGCTGGTGTCCTACCTGCTCGATGGCAGCAAGCGGTTCAACGAGCTGCGCCGGGACATGCCGGAGATTTCCCAGCGGGTGCTGACGGCTGAGCTGAGGCTGCTGGAAGAGGAAGGGCTGGTGGTTCGCACGGTCTACCCGGAGGTGCCGCCGCGGGTGGAGTACTGCCTGAGCGCCGATGGCGAGCGGCTGCGGCCGGTGGTGGAGGTGGTGAAGGGGTTCGGCTTGTGGCTCAAGGGGCGGGCGGAGGAGGCTTCTCCTGTCGGGTAAATCCCCCTGCGCGCGCGTCTTCGGGTCAAACTGGATCGTCGGTTCAGGCTAGTGCCATGGCTTCCTCTTGTACCGAATGGTTCCGCTCGTGGGAAAGGATCAGGGGCTCTTGATCCTGTAGGAGCGGACCTTGTCCGCGAAATCCCCCGCGACGTACTCCGTGGCGACGGCTGCACGATTCTCCAACGCATTCGTAGGGCGGATAACCCGGCACGGGTTATCCGCCGATTACCACGGTGGCGGATAAGGCTGGCGCGTCATGCGCCCTACAGGTTGCGCCGTGCCGTGCGGTTCGCGAGCAAGGACTAGGCGTCCCCCTCGGTCCTACAAAAAGCGCCAAGGCTGGTCTGTAGGAGCGAGCTTGCTCGCGAACGGTTTGGCGCAGGAGCTCCAGCTAGAACCCACTCTCCCGCAAAGCCACCGCCAGCAGCCGGGTAAAACCTTCGCCCAGCCAGCTGCGCCGCGCGCCTTCGATCTGCAGATGCCCACGGGTCTCCCGCAGGCCGGGCGGGGCGGAGTCGAGTTTCACCAGCACATGGAACAAAGCCGGATTGGGCACCAGCGCTTCGCCCTGCGGATTGACGTTCAGCGGGCCGCCGTAGCGCGAGGCGAGCATCGGTTGTTCCAGCTGGCTGATGCGCGTGGTGCCGATCAACACCACCTGGCCCTCGATGGGGCGCGGTACGCCTTCGGGGTAGAAGCGCACATGGCCGCCATCGGTGAGGCGCTGCACTTCGTCCTGCTTGACGTAGGCATCCACCAGCCAGTGCTGCGGGTCTACCAGCACGCCGATGGGCTCGCGGGTGTTGATCCACTGGCCGGGTTTCCAGTCCGGGTTGACATCCATCCAGCGCCCGGTGAACGGCGCCTGCAGGTTGAGGCGGGCCATTTCGTTGCGCGCAGCGCGGGCCTGCTGGAATTCCACGCCCAGGCGCTGGCGGGTGACGGCGTCCTGGGCCAGGCCCGAGGGATCGGCGAGCATGCCGGCCAGGCGGCCTTCGTAACCGCGGATGCTGGCCTCGCTGCCGGCGATCTTGGCGGCGATATCCGGTTCTTCCATGACCGCCAGGGTCTCGCCCTTACCGACTTCGCCGCCGGGGCGCAGGTCGCGCAGCAGCGCCGGGAACGGCGCGTAGACGTGCAGCTGCTGCGCCGCGCGGGCTACGCCCATGGCGTGCACCTGGGTGCGCCAGGGGATGGCGAGCAGCAGCACGATGGCGCCGAGCAGCGCGAGGAACACCAGCTTGCGCCGCGGCTTCACTTCCGCGCGGCGCTGCCACCAGACCTTGAGTTCACGCCACACGGGCTGAACGATGAACCAGCTGATTTCCACGGCGAACAGGAAGATCCCCAGCAGTTTGAAGAAGAAGTAGTAGACCGCCACGGCGATGCCGAGGAACAGCAGCAGGCGGTAGACCCAGGTGCCGAAGGCGAAGGCCACCAGCAGTCGGCGCTGGTGGGTGGGGAAGTGCTCCGGCCAGGGCTCTTCCAGCCCCAGCAGGTTGCGCCGCAGGGTAGTACGGGCGAGGGCGCCGGCGCGCTCGTGCAGGTTGGGGAAGTCCAGCAGGTCGGAGAAGATGAAGTAGCCGTCGAAGCGCATGAACGGGCTGGCGTTCAGCGCCAGCGACAGCGCCCAGCTGGTGGTCGCCAGGTACAGCAGGCCGTTGCGGAAGGGGCCGGGGTCGGCCAGCGCCCAGCCCAGGGTCGACAGCCCGGCCAGGCCCAGCTCGGTGATGATCCCGGCGCTGGCGATCGCCAGGCGCTGGCGGTTGCTGCGCAGCTTCCAGCTCTCGCCAGTATCGGTGTAGAGCATCGGCCACATCACCACGAAGGCGATGCCCATGTGCGCGACCTTCAGCCCCAGCCGCGTCGCCACCAGCGCATGCCCCAGCTCGTGCAGCGTCTTCGCCACCACCAGCGCGGCGGCGAAACTGAGCAGGCCCTCGAAGGAGAAGGACTCCACCACGTCGTGGGTGAAGGTATCCCACTGGTGTGCCACCAGCACGATACCGGCGAGGCTGAGCAACAGCACCAGCAGCGCCACGTAGCGATTGAACAGCCAGTCCAGGCTGCCGGCGATGGCGCGCAGGAAACGCTGCGGGCGCAGCAGCGGGATGCGGAAGAACAGGTAGTGGTGCAGCCACCAGTTCCAGGTCATCCACTGCTTGCCCTGGCTGCGCGCAGCCAGACGCGCCAGAGCCTCGGGGCCGGGGCGCAGCAGCTGGTGATGTTCGAGGAACTGGCGAAAGCCCAGCACCTGCTCGGCGTCGGGCTTGAGCGCGGTCTGCTCGGCGATCTGCTCGCTGATCTGCCGGGGCGTCTGTTCCCAGCGCAGCAGGCATTCGAACTCCAGCCAGCCGATGCGGTAGAAGCGGTTGACCACGCTGTCCTGGATCACCCACACCGGCTCGCCGTCCGGGGCGGGGGCGGCTTCGTCCAGGCGCAGGTCGTCGCGCAGCGGCGGGGTGGGCAGGTCTTCGGCGGCGATGTCCATCGGGCGTTACCAGCCCGTCCAGGCGCGCACGGAGGCCAGTGGCCGGCGCAGCAGGTAATAACCCAGGACGACGCGTTCGCCGTAGAGCTTGGCGGTGCCGTGCAGCCCCAGGCGCGCGTGGGGCGGCGGGTTCTCCACGCTGGCCAGCAGGCGGTAGGAGGCCACGCCCTCGTCGCTGGGCTTGGCCTGGTAGCTGGTGTCGAGGATTTCCCCGTGCAGCGGGTCGAGCGGGTAGGCGGTGAGGAACAGCGATACCTGCGCCCCCGGCTCCAGGGCGATGGCGTCGGCCACCGGCAGCTGGATGCGCATGCCCGGCGCCTTGGGATCGGCGATCTGCAGGATGCGCTCGCCGGTGACCACCGGCTTGCCCAGCCAGTCGTTGGGGTCGCTGTACACGGCTACGCCAGCGCGCGGCGCGAGCACGCGGGTGCGCGCCAGTTGCGCCTGCACGGCGGCCAGTTCGGCGCGACGCTGCCGCGAGCGGCCGTCGAGCACGGTCAGTTCACTCTTGCTCTGTGGGTTGTCGAAGGCACGCTGGCTGGCGGCCATGAGTTCCGCGTCAGCCACGGCGACTTCCTTGGCCAGCACGTCGGCGCGACTGCGCAGGGTGGTTTCGTCCAGTTCGAACAGCGGTGTGCCGACCTCGACGTTCTGGTTGGGGCGCACCAGCATCTTGACGATCACCCCGTCGATGGGCGAGCTGATCACCTGGGCATTGCGCGAGACAATCTCGGCCGGCGCAAGGGCGGTCTGTCGTACCGGAATCAGCAACAGCGCCGCCAGGGCGATCACCCCGACCAGCAGCTGGCGCTTGCTCGGCCGCCAGAAGCGCAGGCGGGTGCGCGGGCCGAACGAGGCCCAGGCGTGGGCCCAGGTCTGCCAGATACCCTGCAGCAGCGGCTGCAGATTGCGCGCCGGTGGCTCGTCGAGGAGGAACAGCACCAGCCCCAGGCGCTTGCCGGTGCGGTCGTGCAGCGGCACGCACCAGAGCCCGGCGGGCCACCATTCGCTCCAGCCTTCGGCGATGTCTGCCGGCGGCTCGATGGCCTCGCGGGCCAGCCAGGTGGGCGTGGCGTCGGGTAGCTGCGCGGCCACCCAGCGGCTGGCGCGTTCCAGCCAGACCAGATAGGGCGAGTCCTCGGTGGGCTTGGCCAGCCCGGAGACTGCCAGCAACTCGTTGCGCGACTCGTGGCAGGCGAACACCAGCGTCTGATGAAAGCGCAGCAGCGGAAACAGGTCGTTGGCGATGCTGAAGGCCAGGCCGCCGAGGGAATCGGCCGCCAGCGCCTTGTCGCGCACATTGGCCAGGCTCAGCAGCAGCTGGGGTGGCGGCAGCAGCTCACTCATGGCTTTCGGGGAAGCGCGCGACCCCGCTCATGCCGGCGATCAGTTCGGGGTAGCTGGCGTCCAGCTTGGCTTCCAGTTCCACGGTCTGGGCTACGGCGTCGACCCGCGCGTTGATCACGCTGACCTTGGCCGGGTAGTGCTTGCCGGTTTCGTGGATGTCCACTTCCAGCGGCATTTCCGGGCGCAGCTTGGGCAGCATGGAGGAGGGCACATTGAGGCGGACTTTCAGCGCGCCGTCGCTGACCAGGTCGAACAGCGGCGTGCCGGCGGTCACCGTCTGGTAAGGCTTGACGTAGACCTTGGCGATGCGCCCGGAGAAGGGCGCGTCGACCAGGCAGTAGCCGGCCTGGGCGCGGGCCAGGGTGAGGGCGCCGTCGGCCTTCTGTACCTCGGTGTTGGCCATGGCGACTTCCAGGTCGCCCACGGCATCGAGCTTGCGCAGGTTCTGCTTGGCGGCGAGGTTGGAGCGCGCCATGGTCAGTTCGGCGGCGGCGACCTTGGCGCGGGCGTTCACTTCCACGCAGTTGAGCTGGGCCAGCTCGGCGTCCTTGGCGACCTTGTCGCCGAGGCTCGCCTTGAGCGCGCCGAGGGTGCCGTTCATCTGCGCGGAAAGGGTGGTTTCCAGGTTGGACACCAGCAGCACGCGGATGGCGCCGGGGTCCTGGCTGTCGGGCAAGGGCGGCAGGCCGCTGGGGGTGTCATCGGCCAGCGCCGGCTGGAGCAACATCAGGCACAGCGGGAGGAGCAGGTACGGCTTACTGCGCGGCATTGGCGGTTCCTTCTTGCCTGGTGGAAAGCTGCCCGGAAGCGGGTTGCCCAACCGAAGCTTGCCCAGCGGTCGGTTGGATCGGAGTGGGGCCACTGCTGGCCAACAGGTTGGTATTGGTCTGCTGCTCCAGGGTGCGCTGGATTTCCCGCGCCAGGGTCTTCACGTCGTGGTTCTCGATTTCCTTGGGCATCACCTCGAAGACCACCGAGTTGTACAGCCGGCCCCAGGCGGCCTGGGCGTCGGAGTAGGCGGCTTCGCGCTGGTAGCGCGAGAGCAGGAAGCGGCCCTCGGCGCGGATCAGCTCCAGCTCGCTGCCCAGGGCGGCGCCACGGGCGGACTGGGCGTAGCTGAGCAGGCTCTGGTCGACGCGCAGGCTCTCGTCGGCGAACTCCACTTCCTGTTTGGCCAGCTGGTAGCGCAGCAGGCCGACCCGGACCTGGGTGAGAATGGCCATGGACAGCGCGGTGCGGCGCATGTCGTCGGTCTTTTCCTGGCTGGCCTCGGCGGCCTTGATGTCCGGGTACTGGGCCAGGCGCAGCAGGTTCATCGAGACGTTGATGCCGGTCTGGTTCCAGTCGTTGTTGTACAGGTACTTGTTGGAGTCGTACTCGTACCCGTAGTTGAAGCTGACGTTGGGCCACAGCTGGGCCTTGGCGATCTTCAGGTCGTTCATGTCGACGCGCTTTCTGTACCACTCCTCCATGATCTCCGGGCGGCGTTCCAGGGACAGGCGTTCGAGCTGGTCGATGTTGTTGGTCACCAGCGGCAGCGGCTGCTCGCCGACGTCGGCCAGGACCATCTTGGTGTTCGGCGGCAGTGACATCAGCGCGGCCAGTTCGGCGCGGGCGAACTCCAGGTCCTGGCGGCGCACGGTGAGCATGTACACCGAGTCGAGCAGGGCGCGCTGGTAGGCGAGGATGTCCTGGCGCGGCAGCAGGCCCTTGCCTTCGGCCTCGCGGGCGGAGGTCAGGGCGCGGTGGGTGCGCATCAGCAGGCCGTCCACTTCCGGCAACAGGCGCTGGGCGCCCAGGGCGCGCCAGTAGGCGTTGCGCACGTCCTGCAGGACGTTCTGCGCGACCTTCTCGCGGCGCTCCTCGGCCATCAGCATCTGGTCGTTCTTCTGCTGGGTGCGGAAGTAGGCGACGCCGAAGTCCAGCAGGCTCCAGGACAGGCCGAGGCTGTAGAGCTGGCGATAACGCTCTTCCGAGGTCGACGGACGCAGACTGACCTGGCGGTCCTCGATGCCGATGGAGGTGCCGCCGGAGTCGTTGTTGCGCCCGGCATAGCCGGCGGAAGCGACCACCCGCGGCAGCATCTCGTGGCTGGTGACGTCGCGCAGGTCGGAGGCCAGCGCGCTTTCCAGCAGCTTCAGGCGGTAGTCGAGGTTGTACTTCAGCGCGCGCGCCGAGGCCTCGTAGAAGGTGATCGGCCCGTTGACCGGCTCCTGCTCCTTGTACATCCGCGCCTGGTCGTCGATCACCCGCTGGCGCATTTCATCCTCGGTGTAGGGCTTGGGCTCGAATGCCGAACAGGCGCTGAGCAGGATGCTGAAGGTGATGGTGGCGCTCAGGCATTTCAGTGCGTAGGCGGGCATGTTCTGTCCTTGATCGTTCCTGAATACTCGCGAGTTCCTCATTGGCCGCTCCGGCGCTGGGCGGCTTCGCGCAGTTGGCTACGGAAGCCCTGCGCGGTGTGCGTCTTGTCGGCCTTGCCGACCATGTCGGCGGGCAGCGAAGCCCAGATCGACGGGTCGGGCAGCAGGCCATCGGCGGTCAGGCTGATGACGCCGTGGCGGCCGTCCACCCAGTTCTTGTCCAGGGCGGCAGCGCGGCGGCTTTCGGCGACGGCGCGGCCGACGAACTGGCCCTTGATCTGGCCCAGTTGATCGCCTATCGAGGGGCTGTCGATTTCCGGAGTGGCGAAGATGTCGATGTTGCTGCCATCGGCGCCCCAGTTGGAGAGCGACAGGCGCTGGTCGATGCGTTCCACCACCGGCTGCACGAAGATCGCCGGGTCGACGTCAGGGATGCGGTTCTGCGGTGCGCCGTCGTCGCCGAAGCGGTCGAGGTGCGGGCCCGGCGGGATGTACGGCGTGGCGATGTCCAGGGTGATGGTCAGCTGGGCATCGTCGGTGGCGCCGGCCAGGTCGCTGATGGTGTAGGTGAAGTAGTCCTTGAGGATCTGTCCGAGCCCGGCCGCAGCGAGCACTTCGCGATTGCTCAGGTCGATGGTGTAGGTGTAGCTGCCGTCGGCATTGAGCACGAGGGTGCCGTAGCGCCCGGCGATGGGCTGGCCGATGACCCCGGCGCTGCCGCTGGCGGTTTCCTGCCCGGTGCGGATGCCGGTGACGGTGAGCGCGTCGCCGCCATCCACGTCGCTGTCGTTGGGCAGTACATTGCCGGTGGCCTGCGGGGCGGGCGTCTGGTCGGTGGCGCTGTTGCTGTCGTCGCGGGCCACCGGGTTGTCGTTGGCGCCCTGGATGACCACGGTCAGGCGGGCATCGGAGGTGGCACCGGCGGTATCGCGCATGCGGTAAGTGAAGACTTCCTGCAGCTTCTCGTTGGCGCTGCGCATGGCCTGCACGGTGGGGTTGTCGTTGTCGACGCGGTACTCGTAGCTGCCGTCGGCGTTGATCGTCAGCTTGCCGTAGAGGCCCTGCAGTACGTTGCCGGCATTGGTCGTGGTGCCGTTCTGGTTGGTGAAGTTGACCACCGACTTGGTCTCGCCGTACTGCACGCCGTCGACATCGGTGTCGTTGTCCAGCACGTTGCCGCGCGGGTCGACGCCAGGGGTGCCGTTGTTGACGCCGCCGGCTTCCACGGCGAGGGCGTTGTCGTCGCTGGCGATGGGTGTGTCGTTGCGGCCGTCGATGGTGATGGTCAGCAGGCCGGGGGTGGCGCCGCCCCAGATGTCTGCGCCCAGGTAGGTGAACTTGTCCTGCAGGGTCTGGCCGCTGGCGCGCAGGGCTTCGACTTCCAGCAGGGAGTTGTCCAGCTCGTAGCTCCAGCTGCCGTCGAGGTTCAGCGTCAGGGTGCCGTACTGGCCGCGCAGGCTCTGGCCGGGGACCGTGGCGTTGGCGGGCAGCGGTACGTCGCCAGCCCAGTAGGACACCACGTGCATGACGTCCTGCGGGATGGTGGTGATGGTGTCCGGATCAGTGTCGTTGTCCAGCACGTTGCCGGATGGGTTGCTGCCCGGCACGTTGTTGTGCAGGCCGCCATCCTCCACGGCGCTGCCGAAGTCCGGCGCGGTGACCGGCGGGTCGTTTTCGCCGCGGATGAGGATCACCAGCGTCGCCTGGTCGCTCAGGCCGCCGTCGTCGGTCACCTGGTAGGTGAAGGATTCGATGGCGAAGGCCAGCGGGCCGAGGGCGATGATGGTGGGGTTGGTGCTGTCGACGAAATACTGGTAGCTGCCGTCGGCGTTGATCACCAGGGTGCCGAAGGCGCCGATGATGGTCTGCGGGCTGCCGGGGGTGACCGCCACGGTATTCACCTGGGCGCCTTCCGGGCCCACGGCGATGGTGGTGATGCGCAGGTGATCGCCGGCATCGACGTCGGTGTCGGTGCCGATGATGGTGCCGAGCACATTGATGCCGTTGATCACGTTGCCGGTGGGGTTGCGACCGCCGCTGCCGTCTAGGTTGGCCACCGCGTAGTTGATGTCGTCGTTGGCCACCGGGGCGTCGTAGCGGCCCTGGATGGTGATGGTCAGTTGGGCGATGGAGCTGGCGCCATCGGTATCGTGCATGCGGTAAGTGAAGATTTCGGTGAGGCTGTCGCCGGTCTTCAGTGCCTGCACCGCCGCCAGGCTGTCGTTGACCACGTAGGTATAGGTGCCATCGGCGTTGAGGGTCAGGGTGCCGTAGCTGCCGTCGAGGTTGCGGGTGCCGTTGACCAGGCCGAGGAGGGCGCCGGTACCGGTCTTCACGCCGGTGCGTACGGCATCAACGGTGCGGGTTTCGCCGTAGTTGATGCCATCGACGTCGATGTCGTTGGTCATCACATTGCCGCTGGCCGGCGCGCCGGGGGTGGCGTTGTTGGTGCCGCCGGCCTCGATGGCGGTGCCGGTGTCGTCGATGGCGATCGGCGTGTCGTCCTGGCCGTGGATGATCACGGTGAAGGTGCGGGTGACGGTCTTGCCGTTGCCATCGCTGACGCTGTAGGTGAACACGTCGCTGAGGGTGTCGGTGTACGAGCGCAGTGCTTCCACCGCCGGCAGCAGGTTGTTGACCACGTAGCGGTAGTTGCCGTTGGCGTCGAGCAGCAGCACGCCGTAGAGCCCGCCGACGTTCTGCCCGACCGTCCCGGCGGCGCCGTTGGGGTCGCTGATGGCAGTGATGGTCAGGGTGTCGCCGTCCGGGTCACTGTAGGAGGAGCGGATGTCGCCCACCGGATCGGTGCCCAGCAGCACGTTGTTGAGGCCACCGGATTCCACCGCGTGGATGACCACCGGCAGCACCACCGGCGGATCGTTGACGCCGGTGACGGTGATCACCAGTTGCGCCTGGTCGGTCAGTGCGCCGGTATCGTGGATCTGGTAGGTGAAGATCACGTCGAGGCTTTGCCCGGCGCGCAGGGCCTGGACTGCTGGGTCGGCGCTGTTGACGACGAACAGGTAGTCGCCGTTGGCCTGCAGGGTGAGCTGGCCGAAGTTGCCGCTGATCACGCTGCCGTTGGCCAGGCGCGCGTAGGTGCCGGTGATGGTGGTGCCGCCGGCGCCCACAGCGGTCAGGGTGCCGCCGCCCAGTTCGATGCCGCTGCGGATGCCGTCGACTACGAGGTGGCTGGTGGGCGGGTTGTCCCAGCTGTCGACGTCGGTGTCGGCGCCTACCCCGGCGTTGCCGGCGATCACGTTGCCGCTGGCGTTGACCGGCGCCGGGGTGCCGTCGCTGGAGCCGGCAGTGGCGTTGCCGTGGTCGTCCACCGCCACCGGGGCGTCGTTGGCGCCTTGCACGGTGATGGTCAGGGTGGCAATGGCGCTCAGGCCGCCGGCGTCAGTGACCTGGTAGGTGAACTGCTCGGTGCGGGTCTCGCCGGGGGACAACGCCTGCACCGCCGGGTTGTTGTTGTCGACCACGTAGCGATAGCTGCCGTCGGCGTTGATCGTCAGGCTGCCGTAGATGGCCTGCAGGGTGGCTGGCGAGCCGGCGCCTACCGGGAAGATGCGTCCGCCGCCGATGCCGTCGAAGCGCACCAGGCTGACCGCCTTGGTCTCGCCCAGGGCTATCGAATCCACATCGCTGTCGTTGTCCAGCACATTGCCAATGGCGTCCTGTCCAGGCGTGCCGTTGTTGGTGCCGCCGGCCTCGGTGGCCGTGTTGCTGTCGGGGTTGGCCACCGGGGTGTCGTTGGCACCGTGGATGTCCACGGTGAGCAGCGCCTGGCTGGTCAGGCCGCCAAGGTCGCTGATGGTGTACTGGAAGGTGTCACGGATGACGTTGCCGGCGGTGCGCAGCGCCTGCACTTCCGGGTTGTTATTGTCGACTACGTACTGGAATCCGCCGGTGACGGTGATGGTCAGGGTGCCGTAGCGGCCCTGGATGACCACCGGCGCACCGACGGTGACGTCGATGCCGGTGGTGTTGACGATGCTGGCGATGTGGGTGACACGCAGCACGTCGTTGTTGGTCTGGATGTCGACGTCGGTGTCGTTGTCCAGCACGTTGCCGGTGGGGTCGACGCCGGGGTCGGCGTTGTTCAGGCCGCCGGCTTCCACGGCGATGGCGATGTCGTCGTGGGCAATCGGCGCATCGTTCACCGGGTCGATGACGATGTTCATGGTGTTGATCGCCACCAGTGCATCTTCGACGGTCTCGCCAGGGATGCCGTCGTTGTCGGCGTCACCGAAATTGCCCTGGTCATTGGTGGCCATGGTGAGGATTTCGGCGTTGCGGAAGGTGTTGAAGTCTTGGTCGCCCTTGTAATAGATCTGCCCGAGCAGCACGTTGATCTGCTGCAGGGTGCCGGTGAGCACCAGGCTGCGCCCGGCGCCGGCTGGCGGGGCGTCGGTCGGCCCCGGTACCGTCCCGGACTGCCAGATCGTGCCGTGCAGTACGCTGAGGGTGACGGTCATGATGCCGTCGGCATTGCCCGCGTTGACGTCCACGTCGCTGGTGGCCAGGCCGACGATGTGCAGCACCGTGTCTTCCTGACCGTGCTGGTCGGCGACGGTGTTGATCGGCGCTTCGTTGATGTGCACGTAGCCGGCGTCGGCGATGCCGATGGCGCCTTCTGCAAGGTTCAGGTTGATGTTGCCCAGGCCGACGGTGGAAGTGCCGGTATCGGTATCCACACGCACGTGGAAGCGGTTGTTGCTCGCCTGGGCGAAGTTCTGCGCCACCGCCACCAGGTAGTTGCCCGAGGGCAGGATGGCGAACTGGTAGGTGCCGTCGGCGGCAGTCACCGTGCTGAAGGTGCGGTCGTCGGCGTTGCCGAACACGCCGTCGTCGCCGGCCCAGGTCAGGGTCACGCCGATGCCGCCCAGGCCGGGGCCGTCGGGCGTGATGCTGTTGGTGGCGGACCTGGTGTCATCCCACAGGGTGCCTTGCACCACGCCCATGCCGGCGCCGTCGCTGAGGATGTAGTTGTTCAGCCCGCTGGCGCCGTCCTGGCCGGTGCGCTCGCCATCGGCGCCGCCCGCGGTGGCGGGTACCGAGCCGCCCCAGCCGGCGTTCTCGAAGCTGGTGGGCAGGCTGGTCCAGGTCAGTACCGCGGAGCTGCTGGCGTCGTCGGGGATCACGGTGTTGGGCAGGGTGACGCTGTAGATCACCTGCACGGTGTCGTTGACGTTCAACTGGTCGAAGTTCAGCACCACCTGGCCGCCGACCACGCTGGCGGTGACGCCGGCCGGCAGGTTGCCGGTGGTGTAGCTGGTGCCGTTGATGACGATGCTCTGGATGGCGTAGTCGCTGCCATTGGGGAACTGGTCGTGCAGCACCACGTTGTAGGCCGGCACTTCGCCGTTCTGGGTGAAACCGACCGACACGGTGGCGGTGGTGGTGCCGGCGACGCTGCCGGCGGCGATGTCGATGACCGACTTGTCCATGCCGGTGAAGCTCGGCTCCACCACGTGCTCGAAAATCGTCGCGCTGTGGCCGCGATCGACGCCGCCATTGAGCCCGACGTGTTCGAACACGTTCATGCCCAGCTGGGCGCCGCTCTGGTTGCTGGCGATGTTGGCGACGCGCACGTTGAATTCGAGGATCACGCCTTCGATGTCGCCGTCGTTCACCTCGGTGTTGGTCAGGTTGCCGAGGTTGAAGGTGATGGTCCGGCCGTCCGGGGAAATCTGCAGGCGGCCGCTGTTGATGTTGAAGATGCCGGTGGGCTTGTCGCCGGACAGGTCGGGGTGTATCGGCAGCGAGACGTCGCTGTTCTGGTTGCCGATCATGCCCAGGGTGCCGCCGCTGATCAGATCGGTGGCATCGGTGCTGAGGCCGCCGATGGCGCTGGAGCCCAGGGCGATGAGGATGTTGTTGAGGTCGGCGGGGATGAACTCCAGACCGGGAGCCAGCTCGATGCGGATCTGGTAGTTGGGGTTGTCGCCGGTGGGCACCACCACCGCCACGCGGTAGCGGACGATCTCGCCGACCACCACGGTTTCCTGCAGGCCGGCAGTATCGGTCGCACCCGAGGAGTTGGTGGCCGGTGGAGTGGCGTCGAGGCCGCCGACGCGGGACACCTGGATGCCGTTGGTGACCGGGATCAGCAGGGTATTGATCTGCCGGTAGTCGTTGAGCACCCCGGAGTTGAGCAGGCCATCATCGCCGCCGCGCTCGCCGGCCACGGTATCGGTGGTGTTGCTGGTGCCGTCGAGGCTGGTCCAGCGCACCACCACGTTGTTCGGGATCACCGCCTGGCCGGCTGCCGTGGCGTTCACCACGCCGGTCAGGCTGATGACGATGCTGCTGCCATTGGCGAGATCGATGTTGGCGCCGTTGGCGGTGACCAGCTGGCCGTTCTGGATGATGAAATCGACGCCGCCGTTATTGCTGGCGCCACCGTTGTAGACGATGCCGCTGATGGTGATGTTGTCCATCTGCGTGGGCAGGATGTTCAGCAGGCTGAGGTCGAAGGCGTTGGTGCCGGAGGTGTTGCTGATGGTGATGTTGAAGTTGACCGTGTCGCCCTGGTCGAAGCCGCCAAAGGTCGGCGTCGAGGTGACCTGCTGGCTCACCGTCACGGTCGGCTCGACGATGGTCACCGACGGTTGCTGCGAGCTGGCCACGTTGCGGTCCACCGCGGTGGCGCCGTTGGGCGTGTCGCCGTCCGGGTCGCTGTAGGTCAGTTGCGCGCCATTGTTCAGGGTCACGCCCTGCTGGTTGCTCTGCACGTTGCTGGCGACCAGCACCAGGCGGATGACGAAGGCGTTGTTGCCGACGTTGTTGTCCGCCGCGGAACCTGCGGCACTGAATACCAGGTTCAGGTCGCCGCCATCGCTGCCGTCGCCGCTGAAGGTGAGGACGTTGACGTTGCCGGCGAAGTCCTGGCCCAGCGCGCCGCTGCCGGCGACCGTGGTGATGAGCTGGTATCCCGCACCGCCGAAAGCCGTGAGGTCCAGGCGCAAGCCCGGTGGGATCAGGTCGGAAAGCCGCAGGTTGGCGGTGCTGCCTTCGGGCAGGGTGATGACGATGTCGTAGGTCATCTTCTCGCCGATCACCAGATTGCTGCCGGTGGTGTGGCTGGCACTGGAGTCGTCGTTGGTGAGGCTGCCGTTCTGGTAGGTCTTGGTGATGGTCGGCGCGGCCACCTGCTGGTTGGCCACCTCGACGATGTCCACCGGGGTGAAGTCCTGGCCGCCCTCGACGCTGGCGTAGTTGGTCAGCGCCGCGCTGGACTGCAGGGTGCGCGAGGCGAGGATGGCGTTGTCGACGGTGACGTCGTAGGTGATCACCACCACGTTGGCGCCGGACAGGTCGTTGGCCGTGCCGGCGCGACCGGCCAGCAGCCCGGCCTGGCCGTTGCTGTCGATGAAGGTGATGGTGTTGCCGCTGACGCTGTAGTCGACGCCGGCCTGCAGCAGCGTGCCGTCGCCGCGGTAGATCTGCAGGTTGGCTGCCGCCAGGTTGCCGCCGATGAAGCTCAGGCCCGCCGGCAGGGTGATGCTGGTGGTGACGTCGTAGGCGCCGCCACCGCCGGTGTTCTTGATCGCCGTGGCCAGGCGCAGGGTGTCGGCGCCGTCGATGCCGGTGACGTTGCCGTCAACCGCCGCCAGGCTGGTGACGCTGCCACTGAAGGGCACGCCGTTGGTGCCCGGCTGGGCCCAGGTGCCGGTGGTCCCGGTAACCGTGCCATTGGTGCTGGATACCACGCCGTGCTTGATGTCCAGCACCGGCTCCGCGACCGACTGGATTTCCGCGACATCCGAGGAAATCAGCGGGGTCTTGTCGATGGTGGTGGTCTGGCTGGATTGCGCCAGCACGTCCAGGGAGCGCTGGTCGGCGTAGGGCTGGTCGCCCACCACCATGGTGAAGCGTACCTGCACGGTGCCCCCGTTGAGCCCGCCGGAGACGTAGTTGCCGAAGTCGAAGATGATCGAGTTGCCGTCGCCGGTTGTGACGCTGTCCGGGGTGTCGAGGATGGTGTTGCCGGTGCCGAAGCTCCATTGGCCGACACCGTTGCCGAAGCTCCAGTTGATGCCTGCGGCATTGAGCAATGGCAGCGGCAGGTAGGCGGTGAGCTTGAAGTTCTCGTAGTCGGCCACCAGCAGGTCGTAGGTGATCGTGAAGGTCACCACGTCACCGGGGCGCAGTTCGCCGTTGGCCGGCGGGTTGCCGCCGTTCACCTGGGTCAGGGTGATATCGATGTTGGAGGTATCGATGGTGGTGGTGGTGTTGGAGCCGTCGGTCTGCTCGCCGCCGATGTTCAGCGAGTCGCGCAGCACGCTGGCGTCCACCGTGGCGTTGTTGCTGATGCTGTCGCCCTCGTTGAGCTGGTCGTGGGGCGGGTGGTCGGTGGTGTAGGTGGAGTCGATATCGGCGTCATAGACCAGGGTCAGGCGGGTGGCGCCTTCCTGCACGTCGCCGTTCCACAGGTCGCCGAACAGCGCATAGAGGCCCGGCCCCTGCACCGCCGCGGCGATGGACGCGCCGATGTCGAACACCAGGGTGGTGCTGCCATCGGCGTTCACCGTGGCGGTGTAGATCACCGGGATGACCTGGGAGCCGCCGTGCTGCTGGATGACTATGCTCGGCGGGTTGGCCGGGTTGAAGGTCTGGCCGTCGCTGAGCAGGTCGGTGACGGTGAAGCGGCCCTGGCCGAGGATGTTCTGGCCGAAGGCGTAGAAGTCGGAGATGGCCACGTCCATGGTGTAGCGCAGGGTGTCGCCAGGGGTGACGCCGGGGGTGCCGACGTCATTCTGCAGGTTGACCGTCTTGAGCAGGGTGATCGACTTGGCGACGAAGGTGACGCCCGCGCCGTCGCCAGTGACGGTGAACGGGTAGCCGTCCGGGTCGGTGGGGCGGTCGCGCACGTCCAGCGGGTTCCAGTCGCCGTTCACCGTGGCGGTGCCGAAGGTGATGGTGCGGGGGTTGCCGGTGGCGGGGTCGAGTACCGGTCGCCCAGCGGCGTCGATCTCCGGCACATAGAAGCCGACCGTGGTGGTGCTGGGGCCGGTCAGGGTGTCGTAGTGGACGCTGTAGCTGGCGACGAAGGCGTTGGGGTTGGCCAGGGCCGCGGCGATCAGCGCCGGGTTGGTCAGCACCGTGCCATCGTGCAGGGTGATCGAGGCCAGGGTGCCGCCCGCGCCGGGGGTGATGGAGCTGACATGTACCTGGTCCGGCACGGTCTGGGTCACCGTGACGTTGGTCAGGGTCTGCCCGGGCGCCGGGGTCACGGTCACCGTCTCGGTGCGGGTGAAGTTCGGCCCGGTGACGGTCTCGCCCTCGGGCATGTCCACCGTCTGGGTCACCGACAGCAGGGTCGGGGTGACGATGAAGCTGTGCAGCGCCGCCTCGACCAGGGTCGGGTCCTGCGCCGGGTTGTTCAGCGAATCGTTGCCGTACTCGAAACCGCCGCGGGCGTTGATGGTGAGGTTCGGCGCGCCGTCGGAATAGCTGGTGTCGGCCAGGTTGCTCAGCTGCGCGGTGACCTGGATGTCGATGGCCGGCTGGCCGTTGCCGAAGCTGGCGTAGGGCAGTTGCAGTACCACCATCTGGTCGCCGGCCTTCATGCCGACGCTGGCGGCGTTGATCACCAGGGCGTTGCCGTTGGCGTCCTTGGCCAGCGGGTGGGTGGCGTTGCCGTTGGCGTCGAAGGTGATCACATAGCTGTTTACCGCCTGGCCCAGGTAGGTGGCGGAAACGAAGGTGGCGCCGTCGTTGCCGTCGCGGCCGGTGGCCGGCATGAACAGGTCGATATAGGGCGCATAGCCGACCTGGGTGGACGGGTTGCTGAAGCTGACGTCGAAGGTGAAAGTATCGCCCAGGCGTACCGCCGAGCCGCCGCTGCCCATGGCCACGGTGGGGCTGGCGTCGGCCAGCAGGCCCTGGAAGCTGGTCAGGGTATCGGCGCTCAGGGCGATGGCCTTGTCGACGTCGCCATTGCGTACTTCCAGGTTCCAGTCGCCGCCGGCGCTGGTGGAGCCGGTGGCGTTGCTGGAGGCACCGACGTCGGCGCCGGTCCAGCGTGCCAGTTCGTTGACCAGCGCCTGCCCGGCGCTACCCGAGCCGACGTCGCAGCCGTAGAGCTGGATATCCGCGCCGGCGCTCAGCTCGCCGCGCCAGGCGCTCAGGCGCTCGCCAAGCTGGTCGACGCTCTGGCTGGTGAAGGTCTGGTTGCCCAGGGTGAACTGGCCGGTGGCGCCGTGGGAGAAGATCTGGATCGAGTCGACCTTGCCCAGCTGCGTCAGCGCGTTGCTGATGGCGGCGATGGCGTCCTGGCCGGCATCCACCACCAGGGCGGTGGTGCCCACCGGCAGGTTGGCGGCCAGCTGGTCGCGATTCTCCAGGCGCGCGTCGATCACCACCAGGTTGCGCGGTGTCGCTGGTGCGCCCGTGGCGGCCTGGGCGCGGGCCTCGACGGCAGTGGCCGGTTTGGCGGTGTCCTTCGCCTCGGCGGCCGTGCTGTCGTGGTGTTGCTGGTCGACGGCCGCCGCGGCGGCGCCGTCGAAGAGGATGCGCTGTTCCAGCGCCAGGGCGTGGGCCGCTGGCTGGAAAATCTTCGAGCGATATTTGGCCTGCATTTCCCTAATTCCGGCTGTGATTCCCCAGGAAAAAGCAGTCCTACGCATATCTGCTTACGGAATTGACGCTAGTCGGGAATGGAATTTTCGCCAGCAGAACAGGGACATAAGCGACAAAATGGCTCAGATTTGTCTCAGGAATGTAACGCTTTTACTACCAAGCGAAGCGGGAAGAGCCGCGCCTGGCGCGGGCTACAGCGGGGCAGAGGGAAAAGTCGCCGGCTGGCCGGCGGAATTCGCCGGAAATAATCGACCAGTTCCTGGCGCTGTGCAGAAAGCGCCTATTCTGATTCCTCCACCGCGCATCCGGCCCCCGCGCCGGACCCATCGCCCACCTGCTGGAGACATTCATGAACCTGCATCTGTCCGACAAGCTCGCCCTGGTCAGCGGCTCGACCAAGGGCATCGGTTTCGCCATCGCCCAGGGCCTGGCCCGCGAAGGGGCGAGGGTGATCCTCAACGGCCGCAGCCAGGCTTCGGTGGACGAGGCCCTGGCGCGCATCCGCGCCGGGCAGGCGGATGCCAAGGTGGAAGGCTTCGCTGGCGACCTGTCCGATCCCAAACAGATCGCTGCACTGGTGCAGCGCTATCCAGCGGTGGATGTGCTGGTGAACAACCTGGGCATCTTCGATCCCAAGCCTTTCGAGGAGATCCCGGACGAGGAGTGGGTGCGTTTCCTCGACGTCAACCTGCTCTCCGGCGTGCGCCTGTCGCGCGCCTACCTGCCGGGCATGAAGCAGAAGAACTGGGGGCGGGTGGTGTTCATCAGCAGCGAGAGCGCGATCCAGATTCCCCTGGAGATGATCCATTACGGCGTCACCAAGACCGCCCAGCTCGGGCTGTCCCGCGGGCTGGCGGAAAGCTGTGCGGGCACCGGGGTGACGGTGAACTCGGTACTGCCGGGGCCGACCGCCTCCGAAGGCGTCGGCGAGTTCGTCGACAAGCTCTCCGGCGGCCAGCCGTTCGAGGCGTTCGAGGCGGAGTTCTTCCGCACCGCGCGGCCGGGCTCGCTGCTGCAGCGTTTCGCCCGTCCGGAGGAGATCGCCAACCTGGTGGTCTACGTCTGTTCGGAACTGTCTTCGGCCACCAACGGTGCAGCGCTGCGGGTGGACGGCGGGCTGGTGCGCACGGCGTTCTGAGTCACTCGGCGCTGCGGCTTTCGAACTCCAGCCCCAGCGCCAGGTCGCCACAACCGAGCTGGCCAAGCCACTGCTGCGCCTTCGGACCTGTCAGGTGCGCCTCCAGCTCGGCCTGGCTGGCCCAGCGGGTGAGCACCTGCCAGCGGTCGGCGCCCAGCACCTGCAATTCGCTGCCCTGGCAGCCGGGCTGCTGGCGGACTTGATCGATCAGCTCGTTAAGGTGGTTGCCCAGTGCAGCAGCCTGGCCGGGAAATGCCTGGACGCGAACGATGGCGATGGCGGACGGGGACATGGCGAGGCTCCTATGTGCTGGGGTGGCCATTGGGCGCTGAGGCTGGAATCCGGTAAAGACCGGAACCGGCTTTCAAAACCACTGCACAAAGGTTACGGGCGCATCGCCGGCGGCTGAACCGCCAATTCCTTGGAAAAGTACCGGGCCAATCTTTGGGCGATGCAGCCGGCGTGCGTAGGAGCGGACTTCGTCCGCGATGGCCACGGTCATGCACCGAGCGGCCGGGAAACGATCGCGGACAGAGTCCGCTGGGGAACGGCGCAGCAATCAGGCCAATTGCTGCAGCAGGTCGCGCAGCTTGTCCAGCGCCGGGTCGATGTCCAGCGTGTCGATGGCGCCGAAGCCCAGCAGCAGGCCATCGCGCACCGGTACCTGGTGGTGGAAGGGCGCCAGGCCGTAGAGGCCGACCTCGACCTTGCGCGCCAGCTCGATCAGCAGCGCCACGTTGACCGGCTCGCGCAGCAGCGCGGTGAGGTGGAAGCCGGCCACCGAGGGCACCGCCTCCAGCCAGGGCGCCAGGTCGCCCGCCAGCCGCGCGAGGATGCGTTCGCGGCGCCCGGCATAGATGCCATGGCAGCGGCGGATGTGCTTGAGCAGATAGCCCTCGCTGATGAACTTGGCCAGCGCCCACTGCGGCAGCGTCGAGCTGTGCCAGTCGGAAATCTGCCGGGCGCGTACCAGCGCGGCGAACAGGCTGGGCGGCGGGATCAGGTAGCCCAGGCGCAGCTCCGGCAGCAGCACCTTGGAGAAGGTGCCGATGTAGGCCACCACGCCGTGGCGGTCGAGGCTCTGCAGCGCATCGGCGGGGCGACCTTCGTAGCGGAACTCGCTGTCGTAATCGTCCTCGATCACCAGCGCGCCCAGCTCCAGGGCGCGGGCCAGCAAGGCCTCGCGCCGCGCCGGGCTCATCGGCATGCCCAGCGGGAACTGGTGCGACGGTGTGGTGTAGATCATCCGCGTGCCGTCGGGGATCAGCTCGACGCAGATGCCCTCGGCATCCACTGGCACGCTGGCCACCTCGGCGCCGAGGGTCTGGAAGATCAGCCGCGCCGGGGTATAGCCGGGGTCTTCCATGGCCACCTTGTCGCCAGGGCGGAGCATGACGCGGGCGAGCAGGTCCAGCGCCTGCTGCGCGCCGTTGCAGACCATCACATCGTCCAGCTGGCAGTTCACCCCGCGGGCGTAGGAGATGTGCCGGGCGATACCGTCGCGCAGCGGGGCGATGCCCTCCGGCGCGCTGTAGTGACCGCGCAGGCCGGTCATCTGGCGCATGGCGTGGTTCACGCAGCGCCGCCATTCCTCCTGGGGGAACTGCAGTTGGGTGGTGGCGCCGCCGATGAAGTCGGCCTTCGCCGTGCCCGCGGCGCCGGGGTGGCGCAGGCGGGTATCGAGGTTGATCCAGCGCTCGATGTTGTCCTGGCTGGCGAAGCGCACGCCATCCTGGCGCCGGTCGTGGCGCGGCAGGTGGGTGTTGACGAAGGTGCCGCTGCCGATCTTGCCCACCAGCACGCCTTCATAGGTGAGCTGGGCGTAGGTGTCGGAGATGGTCTTGCGCGAGATACCCAGTTGCTCGGCCAGCAGGCGGCTGGGCGGCAGGCGGGTGCCGGCGGCGAGGCGGCCGGAATCGATGGCTTCGCGCAGCTGGCGATAGAGTTGCCCGGCGAGATCCTTCTGGCCGTGGATGATCAGGTGCAGCTCCAAGGGCGAACTCCGCAGCTTCTGGGCAGTGGCGCAAGCGTAGCGCCGGCTTGGGACGCGGTGAAGTTGCGCAGCGCAAATTCCGCAGATTGGTCACCTTCTGGCGGTGAGGCGGGGCGCACAATGGCCGGGTCATCTATTGGAGTGCCGTCATGGAGCCGCGTCTGGATTACTACACCGCCTCACCGGAAGCGCTGAAGGCGGTGCTGGCGCTGGAAGCCGCCATCTTCGAGCTGTCGCTGGAGAAGCCGCTGCTGGAGCTGGTGCGGCTGCGCGTGTCGCAGGTGAACAACTGCGCGTTCTGCGCCGACATGCACGCCATGGAAGCCCGGCGCAATGGCGAGACCGAGCGGCGCCTGTTCGCCGTCAGCGTCTGGCGCGAGTCGCCGTTCTTCAGCGAACGCGAGCGGGCGGCGCTGGCCTGGTGCGAGTCGGTGACGCTGCTGTCCGAGTCGAAGGTGCCGCTGGAGGTCTTCGAACTGGCCCGCGAGCAGTTCAGCGAACGCGAACTGGTGGACCTCACCGTGGCCATCGGCGCGATCAACGTGTGGAACCGCCTGGGCGTGTCCTTCCGCCAGCAACCGCCGGCCTGAGCTGCACATTTGTAGGGCGCATAACGCGCCAGCGTTATCCGCCGTGGAGTGGCCGGCGGATAACCTGTTCCAGGTTATCCGCCCTACGTGCTGCCATGCTTTTCGTAGGAGCGAGCTTGCTCGCGAACAAGCCCAACTTCGCTGCTACAAGTGACCCCGTTCGCGAGCAATAACGATGGCGTCCCCCTCGCTCCTACAAGGGCCCGTCCGGCGCAGGGGGAGACAGCACAGCGCACCAACGAGCAACGCACTCGCCGCAGCTCCCAGCGCCGGAATGAAGCTCCCGGTCATCCCGCGCAATGCACTGGCCGCGAGCGGCCCGACAATCTGCCCGACCCCATACAGCGCTGTCATTGCCGCGAGCATGTTGAAGCGCACCTGCGCAGCCACCGCACGGGCTGCCGGCATGGCGATGGTCACCGTACCCATGAAGCTGCCGCCCACCAGCACCGCGCTGCCCAGATAAAGGAAGGCGGAGTCGCCCAGTGCCGGCAGCATCACGCCCACTGCCTGGACCAGCAGGTTCAGCGCCAGGGCACGGCGGCCGCCCAGCTTCAGGTGCAGGCGGTGCCAGAGGAAGCAGGAAGGTGCAGCACCGAGGCCGAACGCGGCCCAGACCTGCAGCGGGTCGATGGCGCCCAGGCCGCTCTTCATCAGCAGCGGCAGGTAGGTGGCAGTGATGATGTAACCGAAGCCGGCCAGCCCGTAGACCAGCAGGATGATCGGCGCGGACAGCTCCGGCGCCGGTCCCGTGCCGCTCGCGGCGTGCTGCTGATCGGTCGGGGTTTTGCGGCCCAGCGCGGGTGCGGCCAGCAGCGACAACACCAGTCCTGCCAGCGCCAGCACGCACCAGATCGCCGCGCTGCCCAGGCCGAAGGCGTTACCGGCGGCGATCAGTTCGGCCGAGACCAGGATGCCGATCCCCACGCCAGCGAACATCATCGGCGCGCCATGGCTTTCGCCCATGCTCTGCAGCAGCCACTGTGCGGCGCTGACCAGGGCCATGGCGCTGAGTACGCCAGCCAACAGGCGCACGCCGATGGCGAACCACGCCGGCGCCGGGATGGCCATGGCCGCCAGGGTGGCCAGCGTGCCGATCAGGGCAATCACGCAGATACGCGCGGCATGCCGTTCATGACTGCGTGCCAGCAGCAGGGCACCGAGCAGGTAGCCGGCATAGTTGGCCGAGGCGGCGAGGGAGCCTCCGGTGACGCTGAGCACACCGTCGCGCAMCATCAGCGGATAGAGGCCGGTGAAGGCGAAGCGGCCAAAGCCCATGCCCACGGCGAGGATCAGCGCTGCCGACAACGCGGCTGGCAGGCGACGAGTGCGATTCATGGGCGCGCCTCCAGGGTTTCCCGCCAGCGCTGGAAGGCGCCGGTGGCGTAGCCGTCGCGCCAGATCAGCAGGGTGTCCACTTCCATCAGCGGCACCACCTGCAGGTCCGGCATTTCCCGTTGCAGCTCCAGCACCGAGCGCGGCAATACGCCAAAGCAGGAACCAGCGTTCACGCAGGCGAGGATGCCGTGGTAGGAGCCGACTTCCTGTACGGCGAGCGAGGCGCCCTTCAACCAGCGTTCGAGCAACTGGCGGTAGGTGCAGCCGCGGGCGAAGCCGACCAGGGTACGAATCTGCACATCCTCGGGGCGGGTGACCGGCGGGTGGTCGCCGGGCAACACCAGCAGTAGCTCCTCGCGAAACACCGGCTCGGCGCGTAGGCCGCGCTCCAGCAGCGATTCGAAGCCGGGCTCGGCGTGGAGGATGTCCGGGTGAGAGATCAGTGCGCAGTCCAACCGGCGCTCCAGCACCTCATTGATCAGCTTCTGGCTGTGCCCGGTGCTGATGTGCAGCTCCACCTCGGGATAAGCGCGGTGAAAGCGCGCGAGGATTTCCGGCAGGCGGCTGGCAGCGGCGGCTTCCATGCTGCCCAGGCGCAGGCTGCCGGTGGCGCTCTGGGGATGCAGCGACTGGCGTGCTTCAGTGGCCAGCGCCAGTAATTGCTCGGCGTAGCGGAGGAAGTCGCGGCCCTGGTCGGTCAGCGTCATGCGCTTGCCGTCGCGCAGGAACAGCGCCGCGCCGAGGTCTTCCTCAAGCTGGCGGATGCGCGTGGTGACGTTCGATTGCACGCGTTGCAGGCGGGCAGCGGCGCGGGTGACGCTCTGCTCCTCGGCCACGCAACGGAAGATTTCCAGGCTGGAGAGATCCATGATTGATCTTAAATAGAGAACAAGTTGCCGTTAATATTCTCTTTGTGAGATTGTTGGTCAAGTGCCAATCAGCCCGGCGGCCACATCGCCGGCCCGACCCCGAGGACCCCGTCATGCCCATCACCGAACTGCTCGGCATCCAGCACCCCATCATCCAGGCGCCCATGGTTGGCGTATCCACCCCGGCGCTGGCGGCGGCGGTGTCCAATGCCGGCGGGCTGGGCTCCATCGGCCTGGGCGCGAGCAACGCCACGCAGGCCCGCGGCTTGCTGGAGCAGACCCGCGCGCTGACTGACAAGCCGCTCAACCTCAACCTGTTCTGCCACCGCCCGGCCGTGGCGGACCCGGCTCGCGAGGCCGCGTGGCTGGAGCACCTGCGCCCGCTGTTCGCCGAGTTCGATGCGCAGCCGCCGGCGCAGATCACCGAGATCTACCGCAGCTTCCTGGCCGATCCCGAGATGCTGGAGTTCCTCATCGAGGCGCGCCCGGCGGTGGTCAGCTTCCACTTCGGCTTGCCGCCGCAGGACTGGATCGACCGTCTGAAAGCTGCCGGCATCCGCCTGCTGGCCACCGCTACCTGCCTGGAAGAAGGTCGCGCCGTCGAGGCCGCGGGCATCGACGCCATCGTCGCGCAAGGCTATGAAGCCGGTGGCCACCGCGGCGTGTTCGAGCCGGAGAAGGACGCGCGCATCGGCACCTTCGCGCTGGTGCGCACGCTGGTGAAAGGCACCGGGCTGCCGGTGATCGCGGCGGGAGGAATCATGGACGGGCAGGGCATGCGCGCGGTGTTCGAGCTGGGCGCGCAGGCGGTACAGATGGGCACGGCTTTTATCTCCGCCAACGAATCTTCGGCCAATGCCGCATTCAAGGCAGCGTTGCGTGGTGAGCGTGGAGAAAGGACCGAAGTGACGGCGGCGATTTCCGGCCGGGCGGCGCGGGGCATGGTCAACCGGCTGTTTACCGACCTGGGTAGCGCGGATGCACCGGCGCTGCCGGACTACCCGATCACCTACGACGCCGCCAAGGCGCTGACCGCCGCGGCGGCTGCCAAGGGCAACAAGGACTTCGCCGTGCAATGGGCCGGGCAGGGCGCGCCGCTATCGCGGGAGATGTCGGCGGCGGAGTTGGTTTCGACCGTGATGGCCGAGTTCCACGCCGCTCGAGGGTAGGGCGGATAACCTGGAACAGGTTATCCGCCGGGCCACTCGCGGCGGATAACGCTGGCGCGTTATGCGCCCTACGAGACTGATGCGGGGGGTTGAAACCGGCACGAACCTGTAGGAGCGAGCTTGCTCGCGAACAGATTTCCAGGCGACATCTGCGTTAAGCGGTTCGCGAGCAAGCTCGCTCCTACAAAAGGCGTCCGCGTCAACGGGCGCTGACAGCGGCAGCAGGCTTTTCCCGCGGCCGCCACAGCTCGGCCAGCAACACACCGGCCAGGGTCAGTGCGCCGCCCACCAGGTGGTAGCTGGTCAGCTGCTCGCTCAGCACCACGGCGGCGATGGCTGCGGTCAGCACTGGCAGCAGGTTGAAGAACAGCGCCATGCGGCTCGGCCCCATGCGCTGCACGCCCTGCATCCAGGCCAGTGCGCCGACGATGGAAGCCAGCAGCCCGGCATACAGCACCAGGGGCAGGTTGGCGGCATTCAGGCCATGGTGCGGCGAGGCGACATACAGCGGCGCCAGCGCAACGATGGCCACCAGCACCTGCAGGTACAGCATCAGCAGCGGCGGCAGGGGCAGGTTCCACTTCTTCAGCAGCACGCCATACACGCCGTAGGCGAGGGTGGCGATGATCATCATGCCGTCGCCCAGGTTCACGCCGTGGCTGATCAGTTGTTGCGGGTTGCCCTGGGTGATCACCAGCAGCACGCCGCCCAGCGACACCAGTGCGCCCAGCACTGCGGCGACGCTCAGCTTGTGGCGCAGCAGGACCGACGCCAGCGCGAGGGACATCAGCGGCATCAGCGAGAGGATGATGCCCATGTTGGTCGCCGAGGTCAGCGCGGCGGCGTAGTAGGCCAGGCACTGGTAGACGGCCATGCCGAGCAGGCCGAGGGTGATGATCTTGCCCAGGTTGGCACGGATCACCGGCCAGTGGGCGAGGGTGGCGCGCAGCAGGAAGGGCGTCAGCAGCGCGCCAGCCAGCAGCCAGCGGAAGAAGCCGATCTCCGCCGGGGCGATCTGCCCCACGGCGAGCTTGTTGACGACGGTATTGCCGGACCAGATGACCACGGCCAGCAGGGGGAACAGGTAGTTCATGGATTCTTGCAGGTCTCAGGTTTGACTTCGGAGTGGGGCTGTTTCCCTCTCCCCAGCCCTCTCCCTGAAGGGAGAGGGAGCCGATTGGCGTTCAGCGGCCCCGCTGAGTCAACCGGCGAGTACTTGGCTATCCGACGACTCAGGACAGTCCCCTCTCCCTTCGGAGCGGGGCGCGTAGCCAGGGTTAGGGAGAGGGTGCTCCACAGATGGCACCCATTTTCACCTCGTCCGAAACCAGACGTATAATGAAAACCGGACAATCTACCCCGGCATTCGGACATGACCCGCATCCTGCCGCTCCCGCTTCCCGATATCGACCAGTTGCCCGCCGAGCTGTACTTCCGCTACGACGAGTTCGACGCCGGTACTCATTCGCCCAGCCACCGTCACGCCTGGGGCCAGCTCAACTATGCGTCCCATGGGGTGATGGAGCTGGAAGTGGACGGCCAGCGCTTCCTCTCGCCGCCGCAGTATGCCGTGTGGGTGCCGCCGGGCCTCGAGCACAGCTGCTACAACCGCCAGGCGATCATCTACCGCTCGCTCTACGTGTCCGCCGAACTGGCACGCAAGCTGCCGCAGAACCCCTGCACGCTGGCGATCAGTGACATCCTCAAGGCGATCCTCTCCGACTTCGCCGCGCGCGGCGTGAACATCCCGCAGAGCGCCGCCGACCAGCGCCTGGCCGAAGTGGTGATCGACCAGCTGCAGGCCGCCCAGCCCCACGACGACTACCTGCCGTATGCCAGCGGCGGTGCCCTGGGCGAGGTGCTGGCCGCGCTGCAGGCCGAGCCCGGCGACAATCGCACCCTGGCGCAATGGGCCGAGCGCGTGCACAGCACCGAGCGCACTCTGGCGCGGGCCTGTCAGCGGGAACTGGGGATGTCGTTCGGTGAATGGCGCCAGCGCCTGCGGTTTCTCGCCGCCATCGAGGCACTGGCGTCGGGGGAAGGGGTGCAGCAGATCGCCTTCAACCTGGGCTACAGCAGCCCTTCGGCGTTCATCGCGATGTTCCGGCGGTTGTCGGGCACCACGCCGGAGCAGTATCGCTCGACCTTCCGCGCCCTGGCGGAAGGCTGAGGCTCAGGGCTTGTCGTCTTCCAGCCCCTTCAGGGTCTTGCGGCAGTGGATCAGCGCATCGCGCACCATGAAGTTCACCAGGGTCGGGGAAACGCCCAGTTCCTCGGCGATCTCCTTCTGCGTGCGGCCGTGCAGGCGATACATCTCGAAGGCGTAACGGGTCCGCTCGGGCAGGGTCTGCAGGGCACTGGAAATGGCTTCCAGGGTCTGCCGGTCCTCATGCTCGATCTCCGGTGACGCGGACGGCGTCGCGATGTGCATGCCTTCTTCCTCGCTACCCGAGTAGCGCTTCTCCAGCGCCTGGCGGCGATAGAGGTCGATGGCCAGGTTGCGCACCACGCGCATCAGATAGCCGCTCTGCGACTGGATGCCGGGAGTGAGGTCGCTCGCATTGAGCTTGATGTACGCATCGTGGACCACGTCTTCGGCATGGCTGCGGCAACCGAGGATGCGTGCGGCCGCATTGATGAAGGTCTGCCGGTGGGTAGCGAACAGCTCGTGGAGAGCAGGGCGCGACTCGGCGGGCATTGGCTTGGACATGCAAGGTTTTCCTATGCGGCGGCGGAGGCGGGGACGTCCACATGGGTTGAGGCGGCCAATCTAGATCAAATGATAATTATTATCAATTTATTCGAAAGACTCGGACTATCGCTCTGCGACAGGGTTCCCACACAAGTGTGAAGATTTTTCATTCGCATCCATTCGTCAGATCAACCGAGACTTCGCTGAAGGAGAGCCAGGAAATTTCGCCGGCGCATATATTATGAGAATTAATCGCATCCGAGAACACTAACTATTTCATTGTCTCCCTCGTCTTCATGGCAGAGCTGGAAAACATCGGTAATGGCCGGTGGCCGGCATTCCATACAGCTGAAGGAGATGAGCGATGGCGTTCGATCGCGAAGATGCGGTTTACAAGGTGCTGGTCAACGGTGAAGAGCAGTACTCGCTGTGGCCGCAGTACAAGGAAGTCCCGGCCGGCTGGCGCGAAGCCGGCAAGCAGGGCAGCAAGGCCGACTGCCTGGCCTTCGTCGAAGCCAACTGGACCGACATGCGCCCGCTCAGCCTGCGACAGAAGATGGATGGCCAGGCGGCGGGGCAGTAACCCATGCTGCGCCTGTTCTGCCTGCCGTACTCCGGCGCCAGCGCCATGGTCTATGCGCGCTGGAAGCGCCAGCTGCCGAGCTGGATCGAAGTCTGCCCGGTGGAGCTGCCCGGCCGCGGCCGGCGTTTCGCCGAAAACCTGCAGACCGACCTGCGCGCCCTGGCCAGCCAGCTGGCCGATGAAATCGCCGCGCGCCTGGACCAACCCTACGCCATCTTCGGCCACAGCCTCGGCGGCCTGCTGGCCTTCGAACTGACCCACGCCCTGCGAGAGCGCGGCCTGCCGCTGCCGCAGGCGCTGTTCGCCTCGGCGGCCTCCGCGCCGGCGCGTCGCGACAGCCACCGCGAGCTGGCGGAAGAGCAGAGCGACGCCCAGCTGATCGAGCGCATGCGCCGCCTCGGCGGTACCCCCGAAGCGGTGTTCGCCGACGAGGAAATGCTGCGCCTGACCCTGCCGGTGATGCGCGCCGACTTCCTCCTCTGCGGCCTCTACGACTACCACCGCCGTGCGCCGCTGGCCTGCCCGATCCACGTGTTCGGCGGCAAGGCCGACCGGCTTTCGGTGGACTCGCTGTCGGCCTGGCAGGACGAAACCAGCGCCGGCTTCTCCCTGGAGATGCTCGATGGCGGCCACTTCTTCCTCAATGCCGGCGAAGCGCGCCTGCTCGAACTGCTGCTCGGCCGCCTGCGCCAGCCCGGCCAGTCGACCAGCGCGGCCCTGGCCTGATCGATTCAAGCGGAGACTCCCGATGCCCAGCTCCACTCTGTTCGACATTGCTCCCCTGGCCGAAGCACGCGGCGGCCTGCCGCTGCTGGTGCAGGCTCGCGGCGAGGGCATCGACCTGCTCGACGCCCTGGCCGAATTGCGCCCGCTGGTGGATGAGCGCCTGCCGGTGTGCGCCGGCATCCTCTTCCGCGGCTTCCAGGTCGGCGCGGCGGAGCGCTTCCGCGAGTTCGCTGCCGGCTTCGGTCATTCGCTGCTCAACTACGAGTTCGGCTCCACCCCGCGCAGCAACGTCACCAGCGGCGTGTACACCTCCACCGAATACCCGCCGCACCAGCACATCCCGCTGCACAACGAGCAGGCCTATACCCGCGAGTGGCCGATGAAGATCTGGTTCTACTGCGTGCAGGCCGCGCAGAGCGGCGGTGAAACGCCGATTGCCGACAGCCGCGAGATCTACCGCCGGGTCGACGAAGGCATTCGCCGCCGCTTCAGCGAGCGCGGGCTGATGTACACCCGCAACTTCGGCAACGGCCTCGATGTGGCTTGGGAGCAGGTGTTCAACAGCGATGATCCGGCCGTGGTCGAGGCCTACTGCAAGGCCCACGGCATCGGCTGGGAGTGGAAGGAAGACGGCGAGCTGCGTACCCGCCAGGTCTGCCAGGCGGTGGCGCAGCACCCGGTCACCCGCGACTGGGTCTGGTTCAACCAGGCGCACCTGTTCCACGTCTCGAACCTGCCGCCGGAAGTGCGCGAAAGCCTGCTGGAAATCGTCGACGAGGAAGACCTGCCGCGCAACGTCTACTACGGCGACGGCAGCCCCATCGAGCCCTCGGTGCTCGACGAAGTCCGCGGCGTGCTGGAGGAGGCCAAGGTGAGCTTCCCCTGGTACAGCGGCGACGTCCTGATGCTCGACAACATGCTCGCCGCCCACGCCCGCTCGCCGTTCAGCGGCCCGCGCAAGGTGGTGGTGGCGATGGCGGAAGGGCATGGCGCTGACGCCTGAGACCGGTACGGATAGCTCCCGCTCGCCGTGAGATAGAGAGGTGATCGGGATTGATGGATGTACCAGGAGTAAGCCGGATCTTTCAGCCGGCACGGATAGCTCCCTCTCCCTCTGGGAGAGGGCGGGGGTGAGGGAAATGGTCGAGCACCGAAGTTGCCGGTAGCCCCCTCACCCTAACCCTCTCCCAGAGGGAGAGGGGACTGATCGGAGCGCGTGATCGATCACGGCGCTCCGCACAAGCAGCTGAACCCACGAATTTCCCTCCGGCGGGCCCCACGCGCCCGCCGACAGAACAGGTGATGTCATGAACGACCGCTACGAAGCCGCAGGAAACCTGGTCGAGGCCCTGCTGCAACGCGCCTGCGAAATGCCGCGCAAGACTGCCCTGCGATTCATCGCCGAGAATGTCGAACAGCCCATCAGCTTCCGCGAGCTGGACGAACGCGCTCGCGCCATGGCCGCCTGGATGCTGCGCCACGGCCAGCACGGCGACCGCGCCGTCTTGCTGCTGCCCAGCGGCCCGGAGTACGTTACCGCGTTCTTCGCCTGCCTCTACTCGGGGATCATCGCCGTGCCGGCCTATCCGCCGGAGTCCGTGCGCCCGCAGCACCTGGCGCGCCTGCGCTCGATCCTCGACGACGCCGAGCCGAGCCTGGTGCTCACCGACTCCACGCTGATCGAAGCCCTGCGCCCGGCCTGCGAACGCGAGAACGGCGACAGCCCGATGCTGCTGGCGGTGGACCAGGCCGACCCGGCGCTGGCCGTCGAATGGCAGATGCCCGAGCTGGCCGACGACGACATCGCCTTCCTGCAGTACACCTCCGGCTCCACCTCGACGCCCAAGGGCGTGCAGGTCAGCCACGGCAACCTGGTCGCCAACGAGCGCCTGATCCGCCACGGCTTCGGCATTGGCGACGACGACGTGATCGTCAGCTGGCTGCCGCTGTTCCACGACATGGGCCTGATCGGCGGCCTGCTGCAACCGATCTACAGCGGCATCGAATGCGTGCTGATGTCGCCGCGCTACTTCCTCGAACGCCCACGTCGCTGGCTGGAAGCCATCGCCCGCTTCGGCGGCACGGTCAGCGGCGGGCCGGACTTCGCCTACCGCCTGTGCTGCGAACGGGTCAACGAGGCCGCCATGGAAGGCCTCGACCTGAGCAAATGGCGCGTGGCCTTCTCCGGCTCCGAGCCGATCCGCCCGGACACCTTGGAGCGCTTCGCCGCCTGGTTCGCCCCGGCGCAGTTCGACGCCTCGTCCTTCTACGCCTGCTACGGCCTCGCCGAAGCGACGCTGTTCGTCACCGGCGGCGTGCGCGGCGACGGCATCGGCCAGCTGGAAGTGGACCTCGATGCCCTGGGCGAGAACATCGCCCGGCCGGGCCGTGGTACCTCGCTGATCAACTGTGGCGGTGCCCAGCCCGACCATGAGATCCAGCTGGTCGATCCGCTCAGCGGCGAAGCCCTCGGCCCGGACCGCGTCGGCGAAATCTGGAGCAGCGGCCCCAGCGTCGCCCTCGGCTACTGGCGCAACCCGGAAGCCAGCGCGCGCACCTTCGTCGAGAAGGACGGCCGCACCTGGCTGCGCACCGGCGACCTGGGCTTCCTGCACAACGACGAACTCTTCGTCACCGGCCGCCTGAAGGACATGCTCATCGTCCGCGGGCAGAACCTCTACCCGCAGGACCTGGAACGCTGCGTCGAGGAAGAAGTGGACCTGGTGCGCAAGGGCCGCGTCTCCGCCTTCGCCATCGAGCACCAGGGCCGCGAAGGTATCGGCATCGCCGCCGAAGTCGGGCGCAGCGTGCGCAAGCTGATCTCCGCCGAGGCACTGGCCAAGGCCATCTCCGCCGCCGTGGCGGAAACCTTCCAGGAAGCGCCGCTGGTGGTGGCGCTGCTGGAACCGGGCGCGCTGCCCAAGACCTCCAGCGGCAAGCTGCAACGCTCGGCCTGCCGCACCCAGCTGCTCGACGGCAGCCTGCAGGCCTACGCCATCCAGCGCGCCGGCGAGCCGATCAGCGACGGCGCCAGCGCCAAGCCGGTTGCGCCGCTCTCGACTGAGGAGCAAGCCATCGCCGCACTGTGGAGCGAAGTGCTGGAGCTGCCGGCGATCCGCCGCGACGACAACTTCTTCGCCCTCGGCGGCAACTCCATCAAGGCCACCCAGCTGATGGCGCGCCTGCGCGAGCGTCTTGGCCGCGCCGTGGAATTGCGCCTGCTGTTCGAGGCGCCGGAGCTGGGCGCCTTCGCCGCCGCCCTGGCAGCCCTGCCGACTGCTGTAGCCGAGAGCGTGCCGCAGGTCCCGCGTGACGGCCTGCTGCCGCTGTCGCCGGCCCAGCGCCGCCTGTGGTTCCTCTGGAAGCTGGAGCCGGAAAGCGCCGTCTACCACATCGCCGGGCGCATGAACCTGCGCGGCGAACTGCGCCGTCCGGCAGTGGAGCAGGCCTTCGCCGTGCTGCTGGGCCGCCATGAAACCCTGCGCAGCCGCTTCATCGAGCAGGCCGATGGCGAGGTATCGCTGAGCCTGTCCGACCCCACGCAAGTGGAACTCACCGAGAGCGATTTCAGCTCCCTGGGCAACGCCCGCCGCGACATCGCCGCCCGCCAGGACGCTGAAGCCTTCGCCGCGCAGCCCTTCGACCTGGCCAGCGGCCCGCTGCTGCGCCTGCGCCTGCAGAACCTCGGCGGTGGCCGCCAGGCACTGCTGCTCTGCGTGCACCACATCATCGCCGACGGCTGGTCGCTGAACCTGCTGCTGGACGAGTTCGCCGAGTGCTACCGCGCCATCGTCGAACAGCGCGAGCCGGTGCTGCCGGCGCTGCCGCGCCAGTACCTCGACCTCGCCGCCGCCCAGCAGCACAAGCTGGAAGCGGGCGAGGGCGCCCGTCTGCTGGACTGGTGGAGCGAGCGCCTGGGCAGCCAGCATTCGCCGCTGGAGTTGCCTTTCACTACGGGTGAAAAAGGCCAGAGCGCCGAGCTGATCGAGCGCGAAGTGGACGCCGAACTGACCGGCAAATTGCGCAGCCTCGCCCAGGCCCACGGTTCGACCCTGCCGATGCTCCTGCTCAGCGCCTACAACCTGCTACTGCAGCGCTACAGCGGCCAGCACGACCTGCGCATCGGCCTGACCCAGGCCGGCCGCGAACAGCTCGACAGCGAGCGACTGGTCGGCTTCTTCGTCAACCTGCTGGTGCTGCGCAGCGAGCTGCCCGAAGGCGCCAGCCTGCGTGGCGTGCTCCGCCAACTGCGCGACGACCTGCTGCAAGCCCAGGCGCACCAGGGCCTGCCGTTCGAGCAACTGGTGGAAGCGCTGCAACCCGAGCGCGGCCACGGCCGACATCCGCTGTGCCAGGTCGCCTTCGACCACCAGTGGCAGCCGCGTGCCGGCAACGGCCTGCCCGGCGTCAGCGTGGAAGCCCTGGAACAACTCGACCTGGAAACCCCCTTCGACCTGGTACTGCGCGTCCGCGAGGGCGAACAGACCCTGCGCCTGAGCTTCTGCTATGCCCGCGAGCGCTACGCCGCCGCTGGCATGCAGCGCCTGGTCGGGCACTTCCTCGATCTGCTGCGCGCCTTGCCGCAGCTGAATGCCGACGCCGTGCTGGATGCCCGCGACTGGCTGCCTGCCAGCGACTGGAGTATCGCCGTGGCCGGTGACGCGCCGGCCTTCGAGGCGCTGAGCGAGACCATCGCCGCCCAGGCCCGTCGCCATCCGGCCAAGGCCGCGTTGATCGACGAGCAGCGCGAGGTGAACTTCGCCGAACTGGAGGATCGCTCCAACCGCCTGGCGCAGCGCCTGATCCAGCGCGGCATCGGCGCCGAGCGCCGGGTCGCCGTGGCCCTGCCGCGCGGCGTGGACATCCCGCTGGCCCTGCTGGCGGTCATGAAAGCCGGCGGTGCCTACCTGCCGCTGGATGTCGACTACCCCGAGGAGCGCCTGGTCTGGCTGATGCAGGACGCCGGCGTCGACCTGCTGCTGACCAACGCCGAGCTGGCCGAGCGCCTGCCGCTGCCCGAAGGCGTCGAGCGCCTGGTGCTGGAAGAGGCCGACCTCGGCAACGCCCTGGCCGTGCGCCCGCTGCTGCGCATCCAGGCGCAGAACCTTGCGTACCTGATCTACACCTCCGGCTCCACCGGCCAGCCCAAGGGCGTTGCCGTGGCCCACGGCGAGATCGCCGCGCACTGCCGCGCCATCGGCCAGCGCTACGCCATGAGCGACGCCGACCGCGAGCTGATCTTCATGTCGTTCGCCTTCGACGGCGCCCACGAGCGCTGGCTCACCGCGCTGTCCCACGGCGGCAGCCTGCTGATCCGCAACGACGGGCTGTGGACCGCCGAGCAGACCCTGGAACAGCTGCGCCGCCACGCCGTGACGGTCGCCGCTTTCCCGCCGGCCTACCTGCAACAGCTGGCCGAGCAAGCCTTGATCACCGGCAACGCGCCGAGCATGCGCATCTACTGCTTCGGCGGCGATGCGGTGCCGGAAGCGGCCTATCACCTGGCCCACCAGGCGCTGAAACCGCAGCACCTGATCAACGGCTACGGCCCGACCGAAACCGTGGTCACCCCGATGCTCTGGAAGGCCGACGCGCGCACCACCTGCGGCGCGGCCTACGCCCCCATCGGTGAAGTGGTCGGCGAGCGCAGCCTGTACATCCTCGACGACCGCCTGCAACCGCTGCCGCGTGGCGTGGCGGGCGAGCTGTACATCGGCGGCCACGGCCTGGCCCGTGGGTACCACCAGCGCGCCGGCATGACCGCCGAACGCTTCGTCGCCGACCCCTATGCCGACGGCCTTCGTCTGTACCGCAGCGGCGACCGCGTGCGCTGGCGCGAAGACGGCGCGCTGGACTACCTCGGCCGTGTCGACCAGCAGGTGAAGATTCGCGGCTTCCGCATCGAACCGGGCGAGATCGAAGCCCGCCTGCGCGCGCTGCCCGGCGTGCGCGAAGCGGCGGTGATCGCCCGCGACAGCGAACGCGGCAAGCGCCTGCTGGGTTACGTCTGTGGCGACAGCCTCGCCGAAGACGCCCTGAAAGCCGCCCTGCGCGCACAGCTGCCGGACTACATGGTGCCGTCGCGCATCCTGGTGCTGGAGCAGATGCCGCTCAACGCCAACGGCAAGATCGACCGCAAGGCGCTGCCCGAACCGCAGGAATCCGCCAGCACCAGCGAAGCCCCGCGCGACGGCCTGGAAAGCCGCGTCGCCGCCGTCTGGGCCGAAGTGCTCGGGGTGCCCGCCGTGGGCCGCGCGGATGACTTCTTCGAACTGGGCGGCCACTCGCTGCTGGCTACCCAGGTCATTTCCCGCCTGCGCCGTGACCTGGGCTGCGAAGTGCCGCTGCGCGACCTGTTCGAAGCCAGCCGCCTGGATGAATTCGCTGCACGGCTGACAGCTCTTGCGCCCAGCGCTCGCCCGGCACTGCGCGCCGTGGCCCGCGACGGCGACCTGCCGCTGTCCGCCGCTCAGAGCCGCCTGTGGTTCTTCTGGCAGATGGAGCCGGCCAGCGCCGCCTACAACGTACCGGGCGCGCTGCGCCTGCGCGGTCAGCTCGATGAGTCCGCGCTGCGCCGTGCCTTCGATGCCCTGGTGGCGCGCCACGAAACCCTGCGCACCACCTTCGATGAAGTGGACGGCCAGGCCTTCCAGCGTATCCAGCCGGCGCAGCCGCTGGACCTGGCACGGGTCGATCTGTCCGCTGAAAAAGATGCCGAAAGCGCCGCGCGCAATCTGGCGGAGGAAGAAGCACAGCGTCAGTTCGACCTGCGCAGCGGCCCGTTGCTGCGTCTGACCCTGCTCAAGCTGGCCGACGCCGACCACGTGCTGCTGCTGACGATGCACCACATCGTCTCCGATGGCTGGTCGATCCGCGTGCTGGTGGACGAGTTCAGCCGCCTCTACGGCGCCTTCGCCGCAGGCGAGGACCTGCAGCTGCCGGCACTGCCGGTGCAGTACGCCGACTACGCCCAGTGGCAGCGCGAGCTGCTGGCAGGCGAGGAGGGCCAGCGTCAGCTGGGCTGGTGGACCGATCAGTTGAGCGTCGAGACACCCGTGCTGGAGCTGGCCACGGATCGCCCGCGCCCGGCGGTGCAGAGCTACCGGGGCGGCAGCCTCGGCTTCAGCCTGGACGCCGGCCTCGGCAGCCGCCTCAAGCAACTGGCCCGCGAGCAGGACGTCACCCTGTTCATGCTGCTGCTTGGCGCCTACGCCGTGCTGATGCAACGCTACAGCGGCCAGCGCGACCTGCGCGTCGCAGTGCCCATCGCCAACCGCCAGCAGCTGGAAACCGAAGGGCTGATCGGCTTCTTCGTCAACACCCAGGTCATGCCCTGCGCGCTCGCTGACGACGAATCCTTCGCCGCGCTGCTGGCTCGTCTCAAGCCGCTGGCCCTGGGCGCCCAGGCGCACCAGGACCTGCCGTTCGAACAACTGGTGGAAGCCCTGCAGCCCGAGCGCAGCCTGGCCTACAACCCGCTGGTGCAGGTGAAGTTCAACTTCGGCTTCGACGTCAGCCGCCTGCCCGATGCCGGCGCGCTGAAGCTGGAACTGTTCAGCGAAGAACAGTACGGCGCGCGTTTCGACCTCGCCCTGGACATGGCCGAGGCGCTGGACGCCAGCGGCCAGCCGGGCGATGAGCTGCGCGGCAGCTTCGTCTATGCCCGCGACCTGTTCGACGAGGACAGCGTCGCTGCCATCGCCGGCCAGTTCGAAGCGCTGCTGCGCCAGTTGTGCGCCGAGCCGCAGCGTGCCCTCGGCGAACTGCCGCGCCCGGTCGCCTCGCGCCGTCGTGGCGAAGCCCGCCAGTGGCCGCAGCAGGACGTGCTCGGCCTGTTCGCCGCGCAGGTCGCCGCGCAGCCGGACGCCATTGCCGTGCAGGACGACAGCATCCGCTACAGCTATGCCGAGCTGGACCAGCGCAGCAACCGCCTGGCCAACGCACTGATCGCCAGCGGCGTGGAGCAGGGCGAGTGCGTCGCCCTCTGCCAGGAGCGCAGCGCGCAGTGGGTACTCCTGCTGCTGGGCGTGTTCAAGGCCGGCGGAACCTACGTGCCGTTGGATCCGGCGCAACCCGCCGAGCGCCTGCGCCAGTTGCTCGCCGACAACGGCATCGGCCGCGTGCTGGTGAGTGATGCCGCGCTACTGGAAACCTTCGGCGCCGCCGCCATGCTGATCCCGGCCGGCGGCCCGGAGCAGGGCAGCGCTGCCGTACCTGCGCGGAGCATCGACCCGCAACAGGCCGCCTATGTGATCTTCACCTCCGGCTCCACCGGCCAGCCCAAGGGCGTGCGCGTCAGCCACGCCGCGCTGGCCAACTACGTGCAGGCCGTGCTCGAACGCCTGCAACTGGACCATGGCCGCGCCCAGGGCCTGGGCATGGCGATGGTCTCCTCGGTGGCTGCCGACCTCGGCCACACCACGCTGTTCGGCGCGCTGTGCGGCGGTGCTCGCCTGCACCTGGCGGATGCCCAGGCCGTGGCCGATGCCGAGCGCTTCGCCGCGTTCATGCAGGACGTGGACGTGCTGAAGATCGTCCCCAGCCATCTCGCCGGCCTGCTGGCTGCCGCGCCGAACGCCGCCGCCGTGCTGCCGCGCCGTCTGCTGGTGGTGGGCGGTGAAGCCTGCGACCGCGCGCTGCTGCAGCCGATCCGTGCATGTCTAGAACCGCTACGCGGTGGGGCGCCCGCGCTGCGCATCGTCAACCACTACGGCCCCAGCGAATCCACCGTCGGCGTGCTGACTCACGAATGGTCGCTGCTGGATGAGCTGCCGGCGGGCAGCCTGCCCATCGGCACGCCGCTGGCCAACAGCGCCATCCGCGTGCTCGACGAGAACGGCCGTGACCTGCTGCCGGGCGTACCCGGCGAGCTGTACATCGGCGGCGCCGGCCTGGCGCTGGGTTACCTCGGCCTGCCGGAGATGACCGCCGAACGCTTCGTAGAGATCGAAGGCGAGCGCCTCTACCGCAGTGGCGACCGTGTGCGCCTGAGCCGTCGCGGCGTCGTGGAATTCCTCGGCCGCGTCGACGACCAGGTGAAGATCCGTGGCTACCGTGTCGAGCCGGGCGAACTGGCGCAAGCGCTCAAGCGCCTGCCCGGCGTGCGCGATGCCGTGGCGCTGGCCGAGCGTGACAACGACGGCCCGATGAAGCTGCTGGCCTGGGTCGTGGCCGAAGGACAGAGCGTGGAAAGCCTGCGCGAAGCCCTGGCCGCTGCCGTCCCGGAATACCTGCTGCCGGCCCAGCTGATGCTGCTGGATCGCCTGCCGCTGAACGCCAATGGCAAGGTCGACCGCAAGGCGCTGCCGCGCGCCGAGGCGGTCGCCAGGGTCGTGGACAGCGCGCCGCTGAGCGAACTGGAGCAGCGCATCGCTGATATCTGGCAAGCGGTGCTGAAGGTCGAGCGCGTCGGTGCCGAAGACAACTTCTTCGAGTTGGGCGGCGATTCCATCCTCAGCCTGCAGATCATCGCGCGCATCCGCAAACTCGGTTACAAGCTCAGCCCGAAACAGCTGTTCGAGCGGCAGAGCGTCCGTCAACTGGCGCAGTGGCTGGAAAGCCGCGCTCCGGCTGTCCCGGCAACACCCGCGCCGGTTGCTGCTGTCAGCGGTGAAGTGGCTATGTCGCCGGTACAGGCGCGCTTCTTCGAGCGCGTGCCGAGCGCCCAGCGTCACCACTGGAACCAGGCTTTGCTGTTGCAACCGCGTGAAGCGCTGGACGGCGATGTTCTCGCCCGCGCTCTGCACTGGCTGGTCGGCCAGCACGACGCGCTGCGCCTGCGCTTCGACGGCAGCCGCCAGCGTTACGCAGAACTTGGCCCGCTCGATATGACGCTGCTGTGGCGCCGCCGCACCGCCGACGCGCAAACCCTGGAGCGCCTGTGCGACGACGCCCAGGCCAGCCTGGATATCGCCAACGGCCCGCTGCTGCGCGCCATGCAGGTCGGCCTGGAAGATGGCAGTGAACGCCTGCTGCTGGTGATCCATCACCTGGCGGTGGACGGCGTGTCGTGGCGCATCCTGCTGGAAGACCTGCAGTACGCCTACCGCGAACTGCGCGCCGGCCGCACACCCGCTGCACTGCCGCGCACCGACAGCTACCAGGCCTGGAGCGCCCGCCAGCAAGCGGCTGCCAATGGCGCTGCGGCTGAGCTGGACTACTGGCAAGCCGAACTGCGCGATGCGCCGCGCCTGAGCCGCGCCCGCAGCGACGCCCCGGCCACCTGGAAGGAAGCCGCCAACGCCCGCTTCAGCCTCGACGCCGAGACCACCCGCCAGCTGCTCGGCCCGGCGCTGAAGGCGCAGCACGTGCAGATCAACGACCTGCTGCTGACCGCGCTGGCCCGCGCCCTGTGCGCCTGGACCGGCGAAAGCTCCGCACTGGTGGAGATGGAAGGCCACGGCCGCGACGCCTTCGACGGCGAAGCCGCGCTGGACCTGAGCCGCTCCGTGGGTTGGTTCACTGCGCTTTATCCGGTAGATCAGCTCGCCG
>NZ_JASMRU010000040.1 GCF_030462585.1 Pseudomonas sp. CAN1 | reverse complement strand
AGCGCGGTCACCGGCTGGCAGGTGGGCGTGGCCGCCGACCTGGCCAATGGCGTGGAATCCCCGGGCGTCAGCGGCCGCCTGCCGGCGGAGCGCGCGCTGAAGACCCTGCTCGGCGGCACCGGCCTCAGCGTGCGCCAGCTCGGCCCGCGCAACGTGGTGCTGGAGCGCAATCTCTCCTCCGTCGCCGAGATGCAGCCGCTCACCGTCACCGCCACCCGCCAGGCACAGAGCGTCACCTCGGTGCCTAGCACTGTGAATGTCGTCGGCCGCGAAGAACTGGACCGCAAGAACGTCAACAACATCAAGGAACTGGTGCGCGACATGCCCGGCGTCTCCGTCGGCGGCACCGGCAACCGCGCCGGCATCACCGGCTACAACATCCGCGGCATCGACGGCGACCGCGTGCTGACGCAGATCGATGGCGTCGAGATCCCCAACAGCTTCTTCAACGGCCCCTACGCGCAGACCGAGCGCAACTACGTCGACCCGGAAATCGTCAAGCGCGTGGAAGTGCTGCGCGGCCCGGCCTCGGCGCTGTACGGCAGCAACGCCATCGGCGGCGCGGTTAGCTACTTCACTCTCGATCCGGACGACATCATCAAGGACGGCCAGGACGTCGGCGCGCGCCTGAAGACCGGCTACAGCTCCGCCGATGACAGCTGGCTGACCTCCGCCACCGTCGCCGGCCGCCACGATGACTTCGACGGCCTGCTGCACCTGAGCCAGCGCAACGGCCACGAAACCGAATCCTACGGCAGCACCGGCGGCACCGGCCTGTCGCGCACCGAAGCCAACCCGGAAGACGTGCGCACCACCAACGTGCTGGCCAAGCTGGGCTGGAACTACGCCGAAGGCAGCCGCTTCGGCCTGGTCTACGAGAAGTACAAGGACGACGTCGACACCGACCAGAAGAGCGCCTACGGCGGCCCGTACTTCAACGGCGCGCCGACCATCCCCAACAGCGTGCTGCCCGGCGGCATGTACCAGTGGCGCACCGGCAACGACACCATCACCCGCGAGCGCTACGGCCTGGAACACCAGATGCTGCTGGACAGCGCGGTGGCCGATCACCTGAAGTGGACCTTCAACTACCAGATCGCCAAGACCGACCAGAGCACCGACGAGTTCTACTACCCCATCACCCGCCAGGTGCTGCGTACCCGCGAGACCCAGTACAAGGAGCGCCAGTGGGTGCTCGACCTGCAGATGGACAAGGCCTTCGCCCTGGGCGACACCGACCACCTGCTGACCTACGGCACCACCCTCAAGCGCCAGAAGGTCACCGGCTACCGCGAAGGCGACGCCACCTGCCTGGCCGTCAGCCGTACCTGCACCACCATCGGCGGCCCGAGCTCGGTGGCCTCCGACCGTCTGGCCCGCAGCAGCGACTTCCCGGACCCGACCATCGATACCTACGCCCTGTTCGCCCAGGACGAGATCCGCTGGAACGACTGGACCTTCCTGCCCGGCCTGCGCTACGACCACACCCGCCTGGACCCGCACATCACCGAGGAATTCCTGCGCACCGTCGACCAGAGCGGCGAAGGCGATGTCAGCAGCGAAAGCAAGAGCTGGCACCAGCTCTCGCCCAAGCTCGGCGTGACCTACGCGTTCAACGACAACTACCTGTGGTACGGCCAGTACGCCCAGGGTTTCCGTACCCCGACCGCCAAGGCGCTGTATGGCCGCTTCGACAACCCCACCACCGGCTACCGCGTGGAGCCCAACCCGGACCTGGACCCGGAACGCAGCCAGAGCTACGAAACCGGCCTGCGCGGCAACTTCGAGGAAGGCTCGTTCGACGTCGCGGCCTTCTATAACAAGTACCGCGACTTCATCAACGAAGACGCCATCACCCCCGGCTACTCCGAGCCGACCTTCACCAGCAACAACATCAAGCACGCCATCATCAAGGGCGTGGAGTTGAAGGGTCGCCTGGAACTGGGCGCCTTCGGCGCGCCGCAGGGCCTCTACACCAAGGGCTCGGTGGCCTACGCCTACGGCCGCAACAAGGACACCGGCGAGCCGATCAACAGCGTCAACCCGCTCACCGGCGTATTCGGCCTGGGCTACGACGAACAGGCCGGCCGCTACGGCGCCCTGCTCGACTGGACCCTGGTCAAGCGCAAGGATCGCGTGGACGACAGCCAGTTCAACGCTCCCGACGGCACCAGCAGCCAGTTCAAGACCCCGGGCTTCGGCATCCTCGACCTGACCGGCTACTACAAGCTGACCGACGACCTGACCCTCAACGCCGGCCTCTACAACCTCACCGACAAGAAGTACTGGCTGTGGGATGACGTGCGCGGCTACGACGGCGTTGGCGAAGCCTCGGTACTGGCCCCGGCCAACCTCGACCGCCTGACCCAGCCGGGCCGCAACTTCGCCGTCAACCTGGTGTGGGATATCTGACGGGCAAGCGCCCTGCCTGAACGTAGGGCGCATGACCTGGAACAGGTTATCCGCCGCCTCCAGATGGCGGATAACGCTGGCGCGTTATGCGCCCTACAAAGTCGTCTTGGCGCGGGGCTTCTGGTGAGTCTCTTGCCGGTGCTGTTCGCGAGCAAGCTCGCTCCTACGAAAGGCGCCCCCTGTAGGAGCGAGCTTGCTCGCGAACCTGCTTCGCTCCGGCACCACCCGGTGAACACCCGACAATCTTTACGCTTTCCCCGATCTCGTTCGTCTCGTCTGTAAAGACCTGTAATTTCAAGGAATTGCACATGACCACCCTGGAACTCCCTGCCCTGCGCTCGCAGCGCTTGAACGCGCTGACCCACGCCCCCCACGAGCGTCTCGACCACGCCGTGAAGGCCCGCGAGCCCTTCTCCAGCCGCGAGCGCTTCGCCCGCTTCGTGGTCGCCCAGTACCTGTTCCAGTCCGAACTGCAGGCCCTGTACCAGGACGCCGAGCTGGGCAAGATCTTCCCCGACCTGCCACAGCGCTGCCGCGCCGAACAGGCGCGCCTGGACCTGGCCGACCTCGACACCGAAGTGCCCGCTCCGGTCGCCGGCGCCATCAGCCATCCGAGCCAGGCCCATGCCTTGGGCTGGCTGTTCGTCTCCGAAGGCTCCAAGCTCGGCGCCGCCTTCCTGATCAAGCGCGTTGCCGCGCTGGGCCTGGACGAGAACACCGGCGCCCGCCACCTGGGCGAGCCCGAAGGCGGCCGCGCCGAAGGCTGGAAGCGCTTCACCCGCACCCTCGACGGCCTGGAACTGAGCGAAGCCGAAGAACGCGAAGCCGAAGCCGGCGCCGTGGCGGCTTTCGAGCGCTTCTCGCAACTGCTGCAACACAGCTATGACAGCGCTCCTGCCGCCGTCTGACGCTGGAACGCGCGCGCCGCTAGACGCGGCGCGCGGCAATCCCTTCCGCCCCGCCCGCTCGCGCCTGGCGCGCCTGGCCTTTGCGCTGCTGGCTTACACCAGCCTGGGCGTGGGCATGGTGGGGCTGGTGGTGCCGGGCTTGCCGACCACCGAGTTCGTCCTGCTCGCCGCCTGGGCTGCGTCGAAGAGTTCGCCGCGCCTGTCCGCCTGGCTGGAGAACCACCGGCTGTTCGGCCCGATCCTGCACAACTGGCGCAACGGCCGCGCCGTCGCGCGCCGCGCAAAGATCAGCGCCAGCCTGGCGATGCTCGCTGCCCTGGCGATCATGCTGATCACCCTGCCCCACGGCCTCTGGCTGTACGCGGTGATCCTCGGCATGGCGGTTGGCAATCTGTGGATCTGGTCGCGACCGGATACGCCCAGGCCGTAGTCAGCGCGCGGCTCCGGACTTATGCTGGAAGTCCGATTCCATACCTCTGCCACGAGCCATGAACCAGCCCACCAGCAAAGTCGACGCCGTCCTCGCCGAAGCCCAGCGCCGCCGCGAAACCAGCTACCGCGAAAAAGCCCTGAAGATGTACCCCTGGATCTGCGGCCGCTGCGCCCGCGAATTCAGCGGCGTGCGCCTGCGCGAACTGACGGTCCACCACCGTGACCACAACCACGACAACAACCCCGAGGACGGCTCCAACTGGGAGCTGCTCTGCCTGTTCTGCCACGACAACGAACACCAGCGCCAGGTCGACCTGCACTACCAGAACAGCAACGACGCCGGCGCCAAGGGGCCGAAGGTCACCCACAAGGGACTGGCCGGGTTGGCGGACCTTTTGAAGAAGAAGGACGACGGCGAGGCCTGAAGCCTCCCGCATTTGCTGCCGCAGTTTTCTGCCGATGCAGGCGGATGGACAGGAGCGGACTCCGTCTGCGCTTGGCCTGCATCGCGCCAGACACCATCGCGGACAAAGTCCGCTCCTACGCCATTCTCGGACGCACCGGTCTCCCTGTAGGAGCGGGCCATGCCCGCGATCGTGCGCATGGCGCACTCCTACAGATGGGCGCCGTGCTTCGGCGCATCGCTGTGGGTTTGGGGTCCTCCGCGCAGGACTTCGCGGACAAGGTCCGCTCCTACGACCGGCACAACACCTCACCTGTAGGAGCGAGCTTGCTCGCGAACCAGCCCCGCTGCGAGGCCATTCGCGAGCAACCTGCGACAGGCCCTGCTACTTGAGGCCGGCCACGATCTCCAACGAGCGCAGGCGCAGCTCGTGGTCATAGATATCGCTGGTGAAGATGATCTCGTCCACGCCGGTCTGCTCCAGCAGGACTTCCAGGCGGCTGCGCACCTTCTCCGGGCCGCCGATCACCGCCAGGCCGAAGAAATTGCCCACCGCATCCTGCTCATGGGGCAGCCACAGGCCGGCCATGCTCTTCACCGGCGGCTTCTGCTTCAGGCTGTCGCCACGGATCAGCGCCAGCACGCGCTGGAAGGCGGTAGTCGCCAGGTACTCGGCTTCCTCGTCGGTCGGCGCGGCCACCAGCGGCACGCCGATCATGGCGTAGGGCTTGTCGAGCACCGCCGAGGGCTGGAAGTTCTCGCGGTAGATACGCAGCGCATCGTGCAGGTAGCGCGGGGCGAAGTGCGAGGCGAAGGCATAGGGCAAGCCCTTCTGCGCGGCCAGATGGGCGCTGAACAGGCTGGAACCCAGCAGCCAGATCGGCACGTTGGTGCCCTCCCCTGGAATCGCCAGCAGCGACTGCTGCGAGCGGCGCGGGCCGAGGAGCATTTCCAGTTCGGCGACCTGCTCGGGGAAATCCGCACCATCGCCCAGGCGGTCGCGGCGCAGAGCGCGCATGGTCGCCTGGTCGGCGCCGGGCGCGCGGCCCAGGCCCAGGTCGATACGGCCGGGGTACAGGGTTTCCAGGGTGCCGAAGTTCTCCGCCACCACCAGCGGCGGGTGGTTGGGCAGCATCACTCCGCCGGAGCCAACGCGGATGCGCTCGGTCTTGCCGGCGATGTGGCCGATCAGCACGGCGGTGGCCGAGCTGGCGATGCCGTCCATGTTGTGGTGCTCCGCCAGCCAGTAGCGGCTGAAGCCCAGGCGCTCGACGTGCCGGGCAACCGCGACGGCGTTGTTCAACGCCTCGGCAGCGGTGCCCTGGTCGCGCACGGGCACCAGGTCGAGCATGGAGAAGGCAATATCTGACAGGGACTTCATAGGCACTCCGATTCGGGTCACGCAGGCGCCGACTTGCAACGCCGCGGACATGACTTTGACGGTGACTCTATCGAGGCAGTCCCCGCCTGACCACTTGTCGGAGTCGATAGTAGTCATGCCGCCCAGTGATACAGCAACGCCAGCGCATTGCCATCACCTGTTCACCGGACAGTCACCTGCCTGTCATCCCGTACCGCCAGAATCGCCCTCGTGCTGAAGGACCAGCACCCCATCTCTACCGGAATCCACCTCCAATCCTCCCCGGGCAACGGCGAATTCCGGTGGCCTACGAAGCAGAAAGCCCGCATCCATTGCGGGCTTTCTGCTTTTCCATCGCCGGAAACTTCAGTCGCGGTTCTTCACCATTTCGAAGAGTTTCAGGCGATCGCTGATTTCCTGCAGGGTGTGGCGAAACGGGTCGTGCTGCTCGCTGTGGGCCGGGTCGACGAAATTCCACACGATCACTTCGCTGGACGTGGGCAGTTCGTCGCCCTCGTCGGTGGATTTGTCGCAGAGGTCGATCAGGTAGTCGAAGTGCTGGCCACGGAATTCGTCGATGGACTTGCTGCGCAGGCCCTCGACGGAAATCCCCGCGTGCTCCAGCACATCGCGGGCGCGCGGGTCGATGGCGGTCGGGTGGATACCCGCACTGAAGGCTTCGAAGTGCTCGCCGTCGGTGTGTCGCAGCAGCGCCTCGGCCATGGGCGAGCGCGCGTCGTTGGCGACGCAGACGAACAGGACTCGGCGTTTCTCGGTCATCTCTACCTCGGCGCGGGGGGCGGCTCTGCGCCCCTTATACGTCAGGTTTTATGACAGAGCCGTGTCAGCGGCGTGAAGGCTCACAACACGATGTAGTCGCTGCGCTGCACGATGCCGCGGCTTTCGCCTTCCACCAGGTGTACGTAGCGGCCGCCGACCTGGTCGATGGCGATGCAGTCGTCGACGTCGATCACCGCGTCGGTGTGCGCCTTGTCCCAGTTGCGCGGCATGCGGCGCTTGGCGCGGGTCTTGGCGTCGGCGGCATCGCGCGCGGCCACCAGCACGTACTGGTGCGCCTCGCCGAAGCTGCCCAGCTCGTAGCCGCCGAGGTTGACGAAGTACAGCCGCAGATCGCCCGGCGCTGGCATCGCGTCGCCGAACTCGACGCGATAAGCCTCCACCCCGTCCACCTCCAGCCAGGAATCGATGTGCAGCCCGTCCGGACTGCCGAACCAGGCCTCGCGCAATTGCGCGTAGGTGGATTTCAGGTTGTCGCCGATGACGAAGACCACGTCATGGACCTCGATCCGGGCACGCGGATGGCGTCCGCCCAGCATGACTACGAACAGCATTTCAGCCCCTTCCCAGGTTTCTGACTGGCTCTGACAGATCCGTCATACGGCAGGTTCAATCTAATGGCGGATAAATGGCCAGCGGCCAGCAAGACGAGCGGACAGCAGATGGCTGGGCAACCGCTATATAGAAAAGTATATTCTGAAGCCCCGTATGACTGCCCCGATGTTTCCCATGCCCCAGACCGCGACCGCCCCGACGCGCCGCCGCCAGCGTCCTGCCCTCAGCATCCGTGACCGCAACCGCCAGCGCATCCTCATCGCCGCCGGCGAAGAATTCGCCGACAAGGGTTTCGCCGCCGCCAAGACCCAGGACATCGCCAGCCGCGCCGACCTGCCCAAGTCCAACGTCTACTACTACTTCCAGAGCAAGGAGAACCTCTACCTGCGCCTGCTGGAGAACGTGGTGGACGCCGTGCTGGAAGCCTCGGCGCTGCTGCGCGAGTGCGACGACCCGGCCTGGGCGCTGCCCGCGCACATCCGCGCGCGCCTGCACATCGCCCGCCAGTGGCCGCACGCCTACAAGGTTTTCGCCAGCGAAATGCTCCACGGCGCACCGCACCTGCCTCCGGAATGGCTGCAGCGCCTGCACGCCGAGTCACACCGCAGCCTCGACTGCCTGGCCGCCTGGATCGACCGCGGCCTGCTCGCCCCGGTGGACCCGCAGCACCTGCTGCTGAGCATTTCCGCCGCCACCCGCACCTACGTGGACTTCGACTGGCAGATCGCGATGATCACCGGCAAGTCGCAGCCCGATGGCGACGACTTCGAGGCTGCCGCGGCGACCATCACCCGCCTGGTCCTGCGTGGCACAGCGCCGGAGCCGGAAGCGGCTTCGCGCCTGCGCCCGCTACCGCTGTAGCGCCTGGCAGCGTCTGCACTACGCTGAGACTGTCCGCACGGCCGCGCGCCGTGCCCGCATTCCCAGGGAGACGCCATGAAACCGCTACTGATCGCTGTATCGATGATCGTTGTGCAGCCCGCCTTTGCCGCCATCCCCATGCTCAACTACGACTGCCCCGACGATATCCAGGTCCACACCGACGAGGGCGGGCCGGTCTACATCAACGGCAAGCAGGCCAAGGTCAAACAGAGCAACGACAAGTTCATCGAGGCCAAGGGAGAAGGCGTCACCGTCTCCATCAGCGTCAATGACGACGGCAGCGCCACCGTCTCCTACACCGGCCCCAAAGGCGCCCACGGTGTCTGCCAGGCGGCCGAGGGCGACTGATCCGAGCCTGGATTCAGGGCGCGCGAGTCAGGCAGCGCTGGTAGCGCTCGTCCACGCGCTGGGCGAACCAGGCGGTAGTGAGCTGGCGGGTGATCTTCGGGCTGTGCAGCATGATGCCCGGCAGCATCGCCCGCGGCATCGACTTGCCAGCGGCGCGCTCGGCCAGTTCGAAGACCTTGGTGTAAAGCTCCGACTTGGTGAACTCCGGCTTGTCGCCCAGCTCCAGGTCGCGGCGGATTTCCCGCTCGCTCATGCCCAGCTTCGGCCCCAGCTTGCGCACCGCCGTCTCGGTACTGCCGGCGTCGTAGCTGCCGTAGAGAATCACGTCGCCATCCAGCGCCAGGGTGATCCCGGTGAGGTCCATCACCACCCGCTGGAACGCGGCGTTGCGACTGGCGTACCAGCCGGCGTTGTAATCGGCAAAGCGGTACAGCTGGCGCGGATAGTTCACCGGGTAGCCGAGCAGGTGCAGGGTGCCGAAGTACATGCCGCCGCGGCGGCTGAACACCTCGCGGCGGATGCTGCCGTCCACCGCGTAGGGATAGCCATCGGCGTGGGCCTGGGCGAACTCGATGCTGACCTGCATCGGCCCGCCGGTATGCACCGGATTGAAGCGGCCGAATAGTTGCTGGCCGAGCGGCACGCCGCCGATGAAGTCATCGAAGATGGCACTCAGCTCCTTCTCGGTCTTCGCACTGGCCAGGCGCTGGCTGTAGCTGCGCCCGTTCGGCGACTTCAGCGCCAACGCCGTATCGATCAGGAAGCCCGGCACGTGCAGCTTGCCGGCGCGCCGGTCGATCTCGGCGCGAGCGATCTTGCCCAGCCCCGGCACCGGCGGGTCGGCCTTGAAGTTGGACTCCTGCTCGGTAATCGCGATTACCGAACAGAGGTTCTCGGTGGTCGCCGGGATGCGCTGGGTGGTGAAAGCTACCTGGATGTCCGTCGCCCAGCCCTGGCGATCTGTCGCCCCGGCGGGAATCAGTTTGGCCAGCTTGCCGCGCACCTCGGCCGGTGTCGGCTCCGCGACGCTGGGCGCACGACTGCCGCAACCGGCCAGTGCCAGCAGCGCAGCCACGCCGAGCAGATGAATGAGTCGTGCCGAAGGCCTTTTCAGGCTGAATGAATCTGCCGTCAGGGCAGCCGCAGTCATAGTCCGATCCTTGCTTGAGTGTCGCCGCCTACAGGACCCTCGCTCGGCAGCTCGGGTTCCCTGGGCATTCTCAGGCAAGCACGGACTTCAGCGCCAGGCCAGGCGCCGCAGGTTCAGGCTCCAGCCCCGCTGCATGCCGGCAGCGGCCAGCAGGATGGCGGCCACGCCCAGCCATTGCAGCGGCGTCAGGCGGTGGCCGAAGGCGAACCAGTCGACGAAGATCGCCGCAATCGGGTAAATGAACGACAGCGCGCCGGTCAGCGCGGTCGGCAGCCGCTGGATCGCCCCGTAGAGCAGCACGTACATGAAGCCGGTATGCACGATGCCCAGGGTCGCCAGGCTGGCCCAGGCGCTGGTGGCCTGCGGCAGCGACGACAGGTTGGCCCAGGGCGCCAGCAGCAGGACGCCGGTCACCGCCTGGATCAACGCGATCAGGTGTGGCGGCACGCCAGTCAGGCGCTTGATGATCAGCGCCGCCAGCGCATACAGGGCCGCCGCGCCGAGGGCCAGGGCGATGCCGCCCAGATAGTCGCTGCCCACCTGCCCCGCCTCGCCGTGGGCACTGACGATGGCCAGCATGCCGAGGAAGGAAACGCCGAGCCAGGCCAGCTTCTGTGCCGTCACCTTCTCGCCAAGGAATAGCGCCCCCAGCAGCACCAGCAGGAACGGCTGCACGTTATAGACCGCCGTACCGATGGCGATGGACGCCCGCGAGTAGGAGCCGAACAGCAGCACCCAGTTTCCGACGATGGCCGCACCACTGAGCAGCGCCAGGCCGAAGGTGGCGCGAGTGAGAATGCCGGGGCGCAGGAAACCCATGGCCGCACAGATCACCAGCAGGGTCGCGGCGCCGAACACGCAGCGCCAGAACACCACGTCCAGCACTGGCTGGCCGGAGACCACCACCAGCCAGCCGATGGTGCCGCAGATCAGCATGGCGCTGATCATTTCCAGGGTGCCGCGTCTGATTGGCTCGTTCATGGTTCACCTCCGCTTGTTGGTGACCAGTATGAACAGGCCGACTCGCGCACTCCATCGCCTCGCAGAGGCAAATACTGCCGATCACCTTTACTATCAAGGCCATTCTTCAACTTCACCTTTCGAGGCCGCAATGACCGACGATATCGACCAGTTGCTGATCGCCGCGCTGATGGCAGACTCGCGCCTCTCCCTCAAGGCCCTGGCCCAGGCCAGCGGTCTCAGCTCCCCCAGCGTCGCCGAGCGCCTGCGCAAGCTGGAGGAGCGCCAGGTGATCACCGACTACACGGTGAACGTCGACCCGCGCGCCTTCGGCTACCAGTTGCAGGCCATCGTTCGCGTGCGCCCGCTGCCGGGGAAGCTGCAGGAAGTGGAGCGGCAGATCCTGGCGATCCCCGAGTTCACCGAGTGCGACAAGGTCACCGGCGAGGACTGCTTCTACGCCCGTATGTGCGTGCGCTCCATGGAGCAGCTGGACGAAATCCTCGACCACCTCAACGGCTTCGCCGAGACCAACACCGCCATCGTCAAGAAGAGCCCGGTGAAGCGGCGCTTGCCGCCGATGGCGTGAAGCCGGAGCTTAGGGCGGATAAAGCGGAACGCTTTATCCGCCGTCTCCCCCCGGCGGCGGATAACGCCTGGGACGTTATGCGCCCTACGTTCGTGGTCAGAACAAGCCCATCTGCTTGTCGACCAGCGCGCTGAAGTCGTCGCCCACGAACGGCAGGATGGCGTCGGCGATGGGCTGCAGCTGGCGGCTGACGTAGTGGTCGTAGTCGATGGGCGAAGCGAGGGTTTCCAGCGGTTCCGGGCCGTTGACGGTGATCACGTAGCTGATCCAGCCGCCGCGCTGGTACTGGCGCGGGCGACCGTTGCGCTCGTTGTAGTCGTCGGCGATACGCGCGGCACGTACATGGGGCGGCACATTGCGTTCGTAGTCGCCGAGCTGGCGGCGCAGGCGCTTGCGGAAGATCAGCAGGTCATCCTGTTCGCCGGCCAGGGTGCGGTTCACGTAGTCGCGCACGTAGTCCCGGTATGGCTGACGCTGAAAGATGCGCAGGTACAGCTCCTGCTGGAACTGCTGGGCCAGCGGTGACCAGTCGGTGCGCACGGTTTCCAGGCCCTTGAAGACCATCTCGTCGCTGCCATCATCACGCCGCACCAGGCCGGCATAGCGCTTCTTGCTGCCCTCTTCGGCGCCGCGGATGGTCGGCATGAGGAAGCGCCGGAAGTGCCGTTCGAACTGGATTTCCAGTGCGCTCTCCAGCCCGTATTCCTCGCGCAGGTGCTCGACCCACCATTGGTTGACGTGGCGCACCAGCGCTCGACCGATCTCAGCGGCTTGCTCCTCGTCGTGAGCGCGGCCGAGCCAGACGAAGGTGGAATCGGTATCGCCGTAGATCACCCGGTGACCCTGCCCTTCGATCAGCTCGCGGGTGCGGCGCATGATCTCGTGGCCGCGCATGGTGATGGACGAAGCCAGGCGCGGGTCGAAGAAGCGGCAGCCGCTGGAACCGAGCACACCGTAGAAGGCGTTCATGATGATCTTCAGCGCCTGGGACAGCGGCGCGTTGCCTTCGCGCTTAGCGGCGTCGCGGCCCTGCCAGACGCGCTCGACGATGGCCGGCAGGCAGTGCTGGGTGCGCGAGAAGCGCCCGCCGCGGAAGCCGGGGATCGACGCCGCGTCCGACGGGTCGCTCAGACCTTCCACCAAACCCACCGGGTCGATCAGGAAGGTGCGGATGATCGACGGGTACAGGCTCTTGTAGTCCAGCACCAGCACCGACTCGTAGAGCCCCGGCCGCGAATCCATGACGAAGCCGCCGGGGCTGGCCTCCGGCGCCTTGCCGCCAAGGTTCGGCGCGACGTAGCCGAGCCGGTGCATCGGCGGCAGGTACAGGTGGGTGAAGGCCGCCACCGAGCCGCCACTGCGGTCCGCCGGCAGCCCGGTGACGCTGGCGCGTTCGAGCAGGAAGTCGAGGATGCGGGTCTTGTCGAAGATGCGCGTGACCAGCTCGCAGTCCTTGAGGTTGTATTTCGCCAGCGCCGGCTTGTCCTCGGCGAAGCGGCGGTCGATCTCGGCCATGCGGTCGTAGGGGTTGTCGATGGACTTGCCCTCGCCCAGCAGTTGCTGCGAGACGCTCTCCAGGCTGAACGAGGGGAAGCTCCAGAACGCCGAGCGCAGCGCCTCGATGCCGTCGATGATCAGCCGCCCAGCGGCCGCGGCGAAGTAGTGGTTCGACGATGCGTGCTGGCGCCAGCCCATCTCGTCGCCGCCACGGCCCAGGCGCAGGGGAATCTCCAGGCGCTKGGCRTGCTCMTGCAGSACGCGCAGGTCGAACTGCACCAGGTTCCAGCCGATGATGGCGTCGGGRTCGTGCTCGGCCAGCCACTGGTTSAGGCGTTCCAGCAGTTGCGCGCGGCTGTCGCAGTATTCCAGCTCGAAGTCACGCTCACCGTCGACGCCATTGGCCGGGCCGAGCATGTACACCTGGCGCTGGCCGCAGCCTTCCAGGGCGATGGAATAGAGGTCGCCRCGGRYGTTGGTTTCGATGTCCAGCGAGGCCAGCTTCAGCTTCGGCCGGTATTCCGGCGCCGGGCGCAGTTGTGCGGTGACGGTGCTGCCGCCCGCGTCCGGCTCACCGCTGAAGGTGACCGGGGCGGTGATGAAGCGCTCCATCAGGTAGCGCTCGGGCGGGCGGATGTCCGCCTCGAACACCTCGACGCCGGCTTCGCGCAGCTTCTTCTCCAGGTTCATCAGTTGGCGATGCTGCTGGCAGTAGAGGCCCAGCACCGGGCGCTGCTGGAAGTCGCGCAGGCCCAGCGGGCGCAGTTCGGCGCCGCGTTCGCCGGCCAGCAGCTTCTCGGCGCGGGAGCGCTGCTCGGCCGGCACAAAGGCCACCGAAGTCTGCGGCGGCAGCAATACGTGCCGGGGTCCGTCATCGGTGGCCAGCCAGAAACCCACCTCGGTGCCTTCGGGTGTATCCCGCCAATGTCGGGTCAGGACGAAACCCTGCCTTGCCTCCACGCTCTAACCACCCGTCTGTCGAATCAGAACGTCATTCTACCGGTCCGCCCGCGGATTCGTTGCAAGGCGTGTAAATCCGACCGATGCGTTTGACGCACGCCCCGCGTCTGCCCAAGCTAGCGGGCTTTCGTTTGCCTGCCAGGACTCGCCCGTGACCGATTCGTCCCGCCACTGGACCCGCCCTCTCCTCGCTACCCTGTGTTTCACCACCCTGCTCTCCGGCTGCGGCCTGTTCGGCAAAAAGCCCGAAGAAGCCCAGGCGCCCACCTATTCCAAGGCCGCCTGGTCGGACCTTCCTCAGACCGCCGACAACGATGTGCTGCAGGGTTTCAACGCCTGGCGCTCGGCCTGCGCGGTGCGCCTGAAGAAGGATGACACCTGGGCCGCAACCTGCGCCGACGCCGCCAGCGTGCCGGCCTCCGCCCCGGCAATCCGCCAGTTCATGCAGGCGCACCTGCAGCCCTACCAGCTGCGCTCAGGGGAAGGCAGCAAGAATGGCCTGATCACCGGCTACTACGAGCCCGTCTACCGCGGCAGCCAGCAGCGCGACGCCAAGCACAGCGTGCCGGTCTACGGCGTGCCCAAGGATCTGGTGACCGTGGCCCTGGACAGCGTTTATCCCGAGCTGAAGGGCAAGCGCCTGCGCGGCAAGCTCGAAGGCAACACCCTGGTGCCCTACGCCGACGCCGCCGGCATCCGCCGCGATGGCGTGAATGCGCCGGTACTGGCCTGGCTGCCGGACCAGATGGACCTGCAGTTCCTGCAGATCCAGGGCTCGGGCCGCGTGCAGCTCGCCTCCGGTCGCCAGCTGCGCCTGGGCTACGCCGACCAGAACGGCCGGCCGTACAAGCCGGTGGGCCGCTGGCTGGTGGAACAGGGTGAGCTGAGCAAGGAAGAAGTCAGCATGGCGCGCATCCGCGACTGGGCCCGCGCCCACCCGCAGCGCGTCGACGAGCTGCTGGCGAGCAACCCCAGCTACGTATTCTTCAGCCAGCGCCCGGACAGCAACGAAGGCCCGCGCGGCTCGCTGAACGTGCCGCTGACCCCCGGCTACAGCGTGGCCATCGACCGCAAGGTGATCCCGCTGGGCAGCCTGATGTGGCTCTCCACCACCCGCCCGGACGGCGCGCCGGTGGTGCGCCCGGTGGCGGCGCAGGACACCGGCGGCGCCATCGTCGGCGAAGTGCGCGCGGACCTGTTCTGGGGCACCGGCGATGCGGCCGGCGAGCTGGCCGGGCACATGAAGCAGGACGGCCAGCTGTGGCTGCTCTGGCCGAAGGACAAGGCGCTGCCGGGGGCCTGATCTTCCCGCACGCCAGGCGTGCGCCGACCTCGAACGCTACCCGCCCGAGGTCGGCGCCGGAAACTTCATACAAAGGTAATTCCTACCCTTCCTACAGAACCCCCTGAATCCCCGCCTTCACCGCCTTTCGCAGAATGGTTGGCGAATCCAGGCACACCCCGGCACAGCGCCCGGTCCTGGAAAACCTCCCAGCAACCAGATCGCGGTGATTGTCATGAAAATCAAGCAACAGCCTCCCCTTCGCTCGCAACGGCAAAACCGCGGCTGGCCACTCGACTACGACCTGCTCTGCTGGATCGGCGCCATCGCCCTGATCCTGGTGTTCGTCGGCGCCGACCAGTTCTTCGTCCACAAGCTGCCCGGCACCGGCGTGATCCAGCACCACCAACCCATGCCGCAGACCATGCAGCAGCGTCTGGACCTGCCGGCCGCCCAGGCCCTGGCCGTGATGGATCATTCGCGCCGCTAAAGGACGACGACTCAGCCGCCCTGGCGAAACTGCCCTGGCGTCATCCCGCTCCAGCGGCGGAAGGCCTTGGCGAAGGCGCTCTCGTCGGAGAAACCCAGGCGCTCAGCCACTTCGCTCAGCCGCGGCGATTCGCGCAGCAGTTGCTCGGCCATGGCATGCAGCACCTGCTCGCGCAGCAGCTTGAAGCTGGTGCCTTCGTCAGCCAGCTTGCGGTTGAGATGCCGGCCACTGAGCTCCAGCTGCTCGGCCAGCTTTTCCTTGCCCCAGCGCGGGTTCTGCCGCAGCAGCTGCTGCACGCGTGCTGCGAGGCTTTGCGCGCCCAGGCGTTCCAGCTGCGCATCGGCCAGCGCGCGCAGGTGCTCGCGCATCAGCGCGTTGGCCTGGATCAGCGGCACATCGAGATCGGCCACGGCGAAGCTCAGCGCATTCTCGGCGCAGGCGAAATCCACCGGGCACTCCAGCAATTCCCCATAACGTGAGGGTTCGCCCCGCGCGGCGTGGCTCAGCGCCAGTCGCTGCGGCTTCACCCGGTCGCCAGTGATCCAGCGGGTGAGGTGCACCAGGCTGGCCAGCGCGGCTTCCACACGTTCCTCGCGGCGCACGACGTAGCTGGGCCGATAGACCAGCCTTACCAGGATCGCGTCCTGCTCGCGCTGGAACTCGCTGCCCTCGGCGATGATCGGGTAGTACTCCAGCAGGGCCTCCAGCGCCTCGCCGTAGTGCTCGCAGCTCATCAGCAGCGCACCAACCATGTCCAGATGTCCCACCTGCAGCGCACTGCCCAGGCGCAGACCCAGCAGCGGATCGCCCGAGGCGGCGCAGATGGCTTCCCAGAAGGCGTCCTGGCGTTGCAGCGGAATGCGCGGCTCCAGGCTGGCCGCCTGCAGTTCGGCGGGCACGGGCAGCCCCAGGCGCTGGGCTGCCTGCAGGATGCCCTGGGCGTAATGAACGGTAATGGTGTGCGACATGGTCCCGAATTAACCGGCGAAGGTCCCGATTGAGCCGTTACCAGGCGGTAACGCTGCCCTATGCTTGCCAATTACAACGATAAATACAAACAAGAGTCGCCTTGCATGCTGATTGAAACCGGAGCCGCGCCCGTGCCGCCGGCTACTGCCTGTTCGCCATTCCCCGCCCATTCACTGCGGGAGAATGGCGATGCCTGAAGTCCATCTCGAATTCTCCGGCGGCTCGATGATCGCGCTGAACGCCACCATCGCCCTGATGATGTTCGGCGTATCGCTGGAACTGCGCCGCGACGACTTCACTCGCATCCTCCGCCAGCCCAAGGCCCCGGCCATCGGCATGCTGGTGCAGTTCCTGCTGCTGCCGGCGGCCACCTGCCTGCTGACCATCCTCCTGCCCATCGATCCGGAACTGGCGCTGGGCATGATCCTGGTCGCTACCTGCCCCAGTGGCACCTTCTCCAACATCATGACCTGGATGGCCCGCGGCAACGTCGCGGTATCGGCCAGCGTCACCGCCGTGTCTGGGCTCAGCGCAGGCATCTTCACCCCGCTGAACTTCGCCCTCTACGCCGGGCTGAACCCGGCGACCCGCGACCGCCTCACGCAGATCCACATCGACCCGCTGGAACTGGTCGGCGTGGTGGTACTGGTGCTGATCCTGCCGATGCTGCTGGGCATGGCCCTGGGCCGACACAAACCGCAGCTCGCGCAGCGCCTGGAGAAGCCGCTGCGGCAACTGTCGCTGCTGGTGATGCTCGGTTTCGTCGGTATGGCCTTCGCCAAGAACTTCCAGCAGTTCATGGGCTACTTCCACCTGTTCTTCTGGCTGGTGCTGCTGCTCAACGGCACTGCGCTGCTGCTGGGCTACACCTGCGCGCGGCTGTGGAAGCTGCCTGACGCCGATGTGCGCGCGGTGACCCTGGAAAGCGGCATCCACAACTCCGCACTGGGCATGGCGCTGATCCTCACCTTCTTCCCGCAGGCCGGCGGCATGCTGCTGATAGCGGCGTTCTGGGGCTGCTGGCAGCTGTTCTCCGGGCTGCTGCTGGCGCAATTCTGGGCACGCCGCGAACCCCGTGCAGCCGCGGTGACCGCCTCATGAATGCGCCCGCCATCGCCCTCGGCGGCTTCATCCTGCTGGCCTACACCCTGGAAGCCATCACCGGCTTCGGCAGCGTGGTGATCGCCCTGTCCCTCGGTGCGCTGCTGATGCCCATCGAGACGCTGCTGCCGATCCTGGTGCCGCTGAACATCGGCATGACCGGCTACCTGTGCTGGCGCCATCACCGCCTGATCGACACGCGCCTGCTGCTGCGCACCGTGCTGCCGGGGATGCTCATCGGCATGCTGATCGGCTACCTGCTGCTGCCACACCTGGACCCACAACCGCTCAAGCGCGGCCTCGGCGTGCTGATCCTCTGGTTTGCCGGGCGCGAGCTGTGGCGCCTGCGCGCCAGCGCCCCGGAGCGCGGCAGAACGCCGAACTGGGTCGTGCGCCTGGCCACCGGCGCCGCCGGGGTCTGTCACGGCCTGTTCGCTTCCGGCGGACCACTGCTGGTCTACGCGCTGTCGACCCGCCCGCTGGACAAGACCCACCTGCGCGCCACCCTGGTCTGCGTCTGGTTCACCCTCAACGGCCTGCTGACCCTCGCCTTCCTCCTCGACGGCCGCCTGCGCCCGGCGCTGCCCCAGGTGCTCGCCTACGCGCCCCTGCTGCTGCTCGGCGTGTGGCTGGGCGAACGCCTGCATCACCGCTTCGAGGAACAGCACTTCCGCCTCGCCATCCACTGCCTGCTGCTGGTCAGCGGCGTCCTGCTGCTGTCGCCCTGGAGCCTCCTGTGAGCTACGACATCATCATCAAGAACGGCCTGTACTTCGACGGCAGCGATGCCCCCGGCAGCCTGCGCCACGTCGGCATCAAGGACGGGCGCATCGACACCCTCAGCGTCAGCCCGCTGGACGAGAGCGGCTGCGCGCAGGTCATCGACGCCGCCGGCAAGTGGGTCACCCCCGGCTTCCTGGAAATCCACTCGCACTACGACGCCGAGGCCATCGCCGCTCCAGCACTGAAGGAATCGGTACGCCATGGCGTGACGACCGTGTCGGTCGGTTCCTGCTCCATCAGCATGGTGCTCGGCGAGGCCGAGGACTGCTCCGACCTGTTCACCCGTGTCGAAGCGGTGCCGCGCGAGCAGGTGCTGCCGATCCTGCGCGACAAGCGCACCTGGAAGGATGCCAAGGGCTACCGCGCCTTCTACGACCAGCAGCCGCTGGGGCCGAACCTCTGCTCCTTCCTCGGTCACTCCGAGCTGCGCGTCACAGTGATGGGCCTGGAGCGCGCCATCAGCGGCGCCAAGCCCACCGAAGCCGAATTGCAGCGCATGGAAGAATTGCTGGAACAGGCGCTGGACGCCGGCTGTTTCGGCCTTTCGGTAATGACCACGCGCCTGGACAAGATGGACGGCGATCGCGCCTGGTCCAGCCCGCTGCCTTCCACCTTCGCCAGCTGGAGGGAGTTCTCCCGCCTGTTCGCCGTGCTGCGCCGGCGCAATGCGCTGATGCAGGGCGCGCCCAATGCGGTCACCAAGATCAACGTGTTCGCCTTCCTCTACCAGGCCCACGGCTGGTTCCGCCGCCCGCTCAAGTGCTCGATGCTCACCGCGCTGGACCTGAAATCCCAGCCGTTCATGCACCGCATCACCCGCGCCTCCGGCTGGGTCGCCAACCGCCTGCTGCGCGGCCGCTACCGCTGGCAGACCCTGCCCGCACCCTTCGTGGTGCGCATCGAGGGGCTGAACATGAACGGCTTCGAAGAGTTCGGCGCCGGCGAAGTGCTGCGCGACATCAAGGACCCGGAAGAGCTCTACACGCGCATCCAGGACCCGGCCTTCCGCGAGCGCTTCAAGAAGGACATCAAGGCCACCCTCAGCCTCGGCCTGTGGCACCGCAACCTGTCCGACTGCTGGGTGCGCGAATGCCCGGACGCCGCAATGATCGGGCGCAACTTCGAGGACATCGGCCGCGAGCGCGGGCTGGACCCGGTGGACGCCTTCTTCGAGCTGGCCGGCCAGTACCGCAATGACCTCAAGTGGACCACCTGCTACGGCAACCACCGCCCGGAAATCATGGGCAAGCTGCTGGCCAGCCCCTGGACCCAGCCCGGCTTCGCCGACTCCGGCGCGCACCTGGCCTCCCATGCGCAGTACAACTTCCCGCTGCGCATGCTCAAGTACGTGCGCGATGCCGAACTGGCCGGGCAGAGCTTCATGGACACCGGCCGCGCGGTGCACCGCCTGACCGGCGAGCTGGCGGACTTCGCCGGGATCGATGCCGGCTACATCCGCGTGGGCGACCGCGCCGACCTGGTGGTGGTCAACCCGGCCGGCCTGACCGATGAGCTGGACGACGTCTGCGAAGCGCCCATGGAAGTCATCGGCCTGACACGGCTGGTGAAGCGCAACGACGATGCGGTGGACGCCACCCTGATCAATGGCCGCGTGGCGTATCGGCGCGACGGCGGCTTCCCCGAGGCATTGGGCAAGGAGCGTGGTTTCGGGCGGTTCCTGCCGGGGCGAGATGTGCTGAGTCGGCCGCAGGAGGTGCCTGCGGGGGAACCGGCATTCGGCCGGTAGTAATGCTGCCCGCTATGGTTCGCGAGCAATAACGATGGCATCCGCCTCGCTCCTTCACACGCCTTTCGTAGGAGCGAGCTTGCTCGCGAACCCGATTGACGCCGGCCTTGCCGGCAGTTGATGGGTATCGCTGCGCTCCACGCCATCCTACGCAGAAGCTCCCTCATGGCGATGCGCACGCTGGCCGACCGTGCGGCTGGCCGAGATTGACGCCCTGCCGCACACTCACTAGAGTGCGCGGTTTCCTACATCCCCCGTACTACCTGCACCATGACCCCGTTCTACCGCTTCGCCGACCCGAGCCTCGCCCTGCTGCGAGAGCCCCCGCGCGTACGCAAGATTGACACGGTGCTGCGCCGTCGCCGCAGCGTGCTGTTCGCCTTCACCTTCTCCCCGCCCGCCGGCTGCTGAGCCGGAGGCCGCGCCCTCGCGCCGGCATTTCCGCAATCCGATTCCGCCCACCGGCAGCCGCCGATGGGCGCGTCTGCATTTGCATGCCCGGCGCTGGAGCGCCCGGGCAAGAGAAGGTTTCCATGAATACCCCGAGCCCCCTCAACAAGCCGCTTCTCGCGGTGCTGCTGTTCGCCGTCTCCATCGTCGGCCTGAGCCTGGGCGCGACGCTGCCGCTGGTGGCGCTGCGCCTGCTGGACAACGGCGCCAGCGCGCTGCAGATCGGCATCCTCTCGGCCGTGCCGGCGGCCGGCATGATCCTCGCCGCTACCCTGGTGGACCGCGCCTGCCAACTGATGAGCCGGCGCCGCCTGTACCTGCTGTGCTTCGTGCTGTGTATCGCGAGCACCGCGGCCATCGAGTTCAGCGGCCATTCCCTCTGGCTGCTGGCCGCCGCGCGGCTGGCACTGGGCGTCGGCATGGGCATCGCGATCATCCTCGGCGAAGCCTGGGTCAACGAACTGTGCGGCGAGAACAATCGCGGCACCATCGTCGCCCTCTATGCCACCAGCTTCACCGCCTTCCAGCTGCTCGGCCCGACCCTGGTGGCGCTGCTCGGCGCGCAGACACCCTGGGTGGTGCTGCTGGTCAGCGCCGGGCACCTGATCGCCCTGGCCACCGTGGCCTTCGCCATGCCCGAGGAAGGCATCCACGAGCACGTGGAAGAACCGCGCAGCTTCTCCCTGGCCGGCTTCCTGCGGGTTGCCCCGGCACTGTGCATGGGCGTGCTGTTCTTTTCCTTCTTCGACAGCGTGGTGCTCTCGCTCTTCCCGGTCTACGCCTCCAGCCACGGCTATGCAGTGGGCATCGCCGCGTTCATGGCGACGGTGATCCTGCTCGGCGACATGCTGTTCCAGTTGCCGCTGGGCTGGCTTTCTGACCGCCTCGACCGCTCGACCCTGCACCTGGGCTGCGGTGTCGGCGCCATGCTGATCGGCCTCGCCCTGCCGTGGCTGATCAGCCAGCCGTCGCTGCTGTGGCCGGCGCTGATGCTGCTGGGCGCGGTGGCCGGTGGCGTCTACACCCTGGCGCTGGTGCTGATCGGCCAGCGCTTCCGTGGCCGCGACCTGGTCACCGCCAACGCTGCCGCCGGCATGCTCTGGGGCGTCGGCAGCCTGCTCGGGCCGCTGCTCAGCGGCAGCCTGATGGACCTCGGCCCGCAGGGCGTACCGGTCGCGCTGGCGCTCGCCGCCGGGTTGTTCGTGGCGACAGCGGCCGCATCTCTGCGACGCTCAGTATTGCGCCACGCCTGAACAGCGTTCGCGAGCCGACGAAGGAGTTGCCGGTGAGCGATCGCGGACAGAGTCCGCTCCTACGCAAGGTTTGAAATCGGGCGTCCCCTGCAAGAGGCGGCGACATTCCGGATTGAAAAGGAGGCGGCGGAGCGGATAGCCCCGCCGTTGTGCCAGGCATGGCGCCCGAGACGGATTGCGCAGGAAGCGCGAGGGAAACGGCCTGCCGGGAGCGGGTAGCTCCGCCCGAGGGCTGACAGGCCGGGTGGCCGCAGGTGCGGCCATAAAACTGGCCGGAAGCGCCCGGTAAGGCGCTTCCGACACCGTCGTCAGCCGATGGTCATCAGGCTGGCGTTGCCGCCCGCAGCGGCGGTGTTGACGCTCAGCGCGCGCTCGATCAGCAGTCGTTCCAGCGGGATGTCGGTCTCCCCGCGATTCAGCCCGGTGACGCCAACGATAGCGCCCTTGCGCTGGCTGGCCTGCTCGCAGACAGCACGCAGCTGGTCGGAATCGCCGTGGTGCAGGATCGCGTCGAACACCTTGTCGGTCGCGCTCCAGTCAGCCACCAGCTCGATGCGCTGGGCGACTTCCTTCGGCAGTTCCTTGACCACGGCAGCGTTGGACTCGGCCACCAGCGGGCGGCTGCCGACGCTGAGCACGGCGGCCAGCTGGGCCAGCAGGTCGGCACGGTCTTCCGCCAGGCACAGCACGTGCTCGCGCGGCAGCAGGGTGTAAGTGTTGCGCTCTCCGGTCGGGCCGGTGAGCACCTGCTGGGTGAAGCTCTGCGCCAGTTCGCCGTAGCCGCCGAGCAGGGTCGCCAGGGCGGTGTCCTTCTGCCCTGCCCACTTGGTCAGTGCGTCCACGGCCTGCTGGGCATCCTTCGGACGCGGCAGTGCCTGGGCGCCGTCGCCCTTGAGCTGGTTGGCCACCGCATCCTGCGGGCGGGTCGACAGCAGCCGGTACAGGTACAGCGGGCCGCCGGCCTTCGGACCGGTGCCGGACAGGCCTTCACCCCCGAAGGGCTGCACGCCGACCACGGCGCCGACCACGTTGCGGTTCACGTAGAGGTTGCCGACATGGGCGGTACCGACGACCTGAGCGATGGTCTCGTCGATGCGGGTATGCACGCCCAGGGTCAGGCCGTAGCCGGATTCGTTGATCTGTGCGAGCAACTGGCCCAGGTCGGCGCGCTGGTAGCGCACCACGTGCAGCACCGGGCCGAAGATTTCGCGCTTGAGCTCGCTGAAGCTGTCCAGCTCGATCAGGGTCGGCACCACGAAGGTGCCGCGCTTGATTTCCTCGGCGTCCACGCGGGCGCTCTGGAACACCTTGCGGCCTTTGTCGCGCATCGTCTGGATGTGCTTGTCGATGTTGCCCTTGGCTTCCTCGTCGATCACCGGACCGATGTCGGTGTGCAGGCGCTCCGGCGCACCGACGCGGTACTCGGCCATGGCGCCCTTGAGCATCTGCACCACGCGGTCGGCGGCATCTTCCTGCACGCACAGCACACGCAACGCGGAGCAGCGCTGGCCGGCACTGTCGAAGGCGGAGTTGACCACGTCCACCACCACCTGCTCGGCCAGCGCCGAGGAGTCGACGATCATCGCGTTGAGGCCGCCGGTTTCGGCGATCAGCGGGATGGTGCGGCCCTGGGCGTCGAGGCGGCCGGCGATGTTGCGCTGGAGAATGCCGGCCACTTCGGTGGAGCCAGTGAACATCACGCCACGCACGCGCTCGTCGCCTACCAGGCGGGCGCCAACGGTTTCACCACGGCCCGGCAGCAGCTGCACGGCACCAGCGGGGACGCCGGCTTCGAGCAGGATGCGCACGGCTTGCGCGGCGATCAGCGGAGTCTGCTCGGCGGGCTTGGCCAGCACGGTGTTGCCGGCGGCCAGGGCGGCGGCCACCTGGCCGCTGAAGATCGCCAGCGGGAAGTTCCACGGGCTGATGCAGACCACCGGGCCCAGCGGGCGGTGGCTGTCGTTGGCGAAGTGGGTGCTGGCCTGGGCGCCGTAGTAGCGCAGGAAGTCCACCGCCTCGCGCACTTCGGCGATGGCGTTGGCGAAGGTCTTGCCCGATTCGCGCACCAGTACGCCCATCAGCGACTGGATCTCGGCCTCCATCAGGTCGGCGGCGCGCTGCAGGATGGCACCGCGCTCGGCTGGCTGGGTCGACTGCCAGATCTGCGCGCTGGACAGCGCGCCGAGGATCGCATTGTTGACGTCGGCTTCGCTGGCTTCACGCACGTGACCGACCACGTCGCGCAGGTCGGCTGGGTTGCGCACCGGTTGCGCCTCGCCCGGCACGGCGTCGGCCAGGCCCAGCATCGGCTCGGCGACGTAGACGGTGTTGGTGCTCGACAGCAGCGCCGAGGACAGCGAACCCAGGCGGTGCTCGTTGGCCAGGTCGATGCCGGCGGAGTTCAGCCGGGAGTCGCCATAGAGGTCGCGCGGCAGCGCAATGCGCGGGTGGGGCAGGCCCAGGGCGCCTTCCTGCGCAGCCATCTGCTCGACCTGCAGCACCGGGTCCAGCACCAGGTCCTGCAGCGAGATGCTGTGGTCGGCGATGCGGTTGACGAAGGAGGTGTTGGCGCCGTTTTCCAGCAGGCGGCGAACGAGGTACGCCAGCAGGGTTTCATGGCTGCCAACCGGGGCGTAGATGCGGCACGGACGGTTGAACTTGCCGTCGGCGACCTTGCCCACTACCTGCTCGTAGAGCGGCTCGCCCATGCCGTGCAGGCACTGGAACTCGTACTGGCCCGGGTAGTAGTTCTGCCCGGCCAGCTGGTAGATGGCCGACAGCGAGTGGGCGTTGTGGGTGGCGAACTGCGGGTAGATGGATTCCGGCACGGCCAGCAGCTTGCGCGCGCAGGCCAGGTACGACACGTCGGTGTACGGTTTGCGGGTGTAGACCGGGTAGCCTTCCAGGCCGTTGACCTGGGCCAGCTTGATCTCGCTGTCCCAGTAGGCGCCCTTCACCAGACGGATCATCAGGCGGTGGCGGCTGCGCTTGGCCAGGTCGATCACGTAGTCGATCACGTACGGGCAGCGCTTCTGGTAGGCCTGGATGACGAAGCCGATACCGTTCCAGCCGGCCAGCGACGGCTCGAAGCACAGGCGCTCGAGCAGGTCGAGGGAGATTTCCAGGCGGTCGGCTTCCTCGGCGTCGATGTTGATGCCGATGTCGTAGTCGCGGGCCATCTTCACCAGGCCGAGCACGGTCGGGTACAGCTCGTCCATCACGCGGTCGTACTGCGCGCGGCTGTAGCGCGGGTGCAGGGCGGAGAGCTTGATCGAGATGCCCGGGCCTTCGTAGATACCACGGCCATGGGAAGCCTTGCCGATGGCATGGATGGCCTGCTCGTAGGAGGCCAGGTAGCGCTTGGCATCCTCGTCGGTCAGCGCGGCCTCGCCGAGCATGTCGTAGGAGTAACGGAAGCCGCGGGATTCCATGTTCGCCGCATTGGCCAGGGCCTCGGCAATGGTCTCGCCGGTGACGAACTGCTCGCCCATCAGGCGCATGGCCATGTCCACGCCCTTGCGGATCAACGGCTCGCCAGACTTGCCGATGATGCGGTTGAGCGACGAGGACATGCCGGCTTCGGTGTGGGTCGCCACCAGCTTGCCGGTGATCAGCAGGCCCCAGGAGGCGGCGTTGACGAACATCGACGGGCTCTGGCCGAGGTGCTGGCTCCAGTTGCCGTTGCTGATCTTGTCGCGGATCAGCGCATCACGGGTGGCCTTGTCCGGGATGCGCAGCAGCGCCTCGGCCAGGCACATCAGCGCTACGCCTTCCTGAGAAGACAGCGAGAACTCCTGCAGCAGGCCCTGCACCAGGCCCTGGCGGCCGCCGGCGTTCTTCTGGTTGCGCAGCTTCTCGGCGATGCCCAGCGCCATCTTGCTGGCGGCGCCGGCCTGCTCTTTCGGCAGGCGGGCCAGGTCCAGCAGCATCGGCAATGCCTCGGTTTCCGGGCGGCGGTAGGCGGCAGTAATGGCCGCACGCAGCACGGACTGCGGCAGGATGCTTTCGGCGAAATCGAGGAAGACCTGCAGCCCTTGTTCGTTCAGCGCGTCCAGCGACTCCTCGCCCGCCGCCGCGGCCAGGCCGGATTGCTCGGCCGGGGTCAGCCCGCCTTCCACCTGCTCCAGGTAGGAGAAGATGGCCTGCTTGATCAGCCAGTGCGGGGTACGGTCGAGTTGCTGGGCTGCCAGCTTGAGGCGCTCGCGGGTGGCATCGTCGAGCTTCACGCCAAGGGTGGTGGTGGCCATGGGGCTTCCTGTTGTTAGAAGGTGTGCCTGAAAACGGCGCAAGGTTATACCGCCGAATCCCAAGGTGCAACCAGGTGCAACCCAATAAAAACAAGCCTTTGGTCGTACGCGCAGATCCGGTGCAACCGGTGACATTTCCCACACACGGCGCTACCAAACGGAGCACGGCCACGGGCTCGCCCGGCTGCAGGCCGCAAGGGCCGGCTGGGCGACAGGAGGAAAGCAGTGTTCGTGCCAGAGATGGAAAAGGTGCAACCCGGCGCAGGGTGGTGCGGCCAGGCATAGGAACGGGCTCTGTCCGCGATCAGATTTATCTCCGCGCCTGACCTGCCAATGGAGTTGCCGGTGCGACATCGCGGACGGAGTCCGCTCCTACGCAAATGGATGTTTCTACGCCGTTCCGTAGGGCGCATAACCCGGAACGGGTTATCCACCGATTGCCACCACGGCGGGAACGGGAGTTACAGGGAGATTCCGGCCACCATCGCCTGCCGACGATTCGCGGAGAAGCTCCGCTCCTACAAGAGCCTGCACACCGATTTGCCTTTGGCTTTGGCTTTGGCTGTGAAGGCTTCCAGAAAAAAATCTCCGAGCACTCCGAACGGCCCCGTTCAGGAGGCCTCGTTGAATTGGGATTTCAGGGGTTGAGCGACATGGATGTCGCGAGAGCTGCGATGGGCCAGGGATGGCCCTTCGCAGGGGGACGCCTAGTTCGTGCCCCTGAAATTTCAATTCAACGAGGGAATTTTTCGCCTAAGCGAAAAACCGGATGTCCGGGGCCAGACTTTTTGGTTCCTTTTGTGGCGTTTGACAAAAGGGACTCGCCCGAGGGGGCGAAACAGAAAGCCCGCGCGCACGCCGAAGCGGCGCAGAAACACGAACGACAACGCAGGCAACGCCAACGGCGGATAACGCTGGCGCGTTATGCGCCCTACRGTCTGTGCCGTGCGGTTCGCGAGCAAGCTCGCTCCTACGAAGAGCGTGCGGCGGCCCGGCGGTAGGAGCGGACCTTGTCCGCGAAATCCATCGCGGCGGATAGGGAAGTCACAGGGATATTCCGCCAACCATCGCCTGCCGGCGATTCGCGGAGAAGCTCCGCTCCTACAAGAGCGATCGCTGCAGAGTCAGACCTCACTCCATCGGCAGATAAACACAGAACTCCGCCCCCTGCCCCGGCTCGCTGCGCACCTCGATGCGTCCGCCGTGGGCCTGGATGATCTGTTCGGAGATGTACAGCCCCAACCCCAACCCGGCGACGCGGGCCGCGCCGGCGCCGCGTTCGAACTGCTGGAAGATGCGCCGCTGTTCCTCAATACCTATGCCATCGCCATGATCACGCACGCACAGCCGTGCCTGGCCTTCGTGCTCCGCCACGCGGACCTCCACCGGCTGCCCCGGTCCGTAGCGCAGGGCGTTGCTGACCAGGTTGCTGATCACCTGCTCGACGCGGTACGCGTCCCACACCCCGGCGATCAGCTCGGGCGCTTCCAGGCTCAGCTCGCAACCGGCGGCCTGGGCCTGCACGGCGAAGTTGCCCAGCACGCGGCGGGCGATGTCGGCGAGGTTGGCCGGTTCCGGGCGGATCGACAGCTTGCCGGTGCGGATGCGCGAGACGTCGAGCATGTCCTCGATCAGCCGGTTGAGGCCGTCCAGCTGGCGTTCGTCGCGCTCGAAGAGCACACCCAGGCGCTCCTTCGCGAAGTGCTCCAGTTTGCCCTTGGACAGGTACAGGCGGCGCAGCTGGGTATCGAGCATCAGGCCGTTGAGCGGCGTGCGCAGTTCGTGGGAGACGATGGACATGAAGTCATCGCGCATCTTCACCGCGCGCTGCAGCTCGACCTGGGTCTCGCGCAGCTCGGCGAGCAGCGCGTCCTGTTCGGCGCGCGCCTGCTCCAGGGCTTCCAGTTGCCGGGCCAGCACCTTGCGCTGGCGGTAGAGGTCGACGAAGACGTTGACCTTGCTGCGCACCGCATGGTTGTCCAGCGGCTTGTAGAGGAAGTCCACCGCGCCGCTTTCATAGCCCTTGAACGCGTAGTTCTGCTCGCGCCCAGCGGCGGTGACGAAGACGATGGGGATGTTCTTGGTGCGCTCGGTGCCGCGCATCAGCTCGGCCAGGGCGAAACCGTCCATGCCGGGCATCTGCACATCGAGCAGCGCCAGGGCGAACTCGTGTTCCAGCAGCAGCGACAGCGCTTCGTCCGCCGAGGAGGCCTTGTACACCTCGCGTCCCTCGCCCTTGATCAACGCCTCCAGCGCCAGCAGGTTCTCCGGCAGGTCGTCGACGATCAGCAGCTTGCTTCCCTGGTTACTTAGCATTATTGGAATCCAGATGTGAGCCCAGGCGGGCCAGCAGCGCGTGAATCTCGCGCAGGGGAAGAATATGGTCCGGGGCGTGCAGTGCAATCGCCGCCTCCGGCATGGTGGACACGGCGGCTTCGGCCGGGTCCTGGACGATGCTCAAACCGCCCTCGCGGTGGATGTGCGCCAACCCTTCGGCGCCATCCTGGTTGGCCCCGGTCAGGAGGATGCCCGCCAGTTCGTCGCGGTAGGCATCCGCTGCCGTGTCGAAAAGGATGTCGATCGACGGCCGGGAGAAGTTCCGCGGCGCCTCGCGGCTCAGGGCAAAACTGCGGTCGCGCTCGATGGACAGGTGATAGCCGGCGGCGGCGAAGTACAACGTGCCAGCTTCCAGCGGCGCCTTGTCGCGCGCTTCCTGCACCGGAATCAGCAGGCGCCGGGCGAACAGGTCGACCAGCTGGCTCTCATGGTTCTCCGGCAGATGCAGCACCGCCACCATGGGCAGGCGGAAGTCCGCCGGCAACCCGCCGAAAAGCTGGAACAGCGCGTCCACGCCGCCTGCTGAGGCGCCGATGACCACGGCCTCGACCCTCCTCTGCGCGTTCATCGCTTGCGGAACACCCGTTCGCGACGGTTCACCACCTCGAACTCGGAAGCGAAATCGGTGAAGTCCAGGCTCTCCTTGCTACCCAACCCGAGGAAGCCTCGGTGGCACAGCGATTCGTGGAACAGGCCGATGGCGCGGTTCTGCAGCTGGCGGTTGAAGTAGATCAGCACGTTGCGGCAGGACACCAGGTGCGTCTCGGAGAACACACTGTCGGTGGCCAGGCTGTGGTCGGCGAAGGTCACGTTGGCGCGCAGCATCTTGTCGAACAGCGCGCCGTCGTAGGCGGCGGTGTAGTAGTCCGAGAGCGAGCCCTTGCCGCCGGCGGCGCGGTAGTTCTCGCTGGCCTGGGCCAGGTCGTCTACCGCGTAGATGCCGCGCCGCGCCTGTTCCAGCGAGCGCGGGTTGATGTCGGTGGCGTAGATCAGCGTGCGCTCCAGCAGGCCTTCCTCGTGCAGCAGGATGGCCAGCGAATGCACCTCTTCACCGGTGCTGCAACCCGCCACCCACAGCCGCAGCGACGGATAGGTGCGCAGCACCGGCACCACTTCCTGGCGCAGCGCGAGGAAGTAGCTGGGGTCGCGGAACATCTCGCTCACCGAGATGGTGAGGTACTGCAGCAGCTCATGGAACGCGTGCGGTTCGTGCAGGATGCGCTCCTGCAGCGCCGAGATGCTGCTGCACTCGAACAGCTTGGTGGCATGCAGCACGCGGCGCTTGAGCGAGGTGCCGGAGTAGTCCCGGAAGTCGTAGCTGTACTTCAGGTAGATCGCCTCGATGAGGAGGCGCAGCTCGATGTCCTGGCTGCGATCAGGCATTTCAGATGCGCTCCAGCTTGGGTAGCCATACCCGGATCAGGGAGAACAGGCGGTCCAGGTCGATGGGCTTGGCCAGGTAGTCGTTGGCACCGGCGCGCAGGCACAGCTCGTGGTCGTCCTTCATCGCCTTGGCGGTCACCGCGAGGATCGGCAGCTTCTTCCAGCGCGCGTCCTGGCGGATCAGGCGGGTCGCCTCGTAGCCGTCCATCTCCGGCATCATCACGTCCATCAGCACCAGGTCGATGTCGCCGACCTGGGCCAGCTTCTCGATGGCCTCGCGGCCGTTGCGCGCCACTTCCACGCGGGCGCCCTTGTGCTCCAGGGCGCTGGTGAGGGCGAAGATGTTGCGCACGTCGTCGTCCACCAGCAGGATGCGCCGCTCCTCGAAGGCGCGGTCGCGGTTGCGCGAGGTGCGCAGCATGCGCTGGCGCTCGCTGGACAGCTGCGATTCGACCTTGTGCAGGAACAGCGTCACCTCGTCGAGCAGGCGCTCCGGCGAGCGCGCGCCCTTGATGATGATCGAGCGCGAGTACTTGAGCAGCTCGGTTTCCTCGTCGCGGGTGAGGTTGCGCCCGGTGTAGACGATCACCGGCGGGAACGAGCAGATGTCCTCCTCGCCCATGCGCCGCAGCAGTTCGTTGCCCTGCATGTCCGGCAGCTTGAGGTCGATGATCATGCAGTCGTAGATATTGCGTCGCAGCAGTTCCAGGGCCTGCTCGCCCTGTTCCACCGCGGTGATCTCGATGTCGTCGTCGCCGATCAGGCGCGAGACGCTGTCGCGCTGCAGCGGGTCGTCTTCCACCAGCAGGATGCGTTTGACCTCCTGGGTCAGCTTGGCCTCCAGCTTGCTGAACACTTCGCGCAACTGGTCGCGGCTGGTGGGCTTGAGCGCATAGCCGATGGCCCCCAGGTGCAGCGCCGCCTCGCTGCGGTCCTCCACCGAGACCACGTGCACCGGCACGTGACGGGTGCGCGGGTTGGCCTTCAGGCGCTGCAGCACAGCGAGGCCGGATTCGTCGGGCAGGTGCATATCCAGCAGGATGGCGTCGGGGCCGTGTTCGTCGGCCAGGCGCAGGCCTTCCTCGGCGCCCATGGCCACCAGGCAGCGGTAGCCCAGCTCGCGGGCCAGGTCATAGAGGATGCGGGCGAACTTCGGTTCGTCCTCCACCACCAGCACACAGCGCTGACCGACGTTGAGCTGCTCACGGTCGTCGGCAAACGCCGCCGCCACTGGCGCGCGCACCACCGGCGGCAGCACCGGAGCCGGCGCCAGGGCGACGACCGGCGCAGGGGCGCTGACCACTTCTTCCGGCGGCGCCTGGTAATTGAGCGGCAGCAGCAGGCTGAACACGCTGCCCTTGCCCGGCTGGCTGCTGACGATGATGCTGCCACCCAGCAGGTGCGCCAGGTCGCGGGAGATCGACAGGCCCAGGCCGGTGCCGCCGTAGCGGCGGTTGGTGGCGCCGTCGGCCTGCTGGAAGGCTTCGAAGATGCGCGCCAGCTGGTCTTCGGCGATACCTATGCCGCTGTCACGCACGTCGAAGCGCAGCCCTTCGGGCGCACCGCTCACGCGCAGGGCGACTTCGCCGGCGTCGGTGAACTTGAAGGCGTTGGACAGCAGGTTCTTGAGGATCTGTTCGATCCGCTGGCGGTCGCTGAACAGCATCGCCGGCGTATTCTCGGCCACTTCGACGGCGAAGCGCAGGCCCTTGTCGTCGGCCTGCGGCCGGAACAGCCCTTCCACCCCTTCCACCAGGCGCCGCACGCTGGCGTTCTCCGGGCGCACTTCGAGCTTGCCGGCCTCGACCTTGGAGATATCGAGGATGTCGTTGATCAGGTTGAGCAGGTCGTTGCCGGCGCCGTAGATCGACTCGGCGAATTTCACCTGCTCCTCGTCGAGGTTGCCCTGCTCGTTGTCCGCCAGCAGGCGCGCCAGGATCAGCGAGCTGTTGAGCGGCGTGCGCAGCTCGTGGGACATGTTGGCGAGGAACTCGGACTTGTAGCGGCTGGCGCGCTGCAGGTCGTCGGCACGGCCCTGCAGGTCCAGGCGCGCCTGGTTCAGCTCGGTGTTCTTGCCGTCGAGGTCATCTCGCTGGGCGGCCAGTTCCTGGGTCTGCTCGGCCAGACGCTCGTTGGTCTGTTCCAGCTCCGCCTGCTGGGCTTCCAGGTGCGCCTGGGACTCCTTGAGCACCCGCGACTGCTCCTCCAGCTCCTCGTTGGCGGTCTTCAGCTCTTCCTGCTGTACCTGCAGCTCTTCGTTGAGCTGCTGGGTTTCCGCCAGCAGGTCCTGCTGGCGCTGGCGATGCTGGGCGGAAGCGATGGCGCTGCCGAGGGTCTCGCCGACGTTCTGCAGGAAGGCCTGGTCGCGCTCCTCCAGCTCGCGCAGGAAGCCCAGTTCCAGCACGCCGACCACGCCGCCGTCGTTGATCAGCGGCAACAGCGCCACGCTGACCGGCTGGCCGTTGCCCAGCGCCGAATTGACCTTCAGGTAATCCGGCGGCAGCCCTTCTACCACGCGTAGCTTGCGCTGGCGTGCGGCCTGGGCGATCAGGCTTTCGTCGGGAGCGAAGTAGTCCTCGCCCAGGACCTCGCTGGCAAAGCCGAAGGAGCCGGACAGGCGCAGGCCGCCACGGTCGTCACGCACATAGAGCGCGCCCACCGGCGAGGCGACGAAGTCGCCAAGGAAGTCCATCAGGCTGCGCCCCAGGGTCGTCAGCGACTGCTGGCCGATCAGTTGCTCGCCCAGCCGGCTCTGGCCGTCACGCAGCCAGGCCTGGCGCGCCAGGGTTTCATTGTGCAGCACCTGGCGGCGCAGGGATTCGGCGTAGGACTCGGACAGGCTGACCAGCTGGCGGCGGCCGAAATAGGCCAGCAGCGTACCGACCACGAGGCTGAACAGCAGATAGAGCACCACCACCCCGGTGGAGAGGCTGGAAGCGAACTGGTTGCGGTCGTGGCGCAGCTGCTGCTCGGTGTTGATCAGCGAGGTGTACTGCGCACGGATCGCATCCATCATGCTTTTGCCACGCCCGGCCTTTATGGCGTCGGAGGTGTCCTGGCCCTGGCGGCGCTGCTCGATCATCTGCTGGGCGAAGGCCATCCACTCGTCCTGCATCGAGGTCAGGCGCCCTACCCGCTCGACCTGCGGCGGGTTGTCCGCGACCAGCTCGGCCAGGCTCTTGAGCCCGGAATTGATCCGCGGCCGCGCCTGCTCCAAGGGTTCGAGGAAGCCCGGATCACCGGTAATCAGGAAGCCGCGCAGGCCGCTCTCCTGGTCCACGCTCAGGCGCTGCATCTCGTTGGCGCTGGAGATCACCCGGTCGGTGTGCTCGACCCAGCCAAGCACGTCGAGCATGTAGAGGATCAGGCCGATGAACAGCACTGCGCCGAGCAGGCAGATGCCCAGCGGCAGCGCCATGTTGCGCGCCAGGATGCGGCGGAAGGCGCTCTCGTCGGCGACGGCTTTCTGGTTCCCCTGGTTCATCCAAAGTATTCCTGATGGCGGCTCTTTCCGGGCACCGTCGCGCAGCGGACGGAAAATCGACAGAAGCCAGATAAGTATTTGAAGTTATTGTAAGAACGATCTGAAAACAGCCGAAATAATAACGCGAAGTATTGTAGGCTACACATCAGCTGGCGAGTTGACATCCACTCTTTCGGGACGTTCGAACTATTTACGGCTGAGCGCAGGAGAAAAGTGGAATTATCTCCAGCCGCGCCTTTCCAACGTCGACAAGGAACAGAAGATCAATCGGTCGCAGGGGCTGCTCGATGCCAAGCTCACCGGGGGAAACCCCAACGTCGCCAGGCGAATTCCTCAATAGCAGCAGTGCCATGGCGCCGCTGATTCGCCAGCACGACTGGGCCGCCACTCCGCTTGGGCCGATGGAACAATGGCCCGTCACCCTCAAGGGGATTCTCGAGGTCGGCCTCAATTCCAAGCTGCCGGTGTGCATCTACTGGGGCCCGGAATTCATCCTGCTGTACAACGACGCCTGGAGCGTCATTCCCGGCGACAAGCATCCTGGCTGCCTGGGCCAGCCGGCGAGCGTCGCATGGTCGGACATCTGGTCGATCATCGACCCCATGTACAACGGCATCCTGCAGACCGGCGTCGCCGCCCACGAGGAAGATCGCCTGCTGCCCATGGTGCGCTTCGGCTATGTCGAGGAAGCCTACTTCACCTACAACGTCAGCCCGATCTTCGGCCAGGACGGCAAGCCGGTCGGCCTGTTCAACACCGCCGTGGAGACCACCGGCAACGTCATCGGCCAGCGCCGCCAGCGCCTGCTGACGCGCCTCGCCGAGCGCCTGGGGCAGGCCGAGGACAGCGCGCAGATCTGTGACCTCGCCTTCGCCCTGCTGGCCGAAGCCAGCCACGACGTGCCCTTCTGCCTGATCTACCACGCCGGCGCCCTGCTCGGCGCCTGCGGCACCCAGAGCAACGACCGCTTCGCCCCGGCGCAGCTGTCCGCCGACGACGACCCGCTGCACCTGTTCAACGGCCTCAAGGAAGCCCACCAGTCGCCGCTGGGCACCCAGCACGTGCGCGCCTTTGCGCCCTGGCCGGAACTGCTCGACAGCACCTACGCCACGCCGCTGGACGGCCACGCCGACAGCCTGGCGGTGTTCGGCATCAGCCCGCGCCGGCGCCTGGACGAGAACTATGCGGCCTTCTTCAACGAACTGGCCGCCCTGCTCGGCCACGCCCTGGCCAGCGCCGCCCTGCGCGCCGGCGAGCGCCAGGCCCGCGAGGCGGTGCAGGAAGAAATGCGCCAGCGCACCCAGGAGCGCGACCGCGTCTGGGCCGTCAGCCAGGACCTGTTCTGCGTGCTCGACCACGACGGCCGGCTGCGCAGCGTCAACCCGGCCTGGACCAGCCTCCTCGGCTGGAGCGAGGACCAACTGGACGGCCTGAACAGCGAAGAGCTGGTGCACCCCGACGACCTCGCCGCCAGCGTCGACGGCCGCGCGGCACTGGCCCAGGGCGAGCGCCTGCAGCACTTCGAGAACCGCATGCGCCACGCCGATGGCAGCTACCGCTGGATTTCCTGGCACGCCACCGAAGAGAACGGCGTGATCTATGGCTGCGGCCGCGACGTCACCGCACAGAAGCGCGGCGTCGAGTTGCTGGAAGAAGCGCACACCGCCCTGCTCAACGCCCAGCGCATGGAGGCCGTCGGCCAGCTCACCGGCGGCATCGCCCACGACTTCAACAACCTGCTGTCGAGCATCCGCTTCAGCCTCGACCTGATCACCCGCCGCGCGCCGGCCAACGCCCAGCCCGAACTGAGCCACATCCTGCATGCCGCCACCCAGGCCACCGAGCGCGCCGCCGAGCTGACCCACAACCTGCTCGCCTTCGCCCGGCGCCAGGCGCTGGCCATGCACCCGGTGGACCTCGGCCCGCAGCTGCGCGAGTGGCAGGACGAACTGGTCGAACACGCCGGCCCCGAGGTCAGCCTGACCCTGACTCTGATTGATACACAGAGCGTGCTGACCGACCGCGACCAGCTGCACAAGGCGCTGCTCCACCTGGTGGAGAACGCCCGTGACGCCATGCCCGGCGGCGGCCGCCTGGAGATCGGCCTGCAGCGCCAGGAGATCGTCAGCGGCGAGCGCGACCTGCCGGCCGGCGACTATCTCGCCCTTACCCTGCAGGACAGCGGCCAGGGCATGAGCGAGGCGACCCTGGCCCACGTCTTCGACCCCTTCTTCACCACCAAGGGCATCGGCCCCAACAGCGGGCTGGGCCTGTCGATGGTCTACGGCTTCATCAAACAATCCGGCGGGCACATCCACCTGCGCAGCGAGCCCGGCCAGGGCACCTGCGTCACACTCTATTTCCCGAGAGGCAACTCAGTGGTCAGCATTCCCGACGCCCCTACGCCCCCCAATGAACCGGCCCGGCAACAGCTGTGCGTCCTCGTCGTCGAGGACAACGACCTGGTGCGCATGCTCACCGTGGAAGTCCTGGAGGAAATCGGCTACCAGGTGCTGCAGGCCGAGGATGCCGAAGAGGCGCTGCCGATCCTGCAGGGCGACGCCCGCATCGACCTGCTGCTCACCGACGTCGGCCTGCCGGGCATGAACGGCGAGGAACTGGCGGTGGCCGCGCGCGAAGCCCGGCCGCAGCTGCCGATCCTGTTCGCCACCGGCTTTGCCGAGATCGTCCACATTGACGGCAGCGAGCTGGCCACGCGCATGTCGATGATCGCCAAGCCGTTCTCCATCGACGCCCTGCGCGACAAGGTCAACGGCATGCTCGGCCGCAAGGACGGCTGATTCCGCCCCTTACTGACTCAGCAGCAGGCTCAGTGCGGCACGCAGCTTGCCCGGTTTCACCGGCTTGTTCAGCAGCGGCATCCCCAGCCGCTGCAGTGCGCGACGGCAATCGTCGCTGCGGTCGGCGGTGATCATCACCGCCGGCAATTCGCGACGGAAATGTTCGCGCAACCCCCGCACCGCCTCGCAGCCGGTGCGGCCGTGGTCGAGGTGGTAGTCGGCGAGGATCACTTCCGGCGCCTTGCCATCCAGCGTCTTCAGCGCCTCCTCGTAACTCGTCGCCACCAGCACCTCGCAACCCCACTGCCCAAGCAGCGCGGCCATGCTGACCAGGATCGCCTCCTCGTTGTCGATCACCAGCAGACGCCGGCCGGGCAATGGATCACCGGTGACCGGGCGCGGGCCGCTCTCTACCGGGCCGGGCTGCGGCAGGTCGCGCACCAGCGGTACCTCGATGGCAAACACCGAGCCACGCCCCGGCACCGAACGCACCTGCACCCGGCAGCCGAGGATGCCGGCGATGCGGTCGACGATCGCCAGCCCGAGCCCGACACCGCGGCGGTCCGCCGCGCGGCCGGCATCGAGCTGGTTGAATTCGAGGAAGATCGCCTGCAGCTGGTCCGTCGGAATTCCCCGCCCGGTATCCCAGACCTCCAATCGCACGCTGTCGCCACGCCTGCGCGCAGCGAGCATCACGCTGCCGCGTTCGGTGTAGCGGCAGGCGTTGCTGAGGAAGTTGCGCAGGATGCGCGTCAGCAGGCGGTGATCGGTGCGCACCGCCAGCGCCGGAATCCGTGAGCGCAGGCGTAGCCCGGCGGCGCGGGCCACTTCATCGAACTCCGAGACCAGCGGGCCGAGCAGGTCGTCCAGCGGGTGCACATCCAGGTCCGGGCGGATTGCGCTCTGGTCCAGGCGGGCGATTTCCAGCAGGTCGGTGAGCAGGTCCTCGGCGCCTTCCAGCGCCTGGTGCGTACGCTCCACCAGCACCTGCTCGGCATTCGGCAGCTTGCGCTCGCGCAGGGTGGAAACCAGCAGGCGAGCGGCATTCAGCGGTTGCAGCAGGTCGTGGCTGGCGGCGGCGAGGTACTTGTCCTTGCTGTTGTTGGCAGCCTCGGCGGCGTCACGGGCCTCGCGCAGTTGCTGGTTCAAACCCTCCAGCTCGCGGGTACGCGCGGCGACGCGCTGCTCCAGCTCCTCGTTGAGGCTCTGCAGGCGCTGCTGGGCCTGGACGCGCTCGGTGATGTCGGCGACGAAGCCTTCCACCAGCCCGTCTTCGTCGGGCTTGATCAGCAGGTTCATCAGCACGATGACATGGCTGCCGTCGCGGCGGCGCAGGCGCGTCTCGTAGCCGAACAGGCCGTCGCGCTCGCGCAGCAGCGCGCGGATGCGCAGCATCTCCGTCTCGCCGCCGACGAACAGCTGGCTGGCCATGTCCTGCAGGTTGAACAGCACCTGCTGCGGGTCGTCGTAGCCGAGCATCCGCGCCAGCGCCGGGTTGGCGGCGCGCAGGCCGTGGCTCAGGCTGGCCTGGAAGATGCCGTGGACGGCATGCTCGAACAGCCATTTATAGCGGTTGCGCTCGGTTTCCAGCTCATCCAGCCGTGCCACCAGCTCGGGGTAATGGCTCTTGCGCGCAGAATGGCTGCCGAGACCCAGCAGCCCGGCCAGGGCCTGTTGCTGCTGCTCGTCAGAGGGCCTCGCCATACACCACCTCGACATCGCGCAGGCTGGATTCGCGAGGGTTGGTGAGGATGCACGGGTCCTGCATGGCGTGGCGCGAGAGGAACGGAATGTCCGAACTGCCGACGCCGTGCAGGCCGAGGCTCTCGTGGAAGCCGACAGCGTTCTTCAGGGCGATCAGGTGCTCCACCAGGCGCTGGCGGATCTGCGCGTGGGTCATGCCACGGCAATCGATGCCGAAGGTCTCGGCGATCACCTTGAAGCGCTCTGGCGCGGCGCTGTAGTTGAAAGCCACCACGTGCTCCACCAGCACCGCGTTGCACAGCCCGTGTGGCAGGTCGAGGTAGCCACCCAGGCTGTGGGACATGGCGTGAACCGCGCCGAGGATTGCGTTGGAGAACGCCAGACCCGCCTGCATGCTGCCGAGCATGATCTTCTCGCGCAGGGCGATGTCCGCCGGGTTGGCGATCATCTGCACCAGATTGCCGTTGATCAGCCGCATGGCCTCCAGCGCGTGGGGGTCGGTGAGCGGGCCGTTGCCGGTGGACACGAAGGCCTCGATGGCGTGCACCAGGGCGTCGATACCGGTGCAGGCGGAAAGGAACGGGTCCATGGTCAGGGTGGTTTCCGGGTCGATCAGCGACACGTCGGGCACCACCGCCTTGCTGACGATGGAGAACTTCATCCGCTCGTCCTGGTTGGAGATGATCACGAACTGCGAGACGTCCGCCGAGGTGCCGGCGGTGGTGGGAATCAGGATCAGCGGCGGGCTGGGCACGCGCAGGGTGTCGACACCCTCGAATTCGAGGATGTTGCGGCCATGGGCGGCGACGATGCCGATGCCCTTGGCGCAATCCATCGGGCTGCCGCCGCCAACCGCGACTATCACGTTGCAGCCCTCGCTTCGGTAGACGTCGGCGCCGCGCATGACTTCTTCCACGCGCGGGTTGGGTGACACATCGGTATAGCGGCAGAAGGCAATGTCCTGGGCGGCCAGGCTGGCTTCGATATCGGCGACCCAGCCGGCGGCGACTACACCAGGGTCCGACACCACCAGCACCTTGCGGGCGCCGAAGGTTTTCACGTAATTGGCGACATTGTGCCGGCATCCGGCACCGAAAATGATCTCTGGCGAGACGAACTTGCGCAGTTGGCTGAGCTCGTGAGGCATCGTGGGCTCTGTCGTTATTGTTATGGGATATTTCCGGCAGCCTACTGCATCCGTCAGGTATTGCAATGCGACCTTGGCAGACGGTTCAGACAGCCTGCCCCGGCGGAAATCAGCCCGCCAGCAGCGCCTGGTAAAAGCGCCATTCCGCCTCCAGCGCGTGGGCCAGGTTGGCGGCCTGACGGAAGCCGTGGCGCTCCCCGGCGTAGCGGTGAACCTCCACCGGCACGCCGCGCTGGCGCAGGCTGTCGACCATGGCGTCGGTCTGCGCCGGCACCACCACCGCATCCAGCTCGCCCTGGAAGAAGATCATCGGCGCGCGAATGTGCTCGGCGAGCAGCACCGGTGTGCGCTCGCGATAGCGTTCGGTGTCCTGTTGCGGGTCGCCGATCAACCAGTCCAGGTAGTCCGCCTCGAACTTGTGGGTGACTCGCGCCAGCGCCTGCGGGTCGCTGACGCCATACAGGCTGGCGCCGCCGCGCAGGCCCGGCAGCCGCGCCAGGGCCATCAGCGCGCTGTAGCCACCGGCACTGGCGCCGCGCACGAACACGCGCTGGCGGTCGATGCGCCCGGCCTTGGCAAGGCAGTCCAGCGCCGCACCGATGTCCTCCACCTCCACCTGGCCCCAGCCCAGGTGCAGGCGCTCGCGATAGGCGCGGCCGTAGCCGCTGCTGCCGCGATAGTTGATATCCGCCACGGCGAAGCCCCGGCGCGTCCAGAACTGGATGCGCCCATCGAACACCGGGTAGCACGCCGAGGTCGGCCCGCCATGCAGGAACACCACCAGCGGCGGCGCGCTCTGCGTGCCGTGGGGTGGATAGAAGAAGCCATGCCCGCATTCGTCCTCGCCCACCGGGTAATGGAAGGCCTCGCCACGGGACAGTTCGGCCTCCGGCAACGGCCGTTCACCGCCAGCCAGCACCTGGGTAGAGCCGTCTACCCGGCGGATCGCCAGCAACGTCGGCAGGCGATCCGGCGCGGCGGCGATGCAGTAGAAATGCCGCTCATCCGCCGCCAGCGCGCGGAAGCGGCTGTACTCCGGTGCCAGCCGGCGTTCGCCGCCGCGCCCGTCATACAGCACCAGCACGCCGCGCCCCTGTTCGTAACGGGTCGCCAGCAGTTGACCGCGCGGCAACGGCAGGAAGGTGCAGCCGCCCAGCTGCCAGGGTGCGCTGGCGTGGTCGGCGGCAGCGCTGGGAATGACGCCAGGACCTTCGTGTGACGGTGGTCGAGGAAAAACTGCTGCTGGGCGGTGATCCGCGTGG